>JAPNVD010000006.1 GCA_026627305.1 Sulfolobaceae archaeon
CCTAACGGAATTAAAACCTTTGTGAACATGACGCCATATGCACAACAGTGGGGATTATTTAATAATGCTGTTTACGAAGTCTTACAAGCAGGAGCCTTCAATGGTACCTTACTATCTATCCCAGTAAATGTTCACAGAGGAGCATTATTGTACGTTAATGTCAAGCTATTAAGAGAATACAATTTACCATTCCCAAGTAACTTCAGTACGCTAGTTTATGATACTGTTCAATTGGCTCAACATGGAGTCTATCCATGGATGGTACCTGGTGCTGATGGCGGTTGGGATCAGTTTAATTTGTGGGAGGATATCTTCTTATCACTTGCAGGTCCTAAGCTATATAATGAAATGATTTATGGAACCATTAACTTCAGCAACGCAACAGTACAAAGATTAATAAATGAAACAAACTACTGGTTCCTTAACTTCACATCCTATGATTATCCAGGATGGCAGTCAATGACGTGGACACAAGGATTAACACTGTTAGTAGAGGGCAAAGTGGCGTTCCAGGCTAACGGTAATTGGCTAACGAATTACGCATATGACTTCCTAAACACTACAGCATATCCACCATTACCTCAATACATAAATAACTCAAGCGTAGTCCTGATAGAATCCCCATTCCCAGGCACTCAGAACTATTATGCATTGGTTATAGACTCTATAGGTATACCTGTTGGTCCACAAGAACAGCAGGCTTTAGAGTTAGCTCACTTCTGGTCCTCATATCAGGGTCAAGAAGTATGGACCAAGTGGAAGGCTGTAACATATTATAAGAATGCTACTGACTACTTTAACACTCCAGCTCAATGGTATGATTATCAGCAATTAATAAATGATTCTAAGAATCCTCAAGACTTCGTATACCAGTTATCTGATGGTGGAACATTTGATGACGTGTTTGCAGAAATAGACTCTGGACTACTTGCATTACAAGAAGCCGGAGTCGGTGGACTTCCAGCATGGAACTCAACATTAGTATCAGCAATGCATGAAGAAGAAAGTGAATGGCTTGCTGCAGCTAAGTTAGGCTTAGGGTATTTAGGATTTCCTGGTCATCCATTCGCTGATTACTACCCACCATGGGTAAAGGATCCAGCAGCATATGAACCAAAGAGTAATAACTCGTCCAATAGTACTCTATTCATCTTACCTCTTCTTGCTGGAGGAGTGCTAGCATTAGATATTTTAAATAAAAACTACTTAAACAAATTAATTCATCTATAATAATAAAATTTTTATTTCTATTTTTTGTTTGTTTATTTTTCTTTAAAATTGTTTCATAGTTCGTTGTGTATTTCCTGAAATTGAACGCGAATCGTGGAAAAGCTTTAATAGCAATAAGTTTTATAAAAAATACCATATGAAGAAGAGCGCTATAATCCTAGTAATTCCAACGATGGCATTTACCATAATCCTTCTATATTTAGTTATATGGAACGCCGTAGTCTCGTTTATGAACTGGTCTCTCTTAAATCCTAAACCGTATTTTGTAGGATTACAGACTTATTTGTCTGTTATGAAACAGTTTCAATTCGTCAATTCATTAGTGCACTCATTAGAGCTTTCAGCCACTCTAGTAGTAGTGGGAAATGTTTTGGGTATTCTATTCGCATCTTTACTTTATTTTCTATCTTCAAATAAGGTAAGATCAGTATTCCTATCAATTATAATATATCCTTTAGCAATATCTATGGCTGTAGATGCTCTTATTTGGTTATGGCTATATAACATTGACATAGGTATAGATTGGGTTTTAGTCAAAATAGGTTTACCTAAATTCCCTTGGCTTTCCTCAACTTCAACAATGTTTCCTAGCTTAATTTTAGTGACAATATGGGCATATTCAGGGCTTGCTACTTTATTCTATTTAGCTGGATTTATGAACATCGATAAAACTATAATTGAGGCAGCTAAACTTGACGGGGCGGGCTCCTTTAAAATACTTAGAAAAATTCTGCTTCCAAATTCCTTAAACTCCTTTATAATATCCACAGCATTGCTCTTCCTATTCTCCTTTAGGATATTTAGCCTACCATATATCCTTTCAGGTGGTCCTACAAATATATTCCTCCAAACTCTTGTAGTCTATATGTATTACCTCTTTACAGTAGAGTTCTTTTCTCAAGCCACTGCTGTAGCAACTATAGTAACTTTAATAGCCAGTATTGTAATTCTGCCTTATGCACTCGTTATAATTAGGAGGTGGATAAGAAGATGAGGCCAGTTATTAGGGCTACACTCCATTATTTAGCTTTAGTTGTAATAAGTGCTATTTGGCTAATTCCAGTATATGCAATGTTAATTAATGGATTTAAGAGTAATTTAGCCGTGCTATCAACGCCTGTTCTAGTCCCTCCTACTTCTTTTTCGCTAAGCGCGTATCATATAGTATTTAATGCGTTAGAAAGACCTCTATTAAATAGCCTTATAGTCGTAATTCCCACAGCACTAATTTCAACATTCTTGGGTGCTATGGGTGCCTACTTCTTTTACACTCTTACATACTCCTTTAGCAAGTTCTTATCGTCTCTTAGCGATTTTCTCTTCTCATTAATTACTTTAGCGACCTTTATTCCGTATCAAGCGACATTGATACCGTTAACTAGGCTAGTAGTAAGCATGGGGCTATTAGACAATTATTTAGGAATAATGTTTGCAATGCTAATATTCTACATACCCACAGGTGCATTATTAATGTCGATGTTCATTTCAGTAGTTCCCAGAAGTATAATTGAGGCAGCAAAATTGGACGGAGCTGGAGATCTTAAGATATTTATGAAACTAATATTACCTCTCTCGTTACCTGGATTCATATCAACACTAATATTTATAATAATTGAAGCATGGAATAACTTCTTCATACCACTAGTCTTAGTTACAACCCCAGGAATGAGACTAATACCGGTTGCGGTGGAATCCTATACTGGAGGATATGGAACTATATATAATGAAACATTTGCCGCAGCTGTAATAGCGAGTATAATTCCTTTAGCAATATTTATATTTCTAGGAAGATACTTTATTAGAGGTCTTATTGCTTTAGGAGGCGGAGGGAAAGGGGTGTAACAATGGTAAAGATAATAGCAAAGAACATCTCCAAATATTTTAAGAAGAGAAACGGTTATGTAATAGCATTAGATGATGTTAGCTTAACTGTTGAGAGCGGTGCCAGGTTTGGAATACTAGGACCTAGTGGTGCAGGTAAAACAACATTCATGAGGATTATTGCTGGTCTAGAAGTCCCAACAAAAGGTGAGCTGTACTTTGACGATAAACTCGTTGCCTCTAATAATAAGATAATTGTACCACCTGAGGATAGGAAAATAGGTATGGTGTTCCAGACATGGGCACTATATCCTAACCTAACGGCGTTTGATAACATAGCATTCCCATTAACTAATATGAAGTTAAGCAAAGAAGAAATAAGGAAAAGGGTAGAGGAGATCGCAAAGATTTTGGATATAGGCCACGTCTTAGACCATTATCCCAGAGAGCTGTCAGGTGGACAACAACAAAGGGTAGCCTTAGCAAGAGCTTTAGTTAAAAACCCGTCATTGTTACTCTTAGACGAGCCCTTCAGTAATTTGGATGCCAGAATGAGGGATAGCGCTAGGGCTTTGGTTAAGGATGTGCAAGAGAAGCTAGGTGTAACACTAATTATTGTTAGCCATGACCCTGCTGATATATTCTCAATAGCTGATAACGTTGGTGTACTAGTGAAAGGAAAGTTAGTTCAGGTAGGTAGGCCAGAGGATGTTTACAACAATCCTGTAACAATCGAAGTGGCTAACCTAATAGGTGAAATAAATGAACTAGAAGGTAAAGTAACAAAAGAGGGTGTAATTGTTGGCAACCTGAAGTTCCCTTTAGATAAGAGCTATAAAAGTGAAAGAGTTATAGTAGGGATTAGACCAGAAGACGTTAAGTTTACTAAAGACCTAATCAATGATGAAAATTGGATATTAGTAGGAAAGGGAGTGGTTAAGGTTATAGGATATCAGGGAGGTATGTTTAGGATTACAGTCACTCCACTAGAAGGAAGTGAGGATGAGGAGATAGTAACATATATGGATCATCCACTAAAGAGGAAAGAAGAAGTGCTGATATACGTGAAGAAGGGTTCGGTAAAGATCTTTGAAACCTAAATGAAATTTGTTTAAATCCGGTTGACTTAAGAGGGAATGATCACTTTTTATCGCTTCAGCACGCTTCATACTATCTCATTGCCGGCTTTTCTAACTCAGCTATTATCAGAACTACATTCTTACCGCTTACTTCCTCCTCACATTAAAAGAGAGATTTATCGTTCTTTTTATCATAAACTCGTTACTCTTTTATCATAAACTCATCATACCGTTTCACTTTTCAGCTTCTAAACTTTCCACCGCAGCCCTAAATAATCCCTGAAGGTAACCTATTGCATGAATTCTCCCTAGAGCAGAATAACCTGGTGTACCCAACTGGGCTACATCACCTAAGAGCGTAGGTGTGTGGTCAACCCTAAATGGTCCATAAAATCTGTGTTTAACATACTCCCTCATCTCTAGGAACTGTTTTGTAACCCCCTCATCTATGAAAACCTCTGTAAAACTGTTCTTCTTCCCCACAACCTCTCTAAAGTGAACAAAGAAGATCTTACCCTTCTCTAAAAAGTGCCTTACTACCGCAACCTCATCATCAGTTATGAGCGAGAAGAGCGAGTGGTCAAACGTTATCCCATTATATTCACTGGGGAACTCTCTTATTAGCCTATCAAAAGCTTCTACGCTGTTCATTATCCTTGCTGTCCCTCTCACCTCATCAATTGGAGGATCGTCAGGATGAATTGCTAATTTAACATTAGCGTCCTCAGCTACTGGTAAAACCTCCTTGAGGAAGTTCTCTAAGTTCCTCCAAAGGGTTGCCTTATCTATTTTACCGTACTTTGGCGGCGGCACATCCTTTAAGTCCTCTTCATCAAAGCCAGAAACTATTGCACCTTCTCTCCCCTTCAGCGCAGTCCTCGTCCTGAGCCAACCTGTGGGCATCCAGTTATAGCACCATATAGGTATCTTCAACTTGCCCATGTTCTCGATAAGCTTAAAAACGTACTCCATCTGCTCTTCCTTCCCAGGCAAACCATAGATTATTTTATCCATTGGTGGGTTATCCTCTATAACAGTTAGCTTAAAACCAGCTTCTTCTACCATCCTCTTATAGTTGGATAAAGAAGCATAATCCCAGGGCTCATCAACTCTCCACTGCCTCCAGTCAGGATACCATCTTGGCAATATCCCTGTAGCTTCATCAACACCTATTTGCTTTAGAACCTGCCAGAAAGGAGTGGGAGAGCTTTCAAGTAAGATCTCTGCAAGCCTAATTCTTACCTGCATAATCTATACTTCTAAGCATAGTTTATAAATTTCGCACTAAACAGGTGAATAAGTAAACATTTATAGTTAGAAAAGGGACTGAAATTATGGATCTAGGTCTAAAAGGTAAAGTAATAGTAGTTACGGGAGGTTCACAAGGAATCGGTAAAGGGATAGTTGAAGCCCTCCAAGCTGAGGGCTCTATAGTTATAAACTTTGACGTCAGGGAACCAACATATAGAGTTGAGTTCCTGAGAGTTGACGTTTCTAAAAGTCAAGAGGTAAAAGGGGGAATTGAACAGGTTATTGCGAAGTATAATAGAATAGACGCTGTTGTGAACAATGCAGGAATTGAAAGCTATGGCTCTGTTGATGAGACGAGCGAGGAGGAATGGGACAGGATAATGAATGTAAACGTTAAAGGTCCCTTCTTGACGTCGAAGTATTCTATTCCTTACATGCTGAAACAAGGTAAGGGAGTCATCGTAAACATTGCCTCTATTCAGTCCTTTGCAACACAGAGGAGAGTGGCAGCTTATACAACCAGTAAACACGCATTGTTGGGCTTAACCAGGAGTATAGCAGTTGATTATGCCCCTACAATAAGGGCTGTAGCCATATGCCCTGGGTCGATAAGGACACCTTTGCTGGAGTGGGCTGCTGAACAAGAGGTCGGTAAGGAGAGAATAGAGGAGAAGATAAGGGAATGGGGAGAGATCTATCCAATGAAGAGAGTGGGAGAGCCACTAGAAGTTGGCTATTTAACGGCGTTTCTTATCTCAGATCTAGCTTCATTTATTAATGGAGTATGTGTAACAATCGATGGAGGACTAACCGCATTAATACCAGTTAGCACTCCAAAAAGATGAAAAAGAAGAAGTACTGTATCTCACGTTATTCTTTTTCAAAAAAGAAAAAGAAGAAGTTTTTTCTGTAGTAGAGTTATTACTTACTCCTTTCTTTTTCTTCTTCCCCTAATTTCTGTTTAACTATCCTATCATGGGCTTTTCTCAATTGGGAAAAGGGAGTTTCACCAAACATCTTGACAACCTGCTCTAGGGAAAGTCCTTTAGTTTCTGGCATAAATAGATATACTATAATTAAAGCTATTGCATCCAACGCGGTAAACACAAACATAGAACCGGCTAGTCCAATACTTGAAAGCATCACAGGAAACACTTCAATTATAGCGAAGTTAGCTATCCAATCAATAAAGGCGATTATTGCAGCCATTCTTCCTCTTATTGCAGTATCGAAGTATTCTGCCTGGATTAACCATCCAGTACCTCCTACACCGTAGGCGAAGAATATTATAAATCCCGCGAAGGCTATCAGTGCTCCTAATAATATTCCCTTCATAACGAGTATCCCCCCTAGAAGATCAAAAATTAACATGCCAATATAAGCAGAGATCCCTAGCAATCTTCTTCCTACCCTATCGATGTATCTAAACGCTATGTATGTCGCTGCAACATTTATTACCGCTAAAATCGATGCCGCTAAAACTGAATTTATCTCAGTATAGACAGGGCTTGATGAACTCTTAAATAAATGCAGACTAAGAATAATAGTAGGACCATAATAGAAAGGAACAT
Source organism: Sulfolobaceae archaeon (assembly GCA_026627305.1). Classification (GTDB taxonomy): domain Archaea; phylum Thermoproteota; class Thermoprotei_A; order Sulfolobales; family Sulfolobaceae; genus JAPNVD01. The sequence goes on from JAPNVD010000006.1 coordinate 6,953, forward strand.
TAATCCCAGTAATTTGTTGGAATATTATCCACAGAGAAACAAAGATGAAAGCTCTCTTTGCCGCTACATCAAATTTCTTTTTAGCCTCTGCTCTAGCTTCATTAGCAGCCTTAGCCAATAGATCGTCGCTTACATCTAACCCAAACCTCTTCAAATCTTTCTTCAGCTTATCTAACTGACCACTTATCAGTAACCATCTTGGAGATTCAGGCATCATAAACCTGAGTACTAATCCTATTAATGCTGGGATAGCGGCAAGCGCAAATAGTAACCTCCAATCTAGTGTAAAAGCCAATGAAGGTGCCAAATATAATACTGTTATACCAACTAAGTAAGATCCAAGTATGCCTATAGTGATCATCCATTGCTGTATTATACCTAAAGTCCCTCTCTTATCTTTAGGTGCATACTCCGTGATATACGCGGTTGCTACAGCGGAATCTGCACCAATAGCAATACCTATTATAGTTCTCAATATTAGTAGCATTATACCGTTTACACTCAAGGCTGTCAAAATCGCAGCTCCTGCATAAATCCCAGCATCCATGATGAGCAATGATTTTCTACCATATTTGTCAGTGTAAAAATATGCTATAATAGCACCTATTGCTGCCCCTAGGGATGCACTGGCAATTTCATATCCTAAGGCAAATCCTGTAAACTTAAATGGAGCAAAAACTGCTGCTATTCCTATAACTTCAGTATCGTAACCAAATAGAAAACCTCCTATGGCAGCTAATATAGTAATAATCCAATAAAGCCTTGTGATTTTCCTAGTATCCAGTTGGTCGAGAATTGCCTGAAGTGCGGAATAAGAGGACATAAGAAGAAAATGTGCACTCTTACCATAAAAACTTTAAACCGATAGGCTCTTATACTTTTTGTATTTATACAATGATTATAGTGTTAAAACTTAATTTTAGATTATGATTTATAAAAATTAAAGAAATAAAAGCAATACTTCCTTCATGACTAACACTTCGCTCATACCAATTTTAATCAACTCCGTTATCAGGAGTACATTTTATTTTTGTTTAATAAGAAATCAGATCATGTTTACTTAAAAATTTGTATTGGAGATTTAAAGGTTACTACCTATATTTAGATCATAGAATAAGTCTTTAAACATATATCAATAAATTTTCAATACAATTTTACATCTGATTATAATACATCGCTAGCACTTCATTTTCTTTAGATCACAAAATTTTTCCATCTGTACATTTGTTAAAAGTATAAAACCATCCCTCTATAATTATATAGAAGCATAAAGAGCACTTATACTTATGTTGAGATCTACAATACGAGATAATGTAGTAAATTACATCTTAATTTTAATAATAAAGTAATTTCGTGATATCATCATAATCCAACATGGAATTCTCTATTTCAATGTATAAGGTTACAACAGTTGTTAAAATATTCCCTTTATAGAATCCATATATGTTAAGGAAGTAAACATTGATCCAAGTGCCCATTCTTAAAAGAATGTTACCTGAATTCTCTAGAGGGCATCTATACCACCTACTGCCCTTGAGAACTTCTTACCATCTCGAATATTAAACTGCTTAGAAAGAGTATTTTCTGTTTATCCAGTAGTAAATTTATATGCTTAGCCAAGACCAGCAGAACGTCTTCTTCAGCTACTAACTACTCATAAGCTTTATTTAGAAGCCTTTTAGCTTAACTTCGAGTTTCTCTCAGAATTTGCTCCAGTTATTTCATTAAATATTAAATCAACATCTTGACTTCGATATTTTTTGAAACTGCAATAGAAAGTACTTAAGTATCTCTCTTCATTTTCTACAAGGCTTGGATAAGATCAACAAACATATAGAAACGTCAAAATGCAACAATGTACGGGAAAACCAGGAGGATTGAGTTCAGTAATGTTGAGGCTAACTCAAATATGACAGCCAAAAGCTATCGAAGAAGAATTGAGGATAAGCTGTAAAACGATTGTACTGCTAAAAACATAAGCATCGTTTGGCTAAACCCAGATGTAACTATTTTAGCTAAAACTAACCCCGGATTGCAGATCCGTTATACTGATATTCTTAATAATAACATAAAGAACTACCTTTATAAATATCCCTAGTAACTCTCCTATAGATTCTATACATCAAGTAAGAATATAAAACAAGGTAATCAGATCACTGTTATTCTTCTTTTTACGAATCTAAGAAGTATATTATCCTTAATTATAACTTAATTGTGAGAATAATTTAGTATAATATGATGAATTTATTAATATTAAAATCTACAACTAGAAAATCTTATAACCAGGTCGTAATTTAATTTTATACATGCCTGAGCCTATTGGAAAGTTTAAAGCACTATTGGGTGAAGGACCTGTATACGATGACCTAACAAATAGGCTCTACTGGATAGACATCCTAGGAAAGAAACTAATATACCTAGACATATCAACAGGGGTTGAAACAATA
>JAPNVD010000003.1 GCA_026627305.1 Sulfolobaceae archaeon
TGATGCATTAACTTGAACACCATCTGCAAAATGAACTCCTTGTCTTATGTAGAATGTCCAGTTCTCGTAATTAGAAGTTGAATAGTTTTGTGCGATAACTGGTACGATAGAGGTTATTGAAGAACCATTAAACTCAACCAATGGTTGGAATAGTGCTGCAAATAATGGTCCATCTTGTACATAGAATCCTGTTGCAGGGTCTAGTGCATCTGGTGCTGCTGTCCAGTATACATCTACAAGCTGTGAAGTGTTAGGTGGAGTTATCGTTACTTGCATGCTAGTTACTGTTGTGGTTGTAGATGAAGACGTGGTAGTTGTTGTCACTGTTGTGGTTGTGGGAACTGTCGTTGTAGTTGTCACTGTCGTTGTAGTTGGAACAACAGTAGTTATTGTTGTGGTCGTTGGTTTATGAGATGTCATAACAACTGCAGCTACTCCTCCAACTACTGCAATAATTATTACTACTGCAATAATTATAGCTGTAGTAGTAGAAATAGCTTTCTTTAAATTTTTATCTACTTTCATACCCACATTGTCTCCATGACACATAATAAAATTTTCTTTAAATTTTAGAGGTGTTTATCAGTATCTACTTTATGTATCATTTATTTTCTAAGTAGTTTGTAATTTTTGAAATCTATAATTGTAATTGTATGAAAATATTGTTATAAATTTTCTAATCAATGCCGTAATAAGTTTTATGCAATCATAATATTATATAAATAAATATCTAGCATATGAAAATTTGTACCTTTTTGTTGCTTATAACCTTTTAAGGTAATCTTATAAACTAAATTAACACAAACGTTTCTTGGGGCTATTAAACTTTGATGGATACAATAATTTTTATTATAAGGAGATTAATAAATGCATTATTTACTCTGTTTCTATTAATTGTTATCATATTCGTACTAATACATATAATAGCACCCACTCCTGAAGCTTTAGCTAGAATATACGCGAGCAGTCCACATGTTCCGCCTCAAGCATTGCAAGCTATAATACAGAAGTATGGGCTTAATAAACCACTATATATCCAGATACTAACTTATATATGGAATCTGTTGCATGGTAATCTTGGTTTTGATCCTTATTATAAAGCCCCTGAATTATCTGTTATAATGAGATTCCTACCAATAACATTAGAATTGGTTATCCCTGCTACAATATTAGCAGTTGTGCTCGGTATTTTAACAGGAGCCATAGCTGCGGCAAATAGGAATAAGCCTATTGACTATATCGTAAGGGGGGTCTATTTAGCTACATGGGCTGCACCACCATTTTTCGTTGCAATAATCCTTCAGTTAATTATAGCATATTATCTTCATTTATTACCTCCTTATGGTCTCTTTAACCCATCTTTAACTGCTCCTAAAGATATAACTCCGTTTCCATTAATCAATGGAATTATTACGGGGGATTGGCCTTTTGTTATAAGCATGATACGGCATATGGTTTTGCCTATGATAACCTTAGCTATAATAAGTTTTGGAATAGTGACCAGGATTACTAGGGCTACGATGATAGATTATATGGAATCCGATTTCGCTAGATTGAGTATTATGAAAGGTTTACCTCGTAGAAGGGTTGTCTATGGTGTAGTTTTAAGGAACGCCTCTATACCCATAGTTACATTAATTGCCCTATTATTTGGCTACTCTGTTGCTGGCGCTGTTGTAGTTGAAGAAATATTCCAATACGAGGGGATGGGATACTTCATTACACAAGCAATATTTAATTTAGATTATATAGCTATCCTTGGAACAACAATAATAATAGGTATATCAATAATAATTGCCAACTTAGTGGCAGACCTATTATATGGACTATTAGATCCCAGGGTGAGGTTGTCATGAGTGAAGTAACGACTGGAGGATTAAAATACATGCTTAAGATGCTAATAAGAGATAAGGCAGGTCTATTAGGGCTAATAATAGTTTCACTCTTTTTAGGTTGGTCATTTGTAGAGGGCATGTTAGAAATAATAGCAGCTCATTTAAGAAAGCCTTCATTGGGTTGGGTTCTTCTACCTTATGATCCACTTAAGATAAACTTAGCCCTATCGTTAAAACCACCTTCACTTGCCCATATTATGGGTACTAATCTGGAGGGGCAAGATATATTTTCAAGGATTCTGTATGCGATGCCATGGGATGCGTTTATAGCTGTCGTTGTAGTTTTTTCGGCTATAATCATAGGTGCGTTATTGGGTATATTTGCAGGATGGGCTGGAGGATGGGTGGATGAACTCCTAATGAGGATAACTGATGCATTCCTCACACTTCCCGCTTTAATCTTAGTTATAGCTATTTCAGTTCTTTTAGGACCTACCTACCAAAATACAATATTTGGATTAATTGCAGTATGGTGGCCAACGTATGCTAGGTTTTATAGAGCTCAAGTACTTAGATTAAAAGGAATGGACTTCGTCCAGGCTACTAGGCTCAGCAGGGTTTCCAGGTTTAAGTTCTATTACAAATACCTGTTCTTGAATTCTATAGATCCAATTATAGCTTACGCTGCTCTTGATTTTGGTAACGTAATATTAACGTATGCTACATTGGCGTTTTTAGGTATAGGTAAGCCTGTGGGATATCCAGAGTTAGGAGCTATGGCTTCAGATGGCTTAAGCGCTTTACCTAGCGGATGGTGGTGGCCAGTTTTTCCAGGTTTAACCATATTAGTTATAGTTGTAGGATTCGTACTTCTTGGGGATAGGTTACAAGATATAATAGCTGGAAGGGTGACATACTAATGGTCTTATTACAAATAAGAAACCTTAACGTCTATTACAATACACTGATAGGAAAAGTGAAGATCTTAAACGATCTAAACCTAGACGTCGATTATGGTGATATCGTAGGTGTTGTTGGGGAGAGCGGTTCTGGAAAATCTACTTTAGGTTACGCTATTGCTAAGATTTTGCCGCCTAACGCTAGTATGACCGGTGAAATTCTGTTTGAAGGAGTCAACTTGTTAAACTTAGACGAAAAAGAGATGCAGAAATATAGGGGTACACAAATATTCATGGTTTTTCAAAATGCGTTAAATAGTTTAAATCCTGTAAAGAAGGTTGGGTTTCAACTAGAGGAGGCACTAAAGATAAAGTATCAAAAGATGGGTAAGAAAGTAAGCGAAGATGAGATATATAAGGAAGTTATCGACGTTTTTAAGGATTTAAGATTACCTGACCCTGAGGTGATCTATGAAAGATATCCTCATCAGCTATCTGGTGGTCAGATTCAAAGGGTCATAATCGCTATGGCTCTTCTTTTAAGGCCAAAACTACTGATAGCCGATGAGCCCACCTCAGCAATAGATGTTACATTACAAGCACAAGTGGTAAACCTGTTTAAGCAGATAAACCAGGAGGCTAAGATTAGTATAATCTTCATAACCCATGATATATCACTAGCTTATGCGATGTCAAACAGGATCTTAGTATTATATGCGGGAAGGATAATGGAGGAGGGAAATACCGAAGAAATCATAAAGGATCCTATGCATCCTTACACTCAAGGATTAATAGCGAGTATACCGAAGGTATCAAAGTCTAGTGGCAAGTTGTACTCAATACCTGGACTGCCGCCTTCATTTTATACTTTACCCGCCGGCTGTAAATTCCATCCCAGATGTCCTAAGGTCATGCCTATTTGTAAAGAGAAAGAACCTCAGGAGGTTCACGTTAATAATAGGAGGGTAAGGTGTTGGTTGTATGAGTAATGAAGTACTTTATAAAGTAGAACATCTAAAGAAATACTACTTAGCGTATAAGAGAGGTATACTGGACGCTATTTTCAGAAGACCTATATTATATGTAAAAGCGGTCGATGATGTTAATCTTGAAATATATAAAGGAGAGACGTTAGGTGTTGTTGGGGAGAGTGGTTCTGGAAAATCTACTTTAGGCAAATTATTAGTTGGCTTAGAAAGGCCCACAGATGGCAAAATATGGTTTATGGGCCAAGAGATAAATAAGAGAAATGAGGAATTCCTAAGGAATCATGTACAAATGGTTTTTCAAAATCCCTATACCTCACTAAACCCAAGAATGAGAGTAAAGGAGATAGTCAGTGAGCCCTTAGGAAAGTTTGATGAGAAGGCTGTAAAAGAGGCTTTGGAAACTGTAGGTCTAGACTATAATTATGTAAAGGATAAATATCCTAGAGAGCTTTCAGGTGGCCAAGTGCAAAGGGTTGCTATAGCTAGGGCTATAGTTAGAAGGCCGACGTTTATAGTATTAGACGAGCCTACTTCTGCCCTTGATGTTTCTATTCAGTCACAGGTTCTAAACTTATTAGCTGACCTTCAAAAAGAGTATTCTCTAACATATATGTTTATTACTCATAACATTGGGGTTGCAAAGTATATAGCTGATAGAGTTATAATTCTATATGCAGGTAAAGTAGTAGAGGAAGGAAAGACTGATGATGTCCTAGAAAACCCCATGCATCCTTATACTCAGGGATTAAAGCAATCTGTTCCAAGTCTACAGACTAAATACCTTAAACCACCTGAAGGAGACGTTCCAAGTCTCATAAATCCACCTTCAGGGTGTAGGTATCATCCAAGGTGTCCTTATGCGATGGAGATATGCAAGCAGAAGGAGCCACCTTTAATACCAGTGGATGGGGATAGAAAAGTTGCCTGTTGGTTGTTTACGCCCCACGGTAAAGAAAACCGTAGTTAAAGGTACTATTCTTTTGGCAATATTCTCTACAGTCTTAGAAATAAGTCCACAAAAGATCATTAATTATCTGATCTTTGTAGCCTTATGGTATCTGACTCTTTTAGGATATATCATGTGGAAACGGTCTTATATTTACTGTATAGATGATGATAACATCAACATTAGGGGGCCTTTAACTAATAGGTTTATTAAATATAACGATATTAAGGAGGCTTTTGTGTCTCAGGGTTTTTTGGCTAGAAGGTTTAGATGCGGTTCTGTTTATCTAGTTACATCAAGGAGGATAGAGATAATAAAAGATATTGAAGAACCTCAAAATGTACTTGATGAGATAGAGAAGCTGAGGAAAAACGATAAAAGCTTTTGAGCCCTAATTAAGCTATGCATGAACAAATATCTAAAATCCTTGAGGAATACAAAAAAGTATGGGCATTACGTTATGCTTCAAACCTTTTGGGTTGGGATATAGAAACATATATGCCTGAGGATTCGGCAAAAACTAGGGGTGAAGTACTAGCCCAATTAGAGGCTTTAGAGCAGAAGTTTATAATAGATATGAAACCTCTTATAGAAAAAGCATCAAAAATTGAGGATCTAGACGATTTCGAGAAGGGTGTAGTTAGGGTTCTGAATAGAAGGTTAAAGTTCTACATGTCAATTCCTAGTGAGTTGCTTATGGAACTTCATAAGATCACTACAGAGTCAGCAGTTATATGGAGGGAATCGAAGAAGAGGTCGGATTTCAACAGTTTCAAACCCTATTTAGAGAAGATAGTAGAATTGGAGAGGCAGATAGCCGAAAAGCTAGGATATGAGGGCTCTCCTTACAATGCCCTATTAGATATATATGAGGAGGGATTGACAGTAAACGATGTAGATAGTGTTTTCAATATGCTTCTTCCTTCACTAAAGTCAATATTGGAGAAGGTGAGGAGCGAGAATAGGTTCCCTAGCTCACATTCGTTAGAGGATATGGCTTATGATGTTGAAGTTATGAAAAAGGTGAATGAGGAGTTATTGAGAGTTCTTGATATGCCCGTGGGAAAGAAGTTCAGGATGGACGTTTCAGCTCATCCGTTCACTCAGGGGCTTTCTGTTGATGATGTTAGGATAACTACCAGATATGAGGGCATAGATTTCAAGAGGACTATGTTTTCTGTAATACATGAGAGCGGTCATGCGATTTATGAACTGCAATTAGATCCAAAACTAGAATGGACTCCTGTAGGCGAGGGCGTCTCTTTAGGAATCCATGAGTCACAATCACGTTTCTGGGAGAATATAATTGGTAGAAGTAGGGCTTTCGTAAAGGTGGTTTATCCAATAATAAAGAAATACTTAAACCTTAACTACTCTGAAGAAGAGATATACAAGTACTTCAACACTGTAAAACCCAGCTTTATCAGAGTTGATGCGGATGAAGTGACATATAACTTTCACATAGCCATAAGGTATGAACTGGAAAAGAAGCTAATTGAGAATAAGATGAGTGTTTCAGACTTACCTTCGGCTTGGAACGACCTAATGGAGAAGTATTTGGGGATTAGACCTAAGAACGATTCTGAAGGGGTTCTCCAAGACATCCATTGGTCTCAAGGCAGTTTTGGTTACTTCCCGACCTATACCCTTGGTAATGTTGTGGCTGGCATGATATATCATGATTTTAACCCTTCAAAGCTCTATAGTTTAGTAGAGGAGAGAAGGATTAGTGATATAAAGTCGTATTTGAGGGAAAAAATACATAAATATGGTGCAATATATCCACCCAAAGAGTTGCTCAAGAGGAGTTTTGGTGAGAGCTATAACGCTGAGAGGTTAGTAGGGTATCTTAGAGATAAATATTTGTAATGAACGAGTATAATCTCTTTTATTTTCTCTTTCTGAAAGTTAAATAAGCTGTTAGTAAGATCACTGCAATTAGCGAAACATATTCAAGCGGCTTATTTCCACCTATAAAAACGGGCAAGATCTCTTGTGCGTTTGAGATTGTAAGTTGAACTGCAGTAGTTTTAAAGTCAAATTTAGGTAAAGTTTCGTTAGGATATAATATATTAGATAACCATAACACATAAGTTGTGTTGCTTATTAGTCCCGCAACCCCATATTGAAGGAACATAACCTTCTCTGCAACTCCTAAGCTATCGTAATAGTAAATACCATAGACTACTACGTTTTGGAGCTGGGATTTAGTTACGTAAACGTAAAATCCGTTGAACGTTCCATTATATACGTATTTTATCTCTCCAACTGTTATGTTCTTACCTAAATAAGAAGGACTAATGTAGTACATGACCTGTGGAAAGCTTAAATTCTCTATTTCATAACTTGGAGGTAACCCTTCTGTTGTATTGTAAGAGAATATTTGAACCATGAATAAGCCTGTCCCATTACTAAACTCCTTAACGAGTTCCTGAACATATAACATTTTTTGAACTTCGGGTTTGGTGTTAACTTGATAGTACATAGCAGTACCGTTATATACTATGAATTGACCAGGAGAGAGGGAATGGGCTGATAAGCAAATAACTGTAAAGGTAAATAGTAGAGCTAATAAAACAATCTTTTGTATGTTGCCAGTTTTTCTCATGTAATTTATCATCGATAATTACTATGTGCTGATCAAAGAATTAAGCGTTATCATTAGTGGAATCGTATAAACATAAATAGTTCGTTTTAGAATATAATCGTAGATGAGTTATTGGGAAATCGCTATAGAAAGGGCGTCAACAAATACATTGAATTCGTATAGGAGAGTTATGGAGAACTATCCTTACCTTAAGGATTTAGCAATAAAGGTAAGAAAGGCTAAAGAGGAGGTCTTGAAAAACCTAGATTACTATATAGACCTTACTCTTAAGTCTGTTGAGAAAACTGGTGGAAAAGGGTACTACGTCAATAATGCTGAAGAGGCTAGGGAGGTTATAGGGAAGATTGTAGGTAAGGGAAAGTTAGTTGTGATGGGTAAATCAATGGTTGCGTATGAAGTGGGACTAAGGAAATATTTGGAGTCAATAGGTAATGAGGTCTATGAAACTGATTTAGGGGAATTTCTCATCCAACTAGCTGATGAACCTCCATCTCATATTATTGGTCCCGCAATTCATATGACTAAAGAGAGGGTTGAGCAACTTCTCAGAGAAAAGGTTAACAAGAACATAAAAGAAAACGCTTCGCATGAAGAGCTAGCAAATGTAGCTAGGGAATTCCTCTATGAGAAGTTTATAAAGGCAAATGTTGGAATAACTGGTGCTAACGCTGTAGCAGCTGATACGGGTTCTATTGTGCTAGTGGAAAACGAGGGAAATATTAGGAAGACTACTGTTCTCCCACCTGTACACATAGCAATAACTGGGATAGATAAGATATTACCTACGCTTGAATTAGCAATAGCTGAAGCTTTAGTACAATCAGGCTTTAACGGATTATATCCACCAACTTATATTAATGTTACCTCAGGTCCTAGCTCCACTGGAGATATAGAACTTCATAGGGTTTCCCCAGCTCAGGGACCAAAGGAGTTCCACTTAGTGCTTTTAGACAACGGTAGAAAAGAGGCTGCCAAAGATGATGTATTATGGGAGGCTTTGTTATGCGTCAGGTGTGGTCAATGTCATTTTCATTGCCCAGTATATAGAGTACTGGATGGAAAATGGGGTGACCCACCTTATAGTGGGCCAATGGGTGCAATGTGGTCGTATGTGGTTTATAAGGATCCATTACCTGCGACGCTGTGTACCCATTCTGGTGGTTGCAAAGAGGTTTGTCCAATGGAGATAAATATTCCTAGAGTTCTTGATTATATAAAATGGAAATATAATAGGAAAAGTAGTTAAGGTATTATCTTTTGACTTATATATTACATTTATTATTTCGCAGAAAACTAATTAATGTTAGTTATGTTAGAAGATAAGAGGGTTGTAGACATAATTAACGAGACTATAAATGAAGGGTTTAGTGGCGAGATTATAAAGGATGATAATGGAATAAACATAATCATCGCAGATATCTCAGAGAACGGTAAGCCCTTTATTTTAATAATAAAAGACGATGAGAGGATTAGTATTGAGAAAGAAGAGAGTGACTACAAGATTTCTATTTATTCGTCTCTTGGTTCAGTTATAGATAATTATTATGTTACAGGCGCTGAAAGGCTTAAGGATGTGGCAGGTTTCAAGAACCCTAAAAGTATAGTGGAGTTAAATAAAGATGCGGAAGGTAAGGTATTTTTCACGGTATTTGATTATTCAGAGTTAGAAGAGATAATGTCAGCGCTAAATAAGTTTGCTATTCCTTTTACTGCTATAGTTTATATAAACGTTAGTCATGGACATTCCGAAGAGGAGTAATGTAGAATGCTAATAGAGAGATTGGAATAATTAATTTGAAAGATAGAATTTAATAAGGGTTTTTATAAAATATTATGTAGAGTAATTATGGATAGAAGGACAAAAAGGTTACTTCAAAGATTGGCAATAATAATAGTAGTAATTGTAATAGTGGGGGTAGTAGGATTTTTAGCAGTTAATAATATGAACAAGCCTCACGTAAAAGTCGTAACAGTACCAGTAACTTCTTCAGTTGTATATACATCTACAGTTGTTCCAAATATAACTGTTACGACTACAATTACAAAGACCATTACAAACAAGATAACTATAACCCCACCTAACACTTCACAGCTTGTAGATGTATACTGGACAGCTGCACCAGATGCACTAGACCCAGGAACAGGGTTCTTCGTTCAAGATGCTCCGTTGTTCAGTTCAGTTTATCAGGAGCTAGTTGAGTTTAATGGTTCTTCAATTACCTCTGTTGTACCAGTTATCGCACAAAACTACACAACTACTAATTATGAGAACTGGACATTCTACATAAGGCATGGGGTATACTTCCCTGACGGTGTTCGAGTTAATGCATCAACAGTCTGGTTCTCACTTTATAGAACAATATTGATGGGTCAAGGACCAGGAGTTGCAAATTATATAGGTTTATTGTTTAATTCTACACAATATGCTGCTACAGGTTATGCACTACCATGGGGTATTGGTAATGCACTACACGCAGTACTGGGAATTAATGCAAGTAATGCAACTCTAGTAGCTAACACATTAGCATCAATATTATCACACTTCAACGCAGCTAACAAAACAATCCAAGAGATAATGAGCTATCCTTATCAGGCAGTTGTTGTTAAGGGACCATATGAGGTTCAAATAAACACTCTAGAGCCATACAGGTACTTCATATTCGATATTGCAGTGTGGTGGGGTGCAATAGTTGATCCAGTATTCATTGACCAACATGGTGGTGTACAACCAAACAGTCCAAACAGCTATATAAACCTACATGGCATGCCTGGTACTGGTCCCTACATAATATCTTATGTTGCCCAGGGCTTCTCAGAAATAATACTAAAGGCTAATCCAAACTATTGGGCAATGAACGCCTCTAACATTCCAGCAGTAGCCCAACCAGCCCACATTCCTGTCGTAATAATCTATTATGGTTTATCACACACTGATAGGGTTGAGGACTTTGATCAGAATATTGCTCAGATTTCTTATGTTAGCGTTCCATTCATTGGACAAATGTATTCAGGTTATAAATACAAGGGAGTACCACTAACAGCAATATTAAGGATAATAGGGTACGATCCATCAGTTTTCTATCTGTCTATGAGCACTGAGGTATTTCCTACCAATATCACTGATTTTAGATTAGGTATCGAATATGCAATCAACTACTCTGCGTTACTTCATATTTTCGCTTTTAATAACACAATACTAGCTAGTGAATATTTAGGTCCTATTAGCAATGCATTTCCTATTTATAATGAAGTTATGGCAATGGATCATCTGACTCCATATACTTATAATCTCTCTCTCGCTATTCATTATCTTAATGAGGCAGGATATATAGGTCACTTCTCTTTAGTTATGCCTAATGGTACCGTATTAGGAGATCCTTCAGCTCCCGAATTAGGTCCTATAGATATTTATGCAATAACACCTATCACACCTCTGCTTCAAGAAGAATTAGAGATAATTGAAGCAAGTTTACAGCAAGTTGGAATATCAGTATCGGTTAGATTAGTCACTGCATCAGTAACAGACCAGTGGACTACTCCTTCCTCTACACCTGCTATGGTTATGTTAGGTTGGCAGCCTGATTGGCCCGATCCTATATATCAAGAATTAATACCACTAACTGATGTTCAAGAAGGTGGAATTTCAGGAAATATGGCTTGGGTCAATATATCAACACTACAGACTATGTATGAAACTTTACCATTCATGACTAATTCAACACAACAATTAATGTTAGTGGCAAAGGTTTACAATACATTATATAACTATGCACCTTATGTATGGTTGCCAAATCCAGAAGTTTACTACTTTATACAACCTTACGTCCAAGGGTTTGAATATAATCCGTTCACAGGCTACTGGTATAACATGATCTATTATTCAACAAGTTAATCTTCTTTTTCCCTTTTTGTTTCTCTATTTCATGAATCAAAGTTTAAATTTATTTATACAGATAACCATTATATCTTTATGAAATGTTCTACAGTTTCCTCACGTGAGATAAGAGGCTTCTCGTTTTTGGTCCCATCATGTGATAAAGATTCTATAAAACAGAAGCTTGAAGAGTATAGGAAGAGAGCCGATAGTGAGGGTAAAACTTACATAGTTAGAATAGCTGATAGTAACTATTTTAGATTTGATGTATTAATGGTACCAGGCGCTCCCACATTTGTCACAATCTCAACCGTCAGGGGTACTAATAATATAAACCTCAGAGATTTAGATACATTATTAGAGTTAAAGACGATTTCTTGTTGCGCCTCAGAGAAGGAGGAACTGAAAAAAGGACTTTCAGGATTTTTAAGTGAAAGCAAAACAGCTGAAGCTGAGGTCGTCGATTTAATTTCCTCAGAGGAGTCAGAATTCGAGACTAGTGTAGATTGTAATGCTGTGCAGTGGAATGAGATTAAGCCTCCTGAACCTGTGGAAGGCAGATGGTCAACATCCGAACTAGCATCAACAGAGCACTTATATTTAAAGGCATTAGCTGGACAAGGAAAGTTTATAGCGATATCTACTGAGAGACCTCAAAATTCCATTAAATTTAACTCTATCGATAGGCTAAGCTCGTTATGCTGTTTTATTGGACTCCTCGAGAAGAAACTATTCCAAGAGTGTCCTCAATTAGGTGAAGCCTTAAAGGAGATCTTATCGGAAGGACAAGCAACTAGTAAAAGAAGGAAAAAAGATAAATATTAAGTGAACTTCTCAAAATATTTTAAAAGAACATGTCTAAAGGAGAAGTTATATGCACTTCAATAAATGAAGATAATCGCTTAGAATTGTTTAGTAAGGCTAAGTATTTAGTCCTAGTAGATCCAAAAAATATGGAAATTATAAATAAGGTTGATAATCCTGCATTAACGTCGGAGAACAAGAGACCAACATTTGCAAAAGAATGTGTAAAATTGAATGCAACTCAAGTTATAGCACCTCATGGCTCATTGTGTTTTCCATCGTATTTTATTCTCAAGAAGGCAAATGTAAAAATTTATGTAGCTCAGCCAGGTTCTCTTCTAGATCATTCAGATCTAAGAGTATATCCTGTAAATTGGAAAGAGATACTATATTCTAGTTATCTAGCTGTTAAAGAGAGGATATTTGAAACAATGGGTAAAAAATAAAACCATGATCAAAAAAATTATAATGAGATGGATCAAGAGCCTAGAGAGTTAAGATTAGCAAGACTTTTAGGTTACGTAATTATCTTGGCAATAATTGTTTATGCCATAGAGTTCTTTCTTACTAAAGATGTTTATATAGTTAGAAAAATAATACCAGTCTCAAATGAATCATTAGCAATAACTTACGCGAATTATTTGGTTAGGGGCATCGACGCGCTCCTGGTAGGTATAGGTGGCTATTTGATAATACTCTTACTTAGGAGAATAATAAATAGATATGTTATTATAAAAGCTCCAACTGAAAGTAGGCATATAATTAACCTCGTTATAGAAGGAGTACTATATCTCTCTTTAGTCTTAGCTGTTCTCGCTACATTGGGTATTAACTTAACAGGAGCTGCAATAGGTGGTGCAGTAGCAGGCGTTACTATAGGTTTAGCTGCTCAAACTTTTGTCTCTAATCTCTTATCAGGATTTACGGTAGCATCAAGCAAAACTTTAAGCCCTGGAGATTCTGTAATATTGGGATCATGGATTTGGGGCTCTCCAATAATTGGAAAGGTTAAAAAAATATCAATATTATTTACAGATATAGTCACTATTAATGGTAATGAAGTAAGGGTACCAAATTCCGCATTTCTAGGTAACACAATATTTACAAAGCTAGATACTTCTCATTCAATTCTATATCCTTATACATTATCAGTTAACGCTGATGTACCTGCTAAGGATCTACAAGCTCTCGCTGAAGCAAAAATTAAGGATGTATTTGAAAAGGAAAAACTAAAACTACCAACTATCTATTTTACAGCAAAAACTGGTACAACAAATACCTTTACTATATTGATCTACGCAGAAGATCTAAATGACCTTAACAGAATTTTGACATACGTAAATACTGCATTTGATAACGCATATTGGGAGCTTAAAAATAAAAAATGATTTAAGGGTTTAGTATACAAATGAATACATGTCCCAACAATATCAGCCTATATTTGTTTTTGAGGATACTGTCAGAATATATGATACTGATGCACAAGGTATTGTTCACTATGCTGGATATTATAGGTTTTTCACGAATGCTACAGAAAAATTTATGATAGAGAAGGTAGGTATTCCGTTTCCAATTGTTAATGATGAGTTTTGGTTCGTAATAGTAGAATCTCATGCAACTTATCATAAACCAGCTAAATTAGGTGATAGGCTAACTGTTACATTAACACCCAAAGCACTTTCAAAGAAGGTTATTAGATTTGAATATAAAATTTCAACGCGTGGGGAACTTATAGTTGATGGATATACTGTGCACGTTGCTATAAATCCTAAAATATGGAAATCTAGAGAAATTCCAGATGAAATTTTAAATAAAATATTTACACCTTAAACTAAATGTATACTTAATTTTATGAATTAAATTTCATTTAGATTATTTTTAATTCGATGGAAGGAAATTTTTAAGAACTGTAATGTATAATTTATACATGATGATAAGCTTAAAGGAAAGAGGCAGAATTGATATTATATTTTTTGGTAGAGGTGGGCAGGGAGCAGTTACTGCATCTCAAGCTTTTGCACAGGCTGCTATTAAGAGGAATTTATATGTTTTGACTAATCCTGAATACGGTGCCGAGAGAAGAGGAGCTCCTGTTAAGGCTTATCTAAGGGTTTCAACTAGGCAAGTTCAGGACAGAGAACCTATAACTTCACCTGATATATCTGTTGTTTATGATTTTGGACTTATTGGAATATATAACTTAGACAAAATAACTAAAGATTATATTATTTTGAATGGTAATGAAGAGTATGCGAAAAAGTTAAGGGGTTTATTTAATGGCAATATAGTGTATGTTAATGCCTATAATATAGCAATGAAAATTATTGGAAGACCTTATGTAAACATGCCCATGTTGGGAGCTTTAGTCAGAGTTGTAGATTTCGTGGATTTAGATTCATTAAAGGAGGTGGTAAATAATATGTTTTCTAAAAGGGTTGCGGATCTTAATATAAAGGCTATAGAAGAGGCATATCAGGAGGCGCAGGTGATTTAAATGGCAAGTCTGTCTAGTTGGAAAGAAATACCATTAGGTGGTTTAATAAAAGAACCTCAAAGCTCTAGGTATAATAAGACAGGATCATGGAGAACAGAGAGGCCGGTATTGGAGCAAGATGCTTGTATAAGATGTACATTATGTTGGGTTTATTGCCCAGAGCCAGCTATATTAGAGTTGCCTAAACCGTATACTACTAAAAAAGGCATAAAGTACAATGTGACGTATGAGATCAATTACGATTATTGTAAAGGATGTGGAATTTGTTCACAAGTATGTCCAACTAAAGCGATTAAGATGGTTCCGGAGGTGAGCTAAATGCAAAGGCAATTAACTAAAGAAAGAATTGGTTTAACATCAAATTATGCGGCAGCCTATGCCGCTAAAGCTGCAGATGTTGATGTTATAGCAGCTTATCCTATAACCCCTCAGACTACTATAATAGAGAAGCTTGCAGAATTCGTAGCTGATGGAGAGTTAAATGCGGAATTTATACCTGTAGAATCCGAACATAGTGCTTTATCTGCAATGGTTGGCGCAAGTGCGGTTGGTGCAAGAGTCTTTACAGCTACATCCGCACAAGGTTTAGAATACATGCATGAAGTCTTACATATAGCATCAGGATTGAGACTACCTATAGTTATGGCAACTCCTGGAAGGGCACTTTCTGCACCTATAAGTATACATGGGGACTATCAGGATATAATGAACGCTAGGGATACAGGTTGGATTATTTATATCGCATCTACTGCGCAGGAGGTTTATGATACTATTATCCAAGCTTATAAAGTTGCAGAAGATCCAAGAGTATTATTGCCTGTTATGGTTAGCTATGATGGTTTCCTGATGAGCCATACTGTAGAGCCTGTAGACATTTATCCAGACGAATATGTTAGGAATTATATACCAAAATTCATAGGTAATAGGCCAAGGTTATCCCCCAATGAACCTATAACAATGGGTCCGATAGCTACTCCTGATTGGTATTATGAAATAAAATACCAGGTTATAAGGGCAAACAAGGACTCACGCGTAATTATAGATGAGGTGAATAAATCCTTTACTGAAAGATTTGGTAATCAATACGATGTAATAGAAAGATATATGACTGATGATGCTGATTACGTCCTAATCACGTATGGCGGTGCTTCTACAGGTAACGCTAAGGAGGCGGTGAATAAGTTGAGGGAAAATGGCATAAGAGCTGGCGTAGTAAGGATTAGATTATATAGGCCTTTCCCAGCTGAAGATATAGCAAAAGCTGTAGAAGGGGCAAAAGTAATAGGTGTCATTGATAGAGCGTTATCGATAGGCAACTATATAGAAGGGCCAGTTTATAATGATATAGCTTCAGCGTTCTATACGCTAGGCGTAGAAAAACCCTTAGTTTCAGCGATTCACGGTATCTCGCAAAGAGCTATGTATATAAATGATTTCTATCAATTCGTTATTAAGTTAAAAGATTTTTACGAGTCTAAAAGTTATCCTAAAAATCCAATTTATCTGGGGTTGAGAGAATGAAGACGTATTTTAAAACAGTAAGAGATCTTCCAAGAGAAGAGTATTTTGGACCTGGCCAATTAACATGCGCTGGCTGTGGTCCTAGTATAGCTGTGAGATGGATACTTAAAGCTGCAGGTAAGAACGCAATTGTCGTAAATGCCACTGGATGTATTGAAGTTACAACAACCCAATATCCATATACTGCTTGGGGAGTGCCATATATTCATGTAGCTTTTGAGAACTCTGCCGCTGTTGCTTCAGGTATAGAAGCTGGTTTAAGGATAATGAACAAGAAGGGATTAGTTAACGAGAATCCTAAAGTTATAGTAATTGCAGGCGATGGTGGTACATACGATATAGGACTTCAATCCTTAAGTGGTATGTTAGAGAGGGGTCATAAAGTCCTGTATATACTTTATGATAATGAAGCATACATGAATACTGGTATACAAAGGAGCGGTGGAACACCACACTTTGCATGGACTACCACATCTCCTGTTGGTGAAGTTCAGAAGGGTAAGCAGCAATTAAAGAAAGACATATTTAGCATAGTTATTGCTCATAAAGTTCCATACGCGGCTACAGCTTCAATAGCATATCCCATAGATTTAGCTAATAAAGTAAAGACTGCCTTAGATTATACTGATGAAGGTCCTACTTTCCTTCATGTGATAGCTCCCTGCCCACCAGGCTGGAAGTATGAAGAAAAACTAACTGTAGAGCTAGCTAGATTAGCAGTAGAGACTGGATACTTCCCACTAATGGAGTGGGATCATGGTAAACTAAGGCTTAATCCACCAAGTGATAGGCTTATAGATAAGAAGAACAGAAGACCACTTATAGAATTTCTAAAGCCTCAAGGAAGGTTCTCCCACATGACGGAAGCTAATATTAAAGAGATGGAGAAAGAGATTGATGCTTATTGGGACTACATAGTAAGATTAATGAATGCTTTTAAATGAATTTAAGTTATGGATATTTTTCCTCAATGTTTTAGCTGTATTTTAGATGTTAGATTCAAAGAGATACTTAATTCTATAAACGATAGGGATAAAGCCATTAGCGTCCAATATAAGCTTCTGAACATAGCAAATGAGGAATTTTCCAGATCTAAAGAGCTCACGCATATAGCGTCAAATATTTATCTTAGATTAGTTAAGGAAGCGCCAGAGATCGTAAAATACTACAAGGAACTTAAGAGAAAAAGTATAGATACTGCATTAAACGAGATTAAACCTTTAAAGAAATACGCAAGTTCACTTAACGGTTATGAAAAGTTCAGATTTGTAGTAAAGGTATCTATAGCTGGAAACCTTTTAGATCTAGGGGTTTCACAATTTACTCCTCCTAGTTCAATAACGTTAGACTTCATCAATAATCTCCAATTTGGAATCGATAACACGTATGAAGCCTATAATATAATCAGAAATAAGAAGATCCTTTATCTTTTCGATAATGCTGGAGAGGCAGTATACGATACTTTATTAATAGAAACGCTAAAAGAGATGGGAAACGAAATAGTTGGCGTTGTAAAAGAGGAGCCTGGTTTCCAAAATGACTTAACGATAGAAGATGCTAGATACCTAGGACTTACAACTCAGATGAAAATAATAACTACAGGTTATGCTGGTTCTAGCATACATCTAGAGAATGTTAATGATACCTTAAAAAGGGAACTAAATGAGGCTGATATCATAATATCTAAGGGGATGGCAAACTTTGAATACATATATTTCATGAAATTTGATAAGCCTGTTTTGTTCCTATTAGTGCCTAAATGTGAACCTGTGGCTATTGCTCTAAATACTAAGAAGAGATTATTGGTAGCGTTGTTAAGAAAAGAATAAGTAAATAACAGAATGATAGAAACCATTCTATCTTATAGAATAAAAAACTATTATCTATACATGTTGAATAATTACTTTTGAACGTATACAGAACTATATATATAAGACTGTTAAAAATAATCAAAAAGCTAAAAGATATAATAAATAAATTTTAATAATATATAATGTACTGAAGTGAAATAGAATTTAGATGAGCTTATGCTATTGATAAATTTTTTAGCATGTTTATTATTACAGATACTCTGAAAATATGAGAAAACGCTACATTGCGATTCTAGTAGCTATGCTGGTATTGTCTTTATTCTTTTTACCTGTTTCTTCTTCGTCTTCTGTTGCTGACCAATACAATATTATGATCTCTGGCTTCTCTCTTTCTCTAAATATGACAAGAAGTTTTGATATCATTAACATATCAAGTTATTTATTCAATGAAAATTTGAGCCAATTACCTTCAAATGTGGCTGTTAATTTCACAAAAGTAGAATATTACGTTCTGTATTCTAATTTCTCGAGATACTATGAACAGGCAAATACATCTGTATACTATAATAATGGAACTCTAACTGTGAGTACTGAAATTCCATACTTAATTGAAGTGCTTGCTGTTTTTAATAATAGTTATCAAATATTGTGGGCAGGGTTTAATAGGTCATTGCTATCTCTTGATCTAAATTTTATATTGCCACATGAAAAGCTAGTTTTAGTTTATTTAAACGGGTCCAAGATCTTCAATATTACATTCAATTTACCTTTCAATACAACTTTTTCGTTTGGGAAATCATCTAGTTTATCTATCCTGGAAATAACTTACTCACGTTCTTTAATCATATCTAGGGAATACATTATAATGGCTATTAACGACATTTTATCTGAGTATTCAAATCAGATATTTTATATAAATGGAAAGTTATACAATTTATCGTTCAATTTCTCCTCTTATATACCTTACTTATCAATATTTAAGAATACAGAGTTACCTACAGCTCTGCTAATGCGTAATGATTCTATGGCAATGAGATTTTATGGAGAGAACAGCACTATAGTAGGGGCTTTGTATGATATCTCGTACGGACATAATTCCAGTGAGCAAATATTTATAACCAGGCTAAATGCCAGTGTTCTATATCCGCCATTTTTCGTCTTTTCTATAAAGATAAATAACGAAACCATTCCTGTGGTTATAAAGAACGAAAATATAGAGACCTTCTTACCTTCAACGGTACTATATAAGGTAAATGTAACATCATATTTGATTAATATTTCAGGAAATGTTTTCTTAGTATCAAATCATTATAACCATTTAATATACTTGATAAACATGTCAAAAGTACCTTACATTATTTCAGTATTTAGGTATAACAACATCAGCTTTGAATCTCAAATGTTCGACGTTAACGAAACACCAGCCGTAATAATTATTTCTCAGTTACTTTCGGATGATTTTATGATTTTATTTAACTCATCCAATAATAGTCTAAAGGAGGTTCCAGGTTGGGATTATTTATATGCTAAGCATGAGCTCGTGATAATCCTTCCTTCTGAAAATATAAGAGGTAGTCTAATCATAGTGTATCCTTCCTTAGTAGTTACAACTACTGTCATATCGTCTAAAACCATAACTACAGTGATAACTACATCTACAAATTATACTTTAACAGTAACGGGAGCTTCACCCTCAATAACTACGCTAATTTCTCTTAATTACGTGGCGTCAGAGTATAATGTTGTGTTTATGTTAGGTATACTCATTATAATTGTGGTCATAATTATCTATATTGTGAGAGCATTAACTAGAAAGAGATAGACAGTTGTCTATATAATCCCATTGCAAGGGATTTTAAGCATTGGTAACAAATATTATACTTGATAGACATGGTGTACATGAAAAGATATGAAATGGATTTAGACGAGTACCTAACATTAGAGGCATTAGGTGTTTTTTAAAAAAGCTGCTTAAGAAATACATATCTTCCTTCAATAAATACTTTCTTGATTTTAACTTCGTATACCTCAGATAAGAGGTTTTCATCTAGTATTTCGTCAATATTACCTCCTTTAATGATTCTTCCGTTTTTTATTATATAGGCTGTATCTGCTATGTTAAGCATTTCTAAGTCATGTGTCGATATAATAAAATCCTTTTCATCTCGATATTTAGATATGATATTCATGATAATAACTTGGTTTCTCAAATCCAAATTTGATGTAGGTTCATCCATTATTACAAGGTCTCCCTCAGCTAATGCCTTAGCTAGCAATACTAGCCTTTTCTCACCTGAGCTCAGTGTGCTAAAGTTTCTATAAAGGTAATTTAACATTCCTATATTTTTTAAGACATTTTTGTAAACATTTAATGGTCTAACGTTATTTCCAGCCTGTAGTACATCGATAACTCTCATATCTACTGGAGTAAATTCTGCCGGCGAATATCCAATGCTTTTTATTTTTTCGTCAATTGATATAAATCCTTTAGAGGGTTTTATCATACCTATTATTGTTCTCAATAATGTAGTCTTGCCTGAGCCGTTAGGTCCCAGAATTAAGTTTATTCCCTTCCTAAGTTCTAGGTTGATATCGGATAATATTAATTTTCCTTGGATCTTCACATCCAAACTACTGACTAACACCAATTCTTCTCACCAAGACATATATTATTATTGGAAAGGCTAGGATTGCGGTAACTGCTGTTATTGGGACAGTAAATCCAAATGCTCCTTTTGATATTATTTTAGATACCAGCAGTATCATACCACCCATCATAGCTACATAGGGTATTTCTGTATATGATGATCTACCTCCTAAAAATCCTCTAACTAAATGGGGTGTCATTAAGCCAACAAATCCTATGATTCCGGTGAAACTTATTATCATGCTTATTAACAAACTTATAGCTAGTACCCATAGCAACCTAAATCTATTAGGATTGACCTTATGTGCAAATGACATTTCATCGCTGATCGCTACAAGATCAATTATTCTTGCATACTTCATAGCGAAAGCCAAGAAAATAAGCGAGATCACTACAGTTAGTACCATCTCAGTGTAGTTGATATAGTTAATATAACCAAAGATCCAAAAGTAAACTGAAGGTAGTTCAGGAACCTTCTCTTGAAGTATGCTTATTTCAAACATTATAAGTGATGAAAATATATATGATACCGCAATCCCCGCAATCACTAATCTGTAAACATCACCACTTTTGCCTATTAGGATCGTTATTAAGGTAGCTATTGAAGCGAATAAGAAGGCTGTGAGTGGAGCTATATAAAATATGTAAGCTAATGGGATTCCAAAGAGTAAAAAAATGTAGGATAAAGTGGCTCCAAAAGCTGCCCCCGATGAGGTTCCGCTTATATAGGGATCCATTAGCGGATTTTTTAATAATTTCTGTAGAATTAAGCCGGAGACAGCCAAATCTGCACCAATAAATAAAGTAGAAATTGATGTAGGAAATCTAATCTGATATATTATGAAAGAATAAGGATATTCGTGTCTAAAAAGATATCTTATGGGTACATATACAGAACCGTAAATTAATGAAGCTATAAACGTTATTATAATAGCGATAGTGATAAGAATTGATATTAACAATAATTTATTATTCATTTGGACAGGGTATCCATGTATTTCTAAAGTTTAAAACTTTTCGTTAATCATTAAATCCAGGATAATAAAGAAAATAAGTAATGAACGTTATAGTGATTTCTCTACTTTATATAGGGATTATGCTCTTCCTCGCCAAGACCTTTGAGGAGATCTTTAGAAGGCTTAATTTAGTAGCTTTCGTTGGACCTATAATCATTGGTATAATTTTAAGACATTTTGGGATAGTAAGTGTTAACGATATTGTATCTTTTATAACGTCTCTAGGAATAGTATTCTTGTTATTTCTGGCAGGTGCTGAAGAGTTTGATATTAGATCCTCATCTATCACGCTTAAAGATTATATTACAGTAATTATTCAGATCATAGTACCTTATGTTGCAATTACAATAATCCTTTACTATATGCATTTCACTGACTTCTTATTATTTGCAGTTCCTCTAGCTATGACTAGTGCAGGACCTCTAACAAGATTATTAATGGATACTGGTCTAAGTAATACAGAGATAGGAAATGCGATATTTAGGCAAGTAATATATGTTGAGATAGTTTTCGTGATATTGTTTGCTCTATTCGAGAATTTATCGAGGTTTTTCATTACAGTAGTAGAAGTATCCCTAATTATCATACTAATACTGTTAATAGGTAGGTTCGTTTCTAAATTATTAGAAAAAATTGAGGCTTATTTTAAGGTTAGGGAGATAGAATTCGCATCTATAGTTTCTTTGATTTTGATTGTGAGTTATATTGCTTCAATTTACATGTTCAATGCTGCAATATCTGCATTTTTCTTAGGTCTTCTCTTAAGGGATTATATTCATGACAGGCCGGAAATATCTGAGAGATTACATGCCTTTACATATGGATTTTTTGAACCTCTATTCTTCCTAGGAATTGGACTATATGTTTCACAAATAGATATTACAACGTTTATTTTCGCATTGTTAATCTTCTCCATTCTTATATCTAGCAGGTTTCTCAGTGGGTATTTGGCATCTCTAGTAATAAACGTTAGATCTGATGTTAACGCCATTGGAACTTCAGTTAAAGGCGGTGTTGATTCCTCGTTACTTCTCTCAGCTTTTACTCTAGGTTATGTGACATCTAAAGAGTACTCAATAGGTATACTTTCAATCTCTATGGTAGCATTGGTTATACCAATTCTTTTTAGGAGGGTCTATAAAGGGAGTGAAATCATCTCATCAAAAAGTAAAATTAAGTTAAGCTCAACTGTAAAGGATATAGATATTAAACCACTTTATGCCAAATGCAATGAAAACTTAAGGTCTTTAATAAATAAAATCGATGAGAGGGGAGCAAGAGGCATAGTAATAGTTGACGATAATATGAGACCATTAGGCTATGTATCTGTAGCTACATTGTTAGAAATAGACCCCTCAAAGTATGAAGAAATGAGCGCCTGTGATGTTCAAATAGAGGAGGTTCCCATAGATGATGAGAATACTAAAATAATAGATATACTTAGAAGGTTTAGAGAGACAGAGAGTCCTGTAATAGCTATTGTAAATTCTAAAGGAGAGTTGATAACCACAATATATGAGAGAGAACTTTTGAGGTATCTCGTTAAGGTCTAGTATTCTATTTGTTTTCTAAAGAATTTATTCGATTTTATTAACTTTCTAATTGCATCTTGAATCGACTCATCACCACTCAGGGTATAGGTTAAGAAAACTCCACTATGGCCTCTCTCCACCCTTTTAGTCAGCAAATTTTCCCTTTCACGGATAGTATCTACTGATATTTTAAGGAGTTTAGATGCATAATCTTCATTTCCTTTTAGATCTAGTTCTTCATGACCATACTCTGTTGGTATGATTAGTTTTAGCCTTTTGTTAACTCCTGGGACTCTTTTGTTTTCTTTCAATTCTTCAAGCGATATCATTCCACCAAACCTATAAAATTCTATTTCATCCTTTTTCAGTTTAGCCAAAGGAAAGGAAATAACTTCTTTTTCATCAGCATCAAGTGATATGTAAGCTTTAGGAGTAGAGAAGGGAGTAGCTTGAACTATGAATTTGTGATGGGCTTCTAAAAGGTCGAGTTTAATCATATTGGGTTCAAATACAACTATATCAATATCACTATCTTTATGCACATCACCTCTAGCTACAGAACCATAAACATAACCATTCATACCCTGTTGGAGTAGTAGGACTAGTATTTCTTCAGCCCTTTTACGTTTTAATGTAAGTAATTGCCAATGTTTTTCATCGTATTTTATTTCCATAGTACTTAATACTGTGTATGTTTTACACTTTTTTGTGGTTATAAATTCACTATACCTTGCATTAGAAATAGCAATAGCTGTTTGGATCTTACTATTTGTATTTAGAAAAAGACTTCAAAAGTACGGATTTATTATTTATCCGTTTATACTGTTGTGGAGAAGAAGTGCTAGGGAAGAGTGGCTTCCATCGATAGCCTACTCCAAGTACTTTAAGAAGTTTGAGATGATTGCAGTAGGGCTAGGAATAATAGCAATGATTGCGGGGATTTTCATAATATTTTATACATTAGTTAACCTAATAATTGCGCCGAAAACTACTACTGCTAGATTAGAACCAATTATACCTTTTGTAACTATAGGTGCTGCTCAGGTTCCATTTTTCCTCTTTGCTCTAGGGCTATCAGTTTTATTACACGAACTTTCTCATGCTGTATCTTCAACGTCTAATAAGGTAAAAGTTAGAGGAGGAGGTATCTTACTTATATTTCTATTTCCAGGGGCTTTTGTGGAGCCTGATGAGGAGGAACTTAAAAACGCATCTTTAATGGCTAAGCTAAAAATAATATCAATAGGAATAGCAGTAAACTTGATTTTAGCAGGTGTGTTTTATGTTCTTGTAGAGTATGCTGTTCCATTGATGTCTAAGGGTCTGCTAATTCAAGGTGTTATAAATGGCACACCAGCTTACTATAGTGGTATAAGAGCAGGCGACATTATATTAGCTGTAAATTCAACAAGGATAACTGAGCCCTATCAGTTGGAATCAGCTTTACATGCTTCAGTGGTTCACAATATAACTTTGCTCTTAACTAATGGAAGTATAGTTTCACTATTGGTAAAGACTCCGCAACACTTTCTTGGCGTTTATATAACTTACTATTTGCCTCATCCTTATGACTGGTTTGCCTATTTTATTTTCTGGATGTTTGTTCTCAATTTCAGTTTAGGAGTGTTAAACGGCGCACCCTTATTAATCACTGATGGAGGTAAAATAGCTACAGAAATATTAAAGAAATATTTAGGCGAAAACGGAGAAAAGATATCGTTTTACTTACAATCATTAATGCTATTTCTTTTAATAGCAGCTGTCATGTTATCAGTATCAACTTAACTATCCTCTTGAATTATTTTAGCGCTTATTATCGGGAACGGTATTACTTCTTTTATACTATAATTGTTGGTTAATAGCATCACAAACCTATCTATTCCTATTCCTAGACCACCAGTAGGGGGCATACCATAGCTGATAGCCCTAACGAAGTCTACATCATAAGGATGGGCCTCTTCATCTCCTCTTCTAAACATTTCTTGCTCTTGTTTGAACAGCTGATCTTGAAGTACTGGATCATTAAGTTCAGTGTAGGCGTTTGCCAATTCCATCCCTCCTATATATAGTTCAAATCTCTCCACTAAACCTGGCTTGCTCCTATGGGGCTTACATAGTGGTGTTGTTTCTATAGGATAATCAGTTATGAATGTTGGTTGAATCAGATTTGGAGTTACTAATTTATCGAACAGTTTTTCAATCATCAAGCCCCTAGAGTACATATTACCTCTTGGTTTTAGATTGTATTTGTCTAACAGGCTCTTAAGCTCCTCATCAGTCATATTTTCAACATTTTTACCTAATGCTTCAGAAAGTGAATCATACATCGAAATTCTCCTGAAAGGACTTCCTAGATCTATTTCCACTTGTCTATCAAGTAGTGTATACCTAATCTTAGTGTCACCTATTACGTTTTTTGAAACTACTCTTAACATGTCTTCGGTCAAATTCATGATATCGTTATAGTCTGCATAAGCCCAATAGAGTTCTAGCATCGTAAACTCCGGGTTATGGGTTACATCAGCATCTTCGTTTCTAAATACCTTTCCTATTTCGAATACTTTATCAAATCCCCCCACTATAAACCTCTTCAAGTAAAGTTCAAGTGAAATCCTAAGATACCAATCCTCATTTAAGTAGTTTATATGTGTCTTGAACGGTTTAGCCAAAGCTCCTCCATAAACCGGTTGTAGTATCGGTGTCTCTACTTCCATAAAACCTTTACTATAAAGATATTGCCTTATCTCCTTAATGGTATTAAATCTGATTTCCATTGCTTTTCTAGCTATATCGTTATATAGGAAATCCACGTATCTGTGAGCATATCTAAATTCTGGTGAGAGTTTTGTCCAATCTGGGGGTTCTAATAAGGCTTTAGACAATAATGTGTAATCTTTGACAAGTAGTGTTAGCTCTCCTTTCATAGTATAGAATAGATCTCCTTTGACGCCTATTATGTCCCCTCTATCTATGTATTTAAAGAAGTCATCATATTTCTCCTTCAATTCATTTACTCTTAGATATAACTGCAATCTCTCTCCTTCATCAAAAATGTCTACGAAGCTCGCCTTCCCATGAATCCTAATGTTAGCTACTCTTCCAGCGGTAGATATATTAAACATAAACGGCTCATGTGGCTTATCATTTTTGTTCTTAACTAATTCCTTGATTTGAGTGATGGTATGTGTAATTTCATATTTCTGTGGATAAGGATTGATCCCTTTGCTTTTTAATTCTTCAAGAATTTTTAACCTTCTTTCGTCCCACTGCAATATTGATCAGTTAATAGTTTGTAAGGATTAGGGGAATTAAAATGTAATGGGCCCGCGGGGACTCGAACCCCGGACCACTGGGTCTCTCCCCTTCCAGATATCTATCACCTATCTACAGACCCAGTTTTCATATCTGGAGCCCAGCGCTCTACCTTGCTGAGCTACGGGCCCATTACCGGTCATATACCCTAAATAAATAATTACACATAACACCTAATAAATCTTGAGCTAATAAAAGCATTAATATACCACATATTTTTAAAGCTAAGAAGATTATTTATGCCATGAGTTGATTATAGGTAATCCACATATTAGCTTATATAATAGACAATTGCCTAAGGGCTGTGAGTTATGTAGATTAGGTTCCAAGCTCGTAGTATTCATAACTGGAGAGTGTGGGGAGAACTGCTATTATTGTCCTGTGAGCAATGAAAGGTTTGGAAAGAACATTATGTATGCTAACGAGTTAAAAGTCAGTGATTTCTTTGAATATATATACGAAGCTCATAGAATGAGGGCTCTAGGAGCTGGTATAACAGGCGGAGATCCGATAGTAGCTATTGATAGGGTTGTTAAGGTTATAAGGATGCTAAAAGATGAGTTCGGTAGGGAATTTCATATTCATCTTTATACTACTGGACAATATGTAAATAATGATGCTTTACAGGAGTTAACTAGAGCAGGGTTAGACGAGATAAGATTTCATCCTGTAAAGAGAGAATACTTAAAGGCTGTGGAAAAAGCCTTAAAATTTAACATAGATGTAGGTTTTGAGGTTCCGTCAATACCTGGTAAAGAGGATTGGATAAGGGAACTCATAGAATGGGGTAAGTCAAGGGGAATAAAATTCATTAACTTAAATGAGTTAGAGCTAACCGAGAGAAATTATCTCAATCTCAAGTCAAGAGGGTTTAATGTCTCACATGGTTTAGCAGGCGTCAAGGGTAGCTTTGAGACAGCTTATAAGGTTTTAAAAGAATATGAGAACTGTGAAATTACCGTCCATTATTGTAGCTCTGTCTATAAGGATATAGTTGAAACTAGGACAAGGTTTTTGAGAACTGCTAAATTTGAGGCTAGACCATTTGAAGAGGTCACCAGTGAGGGTACTATAGTTAAGGCTATAGTAAAGGTTAAGGGCAATATTGAAGAACTAGAAGAATATGGATCCAAAGTCAATGATGATACTTATTATGTTTGGCCAGGAATAATAGATACTATTAAGCAGAAATATGGAACGCTGATCAATGCTATAGAAATTGTTGAGGAATATCCTGACAGAAGATTAGAGGTCAAGAGAGAAACAATCATCTAATCTTAAACCTTAATAGTGCAACCATTCCTGTTAAATTCTTAACCTGATAATAAATTGGAGAGTCCTGCGGTATAATGTATACTTTACCGTTCTTATTTTCTATATCTTCCATTATTTCCTCTATTTCAATTCTGTCCTCCTCGTTTTCAAGGAGGTCTTCAATAACTAATAAATAAGCTATTGCACCCATTAGATTAGCTTGCTTTACTTCCTCTTTTCCGTAAACTACATAGCCTGTATCTTTAGATAGGTTTTCCATTATCTTTTCCCAAATTTTAGTGGCCTCAGCTATCTCATAATCCCTTATGACGTTAGTAATAACATCTCTATGTAATAGTTCGGAAAGACCAGCTATTGTAGCTGATGATACCGAATCTATGTAAATTCTCTGTTTTAGATCTTTCATCTTATTAACAACTAGCTCTTTAAATATTCCAGGGCCCGCAACAATAATAACTTCCGCATTATAATTCTGTAAATATGATTTGACAGACTCAGCTATTTCTTCTGCGTTCTCTTCAAGTAAATTTTCATCCTTACTTCCTAGCCTCAATTCTCGTTCCTCGACTATTTTTACTCCCTGTTCCATTGGTACTGCAATTAGGTACTCATCGAAGTCAACGAGCACAATGAGGATTTTGCCCTGTTTATTAGCCTGCCTTTTTATCTTATCCAGTTCGAACTTACTCCATTTTTCTTTTATAATAACTATTTCGTCACCTACATCTAAATTAACGGTATGATGGGATCCCTTTATTCCATATCTTTCAGGTGCGTCCTCTATGATTCCATGTATTCTGAGTCTAGAAGTATACGCCTGGAACTCTGTTTTCTCAACCAACAACTGTACTACCATAGGAACTCTTCTACTCTTAGTTCCTAATCCAATATCCCTAGAAGTTTTAGCAACTATCCTATCGCCCTTTTTAAGTATTAGGTGTAAGACCCATAGATCATCTTCATCATCAACGTGTAATTTCATTATGCCATGATGTTCATCAAACTCCAAAACTTTCATTTTATACTTTTTTATATAACATTACCTGTGGTAATTATAATTAATGCGTCAGAAGAGGATTTAGACCAAATATACAAGATAGAGCTAGAAAGCTTCGATAACCCATATCCTTATTCCTTATTGAAGGCTTACCTATACCTCTCTCCAAACTTATACATAATAGCAAGGGATGACGATAATAGCATCCTAGGTTATGCTATTGGCATAGTACAGAACAAATATAGGGGTCATGTGGTTTCCATAGCTGTAAGGAAAGATTCTAGAAAGAAAGGAACAGGAACTCAACTATTATTAGAACTAGAAAATAGGTTTAGAAAAGAGGGTTGCGTTTATTCATATTTAGAAGTTCATTATAAAAATGAACCAGCCATATCCTTATATCGTAAGTTAGGCTATTACATAATAGCTCTGAAGAGAAATTATTATAGAAGAGGAGAACATGCATTTATTATGGTTAAACCCTTAAATTCCTATAGACCTGTGTTTGAATGAACTAATTTTTTATAATTAAAAATATCAAATTAGGTGAGATCAGTTGAACAATAGAAGAACTAAGATAGTAGCAACAGTCGGACCTTCCTCAATAAAGCTAGTCAAAGAGTTGTCTCAATATGTGGATGTATTCAGGGTTAATTTAGCTCATGGAACTAAGGAGAGCATAAAGGAGTACTTTGAGATAATAAAAACTGAAGCTCCAGACACAAGTATTTTGGCAGATATTCCTGGACCAAAACTCAGGGTTGGTGATCTTCCAAGTCCTATCACTG
Organism: Sulfolobaceae archaeon; assembly: GCA_026627305.1. GTDB lineage: Archaea > Thermoproteota > Thermoprotei_A > Sulfolobales > Sulfolobaceae > JAPNVD01. The sequence goes on from JAPNVD010000003.1 coordinate 29,349, forward strand.
TTAAAAAAGGAGATAAAATAACCTTTGGAGATCAAATACCTGTGTCCGATAATATCTTCTTTAAATTGATAAAGCCTGGAATGGAGGTTCTAATAGCTGATGGAACAATAAAAGTAATAATAAATGAAGTTGAAGATGGCAGAGCTGTGGCTACAGTAGATGAAGGAGGTGTTATTTCATCTAGAAAGGGAATTAATATTCCTGATGTACAATCTAATATAGGGCTAAGCGAGAGAGACTTAGAGTTAGCCCAACTAGCTATAAATGAGGGGGCTGATTTTTTAGGACTGTCATTTGTATTATCCGCTAACGATATTAAGAATCTGAGAGAGAAAGTAAAAGATAACGTATGGATAATAGCAAAAATAGAGAAAAAAGGAGCAGTTAACAATCTAAGTGAAATAGTAAAAGAAGCTGATGGAGTTATGGTCGCTAGAGGAGATCTAGGAGTAGAGGTTGGGCTTGAAAACTTGCCAAAAATCCAGGCTAGAATTATAAAGAAGGCTAGACTGTATGGAAAACCTGTAATTTTAGCTACTCAAGTACTCGAATCTATGGTTAATTCTCCTATTCCCACAAGAGCAGAGGTTATAGATGTAGCTAATTCAGTAATTGAAGGTGTTGATGCAATAATGTTAAGCGATGAGACAGCGATAGGAAAATATCCATTAGAGGCTGTAAAAACTCTTGAAAATCTAATAAGGAGCTCTGAAAGGAATTTTAACCCGAGATTATATCCTCCATTAAAGAGTTATAATGACGCTATAGCATCTGCCGCAGTAACTGCTGCGCAGTTAGCTTCTGCTAAGGCAATCATAATATATACAAGGACAGGTTCTACAGCATTACGAATTATAAGGCAAAGGCCAAAGATTAAGATAATAGCTATGACTCCCAATTACAAGCTTGCAAGGAAGTTAAAGGTATGTTGGGGTATTGAACCAATAGAGATAGAGTCACTTAATAGTATTGATTCCATAATAGAGCATGCAAGACAGCTAGTTGAGAAAAAGAATTTGGTAAAGATAGGGGATGTGATAGTTATAGCGTCTGGAACTGAAGAATTAGCTACAGATTTCGTAAAAGTGGAAATAATAAAGGGTTAATCCATTGGTAGTTTTATCTTTCCTTTTCCGATTTCTGCAATAAAGTGATTATAGAGCCTCAATGAATGAGTACAAAAAGGTGTATTACAATCACAAGCTGTTTTCTTAAGTCTCAAGTTTTTATCTAAAAATAGAATAACATGATAAGGCTTTGTAGCGCACCTAGCAGGGACAAAACTTTCAACTATGAAAGTGTCCTTTTCTCTTTTTACAGTTATAAGCATCAGTTCTCACACGGTAGCTTCATCTATTCTGCCCGGGGTTCTCTCATCATGCTAATAAACTTCTCTAATGCTTCTCTAGCTTCACTGAAGGATTTATATTTTACTGGAGGGTTCTTAAAGTAATATCCACATATTTCATTTATGGCTCCACCAATACCTCTGTCTTTTGCGATTTTAGCTAATCTCACTAGGTCAATTAATGGGGCTACAGCATTAGGACCATCATATGTCTTAAGTGAGATATCCACTCTAATTGGAACACCATAGCCATAAATTCCCTCGATGTAAATGTAACTAACCCTCTTATCGCCTAAGAACTCCACATAATCTGATGTTCCTGCTACAATATCCATTCCTTCATTATGTGTTTCAATAAATGAGGATTTGATCTCTTTCTTCTTGTCTTTTCTCCAATCCTCTAAGGCTACATAAGCCTCTGTAGTTCCTGCGATATCTATTTGATAAGATCTGAGTACCTTAACTCCTCTGCTCTTTAAGAACTCTATTAATCCAGCATGGAAAGCTGTGCCTCCTATTTGACTTAATAAATCATCGCCAAAGAGTGGTAGTTTTCTCTCCTTAAAGTCTTTATCGAATTTATTGACAATGTTAGCAGGTGTAGCATTAATAAATGCAGAGTTAGCCTCTAATGCGGCCTTTACATAATATTCGCTAGCTTGATCAGCACCAGTTGGTAAGAGATTTAGAACAACATCTACCTTATTTGACCTAAGCACGTCTGTTATATCTACTGGTTTTTCTTCAGATTCCTCAATTACGTCCGATAATATTCCGGTTATACCATCTAATGTAGGGCCTCTAAGAACGGTAACGTCAGATTTCACAGGAATTTTCATTTCCACAACATTAGGCTTTACAAAAAGAGCCTCAGATAGCTTCTTTCCTACTTTACGTTTGTCAATATCGAAAGCCGCTACTATTTCTATATCTGAAGGATTTATTCCTAGATCTAATATACCAAAAACGTTTAACCCTTCTTTTATAGCCTCTAAGCCTTGTACGAAAGCGGCGGCTGCGTTCCCTACCCCTACTAATGCAACTCTTATCATACTATCACCATATATAGAAGAGGAGCTAATATACCTAACACTAATACCAAAACGGCTGCATACACTATTACATCCCTTTCAGTAACATTGACTGGTTTAAACGTTCCTTCTCTGAATATCTCTCTGACTGGAGGTATGTAATATCCTGCGGATATGGCGCTCATCAGGACACCAATAACTGTAAACCAGGGCTGGGAGAAGGTTGACTCGAATATGAATAGCTTACCCCAGAATCCCATTATTGGTGGTACTCCTAATAAGCTTAAGAACAAAATTGTACCAGCAAACGCTAACGCCCTATCTGATCTAGAAAGTCCTCTTAAACCTTCAAGTTTTGAAGTGCCTGAAGCACTTTCTATATAGCTTACAAATAGGAACAGCCCAGCTTGAGCTATCACATAAGCTATAGTTTGTATTACAATTCCTGTTTTTGCCACTGCTGGAGATATAAACATCATTGCAAACCCCATAGAAATGAATCCGACTTGTGATATGCTGCTAAACGATAGTATTGCAGCTAAATCATTTCTAGAGAAGGCAGTTATATTCCCAATAATTAAACTTCCTACAGCTATTATAGCAAATATGATGAAAGTTAGCACTTTTAGAGAAGGATATGGATCTAAGAATATGAGAAATCTTATCAGTGGTGCAATTCCTACTATTTTCCCTACGCTTGACACTAAAGATACCATTACTCTATCAGACATAGTGTAAACATCTGGTAACCATGTATGAAACGGAAAAGCTCCCATCTTGAAGAGAAATGCTATACTAACGAATACAACTGATACTAGCAGTAGCCTTGGATAAGTTGGCGTTACGCCGAAGTATAACGACTTTGTAGCTACTACATAGAATGAAAATCCTAATATCATTAAAGAGCTTGATACCAAACCCATGATCAAATATTTAGAACCAGCAAGAGCGCTGTTAGCATCTTTCCTTAACATTACTATTGCGTAGGTAGCTGAAGCAGACACTGCCCATGAAGCAAATATCATTGGAATACTATATGCAAATGAAATGTATACGAGACCGAACAATGTAAGTAAAGATAAAGACAGGAATGAGCTCCTAGTACCCCATGATATTATATGATCTTTTGATCCAGCAACTGCTATTAATGTACCTATGCCTGCAGCTATAGCTAAGAAATAACCTGATGTATCTATGTAAATATTGTTACTGAACAACTTGATATCGTTAATTGATAAAGACCACATTATTAGGAGCGATACTAGAGTTACAAGGATTCCTATTAATGCTGTATAGTATGCATATTCAAACCTACGAGTTGTCCCATTATCTATATATAAAACTGCCACTGAAGGAATAACTAAAAAAATTGCAGGGATTATTATAGGTAAATAATCAATAAAGGAGATCATTTATAACCACCCTAATAGGAGCATTATAATTAATAAGATGAGTAATCCGACGACATAAAGACCTAAATAATCTCTTAATACATGAGTCTGGACTTTATTATAGAACCACGAACCTAAGTTAATTGCAGTGCTAGGAAGTTTATAGTTTAGTGTTAGATCAATAACACCGTACTCGAAGTTCTTAAACAGAGAGTTAGCAAATCCGTTTGCAGCTTTAGCAAACCTATCAAATGATGGATTAACATACCATGCATAATACAAGAAGTTAATAAGAGGTCTTAAGGACGCTATTGCACCAAAATCAGTGCCTCTTAAGTATACTACAAATCCTATTGCAATCCCTATTAGGGATAATATCAAGCTAATATAGTCAACACTATATATACTACTTATCGGTCCTAAACTTTCATCAAACGCGGTTATATAACCTATTAAACCTCCTAGAATTATTGATGCTAACGATAATATCAGAGGCGAAGTTATCATTGTTGGTCCTACGTGACCATGTTCTTCTTCGTGTTTTTCCTCATTACTGGATTTAGGCCACAAGAAGGTCTTAGTTAGATATCTAATTATATATATTGCACCTAAAAACTCAGCTATTGTATATAATATCGCTATATCTGGGTTAAACACTGACGTTAATATCCCTATGTAGCTGTGAGCCCAGAAACCTATTAGGAATGGGAAGTTAGCTAGATTTAGTGCTGCTATTAATTGTGATATAAATACGATCATTAAGTTTCTGTAAAGTTTTGGATATGAGGCGACGTATCTGCTCTCAGTGTAATGTATAACAGAACCTGCATTCATGAATAATGTAGCCTTATAAATTCCGTGAGCGATCATTTGTGTTATGCCAACAGCAATTCCAGCATACAGATAAAGCATATTGCCACTTATCGATGCTAGTATTCCACCTATAGACGATGAGAATATCATTAATGAGATTTGATCTGCAGTGGAATACGCTAAAATCTGTTTCTGCTCGTTGCTGGCTAAGGCGTTTAAGCTAGTGTAGATGGCTGTAAAGAATGAAATTCCTGCAACTATTTCTAGGAATAACAAAGTTTGATGGCTTGAGTATACTAGATAGGGATAGAAGAGGAATGTAAACATCGCACCTAGATTGACCATAGTAGCAGCGTGTATTAATGCGCTAACAGGAGTAGGACCTGTCATAGCGGTTAATAGCCATTGTGTGAACGGGAACTGGGCGCTTTTAGCTAATCCTCCAAGCATTGTGACAAAAAGTACAAGCCAGGCGAAAGGTAGCAAATATAGTGCCTTAACTGCAGGGAATAAGTTGCTATAGATCAACATGTTGTTTCCGTCTAGATATAGTAACACACCTAACCCTGCAAGTAAGCCCACATCACCTATTCTAGTAAATACTAAAGCTCTAATTCCGCTAGTTGTTGGCTTCGATAGGTATTCTACTCCTAGTACATATCTTCCAAAATCACCTACTACGTTCTTTTCGTTATCATCTAACCAATAACTTATAAGGCCATAAGATGCTAAACCAGTTCCTTCCCAACCCGCTATGAATAGCAATATGTTATCAGCTAATACAACAGATAACATAGAAGAAACGAAGAATCCGAAGAGTCCCCAATACCTTCTTAGTACTTTATCTTCTTTCATATATCCTATGCTATATAACGCTATAAAGAATGATAAGGAGGAGACGAACAGTGCTAGAAGTGATTGAACTACCGAGGACGAGAACGTGAAATATTGCCCAAGGCCACTCACAATTGTTGGAGTAAACGCATATGTATAAAGATTGCTTAATCCTTTTGATAGCGAATTTACGAAGTTAATGGCTGAAAGTGCCATAGATACGCCTATCAGAAATACAACAATAGAGCCTCTAATATCTTGATGTAGGGTCTTAGGTGTAACCACTGCTATAAATGAGCCGAGAGCAGGAAGTGCTACTATTAATGCAGGTATATAATAGTTGCCATAAATTGGGTGTAAATATGATAATAGTGACTTCGAGATAATTGAGGGGATGAAGAAGAGTATGATACTTGAAGTGGCTAAAATGAACATAGGTACAGTATAATGTAGGAGCTTATCTTCAATCTTATTGTTTTTAGTTCCTGAATACACTCTCTTAAATAGGTAAGTTGCATAGGCTGAAGAAGTGCCTATAGCTATCATTAAGAATATAATTAAAACTATAAACCATCCTTCCCCAATCTTAGGTATTAGTTGGCCTGCTGAGAAAAGCAATAACGCTTCACTAATCAAACCAATTGTGGGAGGCAACCCTAGTAAGTTAAGAATCCCTATAAACGCTAATGAGGTGTGTAATGGTGAATTTAGATATAATCCGCCTAAATCATCGATATTTCTTGTATGTAACTCAGTTATTGAGGCACCTGCACTCATGAAGAGTATAGCCTTTCCTAAACCATGGGATACATAAATTAATTGTGAAGCTAGGATACCAAGAGGTAGAGTGTAAAGCGTCGAGCTCAGTCCTTGGAAGAATCCTATTGATGAACCTAATAACATATAACCCATTTGTGAGACGCTTGAATATGCTAGGAACCTCTTGAAATCTTTTTGTGCTATCGCGTTTAATCCTCCATATATCATCGTTAGAATTGCCCATCCTATGAATATTGGAGCTATAAAGCTTAGATTATGGAATAGGTAAAAGTAAATAGTTGCTGTGAATATTCCTAACCCTACCATATTAGGACTTAATAGAACGGAAATAGGTGTTGGAGCTTCACCGTGGGCATACGGCAGCCAAATGTTAAGTCCTGCTGCAGCTCCCTTAAATAACATTCCAACTACTCCAGCAATAAGTAAGAATAGAGCATAGGGTGCTGTGGAGTAATTCTCTAATATAAATGGACTGGTCGTATATATGTTCATAGTTCCTGTCTCTAGTCCTAATATTACAATTGTCGAGAGGGTCAGTATAGTGCCAATATGTGTCCAGATGAAATATAGTAGGCTTATCCTCCTTCTGTCACCGTAACCATATAAAAGTATGAGAAGGAAAGATGATATTAAAGAGATCTCTAGGAAGATGTATAACTCAAGAAGGTTTGAAGATAATACAGCATAAAGCATTGCAAGGGCGAAATAATCGTATAGGGCATAGTATAATCCCCAATTACCACCTCCTATTTCTTCAAATCTCTCATCCATGTACCTATAGGAGTATACTACAGTTACTATTGTAACGAGGAGTATAGTTACGATAAATGGATAATTCCAATTATTTACCGCAAAACCAAAATCTCCTATACTAGAAGCTATAAATATGTGATAATACAATCCATATCTAAACAAATAGTACACGCCTAGTAATAACGATATTAACGAGATTGTTGAGGCAGTTTTTCTATCCTTAGTTAAGAAGGTGAAAGAGGCTATGAGGAAAGATAAAATAAATATAAATAGGGAGATCATTTCTCACTCCACCTCCAAATTTCCCTTAGCTCTAAAATACAAGATTATTGCAGCTACAGCTACAATTATTTCAACAAGAGCCATTCCTATGGCAAAAATTGAAAAAACAATTGGAGTGTAAGTTAAACCAACAATATCAGAGGCTGAAAAAATAAATAAAATAGAGGAGTTTAGTATTATTTCTGACGATAATAGTACTCTGATTATATTTCTACTATTAAGTAGACCGTAAATACCTATAGCAACTAAGAGTGAAGAAAGGACTACACCAGGTAATCCTAACTCCATAATTAATCCCTCCTAGCTAAAGCTAAAGCTTCTACAAGTGTAGTTACTAATCCAACAATTAAAATGAAAATCGGGAACCAATAATTAAGCAAAATTATATTACCTAGTTCTTCTAGGCTTACACTTCTAACAGTTCCATAAGATATTTCAGATAATGGCAATATCAGAGAAATGACTATTATGATAAATGATAATGTAGCTACTGGTATTGCCCAATTTACTTTTCTTTCTTTTATAAATATTCCCCTAAACATTACTAGTGAGACTCCTAGAAATACCACTGCAGCACCGATATAGAGTAAGATATGAAAAGCTGAATAAATGCCATACGTCTGTGGTGCTAAAACTGCGATAATTCCTGCAACTGAAAATCCTAAGGGAGCAAGAGCTATAGCTGAGTAATATACATCTTTTTGTGTTACCATTATTATTGCGGAAGCTACAGCTATGGCTCCAAATATTATAAAAGCAGCATATTCCAGCTCACTGCTCGTCAGGTACATAAATAACACCCCTGTCTTCATCGATAATTGGTTTAACTCTCTTAACGGGCTTACTTAACAAAGGCGGTTCTTCCTGGAACTCCTCGTTAAATAGATCTGGAGGGAACCTGAACTGCTCTCTAGATGTAAACGCAACATCGTGTATTGGTGTTTCTTTTAGTGCGTCTACTGGACATATGTCTACACAGAAACCACAGAATATGCATCTACCATAATTTATTCTTGGATATTTCTTCCCTTCTTGGGTTACCATCTTCATGGCATCAGCAGGGCATATCATAGCGCACATTGTGCATCCTGTACATAGATCCTTATAAAATCGGATGAACCCTCTATAGCCAGTTGGTAAAGCTTGTACTTCTTCTGGATACATCAGCGTCATTCTCTTTGGTCTTATGAAATGTTTTATACCTTCACCTACTGCTGCTAGATGGTATCCAAATAATCTAAACGGATTTTTCTCTTTTTTATATTCTTTTACCTTATCCATAACCAACCCACCACCAAACCTAAAATTATAGATGCAAGGGCAGCTGGTAAGACATACTTCCAGCTGCCCCTAATAGCTTGATCAATCCTATACCTACCATATACGGATCTTAAGAAAACTGAAAAAGCTAAAACTAATACTGCCTTAAAGGTCATCCACACAGCACCGGGTAGACCAGAGAACGGTGCCCAGCCTCCTAAGAAGAGGTCTGAATATAATAATGCAAATGAGTAAGTGCCTATATATGATGCACCCATAGTTATTACATATAGGAGTCCTGTATATTCTGTATAAGGTCCCATTACGACTTCTGTATCGGCTTCTACTATCTCAAAAGGAAACCTACTAGTGCCCATTATAACTCCTATGAAGAAAACCACACCAGCTATAGGATTCGCTATAAAGCCAGGAATTCCACTTTGAACAATTTTGGCTATATCAAGTGTATGATATTCTAATGCTAATGCTAAGGCAGACATAACGATGAGCACATCATAACTAACTGATAAGAAGGCTTCCCTTACAGCACCTATTAATGCAAACCTATTGTTTGTAACCCAGGCTGTAAGTAATACGAATACGGAATATGAAGATGCAAGTCCTAATGCTAATAGTAAATTAAATGGTACGAAGTAGCCTACGTAAAGACCGCTCTTAATATCAGGATCGTAAAATGCTAAGAAGTATTTAGATAGGATAGAGCCGCTTATGGGGATTCTTGATACAGGTATTACAGCTATTGGAATAAACGCGAACGTTATTAAAAGCATAGGTGCTAATGCATACAATGTAGGATTAACACCGTTTGGTATGATTATTTCAGAGATAGCGTATTTTATAGCGTCAGCAATAAGTTGTAGGGCTCCTCCTAATCGTTTCGATGCATATAAAGGTCCATATCTCATCTGCACGAATGCTGCTGCTTTCCTCTCAAACCAGATCATTAGGAGAAGCAGTATTAACGCAAATATTGCACCTGGAAATATTACTGTTATGAAGAAACTAGGATAGAGCAAATAAAATAATATAAGGGAAAGGATACTCATTACCTATCAGCCTCCGGAGGGAAATAATCTAAAGAACCATAAATGGAAACTAAATCAGGATATCTTGAGCCTTTACATAATTGCTTAAATACATAGATTGATCTATATGATGGAGTGATCATCCTTAATCTGTATGGAGTTGCACTTCCATCACTTACCACGTAGTACACTAGTTCACCCCTGCTAGCCTCTACTCTAGTTATGGCTTCGCCTTTAGGTGGTCTAAATGATGCGAAATAGCCCGGAAATACTACTCTTCTCATACCATCCCACCATTTCTTAACCCTGGCAGGAGGTATCATCTTGAAGAACCTGTCAGCGAGTATAGGTCCCTCAGGGATCTCTTTTATTATTTGTTCTAACATGTTAAGGCTTTGCTCTATCTCACCAAATCTTACAAGAGTTCTAGCGTACCCATCCCCTTCTTTATATACTTGAACTTCGAAGTCTAGTTTATCGTATGCGGCATAAGGTTCTGCCTTTCTAACATCATAATTTACTCCAGACCCTCTTAAGTTAGGTCCGGCAGCACCCCACTTTATTGCATTTTCCTTACTCATAACACCTACATTTTCCAACCTATCCCTTATATTAGGGTTGTTGAGGAAAATTCTCCTCCATTCTGCCATCCTTTTCCTTTGGTAAGCTATGGCTTTCAATGTCATTTCTTTTATAGTAGGTGTTAGATCCCTTCTTACTCCTCCAGGGATTATATAAGAGTTAGTTAATCTAGCACCTGTTAAAGCTTGAAGAATCTCTACCCAAACCTCTCTATCACCAAAACCCCACATGTAACCAGTGGAATGTCCTAGGAATATTGCAAGTATACCTGTTCCATATAGGTGACTTGCTATTCTATTCACCTCAGCTGCAAAGCTTCTTAGATATTGAGCCCTCTCAGGGACTTCAACTCCCATTATTTTTTCTACAGCCATTATATACCCAAGATTCATATTTATTGAATCCAGTATCGCGGGTCTTTCTACTAATGGTATTATTTGCATGTATGTTCTGATCTCGGATAGCTTTTCTACAGCTCTATGGACATATCCTACATCCATATCAACGTCTTCTATTATATCGCCGTTAACTTTAACGTAAATTCTCATGTGTCCTGAACCAGGATGTTGAGGACCAACGTTAATCTCTCCTTCCACGGGTATTATCTCTACTTCCATTCCTTCTGCTGAAATTGTTATTTCACTCGGCCTGCTGCTCATCTATAAATATCCCCTCCTTCTTTAATTTGTATTCCTTTCTGAGGGGGTAAATCCCCTCAAAATCATCAGGCAAAAATAATCTCCTTAAATCAGGATGTCCTTCAAATCTAATTCCGAACATTTCGTATGTTTCTCTTTCTCCTGTCCATACGCTTTCCCAAATACTGTATAGTGAGGGTACTACAGGGTCCCTATAGCTCACAGTGGTTCTCAGAGCAACAATAACCTTCGAATATTCAGGATGTTCATAAGAGGAGACGTGATATATAACCTCTAATTTTTCTTCGTCAGGGTAATCCATACCTGTAACTGTCTTTACGTGATCGAAGCCTAGCTCTTTCAATATCTTTGCTACTTCTACAAGTTGAGATCTATCAACTATTATAGTACCTCTATTTGGTGCGTCCTTTCTAGTTGTGACTTTTATTCGTTTCTGAAGTTCTTCAAATAATTTATCAATTATTGTAGGTTGTTGAGGTGGTTTTGGCACAGCTTGCGGTGTAGGTCTTTGAGCTTGAGGGACAGGATTATTTTGGACTGGGTTACTAGAGGGTTTAGGCTGGTTTGACATTTTGACTCACCTCTGTTGTTAAGGGCTCAAGTAACCAGTATTTCAAAGTGTCAGCTTGTTTAATGGCATAATATAAAACAGGATAAAGAATCGCGATAAATGTTACAATTAATATGAGAAGGTTTCTGAAAATCACAAAGGAACTATAGTAAGCAGCTTCAGATGCTATGAAAAGAATTACAATAAAAGGTTCAAGAGAAGTGTAGATAATTACATATCCGTAATATTGTAACGGATACCATAATCTTCCCAATCCTGAAGGTATATTAGCTGCTTCAAATCTGGCAATCTTTAGCGGTGTAGGGATGTGAGGCAGGATGTTGTTAATAATCTTATATGCAGCATATGTTAATCCTATGAATATAATTATCGGCAATCCAAAAGCTAAAAACGCCTGAGTTAACGCCATCTCATATAATACTTTGTCTTAAGAGTTAAAAGGTTACCTAACATCTAAGGATTGTAATATTGGAGTAAACTATATATTTTTTATAAAAATCAATTTGGCTATTTATAATGAAATTATGATTCGTGCTGATATCATTTATATCTAATATATCTAAATAATAATAATATATAATAAATTATTTGCTAATAATTATGAATTGTAAGAATAAGGCATGTAAAAGAAATTTTTTATGACACTATATTAAAAATAATCAATCTGTTACTCGTACATGTTATTTCCATTTTCAGATAATGTACTCACGATAGTTTTTGCATTTCTTATGCATTTGGGTATACCGTTCCTTTCAACGCCTTCTATACAACGTTCACTTATAAAACTAGTATCGCTGTCATTTAGCACTTCATCCAAAGTTATCGGAGAATTCCTGATAAAGTTTTCATGGATTATACAGTTAGGTCCAGCGTACTTGAACAGCCTAGGGTGTACTTTCTTGACTTCTTCTAGCATCTTCCATGCAATTGCTCTTATCTCCCATTGGGCTCTTGAACACAGCCTAAGGGCAAAGAAGTTATATAACTCTCTTGCATTCATTGTGACCACTATGTTTGTGTTTACTCCGTTTGGCAGAACGTATCTAGCGTCTTCCTCTGGCACTCCCGCAGAGAGGAGTTTGAAGTAGTTCTCATAAGCCTGTTTGTAAGCAGTCTCTATCAACTCTTTCTCCCTCTTTTCTGCACTTGGTGGTGTGATGGGTTTATAGTACTCGTCTACGGGTTTAGCGAATCTATGAGACATCTGTGTGTATGAGGCTATTCTATGTCTGACTAGTTGGTGTGATGCCACTCTTGATATTCCTTCAATAGAAAAAGTATAAACACTGTGCTCCAGTACTGACCAATAACCATGAAGTATAGCGTCTCTAATCCATGTTTCGATCTCTTCATCTGTCATATCCTTCTCGTGGTGCTCCCATCCCTTTCTACTCCTACTCATCTTAGACGCTATTGCAATTACTTTTTCTCCATCTTTTGTATAAGATACTAATTTAACTTTCATAAGACCTATAATAAGTTACTACTTGTTTATAGTATATATAAGTTAGCATGCACGCTAATACTTTTAGGGCGAGGCAATTAGATTTTTTATTCTCTTTTCTACTCTGCAATTTATGAGTTTATTTCCTGATAGCTTATTTAATGATGCAAGATTTTACAATAAATTGATATTGACTTTCTTCACTGCTGATAATTGTAAAATATGTGACAATATAGAAAGTAATATAGAAAAAATACCAGTTATTACAAAATATATTTTAGTAAAGGTAAATGCAGATGAATATCCAGCATATTTTGTGAGACTAACGAGAGGTGTTATACCAACGCTTACTATTTTAACTCCTGAAAGAGAGATAGCAAGTATTATAGAATCTACTGATCTAAAATTCATAGAAAGCGCTCTGAGAAAGGTTTATGAGGATTATTATGTAAATAAAGCTCTTCGAACGGTAAAGATACAAGCCTTAGAGGGAGAACTAGTTAATAATATTGATTTACAATCGATGGTTTATGAAGTTATAACTTCTTTATTGAATGGTGCGTTAGCTGATTTCAGGACGATAGAGCTATATAATTTTTACTCAACAATCTATCCAGAGTATAAAAAAGGAATAAAGGATTTGAATCCGTTGGATGATATAGCTAGGTACATTATCAAAGGTGAGAATATAAATATTGATGATAACTACGCTATTAGTGTTGCATTAAAGTCTATGTATTTTATGACTAATGAGGAGAAATTGCTTGAATTTATTAATGAAGATGGCTCAGTGTTTAGAAGTTATAGAAAGCAAATGAAAGGAATGCTGGCAGATGAATCAATAGTAGGATCAGCGCTCTTGGACGCGTATGAAAATACCTTTGATGAAAAATATCTAAATAAGGCATTTCAAATATATAATTACGTTAAATCTAATCTTGAAATCAATAACGGTTTCTTGGATAGTCCTAAGATTGATGTTATCACATTAATACCATACATAGACCCATTAGCTAATTCTGAACTTGCTATCTTCTTATCTAGACTTTATTTAATTACAGGAGATGAGAAGTTTAAGAACGATGCCATGAAGGCATTAAAGGCATCTCTTGGAGTTGCAGGAAACAATTATAGAATATTGGCTAGAGCTTCAATAGCTTATATAAAGTTATTATACGGAATAAGAGGTCTGGAGCGAGTTAAAGATGATATTAGGGTCGAGAAAGTTAAGGAAATCATGTGTGAAAAGGAATATAAATATCAAGATCTTTACGGCAAATGTTATAAAGATTTAAAAGAAATAGAGTTTACAGCCTTTTGAAAACTTTCATCGTATATTTCCCTAGTTGACCTGAATTTCCTCCTTCACATACAGTTCTTAGGGCTCTATATTTATCCGTAGCTATTATTTTACCTATTATATTAAATCCTAAAGAATGTAAAGTAGAAGGTGCGTCCACCGAGGAGACTCCAGTTAATATGAAGTTATCAGCATTAACATTTCTTACGATGTTGTCGAATGCTCCATTTACCAACGCAGAGCCGAAGACCACTGCTGTGTCACATGTTTCTCCTTTAAAAGAAGAATAAGGTCTTATGTCCACGTTATTCATCTTTTGTGGCTGTGGATTGTAAAAATCATAAACTACTATGCTATTAAACTTTAAATTAGACACATTGGGCGAATACCCAAATAGACAAACTTTATTAGCTGAGATTAAATCTAAGGGATCACCTTTCTCATATTGTGATAAGTCTCCTAACGCGTTTAATATTGCTAAGGCTACACTTCTTGAAAGAGGTGTCGATAGTTCTTGTACTACCTCATAAGCATTCTTACCTACTATTTCCCCGCTCAAAGTAACCTCTCCTTCAGGAACTGTATGAGATATTCCTAAACTTCCGTTATCTAAGGTAGCAGCAGTATACATAATTCCTACACATATATTTGTAATAGTACGTTGCTTTAGCATAAAGGAGAGTTCATTAATTATGTCTTCTAAGATCACCACATACACCTTATAAGATTATTTCGCCCGACGAATATACAGGCTCTCCCAATTCCTTGAAGGGTAATATAATAGTTTTTTGATTAATTAGAACACCATCAGACGTTATAACCCCATCTCCTAAAATTGAGTTCGGAGCAATGTAATTCCATTTGCCTATATTGCACTGATCCGAAATTATTGATCCGTTTATAAAACTATAGTCACCTACTTTTGTTCCGTTCATTAGAACGGTATCCTTTATATAAGTCCCTCTTCCTATTTCGTTGTTATCACCAATTATGCTATTCTCTATATAAGAATCATTCAATATTCTAGAATTATATCCTATATAAAATGGGGGTAGTAAAGTGACATTTTCGCTTATTTTAACATTCTCAGCAATGTATCCTTTAGGATACTTTGTCACCAATAGCTCTAGATTTAACTTAGCGTAATCTTGAGGCATTCCTATATCTCCCCAAATCCCATTATATTTATAGACAGAGATACATTGTCCTTCTCTCAATAAAGTTGGTAAGAAATCTCTACTTATTGATTTGCCTCTCACAAAGTTAAGGGTCTTTTTATTAAATATATAAATTCCAGCATTAATTAGGTTTGATGAGGCTGTATTTGGTTTTTCAATAATGTCAAGTAATATATCGTCTTCGTTTAAGTAAAGCACTCCGTATCTTCTAGGATCTTTTACTGAAGTTGCAACCATGGTTACATCGCAACCTTTCTTTCTGTGAAATTCCAATAATGACTGATAGTCTATTTCGCTGTATATATCCCCATAAATTACTAGTACATCATCATCCAATGGGTATTTTTCAGCTATCAATTTTAGAGGACCTGCATCCCCTAGAGGTTCATTCTCTACTATAAAAGTAATCGAAGTATCATTCTTGTACCGTTCTATTATCTTCTCCGCCATAACTCTTAAAGATAGGTAAATATTTGTAGGCTGGGCTTTTTTAACATTGGCTAATATGTAATCGAGTAAAGGTCTTCCAAGAATTGGTAAAAGCGCTTTAGGCTTTGTTAAACTTAATGGCCTTAGTCTTGTAGCGTATCCTCCTGCTAAAATTATAGCAGAAACCATAATAAGAAATACGATTACTTCTTTATATATTGTTGAAGTTTCTTCTCCGCGTAATCCCAATTAACTAAGTTCCACCAATTATTAACGTAATCTGCCCTCTTATTCTTGTATTGTAGATAGTAAGCGTGCTCAAATTCATCTAATATCATTAAAATTGGCAATTCTGCTATATGGTTTTGGAAATGATTTTCAAAAGTCATTATTTCTAAATTGCCGTTCTCAGTGTCATAGTACAGGACAGTCCAACCGGTTCCCGGTAATGAGTTTGCTGCTTCTGTAAATAACTGTTTAAATTTATCGAACGAGCCAAACTGTTTGTCTATGAGGTCAGCGATCTGTCCACCGGGTTTTCCGCCACCTTTTCCGTTTGGAGCCATTCCTTGCCAATATAATGAGTGTAGTTTATGTCCGTTGATATTGAAGACTAAGCCTCTCAAAATACCTTGTATATCGTATTGACCGCTCTGTAGGTCACCTTTTACTATTTTTTCTAACCTATCTAGGAAGCTATTAGCGCCATTTACATAGCCCTTATGGTGTCCGTTGTAATGCACATCTACTATATCTTTACTTATGTAGGGTTCTAGTGCATCTATCTTATAGGGCAGTGGTGGCAATTCGAACTTCTTGAAAGAGATTTGTAGAGACATATGAAAATATTCTTACCTAGTAGTTAATATATTTTCATTCTTAAAATGTTTAGAGAATAGTAGAAGTAATACATTAATGATAAACAACAAAGGTAACCTATAATCTGGGTGCTTATAAACAATTATAAATCTGAAACTAATATCATAATATTAAGAATTAAAATGTCAGCTAATGTTACTGAAACTAATTATATACTAAATCTAATGGAGAGAATACTAGCAGGTTTAACTTCTCTTCTAATTTTATATACATGGTTAACTTCTCTTCCTGTTTTATCTAGTGATGTTCTATACATAATCATCATCGTAATAGCTGCAATTATAGCGTCTTACTTTTATCCATTTATAACATCTTTAACTGTTTTGTTGCTATATACAATATTCGAAATTATAGAGCCCTATCTTTTTAAAGCCCCAATAACTTTCTTTTCATTTGTAGTATATGGAATTATTCCGATAATTTTTGTCCTAGTAGGGTTCTTTAATGCTGTTAGAAACGGAACTTTAAGTGGATCTTTTTCCTCTTTGGCTGTTTATCTAATTAATTCTAACCCTAGAGTCTTCCTGCCGTTATTTTTAATTGGCATATCTGAAAAAGGTAAGATCTCTTCAGGTCTTATAGCATCTCTACCCTTAATACTCTACGTTATTGTACAAACCTTCTTCTTTCATGCTATTATTGGCATTATGAGACCTATAACAATCATAATCCTATTATTAATTTCATCAATTCTTTTCTCGTTAAATAGACGATTTATAAGCTTATTAGGAGCTGTTCCAGCATTTGTTTCTTCATATATGTTTTTTGGATTGGCATATCAATCTATAATGTCTGTAGTTGTAGGAGCGGTCATCAATTCTGTTCCTGATATATATAGTACTTATCAAGACATGAAGGCTATGAGGCAAAAAATCTTCAGCACAAAGGAAGAAAATAGGAGGAAAGCAAACGAGTTATTAGAAGCAATTAAGAAGCTTAAGTCTGTTAGTCCAATAACTGATAAAGAGCTTAGCACTTTAATAAAAAATGATATTTTGAAAGAAATAGAAGATTTGTTGTATGAGAATGATAAGGCTGAAAAGCTTTCAGAAGTGGAAACCATAAACTCACGATTGAAGAATATAGAATCTTCATTAGTGTCAGCGATTAGCGACTACTTATATGCAAGAGTAATGAAATACAATGAGCTAGCTTATAAGTTAAGGGATTTAGGTCTACTAGTCTACACGTATGAAGTAAGCGAGGCACCAAAATCAATAAACGATGCTATCAACAATTATATGAAAATAGAGCAGGAGTTACAGAATAGTTATAAAGATTTAGCAAACAAGCTTAACTCGTTAATAGGTCTGCTTAAATCAATATTTTATGTGCAAAAGTATAATGAGATAAATGTGATAGATCGTGATATCATTTACAACACTTTAGATTCCCTATTGAAGGAGAAAAATAAAGTGTCAGAAGAAATCGATGATTGTATTGAAAAGGTAAAAGAATTTACTACAAGCGTAAGAAGTATAAATCCCATAACTAATAAGCTTGTTATGATTGGATTATATACATCGTTAAACGATAAGCTTATGATGGCTAATCAATCTCTTAAAGAATTCTTCTCATATCTAAATAGAAGCATTGAAAACGCTAAGTCAAATCTGATTGTACTCTCTCAAGAGTTATCGTTACCTTCATTTGATGTACAAATTAGTACGTTAGAGATAATATCATCTATACTTAGTAAGGATGAACCTATGTGTGCAAAAGTAGAGGAACTATACACTTATAAGGATCCGTTAATCTCCTCAATTAACATCTCAGATCAAAAAGACGAGCTTATTGCCCTGAAACAGTTAATTGATAGTTTAGATCTTGTAAAGAAATTAAAAGATAATATGTGTATAAATTTGAATGAACTTGGAATTAGCCAAGAGTACTATAAATATGTTAGAGACTTGATTTCAAGAACTATAAGCGTAGAACTTTTTGAAAATGGTTCACTATGTATTTCATCAAATCCTTAAGCTCTAATACGTTTAATGTTTATTTCTACATGGTCTTCCACAAAGTTGGCGTTATAAAGATATTTAGAACTTTTTAAGAGCATATGTAAGCACAATAGTCTGTCTTTATCTGCAATAACTTTTATCGATTCGCCTACATTCATTTTAATTAGAACTCTATAAATAGAAGTTAAAAATTCATCACATTCCTTTCCTCTTAAATCAAGCTCTGCGGACATCATATAAAAAAGATTGGTTATCAGGTATTTATATTTGATTTATAAATTAGCAAATAGTTTTGAATTTAATATTTTTTCGCTAATCTCTTTTTGTTCTTTAATAATATAATTCCAAATTTCATCATAATTTTCAAAAACATATTGATAAGCTTCAGCTATTCTGTTTATAACATCAGTATTGCTCAATGGGTGTATCTTTAATCCTACTCTACCTGTCGTACCACCTCTAACCATTAGCCAGTGAGCGAAAACCTCAATAGGATACCTCTGTTTAATAATCTCCTTTTCTACTTTTTTCTCATAAAGGAAATATAACTCCCTTATGAAGTTATAAGATATGTTTCTAATCATTTTATTTTTCCATGCATTAAAGTAATCTTCTGCATGAGAGATTAATTCTTCCCTAATCTTTTCGTAAATTTCATTTACCCTATTAGGATCATTGTATTTTGCTAGTCCAGTAACTGCAAATATAAAGTCTTTTTGCTCTAGTATTCCCTTAAAATCCTTATTTACGTATAACCAAGACGTAGCTGCAAACGAATCTACTACTCCTGCCATTATTTTTTCAGCTAATTCTTTAATATTTTCGCTCTCGTTCTGATCCTTGAATTTCCCTTCAACAAGTATTCTTTCCAGTTCATCGAAATCTACTATTCCCGCATATAGCAGTTTATCATCTACAAAAACTGAAGGAGTTGATATAACACCTTTTTCTAGTGCTAAGAATGGATATTTTTCAGTATCTATAATTGTCACTTTATCAATAAGGTTTTTCTGCTGTAAAAACTCTAGTAGCATTTCACAATCTACACAATTTTTATGGATGAAGATTTCCACTTTCATTTTACTTTTATAATCTGATCTTTTTGGAGTTAAAACAATTAACTTTCTTTTTCCACAAAATCTTATCAAATCTTTTATCTAATAGCCAGACATGGACAAAATCCTTCTCATTTCTAATACCTCTACCTATAGCCTGTTTAACAGCTATCAGTGCTGTTGTATCCATAACCAGTTGTTGTACATCTTTTCCTAACCTTTTGCTCATCATTTCTAACCTTAACTTAAGATAATCATCGATAGCTGGGTAGGGAATTCCTGCAATAACTACATCACTTATTAGACTTTGACCTTCATTTACAAGTTCTATACCCTCTGAAAGCTTACCTCTAGCCACAGCGGCAATTAGATACTTTTCGTTGCCTTTGCTTACTTTCTCTATTATATCTTCTATGCTACTGTTCTCACTTTCCTTCAATAGGGGGATTGACTTTATGAGCTTAGTAACGTTATCTAATATTTCATAGCTGGGGAATATCGAGAATACGTGTTTAGACGAATTGTAATAGATTTTGAGTAAATAGGACGCATACTTTTTCCACATATTCTCATTTCTAAGGGGATAGGAAGTAGTTACATCAAGGGATATATAGCAATCATAGCTTCCTGAGAGCTTCTTTTTAGTTTCTTGCTCTGCATCTATATATACCATCTTTCTAGTTATTCCTAAAGCCTGGAAGTACTCTAACGGCTGAAGAGTTCCAGACATTAACATAACGGAAAGTTCTGGTTCGTTTAGTATGTCTATATAAGTTGATGAATCTATTGGTTTGGCAACTAGTGAATTTTTTATCGTAAATACTCTTATATTCTCATCATCAAGTATTTTATAGAACTTTATAATGCTACCCAGATGCAGTTTTCTTATTTTCTTCTGCTGTACTAACTCTTTCCTCAAGTCCTCATACTCATCATAAAGTATTTGAATCTCTTCTTCTGTTAATTTAGGGTAATCGTTAAGCAGAACGTATTTATCCTCATTAATGACGTATTTCTTCAAGTTTTCCTTTAGAGATCTTAAGATTTCCTTTGCCTTTTCGCTCTTAACCTCTTTTATAGCTAGTTCTACTGTTATTTCATTTATTTTTCTCTCTTCTAGGTCGATAATATTATCGATATTATGAGCTTCATCCACCACAATGAAATATTCTGAAAGCTTTAGTCCAAGTCCTTCCCTCAGCCATGGAATAAAGATATAGGGATAAGTCAGGGTTACTAGATCTGCCTCAGTAGACGCTTTGAATAAACTGTAATATGGACAAAACTTCTCGTCTAATGCTTGTGATTTAAGTTTTTTCAAAAAGTTGAAAGGAGAGTCATTAACCACGATATCTTTCTCACTTAATAGCTCACAGTACTTGCAGGAAATGTCTTCTGAATCAACATCTGCAGAAGAGAGAGGGCAAGCAATTGGTTTTCCTACAATAAAGCTGAATTTTTTATCTGGAAAAAATCTTTTAGCTTCTCTATATACAGGATAAAACTCGTTATGTGTCCTAGTTACGAACAATATTTTTTCTTTAACTTGAAAACCAACATAAAGCGCAAATAAGGTTTTACCGCTACCTGTAGGAGCTTGCAACAATACGATATTTCCTTCCCTTATTAAGTTTATTACTTTTTCTCCTACCCGTTTCTGCCAGTCTTTGAGAGTTATCAAGATGTTCCGCTTAATGGTAATATCTCGTCAAGCAATATATTATTGACTTCCGGTAATTCTGATAATTTAACTATCGAGCTTACTGTACCTTTAACTACAATGGTTCTAAGGAAATCATAGATTTTTATTATGTAAACATTTCGAGTCATGAGGTTATTGATAATTCCATTATTTATCTTATCGTTGAATACTATGAAAGCCTTAATTGTTACATTTGGTGCAGTTTCGTAAAGTTCTAATACTCTATAATCAATTTTATTAGAGTCCAGTTTTGTAATGAGTCCAACTGCCATATTTCCCATTTATATTATCTATTATCGGGCAAATTTAAATTAATCGCTCTTTGTGTGTTTTTAATTCATTTATGAAATTTTTATTACGTTATGATAAAAATATATTATATGAAAATTTTCCCTATGGATTCTATGTAACATTAAATCTTATAAACACAAAAAGTAAAACTTTATCAAAATTATGAATAATTATCGAATTGGCGAACGGTTTTTAATCAACGAGGATAAGGTTGTTGTCTATTTAGGCGGTAACAAGTTTGTGGCATTTGAAAGATATTGTCCTCATTTGAGATGTGATTTATTTAAATATGGTGTAATTATAGGGGACGAAGTAATCTGCCAATGTCATTTCACTCATTTCTCACTTACTGATGGTAAGCCAATAAAAGGAGCTACGAATAAGCCTTTAAGGGTATACAAGGTTATCAATGAGGGAGAAACATTAAAGCTATTATAGAGAGGGAGCTATCTCTATCTTCCCTCCCAATGACAAAATATCTTGCCAGAACTTGGGATTACTCTTATTGACGCATTCCGCGTTTCTTATCTCGCCTCCGAATTTCATAATTAATGGTGTAGCCATCATAGCGATTCTATGGTCATTATTACAATCTATTGTGGCTGAAACTTTAGTGCTGTTGTTATTTTCTATAACAAGTGTGTTATCTGAAGGCAATTTAACGTCATAACCAAAGCTAGTTATAGTAGTAATTATTCCTTTTAACCTATCACTTTCTTTAATTTTCAGGTTTTTAACATCATGTAAAACGATTCTTTTAGTTAGAGGTATCAACGATGCAATACTCATAGCTAGATCTGGTGCCTCCTTTATGTTAATCTCCAGATCCCTTGAAGGTGAAGTTTCCACGTTAGTTACATACCATTTTCCATCGTTATAAATAGATGTAATGCCTAGGTCACTCAGGATCTTTATTATAGAATGGTCTCCAAAATATTTAGGTGGTTTTGGTAAATTAAATATAGTAATTTCGCCATGTGTTACTGCAGAAGATATTGCGTAGAAAGAGGCTAGAGCATAATCCCCAGGTACGAAATTATCATATTGCTTTAAACTTGCCTTCTTAACTATTATCGTTTTGCCATCATCTTCTATTTTAATGTCTCCGCCTAGGGAATTTATGAGATCTATGGTTAGATAAATAAAGCTTTTAGATGTAGGTTCGTTACTAGTTATTTCTATCACTCCTCCTTCAGTCTGCGCAAAAGCCAAAATAAAGCCTGAAATGTATTGACTACTTTCAGATCCACTAATTTTTACATAATTTTCATTTAACTTACCATTTACCCTTATTACGTCGTCTTCTTGCTCAATATTTACTTGATCTTTTAAGGCCTCTACTAGTTCCGTAATAGGTCTTCTCTTTAGTGTTTCGCCAACCCTTATTTTTACGTTCTCACCTCCTAAGACCGAAAGAAAACTTAAAAGGAATCTTAGGGTAGTAGCCGAGGCCTTTATGAAAGTGCTTCCCCTTATTTTTTCAACCACTTTATCTTCTCTTTCAAATTCATTTTTGCCTACCTCCTTTACTCCCAAAAGCTTAATTGCATTTATGGCATCTACCACATCCTCTGAGGGTTCAAGATCTCTCAACTTTACTTTACTACTAAAGCTAAGGAACAACAACCTTATTGCAAAACTCTTAGACTGTGGGGCTTTAACAGTACCTCTTATAATTGACGGGTAACCTCTCACAATCAACGTCAACAGCCTCCGTTACTACAATATTATCTTTCCCTACAACCTGAGAAAGTTTATCTATTATAAAGCCTTCCTCACCTTCTTTTACTACAACGAAAAAGCTAGGGCCATTACCGCTTATTCCATAGGCCAAAACTTCACTATTCCTATCTATGTTCTTTATTGGAAAATCATACTCTAAGATTTTTCCAACTAGAATCCCATTTAACTTCATAGCTAGGTATATATTACCTTTAAAACCAATGTTCCATATTTCACAGAACACTTCCCTAAACTTCTTTAACTTAAGTATATTCATATTCTTAGGCCTTTCTCTAGGCACAATAACTATTTTTATATCGTCTTTTACGTGGTAAATTCTCTTTAGAGCATTAATCTTGTTGTTTGTAAACGTTATTCCGCCGTAATATGAGGCAGTAGCATCATCAAATGCGCCCGTTATAGATACTCCTGCCTTTTTACTTAATATTGCTGACAGGTAAGGAACGTTTATATTCTCTATCTTAAACTCCCTAGAAATTTCATAAATAACGGCATTTGCCACTGCACTGCTACTTTTTAAACCGCTTCTCCTAGGTATATTTGATTTTACTTTAACATCAAATGGCTCTAATCCATATTTTTCTCTGAAATATGAAACAATGGTTTGCAATAACGGATCTTTTTCTTCTAGTTCTCTCCCTTTAATTATGTTTACCTCTGTTACACCCAAGTTTATAGCCATTGAAGAACCTTTCCAACAAGGAATAGCATTAACTATAGAAACTCCACCATATGCTAACATAATTTCTTATACCTCTCCCAGTTTTCTTCTATCTTATCAGCTTGATCCTTTGAAAGCCTAACTGAAGGTATGATCCCAGCCCTTAAGGCGTGATCAACTGCAACGATAGCTGCCATAGCCTCGACGACGGAAACTCCTCTTATTACTACAGCAGGATCATGTCTGCCAATAACAGAGATAGTTGTTCTTTCATTTGTCCTCAGATCAACGGTATATTGCGGCTTTCTGATAGAACTAGTAGGCTTAAACGCAACTCTAAATATTACGTTCTCTCCGTTAGTTAAGCCTCCTAAAATACCTCCTGCTTTATTATACTTCCATCTATATCTATTATTTTCATAAACTATTTCATCATTAGCTTCACTTCCCTTTAATTTTGCTCCATAGAACCCTAAGCCATATTCAAATCCTATGGCTGCAGGTATTGAAAGCATTGCCTTAGCCAAATCAGCCTTAAACTTGTCGAATACCGGTTCTCCTAGCCCAATAGGAGTATTTGCAATAAAAGCCTCAACAACGCCTCCCAAGCTATCCCCTTCTTTAGTAACCTCAAGTATTTCTTTTTCATACAGTTCTTCGATATCCTTTCTCGGAGCTCTTGTGGGGCTATTTCTAGAGCATATCGCTTCTTCAATTGTTATAGGTTCTTTAACCTCAATAGGTCCTAAACTCTTCAAATACCCTGCTATTAATACGTTATGTAACATGAGTAGCTTTTTAGCAACGGCACCAGCAGCAACTCTTGCAGCAGTTTCCCTAGCGCTAGCCCTTCCTCCACCTCGATAATCCCAATTCTTGAATCCATATTTTAGAATATATGGTAAATCTGCGTGACCAGGTCTTGGTTTATAACGTATTTCCTCATAGAATTGAGACATAATATCCTTATTCTCTATATATATCGTTAATGGGGCACCTGTAGTCCTACCTTCAAAGACTCCGCTTAGGATTATCGGTTGGTCTGTTTCTCTCCTTCCTGAAACTAAAAACCTTCCAGGTCTACGGAATTGTAGCTCAAAATATATGTCGTCCTCACTTATCGGTAGCCCTGCGGGTAATCCATCTATCACTACACCTACACCTTTACCATGGCTTTCTCCAAATGTGGTAATCCTAAACCTTTCACCTAATGAGTTTCCTGGCATATAAGTAATTCACCACCCTTTCTTCTTCTACATTAATCCCAAACCATATCTTTTCAGCTTCAATAGCCTGTTTAACTAAGATCTCTATTCCGTTAATAATTGGGATATTATACCTCTTGGCTTTCCTTATTAAGGATGTTTCAACTGGAGTATAGACAAATTCTATAACTCCTCTTGATAATTTTATACACTCATCAGGTATCATATCTGGATTTGGTGTAGCATTTACTAAGACGTCTATTTTCGTGAGGTTATTACAACCTTCCCTAACGTTTACATTGATATCCTGAGATCTAAGCCTTTGAATGAGTTTTTCAGCCCTTTCATGTGATCTATTGATTATCTCTATTTCATTACAATCATTTTCCCATAAGGCGCCAATAGCTGCCCTAGCAGCACCGCCTGCTCCAAAAATTACACAGGTCTCAATATTGAAGTTCATTTTCTTTTTTATTAAGTTGTAGAGTGCGATGTAATCGGTATTATATCCCTTCCTATCTTTTATCGTATTTACAGCTTCAACTATACTTGCACTTACATCCAGGCTATCTAAATATTGCATTATTCTCTCCTTGTAAGGTATTGTAACGTTAACTCCATATGCTATTTCTAGTAGCCCAGGGATTATCCTATCGAACTTTCTGTCGTCTATGTCAAACGCCAGATAAACAGCGTCAATATTGTTCTCAGCAAAGATAAAATTATGAATATAAGGAGATAAAGTGTAGTGAATGTTCTTTCCCACAACTCCTAATAGTTTCGTATTATAACTGAAGTTCAAACTTCTTTCCTTAAACATTGTTGAACGAACCCTTCTAAAGTCTCTATAGGTACCTCTACCCTCTTCCACTCACCAATCCTAACTGGTGTGGGCATTATTACAACATCATCCTTAGATTTCTTATCTAGTCTTAAAGCCCCCAATGCTTTATTGATATCTATTGCATAGGATAGCTTTGATACGTCTATTGGTAAATCATATTGGCTTAATAGCCATATCGTATCTTCTACCACTCCTTCCTCTGCATATCCTAACTCTTCAAACATTTTGGCTTCACAAACCATCCCAACGGAAATTGCGTAACCATGTGGTACTTTAAAATCACTACCTGCTTCAATAGCATGACCTATTGTATGCCCGAAGTTTAGTACAATTCTTATTCCTTTCTCCTCTTTTTCATCCTCCTTAACGATTGATAACTTGTCAGATACCGAACGAGAAACTAAATCTTCCATAACTTCAGGATCTTTAGACAGTATTGCATCCTTATGCTCTGTCAAAAAGGTATAAAGGCTATAATCTAGTGTTAAAGCATATTTTATCACTTCAGCCAACCCTTTTCTTAACTCCTCCTGTGGAAGGGTATCTAGGAAGTTAAGATCATCAATAATAATAGATGGTTGATAAAACGTTCCTATTACGTTCTTAACGCTCCTGAAGTTTATTGCGTTCTTTCCACCAATAGACGCATCTACCATGCCGAGTAGAGTGGTAGGAATGTTGATCAGCTTTAAACCCCTCATATAAATTGATGCTATAAATCCAGCGACATCAGTTACTGTTCCACCTCCTAGTGCTACTACATAATGATTTCTCCTTATTCCATAATTGATCATCCTCTGTATAATTTCAATAACACTATCGAGGGATTTAGCCTCTTCACCATCTTGAATTTCAATCATTAAAAACCTTTGATCTCCTAGGATTGTGCTTAGATCTATTTTTAAGGCTTTAGATTTTATGATTACTTTATTCTCCTTTATCTCACTAAGCTTATTTAAAGCTCCCCTACCTATGAAAACATCAATATTCTTAGTTCCAATAGTCTCAGTTATGTTTATCATATACTTCTACCTAAAGCGTTTGCTAACGCCCTTAACCTCTCCATTAATTTTTCAAATCCTTCAAACGTAAGCTGTTGTTCAGAATCGCTTAACGCCTTTTCAGGATTAGGATGAACCTCAATTATTAACATATCAGCACCAGCAGCAACCGAAGCCATAGCTAGGGCCTCTACATACTCCCTCTTTCCGGCAGGATGAGAGGGGTCAGCACAGATCGGAAGATGTGTTGATAGTTTAGCAGCTACCATCCCGCCTATATCTATCGTAAATCTAGTTGACTTCTCAAAAGTTCTAATGCCTCTCTCACAAAGTACAACATTAGGATTATTCTCATAAAGTATGTACTCAGCCGCTAAAAGCCATTCCTCTACTGTATTTCCTAATCCTCGCTTCAGGAGAACTGGCATCCCTGATCTTCCAGCATCCTTGAGCAAGGTGAAGTTTTGTGCATTTCTTGCACCTATTTGCAACATATCTGCATATTTCTTAAATAGAGGAAGATCTCTACCATCCATAATTTCTGTAACAACAGGTAATCCAGTTGCTTCGCTAGCTTTCTTTAAGTATTCTAAACCCTTTTCCCCAAGACCTTGAAAACTATATGGACTAGTCCTCGGCTTAAATGCTCCGCCTCTTAGTAATGAAGCGCCTGATCTCTTTACAGCTTTAGCTGTTTCCATGACCTGTTCTTCAGATTCAACAGCACACGGTCCTGCAGCTACCACTATTTTATTTCCACCTATTTCCACATCTTTTACGTTTACAATGGTTTTCTCTTTCTTCCATTCATTGCTAGCCAATTGATAGGGCTTTGATGTTTTGACTGCTAGAAGAATACTATCATCTTTGATTTCATTAGCTAGAGAATCTGGCCATACAACTACTAAGTTCTTTCCGTATAAGTTTAAGAACCTATAAGAGACTGAGCTCTCGTTTAGTTTTTCCTTCAATTTACTATAATTATATCCATCTTTAAGGATTAAGAGCAAATTTATCACCCGCTTGACTTAAAATGTTATACATCTTATTTACCTCGTCTAAAGAAATTTTACGGGCACTTTCAGAGTATGGATTATTTACTTGGATTTCAAAAATAACTTGCTTTATCTCATCTATTCTATTCAGGATTTCATATATCTGTCTAAAATTTGTTGTAAAGTATTCATTTTTCAATTCAACATTAAGTTCATTCGCTAGTCTACTTATAGCACTTTTCATGCTGAGCAACAGGAAATGGGGGATCACTTGGATTACTGCCATTAACTTGTCATGATAATCTAAACTCATCAATACTGGTGTTAAACCCAATTCTTTCCAGAAAGCAATTATTTGTTCCTTTAACTTTTCATCCATCTCAGGTTCATCAATTATAACTATCCTCTCCCCCACTGGTAAGTAGGAAGGTCCAAATAATGGATGTGTCGATATAAAAGTAAAACCGTTCTCGATGGACAGCTTCTTTAACTTAGTATAATTATTGTGTTTTGTTGAAAATATATCCATAACTATCTTTCCTCTTAAGAATTTCAGGCTTTCGATAAATGAGGGATTATTTAATGCTTCTGGTGCTACCGCTAAGATCACGTAATCTGCAAATTCACTTATTTCTTTAGATTTTATGAACTGAACATTCAGTTTTCTAGAGAGATTAACTGCTTCGTCCTCAAATATGTGTGAAATTGCAACTTTATGTCCACCATAAGAAATTAAAGAAGTTAGAGTCTCTGCCATCTTACCTGTTCCTATTATCACTACGTTCTTTGCGTTAGTGTTCACTTGAACTACTCTACTCCATTTAATGATTTCTCTATAAACTTCATTCACTAATTTACTAGGAAGACCTATTCTAGTTGCGAATTCATTTAATTCATTTATCTTATTTTGTTCTCTAGTCTCATCAAGTATTGGTAATCCGTTCTTACGTTTAATCTCGCCTATCTTCTTAGCTAGCTCAATCCTAGATTTTAGAAGTTGCAAAATCTGCTGATCTATTTCGTCTATTTTCTCTCTATATAGGTTGATCTCTTCCATCATTTCAATTTCCCACCTCTTTGTTTACTAACTTAACTGCCTCATTTACTATGTGCTCATAGGATATACCATAATATTCTAAAAGCTCTCTTTGACTTCTAGCAGATCTACCAAAGGTTGTAGCTCCTATTATTTTAGTTGGAATGGGATAGTTAGATATTAACAGCTCAGCTATTGCAGAACCAGCCCCTCCATGGACGCTATGCTCTTCAACTACTATAAATCTCCCAGTTTTTTGTGCGTAGCGTAATAATAACTCCTTATCTAAAGGCTTTACACTAAATAGGTTAATGACAGAAGCCCTTATTCCTTTCTTCTTAAGTTCTTTAGCTGCAACTAGTGCATCCCATAGCGTTATCCCAACTCCGATAATTGTTAAATCCTCTCCATCTTCTATAACGTATGATTTACCCAATGAGAACTTGTAATCTAACTCATTAGTTACATCAGGTGCATAGTCCCTGCCAATTCTGAAATACACTGGTCCTCTTACATCTTCTATGATGGTAGGTAAGCTTCTCTTTACATCAGCGGAATCAGCAGGTACTACAACACTCATATTAGGTAAGATTCTCATTAGGGCTATATCTTCTAAAGCTTGATGGCTCGATCCATCATCACTATCACTGAATCCCGCATGTGTAGCTATTATTTTGAGGTTAAGGTTCATTCTACTGACGGTATTTCTCATCATCTCCCATGCTCTCATTAAAAACATAGCGAAAGCCATAACCACAGGTTTTAGTCCTACTGCAGACAAGCCTGCAGCAAAATTTATCATATCTTGCTCTGCAATTCCAACATTATAATATCGACAAGGCATCTTTTGCTTGAATTTCATAGCTCTTGTAGAGCCTCCAACATCAGCAGTCACGACCACTAGTTTATCATCTTTTGCTCCAATATCGACTAGAATATCAGCTACAGTATCACGTAGTGAGGTCATCTTGATATCACTTTAAAGTAGCTTTTGTATCTCGGTGTTTTCTATTCTAGGAACTCCCTTTCCTCTTATAGTTTTAGCGAAGATCACTGAGGGTCTCTTTGACTTCTGGGCTTCTTCTAATGCAAATAATAAACTCAATATGTCATGACCATCAGCTCTTAACACTCTCCATCCTGCAGCCTCATAAACCTTAGGTAATAACTCTTCCTTAGGCTTTATATCTTCAGTTTTTCCATCTAATTGAAATCCATTCATATCTACTATTACTGTCAGGTTATCCAATTGCCTTATTGGTGCATGTGTTAATGCTTCCCAGACTTCACCTTCATCATGTTCGCCATCACCCATTAGTACGTATACTCTACCTTGACCATTGAGCTTCTTTATACCTGTAGCTATGCCTATGGCAAAACTTAGTCCCTGCCCTAAACTTCCAGTTGACATATCTACCTCTGGTATTGAGATTTCAGGATGACCCTGTAATCTGCTCTTTATATCTTGGATTGTGTAGAGTTCTTCCTCTGCGATAATTCCTTTTTCAACTAAGAGCGAATAATATGCAGGTGCAGCATGTCCCTTACTTAGAATTATCCAATCCTTGTTTAAGGGATCGGTATTTCTTCTAGTAGCTGCTTTAAACATTAGAACTGTTAGTATTTCGACTGTACTTAATGAAGAACCTAGGTGAATATTTGGATATGTACGAGCTACCTTAATTAGTCTTTCTCTTGCTCTATTTGCTATATCTTGTAAAATGAGTATTTCTTCAGTTAAAGATATTGGCGTTTCTTCCCTCTTCCTATCCATTGGAATTCCATTTCAACCCCACCCAGAAAGGAACTATGTATATTCTTATGCTCGGATTTATAAATTTTGATGAAAATATAAGGTTGTGGAGAGGTACTCGAGGCAACTACTAGTAATAGGTATTGAGGCTCAAGAAAAGTTAAAGAAGACAAGGGTAGCAATAGTAGGTTGTGGTGCGTTAGGTACTGGAATAGCAGAGCTGTTAGCTAGGTTAGGTGTTGGATTTATTAGGTTAATAGATGCAGACTATGTGGAGTTAAGTAACCTCAGTAGAACTCACCTATTTGAAGAAAGCGATATTTATAAACCTAAAGCGATGGTCTGTTACGAGAAGGTTAAGAAGATAAATCCTGAAGTTACTATTGAGCCTATTATAGATGTAATTAATCCTGAAAATGCATTAAAATACTTAAGCGATGTAGATTACGTCTTTGACGCTACTGATAACGTTCTTACAAGGCTTATAATAAATGATGCCTGTGTGATGCTTAATAAACCTCTTATTTATGGTGGTGTAAGTGGTCTCTACGGTTCTGTTAAGTTGGTAGTGCCATATAAGAGTGCATGTTTATCCTGTTTCCTCAATTATAACGGTGATGATACAAACGCTTGCGAAGTCATAGGTGTTGTAGATACTATTACCTCAGTTGTTGCTAGTTTAGAAGTCCAAGAATTCCTAAATCATTTGATGAATCAGGATAAAAACGGAGAAGAGCTCATTTACGTTGATTTAAAGGAATTAAGTTTCGAGAAAATTAAGATAGAGAGAAACCCTTACTGTGAGGCGTGTAGTAGAAAAGAATTCGTATATCTGAAGAAGAATTATACTGTTAACGCATGTATTCCTACAGAGGTAAGCGAGCCTAAAGGAAGTCCGGTAATATCTAATGAATGGCTTAGGATATACAAAACTACAGGTGGTGTAATAGTTTGTTATAATAATGGAAAATGCTTTAAGAGGGTTGTAAGGTAGTATGAGATTTAATAAAACTGTTTTGACTGCTATAATCCCTATTGTCGTGATAATAGTTTACTCTCTGTTATTCCATGTTAATCCAATTGATGTTATTACAAGTACAAGTCCATTCCTCATAGTGTTATTCTTTCTAACTTACGTAGCTTCTGTTGGTATAATAAGTGTAAGGGATATGCTGATAACACGATTGAGTTATTCCACAGTATTTAAAGCTAGGTTACTAGGTAATGCTGTAGGACTTATCATACCAGGTCTTGCTGGACCAGATCTGACTAGATCAGTAGTATATTCTTTAAACGATAGGGGAAAGTTGGTTGAGTATTTCTCATTAGCTATTTATGAGGCATTTTATGATGTTGTAACCATTTCTCTAATGTTTATTCTTCTGTTCCCCTTGTTCTTCAGCCCTCTAGCTATACCGTTTTTATTAGTAACCTTAGCTAATATTGCTGGTTGGGGAGGAGGGTTCGCTTACGTTTATATTTTTTCGGAGAAAACTAACCGCTTAGAATCTTTCATATTTTCCAATTTCAGACAAGCTAAGAACTTAGCATATTATTACTCTTTAGCTAAGAGAGTTATAAAGAATAAACTTACTCCAAAGGAGATGTTTATATACTACATAATTTCAGGAACTGGATATGTGGTTCAATCAATACCCATACTTTTCTTGATACATGAGTTCAACTTGATTTTAGCCGTATATGTATTTATGTTATATTTAAGTGCTGAGTTAATACCAATACCAGCTGGTGCTGGTTTCGCTGAATATTCTCTCTCTATATTTTTAACTCCAGCTAATGTAGTTAGAGTTAGGATCTTTACTCTCTTATCTGTGTTAATAGGTTTTATTTACATTAATGAGATAAAGCTTGAAGAACTTAAAAAGGAGTTTAAAAATCTAAAAGTAGATGGAAGCGTTTCTAAAGGATAATGATGTTGAAAATGCTAAGAAAGTATTAGTCAGCATTATGGGTAAAGACTTCGCTTGTGTGAAGACTAGATACGCTCCTGATCCTCTTATAGCTTCATTTTTATTAGCTAAAAATAGTAAAGGTGATATCGCAATTACCTTTTCTGATAGTGCGAATTGTGATATAGAGTTAAGGGACTTGAGAGGAGACAGGTACATTGTATATGGAGGAAATAACATAATTCACCTTTATGATACCTCCTTTTCGTCCTTATTTCCTCTATCATTAGACGATTTAATTCCGATACTTGCAGGAATCTTCTCTTCTGTTGTTTTAGAAAGAAGACCTTTAACCGACTACGAAAAAACCGTACTGCAAAATGCACAGAATTTAGGAGTACTTATAGAGAAGGGACTTAAAGTACCATCATATAAAGCTTTACCAGCGTTCATTTCCTTAATATTGTCTTTAGATCCGTTTATACCTGGTATAACAGGGAATAGGGAAGGGACAATAAAGATGATAAAAGAGTTAGACATAGATGAGACTACACCTATTGTGGAGATAAAGGAAGAGAAGCTTAACTCACTCATTTACAGGATAGTCAGTAGCATCATAAACTATAACCCAAAGTTTTCTAGGGATGACCTCATCACGGATAGGGTATTTTACTTGGAGTTCGATACTCTAGAACTAGCCTTCGCAACGCTTTACTTCTTTGATATTAAGGGTTCCAGTAGCCTCTTCCAGCTAGTATCTTCTCCTAGTTACGCCGAGAACATGATTTTGACATTTAGGGAAAAGTTAAGTAAAGGGTTCAGTGTTGGTGATGTTGTTGAGGATAAAGAAGGGTATATAGTTAAGTCAACTCTTGATTCACCATTATTGACGCAATTAATACTGCTACAACTTCAGAAAGTCAAGAAAGATAAGAAAATATTTTTGGATATAAATGGTGAGATATTTACTAGTAGATATTTTTTACCCGGTGAAAATGAAGGGCTGATTAAAGTTGATATTAGAGGTAAAGATAAGAGTTAAGAGTAACTACGCAAGGGAAATCGCTAACAGTATAAAAGTAGACAATATAAACTTACCAAAAGGGATGCAAATAACTACAGATTATACAAATAACGAAATCATCGTTAATATCAGATATGATTTCGATGATGTGAAGGGCATTCTTACCGTTAGGAATACGGCTGACGAAATATTGACCCAAATAAAAACCATAGAAGAAACATTAGATAATTTAAAATAAGTCTTTTATACTCAATATGAATAGTGAGATAGTATGCCCTTAAGACCAGGCAGATGTTATAGGCACTTCTCAGGTCCACCATACACAAGAAAAGAATATATACAAGGTATACCAATGCCAAAGATAAACAAGTTTACCATGGGAACTCCAAATGGTGACTATGATTATGAGGTAAGACTTATAGCAACACAAGTTGGGCAAATAAGGCACAATGCTCTTGAAGCAGCACGTGTAATCGCCTTTAAGCAGATATCTAAAAAAGTAGGAAACGAAACAGGGTTCTTCTTATGGGTTCTTAAATACCCACACCATGTATTAAGAGAGAATAAGATGATGGCGTTCGCTGGAGCCGATAGGCTTCAGGACGGAATGAGATTATCATTCGGAACACCAATAGGAACTGCTGCAAGAGTAGAGTCAATTGGGGAGCCAATAATGATTTTAAGAGTTAAGAAAGAGCATTTAGAGTTTGCAAAACAAGCATTTAAGGTAGCTTCATCTAAATTACCGTTGAAGACGAGGATCGAAGTCGTTCCTCTTAAGTCTTCCGCTCCTACACAGGAGGCACCAGCTCAGTGAATTATGATTTTCAGCTAGATTACGTTTCTTCAGAATTGGAGAAGAGAAAACCAAAGAAAGTTCTTTTACAATTTCCTGAAGGTTTGAGGGTTTATTCTGTCCCAATTGTGGATGAACTCAAAAGGAGGTTTCCTAGAATAGAGTTTATAGTTTCAGCAGAACCTAGTTGGGGAGCTTGCGATATAGCGGAAGATGAAGCGAAACTCATAGGTGCCGATTTAATAGTACATTTCGGACATTCTCCATATACATGGTATTTTCCTAAAATTGATACAATATTTGTGAGAGCTGAAAGTTTGCTTACCATTTCCAAGGATACAATAAATGAGTTAATCAATTTATTACAAAAATACGATACTAAATCCGTAGGTTTAACAGCAACGGCCCAACATTACAGAAATCTCCTTAACCTTAAAGGAGAGTTGGAAAAGGCAGGATATGAGGTGAAACTCGGTGAACCCTCAAATAGGTTTATGTTTCCAGGTCAAGTATTAGGTTGCGATTATAGAGCTGCTCTTTCAGTTTCTGCAGATGTTTATGTAAATATATCGGGGGGAGAGTTCCATACAATAGGTTTAGGTTTGGCTGTGCAAAAACCAGTAATAAAGGTTGACCCTTATACCTCTAAAGTAGAAGACTACAGTGAAAAAGTTTGGAAAATAATTAAGATTAGATATGCAAAGATTTATGAAGCTCTTGATTCTAATGTATGGGCTATAATACAGGGTTTAAAGGTTGGGCAAAACAGACCCTATTATGTTGATTTTCTAAAAAAGAAACTTGAAGAACAGGGAAAGAAAGTTTACGTTTTCACAAATAAGGTTATGACAAGGGATGCTCTAAGAAATATCGATAATGGAACAATTGATGTCTTTGTAATAACTTCTTGTCCTAGAATTCCTACTGATGATTTGTATGATTATGAAAAACCAGTCTTAACACCAGGAGAAGCGAGAATGATTATTAATAAAAAACTCGAACCATATATATTTCCGTGGTGAACTATGAAAAATCAAGGAGAAATGGCATTGCCTGGTGATGATTTAGGAGTCATAGAGGAGTTCGTAACAGGGGAAGGAGTTTATGAAGAAGACGGTGTATTGAGATCTGCAGTAGTCGGTAAGATATTCTACGATATGATAAATAGGAAAAGCAATGTAATTTCCTTTAAGAAGCCAAAATTGCTACTATTGAGGAAAGCTAGATACGTAATAGGTAGAGTGGATAGCGTTAAAGAAGATGTTGCAAATGTGTCAATTTTCGCAATAGACGATAAACTACTTATGGAACCAATAAGCGGGATTCTTCATATCTCTCAAATAACTAGTAAATACCTACAGACGATAACAGAAGCTGTAAAACCATCTGATATAATAAAGGCAAAGCCTATTTCGTTTACCCCACCAATAGCTTTAACTATAAAGCAGAAGGATTTAGGTGTTATACTTGCTAGATGTTCTAGATGTGGTGCTTTCATGGTGAAGCAAGATGAAGAACATTTAAAATGTCCAGTATGTGATAATGTAGAGAGTAGGAAAATAGGCACATATATAACGGTGAAGAAATGATGGAAATAAAGGTAGTAAAAGAAGATAAAAATTATTTGGAAATTGAGATACAGGGAGAAGAGCATACTTTAGGAAATCTAATTGCAGGTCTACTTAGGAGAGTGAACGGTGTAACCTTTGTAACATACAATAAACCACATCCGCTTATCGATACCATATATATCAAAATTTTGACTGATGGTACAATAACTCCGAAGGAGGCCTTGCTAAAGGCTATTCAGCAAGGAGAAGAACTAGCTAATAGGTTTATTAATGATGTGAAAAACCTATGAAAAAGGAATCCAGGGTAGCTGTTATCGTTAATCAAGATGAGTATTGGGGTATTTGCGTATTCAGGGGGGATTTTATAGAGGAGATGTTTTTTGGTAGCTCTAAAGATGAGGTTTTAAACCAGTTCAACTTGTCAAGTGTGAGAGACGAAGTGATGTATACCAATTTTAATTACAAAATGCCCATTCAAACAGATTATGAGAAGTTAGAAAATACTTGTGAAAATCTTGTGAAAAGTATCGGAAGAAAAATAAATAAATAAGAAATACATTACCCCAAAGATATGGGTGATAAAAACTGAAGTTCTGTCCAAAATGCCACACATTAATGGTACCTAGAAAAGTTAATGGTAAAACGATATATAAATGCCCAAAATGTGGTTATGAAGAGCAGGCGTCAGAAAGCATTCAAGTAAAATCCGTTATTAAGCATTCAAACAAGGAGAAGATCTTAGTACTTGAAGATGATCCAGAAAAGCCAGAAGGTGCACAGATAGTGAAAGGAGTTACTTGCCCCGCATGTGGTAATACAGAAGCATATTTTTGGATCTTACAGACTAGGGCAGCTGATGAACCAGCTACTAGATTTTATAAGTGTACTAAATGTGGAAAAGTATGGAGAGAGTATGAGTAAACGTTATTTTGTGGTTTAACTGAGTTTAACTTGGACCCGTAGCTCAGCCAGGATAGAGCGCCGGCCTTCTAAGCCGGTGGTCGGGGGTCCGAATCCCCCCGGGTCCGCGCTTGATGGTGTTTTCAGCTTTGTATAGTTTCAACAATGTCAGCTAAAGGCACAACATATGTTTCCCTTGTCTCATAGTTCGCTGCTTCCAGTTTATACACATAATTCTACTCTTCAGTTTCGCGTATACTATAGTCGTCATATTTATAACGTGCCTTATTTTTGTTAATTTAACATATTGTATTACGACTATCAATCTACATCTATAATATTAGCAACGCATGTAAAGTTATGAGGTTACGGTTAGAGTTGAAGTAAGCAGTAAAGATCTGTTAGAGGTTAAAACTAAGAGAACTCCCCAGTTAATGAGAAAAATTGAAAAATTATTCAGTAATATATTACGTTCTCGTTATAAAGTTGTTAATTCATGATAAATTGACCTAAAAGATTCCAAATGTTTTAATCGTTTTTAGGAGATCGCTGATTTGTCAAAATTTTATACTCAGTAGAATTTTCAGCTTTAAATAGTTTTTATGGTTAATAATATTATGCTTTTTTATTCTTAATATATTCAATAACTCTTTCTTATTTATTATAACTTTAAATTTTTACTAAACACATCTTATTTTATGGACATAGCTGATTATGATGTGGTAGTCCTTGGAAGTGGTCTCGCTGGACTTATGAGCACATACGTGATAGCTTCTGCAGGTTATAAGGTTGCAGTGATTTCAAAGGTTTTTCCTACGCGTTCCCATTCTGCAGCAGCTGAGGGTGGAATAGCTGCCTATATTCCTGGTAATTCTGATCCAAATGATAATCCTGACTACATGACATATGATACAGTTAAAGGTGGGGATTATTTAGTAGACCAAGATGCAGCTGAACTATTGAGCAATGAATCTGGCAATATAGTGATGCTACTTGAAAGTTGGGGTGCTTTATTCAACAGGCAACCAGATGGTAGGGTAGCGGTGAGGTATTTTGGAGGGCAAACTTACCCTAGAACTAGATTTATCGGAGATAAAACAGGCATGGGGTTATTGCATACGTTGTTTGAGAGGGTTTCAGGTCTAGATAAAGTTGACTTCTACAACGAGTGGTTCGCACTGGATTTCGTAACTGATTCAAACAGAATCGTAGGAGTTCTGGCTTTACAGATGAAAGATATGGAACCTGTATTCTTTAGATCGAAGGCAGTAGTTGTGGCTACAGGCGGTATGGGAATGTTATATAGGCACACTACGAATAGCTATATCAATACTGGTGATGGTTATGCAATGGCGCTTAGAGCAGGAGCTGCTATAAAGGATCCTGAATTTGTTCAGTTCCATCCTACAGCATTATACCCCTCTGATGTACTAATAAGTGAAGCGGCTAGAGGGGAAGGAGCTATACTAAGGAATGCAAAAGGGGAGAGGTTCATGACTAGGTATGCTCCCAAAAAGTTAGATCTAGCACCTAGGGATATCGTGAGCAGAGCAATATTCACTGAGGTTAAGGAAGGAAGAGGATTTCCTGGAGGGTATGTTGTATTAGATTTGACTCATCTAGGTGAAGAATACATAAAAGAAAGATTAGCCTTAGCTGTTGAAGCAGCTAAATCCTTTGCAGGTATTGACGCTATAACAGAACCTATACCTGTAAGACCTGCACAGCATTATTATATGGGTGGTATCGACGTAGATATAACAGGCAGGAATCCCGACATAGTGGGGCTTTTCGCAGCAGGAGAGGCTGCGTGTGTTTCAGTTCACGGTGCCAATAGGTTAGGTTCAAATTCACTCCTAGAAACTTTAGTTTTCGGCAGGGAGACTGGTAAACATGTTGTGGAGTTCTTAAAGAATGCACAAGAACCTCAATCCCAGTACCAGAACGAAACTGAGAAGTTGCTCGATGATGCTTATAGGTTTGTTAAGAGCGAGTCAGGGGTTCATTTTGGTGAAATCGTCAATAAGCTAAGAGATGTGATGTGGGATTATGTTGGAGTGTTTAGGGATGAAGGGGGATTAAAGAATGCGTTATCTGAGATCAATGAATTAAGAGATATGGCTGGCAAGATGTATGTTACTGATAAAAGTAAGGTGTATAATACTGAGTTCTTTAATGCTCTCGAGTTGAGAAATATGTTAGATTTAGCGTTAGTTATAACGACCTCAGCTCTAGAGAGGAAAGAATCCAGAGGAGCTCATTATAGGACTGATTATCCCGAAAGGGATGACGATCATTGGTTAAAACATACCATTGCGTATCTAAGAGGCAATACAGTAGAGGTGACTTATAAGCCCGTTAGGATGACTAGGTGGAAACCAGAACCGAGGGTATACTGAGATGAGTGTTCAAACATACGAAGTAATATTTAGGATAAGAAGGTATTCTCCAGAAAAGGGTAGTTATTGGCAAGAGTATAAATTAACGGTAGATAGATTTACACAGTTCACTGAGGCGCTAAGAAGGATAAAGACAGAACAAGATCCTTCTTTAGCCTATAGAGCTTCTTGTCATATGGCTGTATGTGGAAGTTGTGGAATGAAAATAAATGGAGAGCCCAGATTAGCGTGCAAAACTTTGGTTTCAGGTATAATCAACAAGTACGGAAGTAATGTTATTACTATAGAACCGATGGATTATTTCCCTGTTATAAAGGACCTAATTGTAGATTGGGAGGATTTCTATACTAGGATGTTTAAGGTTAAGCCTAGATTATATCCAGCAAAAGAAGTATTGGAGGGTAAAGGGGAACATAGGCTAAAACCAGAAGATCAACGTAGATTATGGAAGTTTGCTCAATGCATTTGGTGTGGGCTTTGTGTTTCAGTTTGTCCTGTCATCAGAGAGGATCCTGAATTCCTAGGTCCTGCTGCCCATGCTAAGGGTTACAGGTTCTTAACTGATCCTAGGGATACTATAACAGATGAGCGTTTCAAAATATTATCTGACAGTGCATGGAGGTGTACCTACTGTTATCATTGTTTTAGTGTTTGTCCTAGAGACATAGAGCCTGTTACCGCTATAAAGAAGACCAGAGCGCTTACTAAGTATGTAAAAGAACCGACTAATGTCACCTTCAATGGTGTAAAGCATTCAGAAGCTATAGCGGGATCGATAAAAACTACTGGTAAAATTATGGAATCCCTAGTCTATTTGCAAACTTATGGGCTTTCTAGGTCATTGAAGGATTTAATTTTTATAGCGAAGGCAGGAAGAGGGGGTTCATTGATCAGCTCAATACTTGAAGAGAAGCCTGTAAAGAACGTTTCAGAGATTAAGAAACTATTTGAGGGGTGAAGGTTATGAAAATAGCTTATTATCCAGGATGTGCAACACATGGATTCGCTAAAGATATAGACGTAGCTACTAAAAAGGTAGCGGAAACATTAGGGATAGAACTAGTGGAAATACCTGATTGGAACTGCTGTGGTGGTGGATTCTTAGACGAGTATGATGAAGTAACGCATGTAGCCCTTAATCTGAGAAATCTATCTCAAGTGGAGAAGATGAGGATGGATAAGTTTGCTACGCCATGTAGTGTTTGCTTACATAGCCATAGATTGGCTGTCAATAAGTACAAGGAAGATCGTGATATCAGGGAAAGGGTAAACAAGAAAATAGAGGGTACATCAATAAAGTATGAAGGGAAAGCTACTGCAGAACACATAGTTTGGGTTTTATTGAGAGATGTAGGTCTTGAAAAGATAAAGGCTCATGTTAAGAGACCGTTAACTGGGCTTAAAGTAGCTACATATTATGGATGCCAAATACTGAGACCTGAGCAAATCATGGGATTTGAACCAGCTTATAATCCACACAGTCTATCTGATTTGGTAAGTGCTACTGGTGCCACACCTGTGACGTTTAATGAGATGATAAACTGTTGTGGATTTCCACTAATGGGGAGTAATCCAAATATGGGACTTAAATTGGCTTACAACATTCTAAACGGTGCCAAAAAGAACGGTGCAGATTTACTTGTGCATACATGTAGTTTATGTCATTTACAATTCGATCCTTTACACTATAGAATCAAGGAGGAATTCAAGGTTGAATGGACTTTACCAGGCATATACATTCTACAGCTCTTAGCATTAGCTTTTGGATATCAACCTGACGAAATAGGTTTAAGTAAATTAGCAATCCAAGTGTTAATGGAAAAGGGGATCATCTGATGATGTTCAGTATAGAGAAAATTGAGAGTGCTCTAAAGGAAGTGAACGCAGATATCAAAGAGTGGAAATATGTGTCTGAGAACCCGTATAGGAGACCTTTCGCAATCGAAGCGGAGTATAGTATAGCGAATAAGCTCAGTGGTAAGGTGCACATTAGATTAGATGATAGTAGCATCTATGTGCTAGTTATATCTAAAGACGTTTTCAACTGGAAGGACAGGACAAAGGATCTCAAATTAAAGGGAGAGATAATTGATGCTGCAGGTGGGCTTATGTGGATAAAGGAGAACGATGCAGAAGCTCTGAAAGAAGACATCTCCTATCTATTAAATTACGTGAGTAATATAAGCAACAAGAAATGAGTTATTAAAAGTTTTTTTGTTATTGTGGTTTATTTATGCTTTATCTCATCACAATATATTAAGCATAATAAGAATAGTTTTATATATAAAAAATAAAAATAGAAATATTGATCACATAAAAGTCAAAATAACAACTCTTAAAAATAAGGAAAAACAAAAAAATCATTGGGAATTAATTAATGCCACGTGATGTTTTATCCTATGATGTTCTCGTTATTGGTTCTGGTCTCGCTGGGCTTAGAGCTGCTCTTCAAGCTGAGATTGCGAGTAATGGGAAAGCAAGGGTTGCTGTAATTTCTAAGTTACAGGTGATGAGGTCTCACTCTGTCGCTGCAGAAGGAGGTACTTCAGCTGTATTAAGGCCTGAGGAGGGAGATAGTATTGAACTTTATATGTGGGATACGATAAAAGGAGGAGATTTCCTATCAGATCAAGATGCTGTAGAGAGATATTGTAGGCTAATGACTAGTGAAGTTCTGTTTTTAGACCATTTAGGTCTTCCGTGGGAAAGAAGACCTGATGGAAGAATAGACCAAAGACCGTTTGGTGGTCAAAGCTTTCCTAGGGCATGTTATGCTGGAGACAAGATAGGTTTCTTCGAGATGCACACACTTTATGATAACTTGCTGAGATTCGATAACGTTGATTTCTTCGAAGAACACTTCGTCACATCCCTTCTTATAAGAGATAAGACATTTTACGGCGTTACAGCTATAGATATGAAGACTGGTGATTTAAGAGTATTTTTAGGCAAGGCAGGGATCATTGCTACAGGAGGAGCTGGGCAAATATATAAGTTTACCACTAACGCTAGAACATTAACAGGA
Source organism: Sulfolobaceae archaeon (assembly GCA_026627305.1). Lineage (GTDB taxonomy): Archaea > Thermoproteota > Thermoprotei_A > Sulfolobales > Sulfolobaceae > JAPNVD01. Next base: position 71,804 of record JAPNVD010000003.1, read on the forward strand.
GATGGCTATGCTATAGCCTACAGAGCTGGTATTCCCTTAGAAGATATGGAGTTCGTTCAATTCCATCCTACTGGATTAGTGCCTAGTGGTGTATTAATTACAGAAGCGGCTAGAGGAGAAGGAGCAATATTACTCAATAATAAGGGAGAAAGGTTCATGGCTAGATATGCACCAAACATGATGGAGCTAGCACCTAGAGATATAGTAAGCAGAGCAATGATGACTGAGATTCTAGAGGGTAGAGGATTTAAAGATGAGGAAAGCGGAATGGAGTACATTCTTGAGGATATGAGACATATAGGAAGAGACAGGATCTTAAGGAAATTAAATAACATTAGAGAATTAGCGTTAAGGTATAATAAGATCGATATAATAGAGCAACCTATTCCTGTAAGACCTGCACAGCACTTCATGATGGGTGGAGTAAGGGCTGACATAGATGGTAAAGTGCTTTATGCTGATGGAACATGGGTTAAGGGGTTGTGGGGTGCAGGTGAGGCTGCTAATGTAGGAGTTCATGGTGCTAATAGGTTAGGTTCTAACGGTACTGGCGTCTGCTTGGTTTGGGGTAGGTTAACGGGAGAGCAGGCAGCTAAATATGCCTTAGAGCATCAGAACGATTCTATTAGCGTTCCTGAAGATCAGGTAGAAAAAGAGGAGAAAAGGATTTATGATGGATTACTTCATGGTAGAGGTGGCGGAGAAAATCATTATAAGATAAGAGAAGAGCTTAGGGAAACGATGGATAAGTACGTAGGAATATTTAGGGATGAAAAGGGTTTAACTATAGCTTTGAAGAAGATTAAAGAGCTTAAGGAAAGGTTTAAGGAGATTTATATTGAGGACAAATCGCTGGCCTATAACACTGATTTAATAATGGCAATGGAAACACAGAACATGTTAGATGTGGCAGAGGTCATAGCTACGGGAGCGTTAGCTAGAAAGGAGTCAAGGGGAGCTCATTATAGAACTGACTATCCTAAAAGGGATGATCAAAACTTTTTAAAACATACTCTCGCAGTTATGGGTCCTGATGGTTCTCCTCAGTTAGAATATGTTCCAGTTAAGATCGTGTATTGGTTACCTGTAGAAAGAAAGTATTAGGGGGTGGTATGTTTGTCTTATCAGTCTCAAAATAAATCAGAAGAAGAGAAGAAAAAGAAATGGTATAATAATATTCCAGGTTTTAAGGCATGGCTGAGTCCAAAGTACAATTCAGAGAGATTAATGTTTACGATACAGAGGGTTACAGGATTCATCCTAGTACTTTACATATATGTCCATATTATAATAACCGGTTTAACGACTCTAGGTCAATCGACTTGGAACTATTTTCTATCACATTACGATTTACCGATATTTGAAGTGATAATCGCTATGATTGTGGGTATACATGGACTTAACGGAATAAGGTTAATAATAACTGAGCTAGGTTACTCCATAGGAAAGCCAGCTGTACCTGAGTATCCTTATAAACCTAAGAGTTTAACAAAACAGAAAATGTTAATGTATGCTCTTATGATCGTTGCAGCTATATTCATTATAGTTGCAGCCTGGGATTATATAGTGTTTCTCGTGAGGTGACCTAGATGGCTGGAGAATGGAAGTTCTGGTTTTTACAATTCGTGACTGGAGCTATATTAGTGGCATTGGTATTAACTCATCTCTCCTTATTCATAGGTAACGGTTATCATATAGATAATTCGTACAACGAAATACAGGCACACCTATCCTCTCCAGCATGGGCGGCATTTTATATAATCTTCTTAACCATAGTGCTCTATCATTCACATAATGGCTTACGCAATATACTCTCTGAATGGACTGGGGGTCATCACGATAAACTAGTAACAGCTATCGTTATAGTGCTAGGTGTGGTGTTCTGGATAATTGGAATGCATACCATTCTTTATTTCCTAGTGAGGTGATAACATGGCTGAGAAGAGGGTAATAAAGTTTAGGATATGGAGATATGACCCCGACTCTAATGGTAAACCTACATATAAAGAGTATGATGTTCCTTTATCATCTAAAGTGACTACTGTACTTGAAGCCTTAGACTATATTAAGGCTAATTTAGACCACACTCTATCATTTAGAGCATCATGTAGAATGGCGATCTGTGGTTCTGATGGAATGATAATTAACGGCAAACCCATGTTAGCGTGCCAAGCACGTATAGATGATCTGACAAAAAACACTAATGTTATAGAAATTAGACCAATGGAGAACTATAAGGTTATAAGAGATGTTGTTCCAGATCTGACTCCATTATTTGAAAAGCATAAGAAAGTTAAACCTTATCTCATGTATAAGGATGAAAAAGAACAGTTCAATCCTACAGGAGAATTTATACAATCTAGAGAAGAGCTTGATTTATTTAACCAATTCACTTACTGCATAAAGTGTGGATTATGCTATTCAGCATGCCCAGTAGTTGCTGCTGACGAGGAATTCCTAGGACCTCAAGCATTAGCTCAAGCCTTTAGATATTGTGTAGACTCGAGAGATCAAGGATTAGAAGAAAGACTAAAGATATTAGATGATAAACATGGAGTTTGGGGATGTCACTTCTCAGGTTCTTGTAGTGCCGTATGTCCTAAAGGAGTAGATCCAGCACAAGGAATTCAACTACTGAAGCAGCTGATAATTGCGTATAGGTTAGGTGTTAGGAAAGTAAAGCATGAGCCTGTTGTTAAACCATTAAATACTGAGTTTAAACCCAATCCTAAGATACCCTTAGCACCTCCTTTCACAGCTAAGAAGGCATAAATGTAAAGAGAATATTTCTTTCTTCCTTCTTTTTTATCTACATATTTTATTAACAAAAGCAATGAAAGAGAATGCGTTATAGATGTTATAAGCGAAGTTAAAAGGCGGTATTATGTGTATAAATTGAAAACGGTAAACTGTAAGATAAATGAAACTTGCATTAGTCTTTTAATTAAGGTAGTTAAATCTTACGTTAAAAGTGGAGGTATGGAGAAATCCTAACATAAGCCCATTAGAACTCGGGACTTCCATCTGCGAAACAAAAAAGTTATAAATATTGTAAAGGAGTTTCTAATGAGGCTGATTGTCCAGCGGAGCTAATGAAACAATTGACAGAATATCAAAGGGCTTTAAGGTCGCTGGCTTTATTCTTACCTTGTTTTTCTTTCTGTCTTCCCTATACTTGTTATTGTATCATCATTTGTCTAAAGTTAGTTTACAAACTCAAAATAATGCTCCGTTTCAAAGTCCGATATACTATGCCCTTTTAATTGAGCTTATTTTTATATTTGCCTCTATAACATTCGCCGCCTTTATTTCAGGCACGTTCAAGGTCTTCGGAACAGCCCTCCTAGTTTCTGTAGGCTTAGGGCTCCTAATTGCTGTACCGTACGGATTTAATAGCTCATTACAAACCGATGTTGCCTTTTTCTTCTTTATTGGTTGTGTGTGGTTGGCATATCATTCATCAAAAGACTGGAGTTTCAAAGATCCGATTTTCAAACCTAATATACTAATTATCAACATGGTAGTATCATTCTTGATTCTTAATCTCTTGATGGGGTTTTCTTTATCGCTATTGAATAGCGTCCCCTTTATTCCCTTCCTTCCACTATCAGGCAGACCTGCAGATAAAATAGCCTTAATATCTGAGTTATCCTTACTGTTAGGGGCAACGTTAGCTTCACTGAAGCCGGGATATAGGACGTGGAAACCATTAATCGACGTATTTCTACCCTCGGTTGTAGTCTCCCTGGCAGCTGCAATATCGTTCGTGGAGTTCTGGGGAAGAATTAACTACCTCCTTTTCCTCCTTATCGCTGTAGGGCTCCTGAACTTACTCTCTATAGTAAGGAGAGAACTAGGACTTGTACCAGCCTCAATGGCGCTAGCCATCTCCGGGTTTATTGCGTATGAAGGTATCAAGTCTATACTAGCGTCAAGTCCAATGGCGTTTTATCTCTTTTCCCCGTTACCTTTAGCCTACCTTTTTATCGTGGGAATAAACCCGCCAAAAGCTTTTGATCCCTACGAACTACTAAGGAACGCGCAAACTGCCCTATTTAGCGGTGACATTGAAAGAGCCATAGTAGAGGGTAACACTGCGACTGCGTATGGTTACATAAACGTATTTAGGAAATATGGCATTCCAGAGGCCTACATCTTGATAAACTCTCTCCTTAATGGGTACTACAATACTGTATTATGGATGATGGATAACCTTATAATTGATTATAGACAATTGGATGCTGATGATCTTAGAAGGGTTTCTGACTTCATAATGAACAATAACGTGTTGCCATCATCTGCTGGCGAATTGTTGGAAGCATTGGCAGCTAAAGACAAAAATTATGCTGAGATGTTTGCACGTTACATACTCTCTACAGGAGTTAATGACATAAGGGCGCAAAAGGCTAGGCAAGTATTAGCAAGACTTCACGGAAAACGTCAGAGGAAAAGTCGTCTTCAGCAGCAAATCAAAGCTCCGCCTTTAGACCAGTGGAATCCCGAACTATGGGTAGGGAGGGAGCTCTATGGTTACAAGGTCACTAAGGTTTTAGGGATTGGGGGCACGTCTTATGTACTTGAGGGAACAAGGGGTAACGAGAGATATGCTATCAAGGTAGCTAAGCTTTCTTCAGCTCAGAAAGACTTAACTAGGGCAAGCCTTAACACCTTTGTTGACCTCTCAAAGGAGTACTCTAAGTTACAGGACCTCTCTGAAAATAGCGATGCAATTGTTAGGATTTACGGTGCCTTTATAGATGTTAACACCATAAAGAGCATAGAGAGCGGGGAGACTTATTATTACTTAAGCTCGCCTCCCGCAATAGTGATGGAGCTGATGGAAGGGGGAACACTAAACGATCTTATAAAGAGGAGTGAGATATTATTCTCTCAATATTGGCCTGAGGCAGTAAAGCTAATATTCCTGAGGATTGCCTATGCGCTCGAATTTATACACAACCCCAAGCTTTCGGGAATTTCAGTCGGCTATGTCCATCTTGACGTAAAGCCTCAGAATATCTTCTTCAAGATTCCTCCTGGAAATCTAGGGGAGGAGGTCCTAGAGAACTTAAAGCAAGGTAAGACGACCGTAAAGCTCGGGGATCTGGGTTCTGCGAGGAGGATTGGAGAGAAGTTCTTTGAGTATACACCTCAGTATTGCTCAATAGATCAAGTAGAGGCAATGATAACTGGGAAGGGAGCTCAACCATCAATGGACGTCTATGCTTTCGGGTCTTCCTTATACACTGCGCTAACTGGAACTATTTATAACACCCTTGAGGTGATTAAGCTAATGGACAATGCTGTGGACAGGCTAATTACTGGATCTGGTGATGCACTAGAGTTGATTAATAAGGCTAAGGCAATCTACGTAAACGAATACGGAAAGAACCTAGGTAATGTGCCAGAGGGGTTTAGGCAAGTGATATTGGCTACAACGCACCCTGATCCTGCAAAGAGGCCTAGCATGAGAGAAGTAATAGAGATGTTAAAGAAAATATGAGATTTTAGCTAGAACATTTATACTTGTAGGCTATAGGTTTTTAGTTTATTGTGTGTTAGAAGATCAGGAATAGTTTAAAGACGAGAATTTTTTATCGCTACCTTGCTACTCTACATAAAATCTCGTAACTTTTTGTGTGTTGCCTGTGCTTATAAACGAGAATTGGCAACCATAATACATGACGTAAACATGACGAGAAAGAAGAGGCGTTATAAATATGGCGATTATATTATACGCGAGATTAAAGGTAGGTATTACGTCTATAAATTGGAAACGGCAAACGGTGACGTAAAGGAGCGTTATGTTGGTCCCTTAGATAAGGTCGTTGAGTTTTACATCAATTATGGGGGTGTGGGGGTTTTTCCAAACTTTCAAACTCCCCCACAGCGGACCCGCCGGGATTCGAACCCGGGACCACTGGCTCCGAAGGCCAGCGCTCTGTCCTGGCTGAGCTACGGGTCCATTTGTATTTAAGTTTATATCGTATTTCTGGCATATAAATAAAATTGTAGCTTATGGCTAAACAACAGACTCTTACACTCCTAGACTTTGTAACAAAAAAGAATAATAGCGAGAAGAAAGAACAACATAAAGTTAATGAAGAACCTGAAAGTCAACAAGAAACGCAAAATGAGCCCGAACCTATTCATCAAAGGAAGGAATGGTTAGAAGAGGCGCCCGAGGGTAGGGTATATTATCTTCTCTCCGTAGATTATGACGGTAAGAAAGGTAAGGCATTCATGAAACTTTATGATCCTGAAGCCAAAAAGATGTACATATTGTATGATTCCACTAATCATAAACCATATTTCTTAGTTGACCTTGAACCAGATAAGGTTAGTAGAATTCCTAAAATCGTCAGAGATCCATCCTTTGACGGGCTAGAGACTGTACAGAAGATAGATCCTTATAGCGGAAATAAGATTAAGTTGACTAAAATTGTCGTGAAAGATCCTTTAGCTGTAAGGAGGATGAGAAATGCTGTGCCCAAAGCTTATGAGGCTCACATAAAGTACTTTAATAATTACATTTATGATTTGGGTCTTATTCCAGGGATGCCATATAGGCTTGAAAAGGGTAAGCTTATTCCAGTACAACCTAAGATAAATGAGAGTGAACTTGAGGAAGTTAAGAAAGCGTTCAGCGATTCTGATGAGTTAACAAAGACTATGGCGTTAGAGTGGTTTCCCTTCTTAGAGGCAGAAGCTCCGTCAGTAAAGAGGGTAGCCTTTGATATTGAAGTATTTACACCTTCAAGAGGAAGAGTTCCAGATCCTGAAAAGGCTGAGTATCCTATCATAAGCATATCATTAGCTGGATCTGATGGTTTGAAGATGGTTTTAGTGTTAAAGAGAAGTGATGTAGAGCAAGGAAATTCTTTCTCTAGCAATAATAACTTGAATGGTGTAAAAGTCGAAGAATTTAGGACTGAATATGAGTTGTTAAAAAGGTTTTTAGAGATCTTATTGAACTACCCGATTATATTGACATTTAATGGTGATGACTTTGATGTTCCTTACATATACTATAGGGCTTTAAGATTAGGTTTTGCACCAGAAGAACTTCCCTTCGATATTAAGTATAGGGAAACTAAATACTTAGCAGGTATACATGTAGATCTGTATAAGTTCTTCTTCAATAAAGCAGTAAGGAATTACGCATTTGAGGGCAAATATAGTGAATATAACTTGGATTCAGTGGCTCAAGCACTTCTTGGCGTTTCAAAGATAAAGATCGATAACATTGTCACTTTCTTGAATTTAGAAAAGTTAGCTGAATATAACTACAGGGATTCTGAACTGACTTTGAATTTAACTATGTTTGATAACGAGTTAACCTGGAAGCTCATTATACTCTTCGCTAGAATGTCTAGGATGGGAATTGAAGAATTAACGAGGACTGAGATATCTACATGGATTAAAAACCTGTATTATTGGGAACATAGAAGAAGGGGTTGGTTGATTCCTTTAAAAGAGGAAATACTCGCTAGAGCTGCAGAGACAAAATCTTCAGCTATAATTAAAGGAAAAGGATATAAAGGCGCAGTAGTTATCGATCCACCAGCAGGTATCTTCTTTAATATAATAGTTCTGGATTTCGCTTCACTGTATCCTTCTATAATTAGGAATTGGAACTTGAGTTACGAGACTGTAGATTATGAGGGTTGTACTAAGAAGGAAATGATAAAGGACGAAAGCGGTGAGGTATTACATTTTGTATGTAGAGATAAACCAGGCATAACTGCGGTAATAACAGGGTTATTAAGGGATTTCAGGGTAAAAATTTACAAGAAGAAGGCTAAAAAATCTGATATTCCTCCAGAACAGAAGGCATATTACGATGTCGTTCAAAGGGCTATGAAAGTCTTTATCAATGCAACTTATGGAGTTTTTGGAGCTGAGAACTTCCCACTATACGCCCCAGCTATGGCTGAGAGTGTTACAGCATTAGGCAGATATGTAATTACAAGTACCGTCAAGAAAGCTAGGGAGTTGGGACTTACAGTATTGTATGGAGATACAGATTCGATGTTCCTCTATAATCCGCCTAAAGAAAAGTTAGAAGAAGTGATAAATTGGGTTAAACAGACGTTTAGGCTGGACCTAGAAGTGGATAAGGTATATAAACTAGTTGCATTCTCAGGGCTGAAAAAGAACTACATGGGTGTATATCCTGATGGAAAGGTGGAAATTAAAGGTATGTTAGCTAAGAAGAGGAATACTCCTGAATTCATAAAGAAGGAGTTTGAAGAAGTAAAGGGGTTAGTAATTTCTATGAATAGCCCTGATGATGTAGTTAAAATTAAGGAAAAGCTAACTTATAAGATAAAAGATATTTATAATAAATTGAAAAATAAAGGTTACTATTTAGATGAACTAGCATTCAAGATAATGTTATCTAAGCCATTAGAAGAATACAAGAAAACGACTCCGCAACACGTTAAAGCCGCCTTACAATTACAGGCGTATGGAATACATGTATTACCTAGAGATGTTATTATGTATGTAAAGGTTAAAACTAAAGATGGCGTTAAGCCTGTTCAACTGGCAAAGTTAAATGAAATAGATACAGAGAAATATATAGAGACAGTTAGGACAACCTTTGAGCAACTATTAAAAGCATTTGGAGTCTCATGGGACGAAATTTCATCTGTTATATCAATAAATAGCTTCTTTAAATAATTTTTATTGATTCAAAATATTTTTATTCCTCTTCTTCCTCTTCTCCTATTTCTTCATTCTCTTCTGCAGGTTTTGGAGATGTTACATTTGATGCATATTCTAGTGCTTCTTTTTTCAAATCCTCATTGACATAATATGTTACTATGTAGACTCTCTTATCCATGAAATCGTTTTCCTTCCATTCGTTTTCAAAACTAATTATATAAAAAGGAATCCTCGCTACAGCAGCATTTTTATCTTTTCCAACTAAGAAGTTTTTTAGAGCTTCATACATATCTGGTTTTAACGGTAATGGTATCTTTATTTCTTGTAAGTCTTTCATTATTATAAAATCAGATGTATATTCATTCCACTCCTTTAGGGCATCAGTTGCAACTTTCCTTATGGTTTCTCCTAATTCACCATCGATAAGTTGTTCTGAAGTAACTTTGCCCATCTCGCTCTTTAGAACTAAAATTTTCATTTATTTTCACCTATAACGTAAAGGTATACCATATGTGTCATATTACCATCTTCAACTTTGACAACTTTCTTTGGTATCCAACCCCTCATCTCGAATTCATGTGATACTACCCTAGTCCCAGGTTTTAGCTCCTTTTCTAACTTTGGCTTTAACATTTCGTTTACATTTGTTAATAAAAACATTGTAACTACTGTGGCTTCAGAGATGTTTACTTCGAAGAAATTGCCTTTTATTATTTGCACTTTCCCTTCTACACCGTTGTTTTTAATGTTTTCAAGCGCTTCTCTTATTCTCTCATCGTTTATTTCAATTCCCACAGCCTTCTTTGCATTAAACTTCTTAGCAGCAGTTATTACTATTCTTCCATCTCCAGCACCTAAATCATAAACTATATCCTCAGGTCCTACACCAGCAATCTCGAGCATTTTTTCAACTACTTTTTCAGGAGTTGGTACATATGGAACATGGGGTACATAGCTCATTTTTCTCTCACTTTGTCTTAATTTTAGCCGGAGATATTTTTAATCTTATCAAAAACTTCTTTTTTGGCTTCTTCTAAATCTGGCTCTAGTGTTTTAGCGTTGAATGGTAACTTAGTTAATAATTGCAAAATCTTTCCGTCATCTGTTAATACAAACAATTGTGGTAAAAACGGCATTCCAAATTCGTCTTTTTCTCCATAATCTGATAAAAACACATAATCTTCATTTTTTATCTCCTTTTCTAGATTAAACTGTTTAGCAGCCTCTTCCATTACTGCTACAAAATATTTATGAGCAGGATGTGATTCTGAAGTCACTAAAATCAATTTTTTAGCTTTCATGTTTTACACAATCAACAGAAGACAAAATACAAGTATTTAAAATGTGTGGTGGTTGTATATGTTAACAAAACTGAGGAAATCCGTTAAAACTGTAACTTCACGAGTTGCACTCTCATTTATAAAAGTAGGTTTAAGTGCTAACATGCTGACGTTTTTAGGTCTAGTGTTCGCACTCATTTATTTCATTGCTATATTAGAACTTAGAAATCCTTACTTAGGGGTGCTTTTGATAGCATTATCAGCGTTTATGGATGGTATTGATGGTGAAGTAGCAAGATTGAGCGGCACTGCAGGTCCTAAAGGTGCATTCATAGATTCCAGCCTTGATAGAATTGAGGACGTGCTGTATATATCAGGCTTTCTCTTTTTCGGTATTAACCCTATTCTAATAGCACTATTGGTGGGCTTCTCGCTAATAATTTCGTATATAAGGGCTAAGGGAGAACTGTTAGGGTTAAAAATGGAGGGTGTAGGTATAATAGAACGTGGTGAGAGGATATTATTCGTTATAGCTTCCTTAATTTTAATCAGGATCTTTAGCTTAGGTTCATTTATTTTGCTTTCCTTGTTGTTATTGTTGTCAGTCGTTACTGTAGTTCAACGTTTTGTATACGTATATACTCATTTACGATAGTATAATCGAAGAGGATTTTTAACACCGCAATCATTTACGCATAAGTTCAGCTCTTTCATCTTTTCGCATGAATAAACGATAACCCTCTTCTTTTTTATTTGTTGTACCAGTTCTTCAGCCTTTGAAAAGTTAGTCTTTGATAAAAATGCTTTTATTGAGTCGATGCTATAACCTATATCTCTCATATATATAGCATAAGTTATAATCTCGTTATCGTTTAATTGCTGTCCAGCTCTGTACTTGGCTTCTATATTTTCAATACATGGTGGTGTTCTTCTACTTGATACGAGCCCTAGCAGTTCTTTTATTTTCCCTGGAATTTGTGAGAGGGATATAGGCTTTATCAAGAGGTTTAGTCTATTTTTAAAGCTATATTGTAGTAACAGGAGGAATTTTTCTCTAGTTAAACAGGTGTAACCATCTTTTAGGATTTGCTTACTTAATAATAACTCCTCGTTTTCTTCCCTATTAATCTGTAGGTATTCTACAAAGTTTAAACAGAAGTTTGTTCTTACCTCAGCTGTTCTATTTTTAGATCTCTTCTCATGATATACAATATTTTTGTTATAACTGACTTTAAGACCGAGTCCTTTAGCGATATCTATTAAATTCTCGTCCTGCTCCTTACTCACAGTGTTATAAAATATCCTTGCTTCCGAATTTATGTACCTCTTAGTTATCGACCTATCGTTAAGAGCAGATAATATCAAGACTATAGTGTAGAATACAAATACTGAGTTGTTTCCATACTTCTTGAAACCTTCTTGTTCCTTGCCCATAACTACCGATTTTATTCTTTCTATTGACAGATTTAGTATCGTGTTATCATTCATTATTAAGTCTTGTAAGGTGACCCCTCCAGCGTACTCCTTTTCTAGCACGCTATTTATGTCTTTTAAGAACGGGTAAGCGTTAAAGTCTATAACCATCCAATCAATAATTATTAAGATTAAATCTTATATAAGCAACTACTTTACGATATTACCAAATGAAAGTATTAGTAGCTTCTGCCTGGCCTTACGTAAACTACGTGCCGCATTTAGGTACAATGATAGGTTCAATACTCTCAGCTGATGTTTTTGCTAGATATGCTAGGCTGAAGTATGGGAAAGATAACGTAGTATTCGTTAGCGGAAGTGATGAGCACGGAACTCCAATTGAAATCGAAGCTATAAAGAGAAAGACTAATCCTAAATCTTTAACGGATCAAGCTCACGAATATGATAAACACCTATTTTTAGATGTATGGGAGATAAGTTTCAATAACTATTCCAGGACAGAATCTGAAACGCATAAATCATTTGTAATGGATTTCTTCAAGAAGTTGGAGAAGTATATGATAACTAGAGAAGAGGATATACCTTACTGTGAATATGATAAGCTTTATTTACCTGATAGGTTCGTTAGGGGTACCTGTCCTTACTGTGGTTATGAAGATGCAACAGGAGATCAATGTGAGAACTGTGGCAGACTTCTCACACCCTCTATGTTGATAAACCCCAGGTGTGCTATCTGCGGTAGAAAGCCCATATTTAAGAAGACAAAGCATTGGTTCTTTGACTTAACTTCATTTTCAGATAAGGTGAAAGAATGGTTAGAGAAATCAGAAACAATGCCTAATAATGTAAAAAGTGTAGCCTTAAGCTGGATAAGTGAAGGTTTAAAGCCTAGAAGCCTTACTAGAGATAATTCCTGGGGTATTCCTGCTCCATTTGAGGGGGCTGAAAATAAGACTATTTACGTTTGGTTTGAGGCATTATTGGGTTATATCTCAGCCACTAAGGAGTATTTCATAAATAAGGGCGAACCTGAGAAGTGGAAAGAGTTTTGGTTTGGGAAGGATGTGATAAGTTATTATTTTATTGGAAAGGATAACATCCCATTCCATGCAATAATATTACCTGCTATGTTAATGGCTACTAACGAGAATTACGTATTGCCCACAGTTATATCAGCAACGGAGTACTTACTATTCGATAAGCTGAAGTTCAGCAAGAGTAAGAAGATTGGGGTATGGATTGATGAAGCACCTTATATAGTTGATATCGAATATTGGAGGTTTGCGTTAGTGAGAATGAGACCTGAGGAGAAGGATACTAGTTTTACATGGAAGGAATTCGTAAGGATTGTAAATACAGAGCTAAACGATGATATAGGTAATTACATTAATAGAGTTTTAACTATGGTTAACAGATACTTCAACGGTGAAATTCCAGGATACAGGGAAGAAATCTATAAAGACGAGGATAGACAATTGATCAAGCTAATTACTGAATCGCCTAAGAAGTCCTCAGAACTCTATGATAGGGGTAAGTTAAAAGCAGCTACTGATCCACTGCTAGAATTGGCAAGATTTGCTAATGGCTATCTTAATACGAGAGCTCCTTGGGATTTAATAAAGAACAACAGAGATGAGGCGGCTAACGTCCTCTATATAACAGCTAATTCAATAAGAACTATAGCTATAATGCTTTATCCCCTGATGCCCAGGCATGCTCAGCAGATATACGATCTCCTTAATTTAGGAAATATCGAGGATGAAAAATGGGATAATGCAGGCGAGTTTATACTAAAGCCAGGTCATAAGATAAAGAGTGAAATAAAGCCTCTATTTAAGAAATTAGATCCAGACTTTGAGAAAAATGTTGAAGAGAAGTTAGAAAAAATAAGAGAAGAATTGACTAAGACGAGACCTCCTTTACTAAAGTAATTCTACATAACTTTTTGCTGGCATGAATTCTCTTCCTCTTCCTTCATAGAATTTGCTGAACATCTCATAAAAGTGTAACCTCATCGTTTGTACGAAAACTGATAGTCCCTCGAGTCCAGCTGCTAGTAAATTGCCAACTATGATTAGTGCTATAGCCCCTCCATTAGTTAGAACTCCAATTGTTGTGGTTGGATAACCCGCTACAACATAGCCTAAATATGAGAAGGCAAAGAGCAGATAGTAATGAGCTAATGCGAAGATTAGAATTCGTAGGAATGACAGTGTGTTTGATATAGATAATAGTATTAACTCGAAGAAACCTTCAACAAATCCTAACATTAACGCATTTCCCATGCTCTCATGTTCATATTTATATGAAATGTACGTTGTTCCTATCCATGCATATATTAAACCTATTATAAATATAACAAATAGACTGAAAGCTAATCCATACGTTGGATTGTATAAACGTGGGTGAGCTAGGTTAAAGATTGTATATAATAAAGCGCCTAGCAGTTGTCCTACTTTACTGAAATAATTTAATGGATCTGTAAAACCATACATCATTACTGCAAATGGTACAAAGAATACTATAGTAAACGGAAGGCTATGATATATTGCATATGTATAATCTTTCTTTTTTATAGTATTTACAAGGGACAATAACGTGCTACCGAATAATAGAATTGATGCAATTAGCAATGTTACCTTTATAGCATGGCCTATATTAATAATTGGAAGCAATGGATCTAACGTTTCTCTAATGCTCGGAGACACAGGCCATATATGATAGAGAGGTCCTACTGGCATTTTAGGATTTCCAGTTAATTCTCTTAAACCTCCAACTAATAGCGGTCCAAAGAACTCACCTAAGAGTGTGCCAGTGATTGCAGAAACTATAGATGAGGCTATCAACACCCAGGCTAGCCTTCTCGAATATACACTCCCCTTTTTAACGCCATAATATTTGTAAAGCCATATAGCGAAAGCTAATAGCATTAATGCATTACCCAAGTCAGGGAACATTAGACCGAATATTATTGGAAACGTGATTGTAAGGAATATAGTAGGGGATAATTCCCAATATGAGGGAGTTCCATACGTATCTAATATTGAATCGAACACCTTTATCGGCTTAGGTAAATTGATAAGTGTTGGTGGTTCGTCTTTTTCTCCAACTCTCTTAGGCAATTTGTAGTTTAGCGTTGCGAATTTATCTAGTTTAGACTTTAATTCTCCTATCTTCTTGTATGGTACGTAACCCTCTAATATTACGAAGAAATCAGAGGTTACTGCTTTTGATAGTAAAGTTAATGCGTCCTTTACTGTTAACAGTCTACCATAAATTTCCCTAATTCTACCTTCATCCTCTATAACCTTTTTAGTTAATTCAATCCTTTCTGTGCTTAATATACTTTGTAATCTTGATGCTCGTCCTGATAATTCTTTATAGAAATCTTGCGGAGAATATCCAGGCGGTATTTCAATGAGTTTTAGTCTTAACTGTCTTTTCTGTTCTTCATACTTTGCATTACCTTTCATGGTAATTATAACTGTTGCGATTTCCTCTTCCGAAAGTTTTTTACTAATCATCACTATGTCTTTCAATTCCTTCAATATCTTGAACTGATCTGGAGTGACTATAGCTAGGTCTACTTGGAATATTTCCGATTGTTCTATTTCTGTTATCCTAGCATCTATGTTTTTAAAGGGTTCCAGATCTTTCATCTGTTCTTGAAGAGCCTGTAATTCATCTCTTATCTTTACTACCGATTCTAGTAGGTCATGGTATTCTTCTAGTACCTTTTTACTTTCACCTACAACTTCTTCAGAAGTTTTTATCCAGTCAGTAGCTCTAAGCTTACCTTTAGGGCTTATTGTAACTCCTGATATATCCATTAATGAGTGGACAGCTCTTAACTGTTCCTCAACACTTGTTAGCTGTCTTCTGGCTTCTTCAAATCGTTTTTCAAATCCACTTTCCTCTATTTCTTCTGGCTGGAAATTACCGAATTCCAATATATGTCTTATAACCTCGTTGATGCTTTCAGTAGTGGTAATTATCTGCACCTTGCTCATCGTTTCTGGAAAGATCAATTTAACTCAAAATAACACAGTAAGTTCTAAAATAAAATTTTAATTATTCGGATTTTACGTGTATAATGTGTCATAATAGATGGGAAAAATCGTAGTTATTGGAGATAAGTATACTGTTACACTTTTTAAGCTTTTAGGCACTGAGGCAGAAGAGGTGAGCGATCCATCAATAGTTGATGAAATAATAAGGAAATACAGTAAGAGAGAAGATGTGGATTTAGTTCTTTTGACTCAAGACTTATATCAACCTGCACGAGAAAAAGTTGAGGAAGTATTAAAATCGATGAATAAACCGATAGTTTCAATTATTCCGTCTCCATTTAGTGAAATGAAACCTCTAGATGTAAGGAAGATGATTATGCAGGCTTTAGGTTTTGGGTGATATATAATGGAGTTAAGAGATCTTATCGATATCGCTTCTGATAAAGTTAAGAAAGAGATTGAAGAAAACCTTAAGAATGCATTAAATGAGGCTCAAAAAACATTTGAAGATGGATACAATTCGCTAGTGAGAGAGCATAGTAGAAAAGTTGAGGATTTTACTAAAAGGGAGAAAGACCTCATAGATAGCGAAAGAGCGAAGATAGACGTTGAAAATAAGAGGATAATAATGCTAGAAAGAGAAAAGTGGATTGATAAAGTCATAGAAGAGGTTAATAAAAGGCTATCAAACTTCTTCAGTGAGGATGACTATAAGGAAGTTTTAGAAAATATACTAAAGAAGTACTTACCACAAGAAGGGGAAGTTATTGTTGTCTGTAATCCTAGGGATACAAAGGTGATAAAGACATTAGCAAAGGATTTAAACGTTAAAGTCAAGGTTCAGGAGGATAACAAGATAATAGGTGGTATAAAAATAATAAATGAAAAGGATAACTCTGCTAAAGATTTATCCTTAAACTTAATACTTTCACAATTATTTGAAGAAGTAAAACCTAAAATATTTGAAATTCTATTTGGTGGTGAATAAAATGGAAGAGGGTAGAATTATTAGGGTTTCAGGTCCGTTAGTAGTCGCAGATAACATGAGAGAAGCTGGAATGTATGAAGTAGTTGAAGTAGGTGATCTTCGATTAGTGGGAGAAGTGACTAGGATCGAAGGTGATAGAGCTTACATTCAAGTTTATGAAAATACAGACGGTATAAAGCCAGGAGAGAAGGTATATCGAACAGGTTCTCCATTAATGGCAGAATTAGGACCTGGCTTAATAGGTAAAATCTTTGATGGGTTACAAAGACCTTTAGAAGCTATTGCTAGCTTAACCGGTTCTCCTTTTGTAGCTAGGGGAGTCAAAGTACCTACTCTAGATAGGAAGAAGAAATGGCATTTTGTTCCAGAGAAGACATTGAAGCCTGGAGATAACGTAGAAGGGGGTTATATTATTGGAAGAGTTCAAGAGACCTCATTAATAGAGCATAGAGTTCTAATCCCACCCCATGTAAAAGGTAGATTAAAAGAACTTCTACCAGAAGGAGATTATAATGTAGAGGATCCTATAGCCTATGTCGAGACAGAAGATGGGAATGAAATACCAATCACCCTAATGCAAAAATGGCCAGTAAGGGTCCCAAGACCTTATAAGGTTAAGCTGGAGCCTAACGAACCATTATTAACAGGTATAAGAATATTAGATACAATATTTCCTATAGCTAAGGGAGGAACTGCAGCCATACCAGGACCATTCGGAAGCGGTAAAACTGTCACGTTACAAAGTTTAGCAAAGTGGAGTGCTGCAAAAATAGTGATATACGTTGGTTGTGGTGAACGTGGAAATGAGATGGCTGACGAATTAAGGTCCTTCCCAGAACTAAAAGATCCATGGACTGGAAAACCGCTTCTAGAGAGGACTATATTAATTGCTAACACTAGCAACATGCCTGTGGCTGCTAGGGAGACGAGTATATACATGGGCGTAACAATGGCAGAATACTTTAGAGATCAAGGATATGATGTTTTAGTTGTAGCGGATTCCACATCTAGATGGGCAGAAGCTCTAAGAGAACTGGGTGGAAGGCTTGAAGAAATGCCAGCTGAAGAAGGTTATCCAAGCTATTTACCTTCAAGGTTGGCAGAGTATTATGAAAGGGCAGGAAGAGTCTTAACATTAGGGATGCCAGAGAGGTTTGGCTCGGTTACCTTAGCTTCAGCTGTCTCACCTCCAGGAGGAGACTTTACAGAGCCTGTAACTAGCAATACATTAAGGTTTGTTAGAGTCTTCTGGCCTTTAGATGTGGCATTAGCACAAGCTAGACATTATCCTGCGATAAACTGGTTACAAGGGTTCTCGCAATATGTAGATCTAGTAGCTGAGTGGTGGTCAAAGAACGTTGATCCACAGTGGAGACAAATGAGGGATTTAATGATGTCGATTTTAATAAGGGAGGATGAACTTAGGCAGATAGTTAGATTAGTAGGACCAGAATCTTTAGGCGAAAAGGATAGGCTAATTTTGGAGACTGCTAGAATAATTAGAGAAGGATTCCTTAAACAAAACGCATATGATGATATTGATGCTTTCTCTACACCACAAAAACAAGTCAGAATGATGAAACTAATAGTTAATTTCTACAATAGAGCTAACGAACTTATAAATAAAGGTATCTCAATAAAGAAGATAATGGATGCTTCTGGCGATATAATAGCAGAAATCATAAGGTCCAAGGCGGTTATTCGTAACGAGGAATTAAATAAATATGATGAGTTAGAGAAGAAATTAAATGGTGTATTAGATACATTATCTAAATCTGTGGGGGCGTGACCAAGTTGACTTTCCAGTTGAATGTAAGAGAATATAATAGTGTAAGTGGAGTTAGAGGACCATTAATAATAGTACCTGGGGTATCAGACGCTGCATACGATGAACTCGTAGAAATAGAGTTGCCTAATGGTGAAAAAAGGAGAGGCTTAGTAGTAGATAGTCAATTAGGAATGGCTATAGTACAAGTTTTCGAAGGGACTACTGGAATTTCATCAGCAAAAACAGTTACTAGATTCTTAGGTAGGGGATTAGAGGTCAAGGTCTCAGAAGAGATGTTAGGTAGAATATTTAATCCGTTAGGTGAACCATTAGATAATGGTCCTCCTGTTATCAAAGGTGAGAAGAGAAATATTTATGGTGATCCCATAAATCCTGCAGAGAGGATATATCCTGAAGAGTTTATTCAGACTGGAATTTCTGCTATTGATGGGTTAAATTCACTGTTAAGAGGTCAAAAGCTACCCATATTTAGCGGAAGTGGTCTACCAGCAAATACATTAGCTGCGCAAATAGCTAGACAGGCAACTGTTAGAGGGGAGGAGACGAAGTTTGCCGTGGTTTTCGCGGCTATAGGAATTAAGTATGATGAGTTCCTATTCTTTAGGAAGTTCTTTGAGGAGACTGGAGCTATAAACAGGGTGGCAATGTTTGTAAGTCTTGCCAATGAACCACCGGTTATGAAAATACTAACTCCTAGAACTGCACTTACACTTGCAGAATATTTAGCTTTTGAGCAAGAAATGCATGTATTGGCTATACTTATAGATATGACTAATTATGCAGAGGCATTAAGAGAGTTAAGCACTGCTAAGGAAGAGGTTCCTGGAAGGCAAGGATATCCTGGTTATATGTACACCGATCTAGCATCTATATATGAGAGGACTGGAAAGGTCAAGGGTAAGAAAGGATCGATAACACAAATGCCAATATTAACAATGCCTAACGATGATATGACACATCCAATTCCAGATTTAACTGGTTATATAACTGAGGGACAAATAGTATTGGACAGAAATCTATTCAATAAGGGTATTTATCCGCCTATAAATGTACTCATGAGCTTATCAAGGCTAATGAAAGACGGTGTAGGTGCAGGAAAAACTAGGGATGATCATAAAGAGCTAGCGAATCAGTTATTCGCCTCTTATGCTAGGGCAGTGGATACTAGGGGTTTAGCCGCTATAGTTGGTGAAGATAGTTTACCCGAGGTTGATAGGAAATATCTGCTGTTTGGTGAACTATTCGAAAAGAAATTCATAAGCCAGGGGGTTACAGAGAACAGGTCCATAGAGCAAACCCTAGACATAGGCTGGGAAGTGCTTTCAGTTCTTCCTGAAACGGAGTTGACAAACCTAAAGGATTGGCAAATCAAGAAATATCATCCTAAGTATAGGGGTAAGACATGAGTACTTCAAGGAAGATATTGCCTACAAAGATAAATCTAATAATGTTAAGAAGGCAATACAGGTTTGCTAGGTCGTTAAAAAGACTGCTAGAAAATAAAAGAGAGGTTTTACTTCTCTATTTGAGAACTTATAGTAGCGAATATGAAAAAGTGTTTAATGAAGTAGCTAAGTCATTAAGTGAAGTCTACTCAGATTATCTAAACGCAGTGTCAATAGATGGGTTTGAAACTGTAAAGAGTATTGCTGACTCACAAAAAAGTAGCATAGAGGTAAAGAGTGAACTAAAATATGTATTTGGTGTTAAAATACCCGTAGTAAAATTAGATGAGAACTCGATTCCTGATAAACCCATAACTCAAATGGAGTTGTCTCCATATTTATCCAGATCCTATGACGAACTTCAATCTAGTTTCAAACAATTATTAGCTCTAATAGAGTTGGAATCCACGATTAGATCGTTAGTCGCGGAATTGAGAAGAACACAGAGGTTAATAAATGCGCTAGATAATTATGTTATTCCTTCGTATTTAACCTCAATTAAATATATTAGGCTTGTACTTGAAGATAGGATGAGGGAGGAATTTCTAAGGTTAAAAATGATTAGGGGAATCCTGAGGAGGAGGGTTGAACAGAATGAAGCAAAGTGAGGAGTATATAAAGCCATTTAAGGATTTCATGGAGAAAAAGAAAGTCGAATTCTTAAACAGGATAAACGAAACTTACCAACAACTAGTTGAGGAGAAAAACAAACAATTAGAAGAGATAAAGAGAAAGGTTGTATCATCAGTTAAGTGACTCAAAATTTTTTAACTTGACCATAATTTAGGCTTTAGTATGAAGATAAGTAAAGAAAAGGTTAGGAAACAGTTCTCTGAATGGTTTGATTGGGTGTTATCTGAAGCTGAAATATACGATTATGGAAGATATCCATTAAAGGGAGTAGGCATATGGATGCCTTACGGGTTCAAGATCAGGGAAAAAGTTCTAGCTGTCATAAGAAAGCTTTTAAACGAGACTGGTCATGAGGAGGTACTTTTCCCTTTACTAATACCTGAAGATTTACTTAGGAAGGAATCAGAGCATATTGTGGGATTTGAGGAAGAAGTTTATTGGGTCACTAAAGGTGGCTCTAAGGATTTAGACGTAAAACTCGCATTAAGACCTACTAGCGAGACACCTATAACATATATGGAATCTTTATGGATAAAAAGCTACAAACAACTGCCTAAGAAATATTATCAAATAGTCAGTATATTCAGATATGAGACAAAGGCAACTAGAGCAATGTTAAGGGTTAGGGAGGTAACTAGTTTTAAGGAAGCTCATACTGTACATGAAACCTTTGAAGATGCAGCTAAACAAGTAAGGGAAGCTATTGAGATATATAAGAAATTCTTTGATACATTAGGTATACCTTATATAGTATCTAAACGTCCTGATTGGGATAAGTTTGCAGGTGCTGTTTACACTTACGCTTTTGATACTATAATGCCAGATGGGAAGGTATTGCAAATAGGCACAGCACATCATTTAGGACAAAACTTTACTAAAGCCTTTGATTTTAAAATTCAAAAGAGAGATGGTACGTTAGACTATCCATATCAAACAAGTTATGGTATCTCTGAAAGAGCCATAGCGGCGTTACTAGCCATAAATGGAGATGATCACGGTCCCATATTAAATCCCTATATAGCGCCTATACAGGTAGTAATAATTCCGATTCCAGCAAAGGACGATGAAACAACTAAAAAGATAATTAACTATTGTAATGACTTGAAGGCTGAACTGGATAAGAATGGCATAAGTACCTATGTTGATACTGATCCTGAAAGAACACCAGGTGAGAAGTTCTATATCTGGGAATTAAAGGGTGTACCATTAAGGTTAGAAATAGGCCAGAGAGAACTGAATAACAACACTGTATTTATAAAGAGGAGGGATACACTAGAAGGCATAAGCGTACCTAGGTCTGCTATGGTTGATGAGATTAAGAAATTATTTGAGAAAATCGATAAAGACCTCAAGGAGAACGCATGGAAAGAATTCAACTCGAGAATTAGATATATGAGTGATTTGCAAAAGGCTAAAGAATTGCTGAATGCCGAGGGAGGAATAATTGAAGTACCATGGTGTGGTGATAATTCCTGTGGCCTTAAAATCCAAGAAATTACGGATAGTAGAGTTCTAGGGGAACCAGATGAAAAGAAAGAGGTTAACGATAAATGTCCTGTTTGTGGAAGACAAGCAAAGACAGTCCTGAGAATTGCAAAAACTTATTAAAGGCGTAGGGAATAAATTTTCCAGGGTTTAAGTTTGCCGAAGAAAAGGGAAAATAGGGGAAGGAGAAAAGGAGATAAAGGTCACGTAACTTATGTAACTTGCGATAACTGTGGTAAGAGAGTTCCTGAAGACAAAGCTGTATGTGTAACTAAAATGTATAGCCCAGTGGATCCTGCATTAGCCTCGGAGTTAGAGAAGAAAGGAGCGATAATTGCTAGATATCCAGTAACCAAATGTTATTGTATAAACTGCGCTATATTCATGGGGATCATAAAGATAAGAGCTGAAGATGAAAGAAAACAGAAGGCTCCATTAAGATAATAAGACGTTTTTAACGTTTTTAGTGTATCTTACTTTCTGGCTAATAAATTAAATTTATTATCCTTTGGGATAAGTGTGTCATAGTAAGGGGAAAAAGGTTTTGAGTAGTAATCTGAATCTGATGATTGATAAGAGTGCCCTTCTCCACGAGGTTTCTAAATATTTTGAGAAAGGAACGATATATGGCAATATTTTAATCCATAGAAGGCTAATTAGTGAATTAGAAAGGGAAGCGGCAGAAGGTTTTGTCACTGGTGAACTAGCATTAGAGGAGTTGAAGAAATTAAAAGAAGTAGCAGATAAAGTCCTCGTTAACTTTGAGTTCGTAGGGAGTGAAAAAGAAGCAGGTAATGTAGATGAGGTTATGAGGGATTACTGCCTAAAGGAAGGATGTACGATAGTGACATCTGATGAAATAC
This sequence comes from Sulfolobaceae archaeon, assembly GCA_026627305.1. Classification (GTDB taxonomy): domain Archaea; phylum Thermoproteota; class Thermoprotei_A; order Sulfolobales; family Sulfolobaceae; genus JAPNVD01. The sequence goes on from JAPNVD010000003.1 coordinate 94,401, forward strand.
AGAAGAAGATTGCTGAACTTCAAGGTATTAATGTTATATATTTACAGCCTGTTATAGAGGAGCTAGAACTCGAAAAGTTCTTTACAGATGATACGATGAGTGTGCATTTGAAGGAGGGCGATAAACCCAAGGCTAAGAGGGGAAGGCCCGGTTATTGGCAAATGGTTGAGATATCAGATGAGATCTTAACATCAAATGATATTAAAAGAATTGCATTTGAAGTGATAAGCTCTACAAAGCTAATTAAAGATTCGTTTATAGAGATAGAGAGAAAAGGTTCTACAATAGTTCAGTTGGGTAATTATAGGGTGATAATTACTAGACCGCCATTAAGTGATGGTTGGGAGATCACTGCCACAAGACCTGTAACTAGAAAGAAGTTAGAGGATTATAACTTAGATGAAAGGTTAATAGATAGGTTAAGAGAGAGAGCTGAAGGGATTGTTATAGCCGGAGCTCCTGGAATGGGCAAAACTACATTTGCCCAAGCTTTGGCTGAATTTTATATGAGTATGAACAAGATAGTGAAAACTATCGAATCTCCAAGGGATATGCATCTGCCACCTGCAATAACACAATATTCGAAGAACTATGCAGAAATAGGCGAACTTCACGACATTTTACTATTAAGCAGACCTGACTATACAGTTTACGATGAGATGAGAAACGATGAAGACTTTAAGCTATATGTGGATTTGAGGTTAGCTGGCATAGGAGCTATAGGTGTTGTTCATGCTACTTCTCCAATAGATGCTATACATAGATTTATAAATAGAGTTGATATAGGAACAATTCCTAATATCTTGGATACAGTAATATTCCTTCATTCAGGAGAGGTAAAGAAAGTTTATTCGTTGGATATGACGGTGAAAGTACCCACTGGGTTGAAAGAAGCTGATCTAGCTAGACCTGTAATAGAGGTCAAGGATTTCTTAAATGATACTGTTGAGTACGAAATTTATGTGTTTGGAGAACAGACTATGATAGTGCCAGTGAAAGGCATAAAGAAAATGAATCCTATAGAGAGTAAATTAAACAGGCTAATTGAACAGGTAATACCAGATGCGAAAGTAAAATACGAGAATGGGGAGTATCTTGTAGTTTTATCTAGAGAGGATATCAGTGTCTTCAATAGAAAGCTTGTAAATAAAATAAAGAGGCTAGAGAAAAAACATGGTGTTAAGATAAGGATTAAGTTCGAGGATAATTCGGAGAAGGATTTACATGAATGAGTCTAGAGTTTTAGAGATTTTAGACTCTACATATCTTATGAGATCGTCCAATGTCATATAATTGCTAACGCTTTCCATATCTAATACGTAATTCCCACTGCTTGTCTGCTTAACTTCCGATAAGTTTACGAATAATACTTCTCTATTTTCTCCAAGTTTAACTGCTATAAATGGCTCAGCACCGGCCCTCTTAGAGAAATCTTTTATCCCATCTAACTGTTCTTTCCTTATGTATATCTTTTTGCCTCCATTTCTACTCTTGACTTCTATAGCAAGTATTACGCCAGACTTCATTGCAACTATATCGGGAATGCTATCCTTCCTTTTACTCCCACTCGCAGGCGCACGTATTACCGCAAAGCCTCTTTCCCTTAATCTTGAAACTAATCTTCTCTCTACAGATGCACCCCTTCTCTTATTCTCACTCATCAAGTAATTCAAAAGGATTTCTATAAGTTTAAATTTTAAATATAATTCCTGCGTTAGGGGTATTGGGGGGTAACGGTGGGGGTAGAGTTAACTTTAAGGAAAGTAATAGGCCGTCATGTCTACGGCAACCTGTATGACTGCGACGAGGATATGTTAAAAGATGAACAAGCACTAAGGGAGATGGTAAAAAACGCCGCACTAGAAGGAAATATGACAGTTCTTGATATAAAGTCGTGGAAAATTGGAGAAGGAGTGAGCGTTGTAGCTATTGTATTGGAGAGCCATATAACAGTTCACACTTGGCCCGAATATAGGTTCGCGACAGTTGATGTTTATTCTTGTGGAGCTCATACAGATCCTGAAAGGGCCTTCGATTATATTGTAAATAAATTAAATGCTAGAAGATATACTAAGAATGAGGCTGATAGATCATCAGACTTTTGATCGTTGGCGGTGGATTAGCGGGTCTGCTAATAGGGTATAAATTAAAAGAGTTAAGTCCTATTATTTTTGATCGTAAACCTTTCACAGGAAAAAAATGTACCGCAATAATAAGTTATAATACTTTTAAAGATCTTGAAGTTCCAAAAGAATACATTGATAGTAGGTTTAAGAAAATAGAGTTAAAATATGGCAAAAGGATAATATACGTAAACACCGATGTAATAAGGTTAAATAGGGTTAAATTAGAGCTCGATTTAAGTCGAGAACTAGATGTTAGACATAGACTGAACGCAGAAATAAAAGGTAAAGATAAAGTTCTTGTTAATTCAGAAACATATTCTGGGAAAGTAATAGATGCATCAGGATGGAAGGGAAAAGCCAAATGGGTAAAAGCTATTGAATACCTATACGAACCAATTGAGAGTGATACTATAGAGGTGTTCTTTGATTTAAGAAATAGGGGTGGTTTCAGTTGGATAGTCCCATTACCTTACGGTACTTTAGTTGGAGCTTTAGGCTATGATAGACCTGAACTTTTCGTTCCTAAACTAAACAAAAGAATAATTGAAAGACATGGTGGAGCTATCCCTAGAACATTACCTTTAATCGATTTTGAAACGTATAAAATAGGCGATAGGACAGGATTAATAAAGACGTTTACTGGTGGTGGTATATTTGGGATTTCGAAATTACTAAAGCCTTTATCTCATGCTATATTAAATTCTGATAATAGCGAATATGTGAGAAGGTATTTGGAGTTAGCTAAGGAGATTAAAAAGCAGTACAGAATCGTTAGGATTTTAGAGCTTATGTGGGATTTAATTCCAATAGTTTTTAGGATATTAAATGATAGGACAATAAATGCAATAGAGGAATTCGATTTTCATTCCTTACTCTTTACGATTTCTCACTAAGTTATAACAACCCTCACCGTGTTCTATTATTCCCATCTCTATCAATTTGTTAATTATTTTTTCAGGGTTCTTTATTCCTAAAGCCCTTAACTCTCTCAAGGCTATTAGTTCTCCTACAGATATGTTAGTCTTGAAATATTTTATTGCAATCTCAATTTCTTTTTGATCTTCTGACATATGATAAATATTTATACTTTGTTACGTTTTAACGTTATCGTGAATATAAAAGCATATTTACAACTGGTAAGGATACATAACGTAGTCGGCGCTGCCATAGGAGATTTAATGGGCTATCTTGTTGCGTCCTTTTGGAATATAAACCTAATAAAGCTCGTGATTTCGATAATTGTTGTAGCCAGCGTTGCGGCAGGGGGATATGTAATTAATGATGTGTTCGATGTAGAAATAGATAAGATAAATAAGCCTTACAGACCTATACCTTCAGGGCAAGTCAGCATTAGAGACGCTACAGTATTAGCTTATGTGCTTTTTGGTGTAGGTGTAGTACTTTCCGCACTTCTAGGTTTACTACAGTTTGTTTTAGCACTGCTAGTGGCTATATCGTTATATTATTACGCTAAATCTATAAAGAGAACAGGATTTTATGGAAATCTATTAGTAGCTACTAATACTGCCTTATCAATATTTTACGGCGGTCTAGCTTACTTTCAAGGCGAATGGTTAATACGAGTAATTATTCCTACATTTTATTCATTTCTTTTGACTGTTTCAAGAGAAATAGTAAAAGGAATAGAGGATGTAAAGGGAGACAGTGCACATGGTGTCAAGACACTAGCTGTGAGATTAGGAGTTACTAGAGCCTGGTATATCGCTAAGCTATTATTAGTCTTTATTCTCATAATCTCTCCAATTCCCTATCTATTGGGGTTCAATTTTCTTTACTTGATATTCCTTAGCGTGGTATGGGTATACATAATACTAACGATACTGCAGAGTAAATCAATAGAGGGTGCAGTAAAAGGTAGGAGCTATTTAAAAGTAGCAGCTATAGCTGGTATAATAACGTTTCTTATTGGGAGTTTTCCTATACAACTTTTACATCAAAGGTTTTTCTTAATCCTGATTTTACTGCAACTGCCCTTATTGTAATATTTGACTTCTTGTTCTGTGGTATAGCTATTTGAATATCCTCGTTTTGATTTATTTTGAAAGGCTGCAGGACTTTGAAGTAAGTTGTAATACCGTTTGCTAGTACATTAATAATAACTTTATCTAGGTCAATTTCGCTGTTATTTTCAATTTTCAAATCCAGTTTTTCGGAGTTTAGTTTCGGCAATAAATTTAGATCAATCTTTGGTGATCTTGTCTCGTAAGTATAGTAACTTGTAATAACAACAGGCTTCTTTTGAGCTTTCTCTAAAAATAGGGTAATATCACCATGTGTCTCTATTTCGATTTCATCGATTTCACCATCTTCATAAGCTTCATTGGAGAGCTTACGTGATTGCGTCATTATTTCGAGCTTAGCCCCTTTTTCTAAGTTCTTCAATATAAAATAAGCCCTCCCTAGAGAATTCAATTCGTAATTCTCTCCGGGTTGTAATAACAAACAGCCTGTGTGTAACTTATATTTTGTCTTAAAGCCTTCACTATTATAAAGCGAAATTGTGCTTATGGAATCAACCACTAGTTTATCTGAGCCAGAATAGCTCAAGGTAATTTCGTGCTTTCCTTTCTTATTTCCAATAAGTGGGGTTATATCATATAGTAAAGATGCGAAGTATCCTAGTTCAGTATCTATTAGAAGGTTTGGTTTAAATTCTCTCGTTAGCGAAAATTCATCTAACCAAATCCTCCATTTATTAATTGAGGTCTTTTTGCTATAACTTACGTTTACTTGTATGTAGATTTTTGATGGCAGATTTTCCATGTCTAATTTATACGTAAACTCGTCGTTCTGGTAATCTAGTACAGTAGGTTTAATTTGTGTATTGGTCTCAATTGTACCGCTGATCTCTCCTTCATCGAAAATTGCTAATTTTCCCAATGGCATACTGTATAAAAGATAAAGAATGGAGAAAATAAAGCAGTTGCTAAGAGTTACGCTATCATTAATCACTAAATCTGACGCAGTAGTAGAGGTAGTCGACGCTAGAGAGCCAGATTTAACTAGATCGAAATTTATTGAAAAATATGCATTAACCAGAAATAAAGGGCTCTTAATCGCTATTAATAAAAGCGACCTAATACCAAGGGAGGTAGCTGAAGGCTGGAAGAGGTACTTTGAGGTAAAGGAGGGGATTAATGCGGTATATCTATCTTCAACTGAACATTTGGGTACAAAGATATTAAGAGACGCTATAAAGAGTATGGTAAGAAAAGAAGGGACAGTAGTACTAGTGGGATATCCTAAAACAGGAAAATCTTCCATAATTAATGCTTTAAAGGGAAGGCATTCAGCCTCAACCTCTTCTATTCCAATGTCTCCTGGTTATACTAAGGCACCCAACAAGTTTAAGATAGGGGAAGGATTGTATATCTGGGATACTAGTGGTATAATACCCCCAGATGGTTCTGAATTAGAGCGCATTATAAGGGGAGTTAATGTTGACTTATTAGAAGATCCAGTCAGGGCATCATTAATGCTAATAGAGCGTGTTGAGAAATATAATAAAGACGCCTTTAGAGAGGTGTACAAAATTGATTATTCTAATCCGCATGAGCTATTAGAGAAGCTAGCCATTAAAAGGGGATGGTTCTATAAGTCAACCAAGGAGCCATTAATCGATGAGGCAGCTAAAGCCATTATAAGAGACTATCATACAGGTAAAATAAAATATTATGTACCACCTCCACAAGAATAGTGGAAATAGTTTTTTATTTAGGTAATTAGTAATAAATGTAATACGAAAAGCTGTGACGCTTAGAAAAATTGTTTTAGACGTTTTAAAACCCATTAAGGGAACATCAATAATAGATATAGCGGAAAGGATATCATCATTAGAAGGTGTTGACGGTGTAAATATTTATGTCACTGATATGGACGTAGAAACTATGGGTTTGATGGTGACAATAGAAGGTTCAAGCATAGATTTCAAGAAAGTGAAAGACATCTTAGAAGAAGAAGGGTGTGCAATTCATAGTATAGATGAGGTGAGTAGTGGTAACAAGATAATAGAAGGTGCTAAAAGGAAATGATATGTGATGTTTGTCGATTGAGAGAAGCTGAAATATATCAGCCGCATACAGGTAGAAAGTTATGTAGAGAATGCTTTATTCAAGATATAAGGGATAGGGTTAAACAAGAAGCAGAAAAGATTGGTTTAAGTAGAGCCAGAAAGATATTGCTAGCAGTATCGGGCGGTAAGGATAGTTTTACATTAGCTGACACTTTAGCGTCTTTTATGGATCATAATAGACTTATTGCGATGAATATAGTCGAGGGAATTCATGGGTATAATAGAGCAGAGCAGGTTCAGGAGTTAAAGAGATTTCTCAACGAATTGGGTATAGAACTTATCGAAACCTCTTTTGCTGAGAAAGAAGGGGCTACATTGGATGAAATGGTAAATAGGTCTAGGGCTACTGGATTAAACGTTTCTGCATGTACCTTTTGTGGAGGATTTAGAAGGAAAATAATAAACCAGGTTGCAAGAGATGTGAATGCAGATCTGGTAGCTACAGGCCATAATTTAGATGATGAAGCTCAGACTATTATAATAAACTTAATCAGGGGTGACTTGATAAGGCTAATAAGGTTTGGAGATGTTCCAATTAAGCTAAGCAATAGGTTTGTGCTAAGAGTTAAACCCTTAAGGAAGATATACGAATGGGAGACCACGATGTATGCCTATTATAAGGGATACTCATTTCAAGAAGTTGAATGCCCTTATATATCACAAAGGCCAACTTTGAGGGCTAAAGTTAGGGATTTATTATATATGGTGGAAGCTGTTAGACCTGGTTCTTTATTGAAGCTTGTTGAAGAGTTTGATAAGATTGCAGAAGATTACAGGAGGATGTTTGTGGCTAGCATTGGTGAAAAAGAATTACCAACCTGCAAGATATGTGGAGAGCCAACAAGTTATGGAAGAGAAATCTGTAAGAATTGTGAGCTTTTGATAAAAATAGGCTTACTTAAATATGATCAGAAATACTTACCTATATCGTAAACGCTTTCCTCAATTCCCTTTCTCTTATTTGCAACTGCAGCCATTGCAAATAACAATGATGATAATCTATTTAAGTAAATTATCATGGTCTTGTCTATTTCCATTTCCTTTGATAATCTTATTAAGGAGCGTTCTGCCCTTCTACTAATGCTTCTGACTATATGGAGGAGAGTAGCTTCCTCAGAACCCCTTGGTATTACGAAGAGTTTTATTGGTCCCGATTCTTTCCTGTATGTCACAGTCCTCTCTTCCAGCCATTTAACATTAGTCATATCTATCTTTCTTCTGGGAGATTTTGATGTTATTTCCTCTCCGATTACGAATAAGTCTTCTTGAACTTTCATGAGGTCTTTTTTAATATCATCCCATTGTATCTTATTTAACGCGTAACCTATAAAGGAATTAACTTCATCTATTGTTCCAAAGAAGTTTACTAATTCAGAATCCTTGCTAACCATCTCGCCATTCTTTCCTTCAGTATATCCGCTATCCCCCTTTTTAGTGAACATTAAAGAATTTTAACCATGCTTAAATATAAGGGTTTCTGGTGATAGTAGATTTCTAGCATCGAAAGCTTCATTGCATTACTAAATCAGATAGCTAGTAAATGGCAGAAGGAATGGAACGAGAAGAAGGTTTATGAGAGTGATCCTGACTTTAGTAGGAAAAAGTTTTATTCAACAATAGCATTTCCCTATCCTAACAGCCCATTCCATTTAGGCCATGGAAGGACGTATGTTACAGGAGATATATTATCTAGATACATGAGGATGAAAGGATATAATACATTACTACCTATGGGTTTTCACTATACGGGAACACCAATTATAGCGATGGCTGATCAGGTGCAGAAGGGAGATAAGGAATTAATTAGCATCTTTAAGGACATTTACGAGATACCCTCAGATGTAATACCTAAGCTTTCAGATCCATTATTCATGGCAAACTATTTCAAGGAAGAGATAAAACAGGCAATGAAGGAATTAGGACTAGCGATAGATTGGAGGAGAGAATTTACAACTATTGATCCAGAATTCTCCAGCTTTATTGTGTGGCAGTTTACAAAACTTCAGGAAAAGGGATATATAGTGAGAGGTACCCATCCTGTAGGTTGGTGTCCAGTACATAACATACCCGTAGGTAGTCATGATACTATAGGTGATATGGAACCTGATATAGACGAATATGTAATTATCTACTTCAATTCAGAGCTAGGCATATTCCCTGCTGCCACATTAAGACCTGAAACTATATTTGGAGCTGTTGCTATATGGGTTAATCCTTCGATAAATTATGTAATAGCCGAAGTTGATGGTATTAAGATGGTACTAGCTGAGAGAGGAGCTTTAAAGCTAACATTCCAAAGGGATAATGTAAAAGTATTAGAAAAGATAAAGGGCTCTCATTTAGTAGGTAAGACTGTAATAAATCCGATAACAGGTAAAGAAATACCAGTGCTAGGGGCATCGTTCGTAGATGAGGATACTGCGACAGGGGTGGTAATGAGTGTCCCTGCTCATGCGCCTTTCGATTATTATTACCTTAGGAAGGTTAAAGAGGATCTCCCTGTAATACCTGTGATAAAGTTAGAGGGTTATGGAGAAGCTCCAGCAAAAGAGATCGTTGATACTAATAAGCCTAAAAACGATGAGGATCTAAAGAAACTAACTGAGATAATATATAGACAAGAGTTCTTGAAAGGCGTTATGAGAGATGATATAATTAGCAGAGTTAAGCCAGAATATGTTGAAGCGTTAAAGACTATCGTTGGTAAGAAAGTTCCTGAAGCTAGAGAGATGATAACTAAATTCCTCATAGAGAATAATTTAGGTTCAAAGATGTATGAAGTCATGAATAGGCCCATATATTGTAGATGTGGTAATGAAATAGTTGTAAAGATCTTAAAGGATCAGTGGTTTTTAGACTATGGAAACCCAGAGTGGAAGGAGAAGGCAAAGAAGCTGTTAAGTAAAATGGCTATAATACCTGAAGATTTTAGAAGAGATTTTGAGTACAGCCTTGAGTGGCTAAATAAGAGAGCGTGCGCAAGGACCAGGGGTCTAGGTACTCCTTTACCTTGGGATAAGAAATGGGTCATAGAAAGCCTTAGCGATTCAACAATTTACATGACATATTATACAGTTTCTCATAAGATAAAGAAATACGGATTAAAACCCTCACAACTTACTTACGAATTCTGGGACTATGTAATCTTGGGTAACGGTGATGCGAACAAAGTGTCGAAAGAGACAAACATTCCTGTAGAGATCCTAGAGGACTTAAGGAAGGAATTCCTATATTGGTATCCTCTGGATATGAGGCATAGTGGTAAAGATCTAATACCTAATCATTTGAGCTTCTTCATATTTAACCACGCAGCTATATTCCCAGAGGAGTTATGGCCTAGAGGAATAGCGATAAACGGCTTCGTTTTGTACGAAGGAAAGAAGATGAGTAAATCGTTGAGAAACATAGTACCTCTAAGAAAGGCTATAAGGCTATATAGCCCTGACGTAGTTAGGTTAGCTTTAACAACAAATGCTGATATGAATTCAGATGTCAACTTCAGTGATTCTTATGCTAAGTCTTTAGCAGAGATCTTAAAGAAATTCTATGATTTATCACAAAGTTTAGATAAATATAAAGGAACTCAGATTGGATTTGCTGAGAAATGGCTTATAACTGTTCTGAACATGTATATTAGAGATATTACTTCCCATATGGATAAGTTAGAGCTTAGAGATGCAGGAAATAAGCTAATTTATGGCTTCGACTCTGCAATTGCTGAGTATTTTGATATGGTTAAAGCTAATAACTTAGAACCAAACGGTGATGTTCTCAGAAGAGTCTTAACAGCTTGGGCTAAGATGATACAACCATTTGCACCGCACATTGCAGAGGAGATATGGCATATTCTTGGGAATTCTACATTAGTTGTAAATGAAAAGTGGCCTAATTATGCTGAGGAGGAAATAGATAACTACGTATACCTGGTTCACGAGTATTACAACAGTCTAATTGAAGATATTAGGAACATCATGAACGTGTATAAAGACAAAGTAAATGAAATTCACATATATGTAGCAGATTCAGGTCAACTTTCACTATTAAAGGAAGCTCTAATATATCTCTCAGAAGGTAAATCTCTTAAGCAGTTCATGCAAGATAAGAGGCCTAAGGATGCGAAACTGTATCAAAAGTTATTCAATTATGCCACATCTTTAAATGGAGACCTGAGGAAGTTAATTCTTAACTACAATATAGACGAGTATTCTGTACTAAACGAGAATTTAAACTATCTAAAATACAAGCTCAACGTTAAGGAGATACAAATCCATAGATATGAAGATCTTGATAAGAATAAATACAAGAAAGACTCATTGCCACTCAAGCCTGCAATAATATTAGGGTAATATTAAAATTTTTCTTATTGTTATATCTAAATATTGTATTTTATAAAACATAATATGCGAGAGGTTAATAAACTATAAACGCAGTTAATAATATTGATGAGTACTCAGAATACTGTCAATAAAGAGGAATGGAAAAAGAAGATATTGGAAGCATTAACACAGGTTTATGATCCTGAAATACCCGTAGATATTGTTAACTTAGGATTAATATACGATCTAAAGATATCCGATGACGGAGACGTTTATATAAGGATGGGCTTAACAGCACCTGGATGCCCAGTAATTGATGATTTGATTTATACTGTAGAAGTTGCTACTAAAGAAGCAGTTCCTGCTAAGAATGTTCAAATTGATATAGATTTAGATACTCAATGGACGCCATTCAAGATGACAAAAGAAGGTAGAGAGAAGTTTAAGCAAATATACGGTTATGATATTGTAGAGTTCTGGATACAGAATTATGGCTTACCTCCAGAAGAGGCACAGCAACAAGATCAGCAAAAACAATAAATAAATCTCAGCGTTTTTAATTTTAGAGTTTAAATGTCGTGGAGCATTTTAGAACTTATCAGGAACAATCCTGATCAACTTCGTGAGATTCTAAAAAAGCGTTATATGGACATTTCTTTAGCTGATAAAGCAATAGAACTAGATAGAAAATGGAGGCAACTATTAAAAGATGTTGAAAAATTAAGACATGAGCATAACGTTGTAAGTGCAGCAGTGGCTAGAGCTAAAACACAAGAGGAAAGGGCTCAGAAAATTGAGGAGGCTAAGAGACTCCTTGGAGAACTTCAAGAAAAAGAGAAGGAGCTAGCAAAAGTAGAAGAGGAAAGAAATCTTGCATTATTCTCATTGCCTAATATTCTTCACGAAAGTGTACCCTTAGGTCCTGATGAGAATTATAGCAAAGTTGTAAAAGTTTGGGGTAAGTTTAAGGTTTATAAAGATGACGTTGAGAAGTTTAAAGCTCAGTTAGGTGGGCTAAATGCCGACTACGAGATTATTAATTGGCGTCCTGTAGGTCATGCTGATGAATTAGAAAACGTACTTCATTTAGGCGATACCAAAAAAGCTGGCGAGGTCGCTGGATCTAGATTTTATTACTTGTTCCAAGATATAGTATGGTTAGACTTTGCCTTATTGTTATATGCTATTGATACGATGACAAGGAAAGGCTATACTCTAGTTTTACCACCATATATGTTAAGGGGTGATGTAATCCAATCTGTGATCGATTTAGCAACCTTTAAAGATGCTATTTATAAGATAGAGAATGAAGACCTCTATTTAATCGCTACAGCTGAACATCCTTTAGCTGCGATGTTCTGGAAAGAGGAAATAGAAGCTGATCGTCTACCGTTGAAATTTGTTGGTTTTAGTCCTGCGTTCAGAAAGGAAGCAGGAGCTGCTAATAAGGATCTCAAGGGAATATTTAGAGTTCATCAATTTCATAAAGTTGAGCAATTCATATTTTCATTACCAGAAGATAGTTGGAAATTCCATGAAGAGTTGATCTCTAATGCTGAAGAACTGTTCCAAGGATTGGGGTTACCTTATAGGGTTATAAATATAGCATCCGGTGATTTGGGTGCATGTGCTGCAAAGAAGTATGATCTAGAGGTGTGGATGCCCGCTCAAGCTATGTTCCGAGAGATGGTAAGTTGTAGTAATTGTACTGATTGGCAAGCGTTTAGAATGGGAATAAGGTTTGTTGATAGAAAAAATAACAGAAAGGGTTATGTACATACATTAAATAGTACCGCAATAGCCAGCACTAGGACGATAACTGCAATTCTAGAGAACAATCAAAGGGAAGATGGAGCTGTGGAGATTCCAAAAGTTTTAAGAAAATATTTAGAGCCCTTCGAGAAGGCTCCAAAAGATTACATATATCCTGCAAAAAATAAGATCACTTCTTAAGATACTGCTCTAAATGTGCTTCTATCTCTTTCATCTTTTTCTTAGCTGCTCTTAAGAACAGCTTTAATGCTAGTCTGACTGGATAGTAAATAGGACTTTTCATATAAAATCTGTCTATTATATCTTCAGCCCAATATACATCATGCCAGAACACTCTCCTATAGAGCTCTATATGAGCCTCTTTGAGCTTCACTTGAGTGAACCAGTCCTTATTCTTGAAGTATCCCATGGGCACGAAGAACATAGGCACTAAGATGCTTCTATAAGGTCTCAAATTATCTACTAACTCTATTGTTTTATATACATCATCTTCTGTTTCATCTGGTAAACCAACTATCATTGTTCCAGCAGGTATTATGTGATGCTCATGCATTATCTTAAATGCCTCTTCTACGGTCTCAGGATATTCATCAATCTTATAAGGTGAGGATTTAGCGGGCATTATCTCTCTAGCTAATCTAGGAGACCCTGTTTCAATACCTACTTCAACACCCAAGTACTTTTGTTCATCATCGAAAATTATTTCTGAGATCTTAGATATTGCACCATACTTTTCTTCAGCATATCTAACAGCTGCTAAGCTAGCGTGACTCCAGGCTATTGTTTTATAATACTTTTTCACTAACGTATGCAATTTGATCAACGGTTCTGGTCTTGGTAATACTCCTATAGCACCATATAGTGGGATATCCTCACTATGGATAACTCCATGTCTTATTCCAGCCCTAACGTTAACCTGTAACTCCTTCTCTATCTTATCTAGGGGATAATACCTTAATGATCTTAGAGTTACAGAGCAGAACTTACAATGTCTAGGGCATCCTCTCATTACTTCTATTAGACCATTTACGCTTCCACCCTTAATTATTGGGATTTCATCTACACTAGGCGTATCATCATCACTTACATAAACATATTTTGGAAGTTCCTCTCCATCGAGTATCTTCTGAGCTAAATCTACAACCACCTTCTCTCCTTCACCATCAACTAGCGTATCGACACCTACCTTCTCTAACATATCTTCCCTCCATAGCCACTGCCATGTAGAAGGTCCTCCTGCTAATATCTTTAGACCCTTTGCTTTCGCCTGTGCTATAGCTGGGCTAGTTATGAACTTCATGAAGCTTTTATAGTTAATTGGTTCCTTTTTTGTTATACCCCACCAGGTTGAGGATGGAGGTCCAAAGGCAAAATAATCGTGATGAGATACGAAAAGTGCTTTAGCTGTTGGTAAATATCTATCAATGTAATCAGGATCAATTATTGCCGCTTTGAATCCAGCATCGATTAGTGCTGCTTCTACTTTTCTTAACCCATAAGGAGCCTGAACTGGTCTTCCGTACTCATCAACTTCCATTTTAGGGCATGCTAACCATTTCCAAACTGATTCTGGTATGCCTACTGCTGGCCCTGTTGCTAGGAATCCTAGGAATTCCTTCCCATGGTGATTTGTCATCATACATCTGTCAGTGCTTAACACAAAGTCTAATTGCATCTAATATCACCTTTATATTTATTTTTACAAACTAATAATAATGTCTTGTTTAAAAAGATTGTTACAAAACTTTTAGAATCATATTAATAGCTTTCTTAATATCCGGAGGCAGTTCATCTCTTTTCAGTTCTTTAGCATCTTTCGTATCTACCTCCCATTTATTTCCATCGGGTAATTGATAGGAAGAAACGGTTGTGAAGACCAAATACCTTTTACCATTAGCGTCTTTTACGTCTTCTACTAAGACCTTTTTATTTTCTATCTCTATAACATATTTTCCACTAACGTTAGATACTTTCATAACGATTCTCGCATTAATATTTCTGAAAACCCCAATTAAATTTTGGGGTTCTTCACTGCTCTGCGATCACCTCATTAATCATCTAATCATCTATGGTCAGCACAGAGCGCTTTCTACACAAGTTAAGTCTCGGAGGTTCCTCATCACTTGATATTTAACTTTAAATCCTCAATTCAAAAGTTTAATTCTAATGCAACAGGTACAAACTAGAGTTTTGAAAGTTGATCCATTATATCCTGATAAGCAAGCAATAGAGATTGCGGCAGAAGTGATAAAAAAAGGCGGATTAGTAGTATTCCCCACCGAGACCGTTTATGGCTTAGGTGCTGACACCTTCAATCCTGAAGCATGTACTAAGATATTCAAGGCTAAGAATAGACCTATGGATAATCCTTTAATAGTGCACATTCACAGTTTCGATCAATTATTTGAGGTTGCTCAAGATATAAGCGATGAAATATTAAATAAGTTGAAAATAGTATGGCCTGGTCCTTTAACATTAATCTTAAAGAAGAGACCAGAAGTTCCTAAAGAAGTAACAGCGGGCTTAGATACTGTTGCCGTTAGAATGCCTGCACATCCTGTTGCATTAGAACTTATAAAAACTAGCCAGACTCCAATAGCTGCTCCAAGCGCAAACTTAGCTACAAAACCTAGTCCCACATTGGCTGAACATGTTATTGAAGATCTTTATGGTAAGGTAGATGTCATACTAGATGCAGGAAGAACTTTCTTTGGAGTTGAGTCTACAATAATTGATGTCACTAAAAATCCGCCAGTGCTCTTAAGACCTGGACCTTTTAGTGTGGAAGAGCTGAAAGAGATCTTTGGTGAGATTGTAGTTCCTGATGAGGCTAGAGGTCTAGGTTACTTTAAGGTTGCGTTAGCCCCAGGCATGAAGTATAAACATTATGCGCCTTCAAAGAAGCTAATAGTTGTAGAGGATAGGAGTATTTATCGTGAAGTTATTGACATAGTCAGTAAAAAGTATAAGGTTGCTGCTCTTGGCACAGATGAGATGTTAAAAGAGATAGAAAGTACTGATGTTATTAAGATAAGGCTTGGCAGTGATAAAAACCTTTATGAAGTTAGCAAAAACTTATTTGATGCTTTTAGGCAACTAGACTACTCTAAGGCAGATATAGGTATAATTCACGGATTTCCTGAGAGAGGAATAGGATTAGCGATAATGAATAGGACAAGGAAGGCTTCTGGATTCTCAATAGTGAGAAATCTAGATGATGTCAAGAAATATATTGAACTTAGTTAAGTTCTTATTGCTTTAGATGCTATCATAATCTATGCATTATGAGGAGTTATTAAGAAAAGCTGAGGATAGAGGGGCTGACTTTGCTGACCTAAGGGAGTTTAAAGTAAAGACGCTGAGGATTTCAGTTACTGAAGAAACTTCTCAAGTTACCACCAATGGTATTGATCATGGGTATTCCTTTAGGATTGTCTATAAAAATAATATGGGTTACTCATCATCGACAAAGCTGGATGAATATCTTTTAGATAGTGCCTTTTCAAACATAAAAGAAGAGGGGAAAATAAAGATAGTTCTGCTACCTAAGAAACACGATGAGGTTATAATCGAGCCTAAAGTATTAACTTCTAAATCTATTAGCGAGAAGGTTAAAGAGTTAGAAAAGATCAGGAATGATCTAAAGAGCTTCAGCTCCGTTAAATCCATATCAATACGATATTATGAAGACTACATAGAAAAATTGTATTATAGCACAGAGGATAGGGTAATCCATATAAAATATCCAGTGTCAGGAGTTTCGATAACAGTTACGTCAGTTGATAAGGACGGAAACCTAGTTTCAGCGTCTATAAGTAAGAGCACTTATAAAGATTATGTCCTAGAGACCTTTGATCCTAATGAAATAACAAAGGAAGCAATAGAAAGATTAGAGAATCAGATAAGGGGCGTTCTCCCAAAAGCAGGTGTTTTCACTGTGGTTCTTGCTCCAGAAGTTGTGGGAGTGTTTACTCATGAAGCTCTAGGTCATTTAGCGGAGGCAGATCTGGCGATAACAGGTATATTATTGGGATTAAAGGGGAAGAAAATAGCAAGTGAGGAAGTCAATGTTGTCGATTCGCCTATAGTAGATTCTACTGAAGGTATTGGATACACTCCTTATGATGATGAAGGTGTTGAAGGTAAAGAGGTAAAGATCATAGATAAAGGCGTTGTAAACGATGTTCTAACGGATAGATTTTACTCTGCTTATCTAGGTAAGAATCCTACAGGTAACGGGAGAGCTGAAGATTTCAGAAGTAAGGTGCTAGTTAGGATGAGAAATACATACATGTTGCCTGGATCTCATAAGCTTGAAGAACTATTTGAGGGGATAAAGGAAGGCTACTTTATGAAATCCGTGTACGGCGGTCAAACTGGTTCCGATGGGTCTTTTCAGTTCGGTATTCAAGAAGGATATTATATTAGAAATGGAGAGATAAGCGAGCCTATAAAGTCAACAGGCATTTCAGGATATACTATAGAAACTTTAGGGCAAATAACAATGGTGTCTAAAAATCTAGAAATTTCCTCAGGTTTCTGTGGTAAATCAGGGCAATTAATTCCAGTAGGTTCAGGTGGTCCTTATATAAGGGTTGAGAAGATGAAGGTGGGAGGTACATGAGTGGGATAGATATCTACAATATACTTGATAGGGCAAAGAATTTGGGCTATTCTGCTGAGATATATTACATTAAATTAAAAGAGAAAGACATTGAAGAAGATGTTCAGATATCTAGGAAAAGTTCTTATGAAGAGGGTTACGGGCTAAGGATTGTCAAAGATTGTAAGCTGGGATTTTCTTATTCTAACACTTTATCTTACGATCTTCTTGACAACGCGATAGAAGTCTATAAATCTGTCGAAGAGAAAGATTGCAACTACCAAATACCTAGCCCAGAAGGCGGTGTAAATTTTCTAAAGGAAATTCATTTACTTGAATTTAACGAAATAACTGAAAAAATAGAGGAATTTTATTCTCAAATAAAGGCTTATAAGAATGAGCTTTCCTCCTCTGACGTGAATATCACGTATTATAACGTTTCTGGATTTGAAGTTCAAATAGGTGTTGCCAACACTGAGGGTATAGATATAAATGAGCTTAAGAGTGGAATATCCTTATCGCTAATGGCAAACTCAAAAATTAAAGAAGGAATTGTTACTCCTGACATTTACGAGTATGACTATACGACGAATCCTAGTGAAATTAATTTGGATACATTCGTTAATAAGATTAAAGAGAACGTGAATAGGTTAAAGAAGAGATATACAGACTCTATAGATAGAGGAATCGATATCATATTTACTCAAAAAGCATTAAACGAATTATTTATGCCTCTCTTCTCTCGTGCAGTATCTGTAGAGAATGTCTTTAGAAATAAGAGTCCTTTTAGCAAAAATAAAAGAATATCTAATGAAAAGTTAACGGTTATAGATAATCCACGTTATAAATATTCTCTATCTAGTAGATCTTTTGATGCTGAAGGACTACCAACTCAAGAGACTAAAATACTAGAAAAAGGTGAGTTCACTAATTTCCTGTCTAACACCTATTGGGCTAATAAAGCTAAGGTAAAGAATACTCATTCAGCGATTAGGACATACCTTACACTGCCTACGATTTCAACTACTACAGTAGAGTTAAAAATGAAAGATATGGAGGATCCATTCTATGATAAAGTTCTAGTGGTAGATGAAGTTCAAGGGGTCAACACTGCCAATTTCGATACTGGTGATTTTTCAGTTAATGTCTCCTTAGGATGGCTTTATCATAGAAAAGAGGAATTCGGAATCTATAATATGGTATTAAGTGGTAATATTATCGATATACTTAACGGTATAACTGTAATGGGCAACGACGTTAAAAGGTATGGTAATATTGCGGCTGGGATGATTAGAGTTAAGGGTCTGAAGATAGTATAATTTATTTTTATAAATGAGCATATATTTTTAGAGAATATGTTTTCTCATATACTTCTAGCTTATGATGGTTCGGAGAACGCTAAACGAGCTATGAACGTTGCAATAGACTTAGCAAAGAGATATAATGCCTTATTAGAAGTGGTGGAAGTGGTTGATACTGCTGCATTAGCAAGTGTAGGATTTGCACCAATTCCCAGTGAAGTTTTTGATAGCCTATATAAGAAAGCTCAATCTGATGTAAATGAGGTAGTAGAAAAGGCTTCTAAAGAAAATATAAAAGTGAAAGGTACTGTGTTGGAAGGAGATCCTGCAGGTACTATATTGGATTATGCTAACAAGAACAACGTAGACCTTATAGTTACTGGTAGTAGAGGTTTATCTACATTAAAGAGACTTTTCTTGGGAAGCGTCTCAACTAGAATTGTGACCGAAGCTAAAATGCCCGTACTCGTAGTTAAATAAGATATTTTTATTTGTTGGTGTTTCTTTTACTCCTTTATGCAAATAACTGTGTCAGCCGAGTTAAAGTCAATTGGAGTTTTTGTGGTTTACACTGAAGTTTATAACGCTACGGTTATTAAATCAGGTGTTGTAGAACTTGATAAAGAGATAGCTAAATTAGAAGAGAAGTATAGAGGTAGGGATCCAGATACACTAAAGGAAGATCCTATAGTCAGGGCATATAGGGATTTCTTCTGGAGAGTAGGGATAGATCCTACTAAAGTTAGACCTAGTGGTGAGGCTTTAAGGAGGAGATTATATAGGGGTAATAGATTTCCTAGAGTTAATAATGTTGTAGATTCTGGAAATATCGCAAGTGCTGATACATTAGTTCCAATTGGGTTATACGATTTGGATAAGATAAAGGGGTCTTTAACCATAACAATGAGTAAAGGTGGAGAGATATTTTATGATTTAGGAAAGAAGGATCCTGAAATTTTAGATAAAGGCGTTCCCATTATGATAGATGAAGAGCCAAAAGTTTTACATATTTATCCACATAGAGATTCGAAGCTTACAGCCATAACCGAGAATACTAAGAATATATTAATTATGGGCGCAGGCGTAAGTGGAGTTCCTGAGGAGCTTGTAAAGCAGGCTACTATAATGACAGCTGAATATATTGTTAAGTTTGCTAAGGCTACATGGAACGGTGAAGTAAAAGAAGCATGATTAATACTCTATTTCAAACTTAATATTAGCTTTTGTATTATTAGTTATCACTATTTCTAGAGTAGTATCTCCACATCTTTTTCTTATTATCAGCTTATCTTCATGTGCTGTGACCCTAGGAGAAGAAGAGCACATATTAAGTGTTGAAAGCTTCTCGCGGTAATACGGGTTGTGAACTTTCCTTAATGCCTTTCTTATTATAGTGCTGATAAGCGAATTTATATCGGTATCAGCAATATTAACTGAGTTTATATTTAAACTCATATTTATTACTATGGAATACTCATCTGCATATAATGAAATGTTTTCACTTCTTAATATCTTATAAACTATGACAGAAACCGAAGCTACTAACATTGACGTGAGTATCTCAACTATGTATTCTTTTAATAACTCTATACTAAATAAAATCGATGAAAGAAGAGAAATTCCCATTAATAACGATAACTTTTTAAGGTATTCATAGCTATGTATGTCAGCATCAGACATAAAATAAATTCCTGCAGGCATACCTACAATGGGAATTGCGGAAATTAGAAGAGCTTCAATATATTCTTTGGTTAGCTTCATAACATACAAGTATTACTTTATACTAGCCGAATATAAGAGTTTATAATATTAAGTTGTTTAAACGCTTTATAAAAACACTTCTTCAAATCTATCTTTAAAAGCATGTTTTGATAATTTACCTCTAATCGGTATTTTATATCCACAGTATTTGCATCTATTATCAGGCGTTAGATGCCACTCTAGAATATCAAAGCCATACCTTCTTATAACGAGTCTTCCACAGTTAGGGCAATAGGTGTTCTCTAATGGATGACCAGGCACATTTCCTATGTAAACATACTTGAACCCAATTTCTTTAGCTAAATTAGCATGTTTTTCTAACGTTTCTACAGGTGTCCACGGTAAATAGTCTAACTTATAATCAGGGTGAAATCTAAGAAAATGAACTGGAACGTCTGGCCCTAAGATGTCATAAAGCTTTGTTAGTAATGATCTAGCAGCATTTAGATCATCACCTATTTGTGGAACCACTAAGTCGGTTATCTCAACATGAATTCCATAGTCGTGCAATGCCTTTATTGTTTCGATTATGGGTTCGGGTCCTGATGCGCTAATATACCTTCTCATAAACTTAGTTTCGCCATTTCCTTTAAAATCAACAGTTGCGGCGTCTAGGAAATCTTTAACGTAATCTACAAGTTCAGGTGTCCAATAACCGTTAGTAACCATAGTATTAAATAGACCGTGTTTTTTGGCTAATACACCAATATCATGTGCATATTCTGCAAAAATTGCAGGCTCATTATAAGTGTATGTCATTCCATCTACATCATAAGCTAGAGCCATCTCAACCACTTCTTCAGGCGATACTTCTGTACCTTCAGCTCTCCTCCTCTGGCTTATATCGTAGTTTTGACAATACATGCACATCCAATTACAGCCAAAAGTGGACAATGAAAACACTTTTGAACCAGGATAAAAATGTACTAAAGGTTTCTTCTCTATAGGATCAACATGAGCTGCTGCTATTTTACCGTAAACATCAAGGTAAAGCTTACCATTTCTTACAGACCTTACACCACAAAATCCTATTTGATTCTCCCCAAGTAAACATCTCCTAGCACATGCTAGGCATCTAATCCTGTTACCCTCTTTTTTATAAAGTACAGCTTCTTTACTCATTAAAATAAATAGTATGAATCGTTTGCTAAAAGCTTAATTGTCATCTCTTATAACCAAACTTTCTAAGCAGTTCTTTTCTCTCCTTAACGTCTTCCTCAGTCTCTACTCCTAATGGCGTAAATCCATCGACAACACCTATTATTCCCCTTCCTTGATCTGTTTCAGCGACTAACACTTGAAGCGGGTTTGCTGTAGCGGCGAAAATTCTTACAACTTCCTGTACGTTTTTTATTGTGTTCAAAACGTTAATTGGATAACCATTTTTTATGTATATCACAAATGTATGGCCTGCACCGATTTTTTTAGCCTGCTCTACTGCCAGCTTTATAAGCTCCTGATCGTTTCCATCGGTTCTTATTAATCTCTTTCCACTAGCCTCATTGAATGCAATTCCGAACTTTAGATGTGGGCTAGATGTTGCTAATGCCTCATATAGATCTTCCACAGTTTTAATGAAATGGGATTGACCTATAATTACATTTGTACCTTCAGGGATATTTATCCTTACTACATCAATTTTTACGCTCATTGCAATATCTATAATAGAAAAGGAGTTCAAAAGTTTTAATTATATTCAGTGAAGGACCACCTCATCAAAGGTCAGTTGTACTCCTGTTCATCAACTAGATACTAAGTATGCATAATCAAATATAACTTCTTCGTTACTGTTTACAATCACATTTGTCTTGATCTTAAGTGTTGTAGATAAAACGGTATAGTTACCAGGAGGTACGTAGAATACAGCGACACCGCTAGAATTTGTAAATGTCCAGTTGTAAAATACCCCATCTCTGTAGAGATATACAACTCCTTGTGAGAGCGGTTGTTTTCCACCAAAGTAACCATAATTTATGATGATCTTTACTGCTAGCTCATACTTGCCATTATGTGGTTGCCCTCCCAGATCTTCAGTGTAGATCCTCGTCTTATAGCTAGCCGTAGCTACTATACCTAAACCTATAAGTATTATTACGATTACCGCCAGCCCTAAAATAGCATATCTAGGTAATCTCATCGTATAGCCATTATAATACACAAGTATTTAAGTTAAATGCTATGAATGATAATATTATTATGTGAATGTAGGGAAATTATTTTCTGTTATAAGGCAAGAGTTTCCCTCTATGTTTAGGAGATATCTATTATTAGGAGCCTTTGACGGAATCACATTAGAGCTGAGCATACTCTTATCATCTCAGGCTACAAAGCTTGAGGGTAAAGAATTATTGTTAATCACAATTAGTAGCCTATTAGCTATTAGTATATCTTCGGGTTGGAATGCTCTTATAATAGAATTAAACGAGGCAAACCTTTCACTTCAAGAACTAGAGCGACAGATGTTGAGAAGTTTAAAGGGAACAGTTTATGATTATTCGTTTAAAATAGCCGCTATTCTATCCGCAATATTGCACGCGTTATCACCTTTTTTAGGTATTTTTCCCGTAATGTTATACATTTATACAAAAAACTTTATCATGGCTGAAATATTATCGCTATTTATCTTAGCTATAATAGGATTCATATATGGAACAAGAATAAAAGAGCGGTTAAAATATAGTGGTGTTCTTCTCTTATCTGGCCTTATTCTCGTCTTCTTAATTTATCTTATTACTAAATGATCTTTCCTCTAGTTACCTTTAGAACCTCAATGAGTTTTTGGTCTCTCCATCTAGAGAGTTCTTGAAAACTCTTCCCCTTGATGAAGCTATAATCTTTCATTTGTTCTATCGCCTTGACTACTGCTCTATATGGGAACTTATCCCACTTAGCTAAAGTGTACATCCACTCATTTGCACCTGCACCAAAACCTTTACTGAAGAAGTACTCAAGGCCTCCTTCACCGCCTCCTAAATGGTAAGTTAGGAAGGGTCCCATGAATGCAAACCTCGGGCCTAAACCATACATTACTACTTTATCTATATCTTCTATACTGACAATACCCTGATCAACTATTTCAACAGCTTCTCTCAATAACGCAAATGCTAACCTGTTGCCTATAAATCCAGGCACCTCTTTCTTTAAAACTACAGGAACTCTGTCTAGCTTCTCAACAAATTCTTTAGCTTTGTCTACTACCTCTTTCGAGGTCTTCTCACCAGGAACTATTTCAACTAATGGCATTAGATAGACTGGATTCCACGGATGAATTATAACGCCCCTTTCAGGATGATGGTTCATAACTTTCTGGATTTCGGTCATTAAGAGTCCAGAAGTGCTACTACCTATTATGATCTCTTTATCTAACTTCTCATCTAAATATCGAAATACTGCCTTCTTAGCATTGTAGTCTTCAATCACAGCTTCTATGACCATATCTACAGAATTTATAGCCTCGTCCATTTCCGTAGTATATTTTATCTTAGAAGCATAATAGTCAGGATCATTATCGATTAAGTTAAAATCTCTTAATGATTTAAGGGCGTTATTTACTTTAACCTTGGCGGATTCGAGGGTCTCTTTTTTTCTCGTATAGAGGTTAACTTCATACCCTTTAACTGCAAGTAAAACAGACCATCCAACACCTATTACTCCTGCTCCTATAATTCCTAGCCTTCTTATGTTGTTATCCATAAGAAAGGACCATAAATTATTTTATTTTAAAGTTTGCTCTTATCCCCACTTATGGATCTGGTAAGCGAAATACAGAAGTTTATAGATGGTGTATCGCCGAGATTGAATGAAAGATTTGAAAACAGGGAGAAAATACTCCTAATGGCTAGAGAATTAATAAGGTTAAGCGGAGAGACTATTTCTCTATCACACAGAAAAGATAGAGATAAGGCATTGAAGAAATATCAAGAGGCTTTAGAGAAGTCAAAGCAAATCCTTGCAGTAATTTCCAACTTTCCTGAACTTCTATATGGCGATGTAGGAACTGCTTTCCAAGAGCTGTCTGAAGCCACAGTGATTTTGTCTTTATACTTTGGAGAGAGACTGTTAACTTCTTATGACCTTAACATACCTGAGACGTACTATATTATGGGCATTGCTGATGCTATAGGTGAAATGAGGAGAAAGATTCTTGAAGATTTAAGAAATGGTAAACTAGATGAGGCTGAGAAAACTTACTCCATTATGGAAGATCTTTATAACATTTTATGGACTTTGGAATACCCTAAAGCCTTAGTCCCTGGACTTAGACAAAAAATAGATGCCTTAAGGCGTCTGTTAGAAGAGACATATCATGACTTGTTCTTAGCAAAAATTTCTTTAAAAACTTAAATGAGTAAGAAGGAAAAATCGTATATATGTTTAAATAAAAAGATTTTTAAATATTTTTTGAATTTTGCTTCTTCAATTTCTTTGATAGATAGTACTGTATTGCTATCTTTACGAAGTCTGTTCTAGTGGGGATTCCTAGTTTTTCTCTAATGTCATCCATCTCTTTCACTATATCTTCTTTTAGACGCACGCTGACAACATGCCTCATAACATCTCATCGATAGATAAGTATATTGCTTATACTTTATAAATGGAAATCTCATAAAATTATAACCGTTACCTTAAATAGCAAGAAGATCTAGGTTTAAAAATTCATTCACTTGCTGAAGTAAGTATTACAGTCTTCTGCTGTGATTTCTTAATTTCCTCTAACTTTTCCATCATGTGTTTAACTGTAGCTGATAACACATCTTTGTGGTTTCTTCTTACATGCTCTTCTGTATCTTCCTTAGCTAGTGTTGTACCACATAATTCACATGTATATAATCCGACCTCTGTTCTCTTTACTATTGGTTTTACGTCTTGTGATATCTGCTTCAAAATTGGAATAACCTTCTTGGCTCTAATTTCATTACCGCTTTTTTCAATAATCCTTTGAGCATAGCCACGCAACTGATGTTTTGAGATATTATATTTGTATGCTACTGTAGCTGGACCTTCTCCGTTTACTAGGTACTCTTCTAGCGCATCTAATATGTAGTCGCTACCACCTAGTATCTTTAGGGCTATATAGTTTATAAGTGATTTAGTATCCATTTGCCTCATTTTTTAACCACTATCCAAAACTATACAAAGAAGAGTTTATAAGGTATATATATAATTCCCTTATATAAGAAATTAGATTTTCTGAGGTGGTGTTACAAAATTAAATTTAATTTCAGTAAAATAGAGATTGTAAAATACAGAATCTTTATAACCCAAGTTTAAACTTAATTTGAATTATGGAACAGGGATTAATAAACATAGACGACTTTTATAAGATAGATCTTAGGGTTGGTTTAGTTTTAAGTGTAGAAAGGATAGAGGGTACAAAACTTTTAAAACTTATAGTGGATCTAGGTCAAGAAAAGAGACAAATCATCACAGGGCTTGCAGATTATTATACACCAGAATCGTTGGTGGGTAAAAGAATAATAGTTGTGACTAATTTGAAACCCAAAAAGATTAGAGGTTTTGAAAGTCAAGGTATGCTTCTAGCTGCAGGTTGTAAAGAGGACGAGGAGAAAGGAATAAAACCTAGGATAGTTACAGTAGATGGTGAAGTACCGCCGGGTACAAGAGTATGTTAAATTCCTTTGAGAAAATAAAAGTGCCACAGAAGAGGGAACAATTAATAAAAAACGTATTGAATAAGTTACCTAAGATACAGGGAATAAGCCCTAAGGATAGGGAAATAAGAAGAGTAATATTAATGATAAATGAGCTTGAAAAGTACAAGAATTTTTTATCAGAATTGTCATCTACAATGAGTTCCCTCCACATATTTTATACTACTTTAATGGAGATTGAAAGTAAGAGGTCTAAAGAGGAAATTAAAGGATGCATTAACTCTACTCTTAGGCTTATAGACAATAGCATAAGAATTTTATCTAGGTATAGATACGCTATAGCCAATTCAAAGGATCCCAAAGAAGCTAATCTATTGATGAGGGAAGCCTTTGGTAGGTTTTCTTCTATACTAAGAAGGAAGGCTAAATGCTTAGATGAACTTATAGATCTAGTTGAAAAGATGAAAAAGGCTGAAAGTATAGATCCAAATCTTCCCACTATTGTAATTGCAGGACCACCAAATGCTGGGAAGTCAACATTAGTAGGTAGGATTTCAACAGCTAAACCTGAGGTCGCATATTATCCATTTACAACTAAAGAAGTTCATGTAGGCCATATTTTAGGTCCTTTCAACGAACCTATGGTACAAGTGATTGATACTCCTGGGATTCTTGATAGACCAATGAGTGAGAGAAATGAAATAGAGAAGAAAGCAATTAACGCTATAATGAATTTGAACGGTATAATAGTATACTTATTTGACGTCTCTAAGAGCTCAATGTACTCTATTGAAGAGCAACTAGATATATTCAATGAGCTTAGAGGCCTAAATAAGATAGTTATACCAGTGATAAACAAGATAGATGATAAGGATGAAGAACTATATAAACAATTAGTAGAACAGCTTAGTAAGTTTAACACAAAGTATTTTGAGATAAGTGCTGAAAATGGAATAAACGTTAGAGACTTACTTGCTTATCTCCTTAACATCTTCAACATTAACATTATGAGTAGTTGAGGAAATCTCTATTGCTTCTTTGAGCTTTCTTAACTTTATTTTCCCAATTTTTAGTATCTTATTAGCAACCTCAGCCAATTTTCCTGGATCCTGTATAGGGCTATAGTCAGGTGCTTTTAACAAATGTACCATTCTAACTCCTGTCTTTAACTCTATAAGAACTCCTTTTTCGTTTTTTGAGAGTATTCCGCTATGTTTAAATCCAGCTTGTCTTGCAATTTTTATAAGGTTCCACGCTTCATCTTCATTCATTGCATAAACGTGCAGAATAGGTCCCTGAACTATGAGCCATAAATTCCAGACAACTGAAGACTCTAAAGCTCTCTTTATATCGTCTCCACTAATTCCTAAATGGTTTTTAAATATTATTGATGAGTTTTTCCTATCCCATGGTGTAACCGCGTCTACTATAACTATTCTTCCAGAACAGCTACTTTGTGTAAAGCTTTTAGTCTTTTTAAAGAAGACCTCTAAAACGTCAAATATATCAGGATCTAGATAGCCTATTTCCCTATCCCTTAATATTCTATTCCACGCTTCCTCCTTATATTCTTGCCAAGACTTCATGGATTTACTTTATAATGTTTAGCTAAATAGAAATCATAAAGTTTATGAACATTAAGGAAGTTTATAAGAGATACTTAGAAAGTGAGGAAAGCGAAATAGAGGTAAATAGTTGGGAGATCGATATTGAAAGCTTCAGAGATATCAGGATACCTGAGGGAACGCTAATAATTTTAGTTGGAAAAGATGGTAGGAAAAGACAGGCAGACCTAGGAATCCTCACCTACCTTTTCAATAAATGTAAAGATTATGAGTTTGTTAGAGATTTCTTAAATATGGAATTATCATTAGAGGATATTTATAAAAAATATAAAGTCCTCAATGAAGTGGAGCGTTTAGCTTATTGCAGGGATTTAAATGATTTAGATGAGGACGTTAAAGCAGTTGTAAATAATATTAAGGATAAGGTATTATTGAGGGTTAAAGAGTAATAGGGTTCTTAAGTGTTACCTTTACAAACATATTATTGTGGCTAAAAAGAAGAGTTTAGCTGAATTATTGGCTGATATTAGAGTTGCTAGACTAAGGTTAAAACAGCGTGAAAATTTGCTAGAAAAGCGAATAAAGGAATACGAAGTTCTGTCAATGAGGAACTTTGGTAGGTATACTATTCTTAGTCAACAGATCTTAAAGGAGACTGAACAGCTAGAGGAGTTAAAGAGTAAACTTGAGGTAATGGATATCCTTTTGGAGATGCTGGAGCTCAAAGTAGAAACGGCTATTCAAGTAGGTTTAATAATGAATTCATTAAGGGATACTATGATAGCTGTCAAGGAATTTAAGAGATTAAATCCTGTATTGCCACCTGAGTTGAACTTACTAATAGACGAGATAGCTGATGTAGCAATTGAGGTTAAAGGTGAGACTATTGAAACTAAAAAGCAAAACATCAATATTACACCTGAGGCTGAAAGCATCATTGAACAAGCACAGAAGTTAGCTAAAGAGAGATTAGCAAGCTAAATATTTTAATGAGCTATTTATATAGGTCTAAATAGATATGCAAAAAGTAGCCACTAGAAGAATTCAATTAACTGGAGGGTCTACATTTATCGTTTCGTTACCTAAAAGCTGGATTAAGGAATTAAACATCAGTTCTGGAGATGAGGTTGACATCTATCAAGATAACGAGCTCAAGTTAATAATCGTACCCCGTAAAGCAATTAATGAGGAGGAGATAAATAAGGCTGTTATTTCGTGTACTTCTACTTTAGACATAGCAATAAGGGAATTTATAGCCCACTATATGGCTGGTTATACAACTGTTATTCTGGACTGTGCTAGGTTTCCTCCTGATGTAAAGGCTATACTTAAGGAAAATATTAGAAAAAGGTTGTTAGGAACCGAAATAATAGAAGAGTCTTCTAACTCAATAATAGTCCAGATCTTAGTTAACGAGAAAATGCTATCACTAAATAAAGCTTTATCTAGAGAATTCACGATAACTTTTAACATGCTTAAGGATGTTATAGATAATTTCCTTAATTTTGATGAAAATATAGTAAAAGAGGTTATTGATAGGGACGATGAAGTGGATAGGTTTTATTTCTATATAGCTAGACAGCTAACGCTTGGTATAACCAAGCCGGAAATATTTGAGGAAGATGGTTATAATCTTGCCCAGATTGTGGATATATATTCTGTTGGTAAATATATTGAGAGAATTGCAGATCACTCATCAAGGATAGCTGAAAACCTAATAAAAATAGAGAAACTTACTGAAAACGAAACCGATAATCTTCTTCCTCTATTCAAGAGGACAGCCGATATATTTCAGAAATCCTTCAAGTCTTTTATCAATAGAGACAAAAAACTAGCGCATGAAGTAGCAGAAGAAGAGACCAAATTACTTGGTGACTACATGATAAAAACTCAGGAGATCCTACCAAAGATTATTGATTCAACAAAGCTAGTTACTTTGAGCATGATTATAGATTCCTTCAGGAGGATAACTAGGTACTCGTTTGATATTGCAGAGACAGCAATAGACCTCATGGCTAAGGTTGGTTCAGAGAAAGGAATAACTTAACTGAATTGCTTTTAAAGTCATTATAAACTTTTACAACTTCATCAAGTGTCTTAGCCTTTTCTAACCTTTTGTGCAGATCCTTCAAGGCTTTCAAATCATCTATAGTATAAGGCCCTAATCTGGATAAGTGGGCTGTGCACTCAGTTGTTATGACTGAGCTCGTAATGTACCCTTTTTCAAAAAGGTAAGAAGTAGTTTCAATATCCTTATATGAGAATAGACAGACGTGAGGATGAGTATGCGCTAATCCTATACCTGGTGGTAAGGGAATTGAAACTTTATCTATATCACCCTCAAATATCGCATATTTGCCTGACTTCAATAAAATTAACATGTACTCGATCTCTGTATCCCTTGTCTTTTGAGCATAACCTTCATCGAGCAATACTTTATTCGATAAGTTAAAGAATTGCTTAAAGATCTCTATGTATAAATTCTGATAAGCTATTTTAGCGTTTCCTTCTCTAACTAAATCTTTATACTCGTCTGGCATGTATAATGAATTTATATCTTTTACGTAAATAAAACTATAATCAGTAGTAGGCTCTTCTCCAGAATCCTCAACTATCCATTCAGAGGCTTCAAGCAGTTTGTACAATCTAGCTGCCCTTTCACTTATTTCATTCTGTTCAAGTCTTTGGTGTTTTGCACTCACTAACCTTCTCCCTCTGTTTTTTTACAACCTCTTTTGTACTATTTAACGGGTCTAATGAATCATAAATTGTTCTGCCAATAATCTCATAATCAGCTCCATTACAGATAGCACTTCCTATTTCAGCCCCTTGAACTCCGACGCCAGGAGATATTATTATCTTGTCCTTAAAATCACTCCTCACCTTCTTGATCATTTCAGGTCTAGTTGCACCTACAACTAGCCCATAAGGATTTACTTTACTTATCACTACCTTTATGAATTCCTCATAAAGGGAATCATTCCAGCCCCTATGAGACATAGATGCAACTAAATACAGTTTCTTATTATTGGAATCTAAATAATCCTTTAGTCTATCTAACGCCCCTTCAAATCCTATGAAAGAATGGGCTATGTAAGAATCAACTATGTTTGTTAACTTCTGTGCTATTAAGATCATGGTATTATCTATGTCGGCTAGTTTTAAGTCGGCTATTATCTCATTGAAGTCCAAGCCGCTGAGTAGTTCTTTAACCCCATTTAGTCCTAGATCGTAAATCAACGGAGTTCCTATCTTTACGCCATAGATTAGCTCTCCTATCTCCTTCAATGTATTTTTATCCATACCCTTATCGAGGGCAAGTATTATATTACTTTTCAAGATTATTCACCAGATATTCTTGAATCGCTTTCACGTCCTCTTTCTTAATCATATTATTGTTTATAACAAAGTCGAGAATATCGCTAATCGTATAAAGAGATATGAAGTTTATGCCGAGCTTTTCAATCCTCTTTTTAGCCCCTTCTTGTCTATCTATGATTACAAGTGTAGCTGTAACTTTACCGCCTTCCTTAGCTATTTCATAGATCGAATATTCTAACGATGAGCCAGTAGTAGCTACATCATCTACTAACAGTACTTTCTTATCTTTAACTTCAGCCTCTAAACTTACGTTTGTTCCATATCCTTTTTTGTCCAACCTTACATAGCCTACCGGTTTTCTCAGGTTACACGCTATAAACGATGCTATGGGAACACCTCCTGTCGCAACTCCTACAATTATGTCAAAGTCCAAATTCTTAACTTTCTCTACTGCCTCTGCTATAACTTCATAGAACTCTGGATAACTTGGTAGTTTCTTGAGATCAAGGTAATATGGGCTTATCTTACCTGACGTTAATACAAAATTTCCTATGAGCAGTAGCTTACGATTTATTAAAACTTCTGCTAATTTCATCAAAATTAGAAGAATTTAATAGCCTAAAAGTATAACGTTTTAGCGGGCTTTGTGCGTAGAAGGAGTATCATAGGAGCCCTTGATCTTACTAAGGAAGAATATGAGGAGCTGTTCTCTGTTTCTGACGAATTTAAGAGGAGAGGCTTTAGTCAGAGTTACAGCTATTTAGAGGGCAAAGTAGTTAGTTTAGCCTTCTTTGAGCCCAGCACCAGAACGAGGATGAGCTTTGAGACCGCTGCTCTAAAATTAGGTGCCAAAGTCATAGGGTTTAGTGGTGAAGAAGGCATTTCTGTAGCAAAAGGGGAAAATTTAGCTGATACCATAAGGATGTTAAGTAGCTATTCTGATCTAATCGTAATGAGACATAAATTTGACGGTGCTGCAAGGTTTGCTACTGAGGTAACCGATACATTGATTATAAATGGAGGGGATGGGAAGCACGAGCATCCTACTCAGGCTATGGTAGACCTCTACGCTGTTAGGGAAGTATTTTCATCTCCTTCCAATTTAGTATATGGAATTTTAGGAGATCTAAAATATGCTAGAACTGTAAATAGCCTCTTGCGTGCATTAACTCTTTTTCAGCCGAAATTCGTTTATCTGATCTCTCCTCCGCAACTTAGGGCTAGAAGGGAGATCTTAGATACCCTAAATTATCCCTATAAAGAAGTGCAAGACATTAACGAAGTAATAAGCGAATTAGACGTATTATATGTTACTAGAATTCAGAAGGAGAGGTTCGCGGATGAGATGGAGTATGAGAAAGTTAGGGAAAGTTATGAATTGACTTATGAGACTGTGACACAGATGAAGAGGGATGCTATAATTTTACATCCATTACCTAGGGTTACTGAAATAGATAGGAGGATCGATAAAACACCTCATGCAAGGTATTTCATGCAAGCTAACTTAGCTGTTTATCTAAGGATGGGGTTGCTATACTTACTCTTGGGTGAGAAAAAATGAAGGAAAAGACTTTAATTGTAAACAGGATAAGGGAAGGCACTGTTATAGATCATATACCCGCTGGTAGAGCATTGGCTGTACTTCACGTTTTAGGGATAAAGGGTAATGAAGGTTATAGTGTTGCCCTAGTGATGAACGTTGAGAGTAGAAAATTAGGTAAAAAGGATATTGTAAAAATTGAGGGTAAGTTCTTAGATGAGAGGGAAACTAGTCTAATAACACTAATCGCACCTACGGCTACGGTAAATATAATCAAAGACTATGAAGTTGTAGAAAAGAGAAAACTGAAGTTACCTGATGAGATCAGAGGACTTCTTACATGTCCAAATACGTCTTGTATATCAAGAAACGACGTCGAGGCTGTTAGTAAGTTTAGAATAGTAAAAACTTCCCCATTACTTCTAAAGTGCGAATATTGTGAAACTTATATAACAGAGGAGGAAGTTATGAGGCAGATATTACATGAGATACGCTGATGTTATTTCTCATGAGGTTGTCTCAGGTGTTCATAAGTTCTTAATAAAGATACCTAATTTAAATCCAAAACCCGGTCAGTTCATTTCTATAATTTTTCCTAATGAAATGGAGATACCTTTGAGCGTTGCAGATTACAGAAATGATATCCTAGAAATTTACGTAGCATCGGAAAGGATAGCCAAGAGGATTTCAGGGCATGTGATAATAAAGGGACCTTTAGGTAGAGAGATAAGTCTAGTCGGAAAAGTAAGGGCAATAGTCTATGGTAGCTATTTTTATCATATACTATATCCCTTACGTGAGGCTAAGAGAAGAGGTTTGGATGTAAAGGTTTACTGTATCAATTGTGAGACACAGGAGTTCGAGAAAACTGATAATTTAGAGCAGGGAGATACAATATTGGTATCCGTACCTCTAGAGTTGATCTCTAAATTCAATTTACCAAAAGATTCACTGGTTCACGTCAGTTGGGTGAAGATGAATTGCATGTTGGGAGTGTGTGGTGTATGTGAGATCAAAGGTCATCTTGCATGTGTTGAAGGACCAGTAATGAGGTTGAGTGAAGTTGTGGATAGAGGGTAAAGTCTTCCTCTCAGAGGGCAATATAGAAGAGGCGTGTATTAGCTTTGATAGGACTATAAAGGAGATCAGAAAGACATGCAAGCCTGATGTTACAGCTCCATCTGATGCTATTATATTGCCGGCTTCAATAGACATGCACGTTCACGTTAGAGATTCTCAACTGGCATATAAAGAAACAGTAAAAACTGCGTCGAGTGAAGCCGCTTACGGTGGAGTAGGGTTGTTAGTTGACATGCCTAATACTGTACCTCCCGTGAACACACCTCAGAGGATTGTTGAAAGATTGAGGGAATTCCAGAACTTTTCGAGAGTTGATTATGGCATCTATGCTGGTGTAGGAAAAGAGATTAAGGAAATGGAGAAGTATCCAATAGCTGGGTTCAAGATATATCCACAAGATCTCGATAAAGAAGAAGTATATCAAGTTTTGGAGTCAAGTAAGTTGAAAGTCCTTCATCCTGAACTGCCGTGGGCTGAAAGATTAGCCGATAGAAGGCTTAGAGATGTATGGTTAGAGCTCTCGGCAGTAGAGCTGATAAAGGACTATAAGAGAATTCACATAACGCATGCTACCAGTTTAGAAACCATTATGCTAGCTAAGAAATATAACTTTACAGTAGATTTGACGCCCCACCACTTGCTAGTTAATGGGGAAACAGATTGCTTAACAAAAGTTAATCCGCCTATAAGGGGTTATACGGAAAGAGAAGGCTTATTAAAGGGTTTATTTTACGTGGATACCGTAGTTAGTGATCATGCCCCGCATTCAAATCAAGAGAAGTCCTGGTGTTATGAACTATGCCCACCGGGTATTGCTGCGGTTTCTTTTACGACACCATTTATATATACTCTCGTAAAGAAAGGGATTTTAGACTTTAGGACAGCTGTTAGGCTATTAGCTGAAAATCCTGCAAGAATTTTAGGAGTTGATTATGGTAAGATTGATGTAGGTTACGGTGCTAATTTTCTGATACTAAGGTTTCAGGAGTGGAGATATCACACACAATACTCAAAGGTTACTCAAACTCCCCTAGATAATTATCTCTTATCTGCTAAACCTTATATGCTAATAGTTGAAGGTAAAGTGGCTATGCTTGAAGATGAAGTATTTCCAATAAGGGGGGTTAACACATTTGATCAGAATAGGAGGGCATGAATTTTCAGATCCTATTATAATAGCCTCTGGGATCTTGCCTGATGTTGCTAATTATATTGAAAACTTTTGCAAGAAATACAAACCTTCAGCTATAACCACAAAGACCTTTACTTTAGATCCTTTAGAACCTCACTATCCACCCACTTTGATTAAGGTGCATGAAGGTTGTTATATTAACGCTATAGGTTTAGGTAACCCTGGCATTGAGACTATAAATAGCATTAACACAGAGTGTCCTCTTATTGCCAGCGTGGGCGGCAAGAGTATAGATGAAATAGTAAAAGCTGTTGAAAGGATTAGAAACGATAAGGTTGTAATTGTCGAACTTAACTTAAGTAGCCCTAATAGGGCTGGATATGGACAAGATATGGCTAGTTATGTTGGAGAGATTGTAAAGAACGTTAAAGGTATTACTAAGTTGCCAGTTTTTGTAAAGTTTGGTCCTTGGGATAATATAAATGAGCTAGTAGGAAAGGCACTAGCTAATGGTGCAGATGGAGTAACCTTGATAAATACTGTTAAGGTCTTGAGCGTAGACATTTACTCAGCTAAACCACTACTCAAGTATGGTACAGGTGGTTTATCAGGGAAATGTATACATCCTCTTGCTGTAAGAATAATTAAGGAGGTTTATGAGGAGTATAGCGTAGATATAATAGGTATGGGTGGTGTATTCGATTGGAGAGATGCAGTTGAATTAATTGAGGTAGGGGCAAAACTAGTGGGCTTAGGTACAGTCATAATAGATAAAGGACCAAATGCTATTACAGAAATTAGGATAGGGTTGCAAAATTTTTTAAGTGAGAAGGGATTAAAAATAAAGGATTTAATAGGTATAGCAGTGAGGAAATAAATTATGAAAGAAAGACCAAAAATGAAGGGTAGGGATATAGAAGCATTAGCATTTTTTGGTAAAGCTAAACAGGTGACTGTGGAGTTCTGCGATGATGAGAAGAGATTTGCCAAAGTAGTGGCTGTAACAGTTGATGGTGAAGAAGTTGAGACAGAATGTATACCCACAAGGGCAGCTGGGAAGATTTCTACGATGATGAAGAACTATATAAAGTTGAATGTGGGAAAATACATAATTACCTCAAGCACTTATGATATATCTCAGATGAAAAATACCGACACAGAGGGTGAAGAAAATGAAGCTGAGGATAGACAAGATTCCTAAGTCAGAAGAAGATCTTGAAAAGATACAAGAAGAAGTCGAAAGCGAAGAGAGGGTATCTCATGAGCATGAGCATGCTCATTCTGAAGAAGAGGAAATAATAAATTCCTTATTCTCATCTCTTCAGGCGTTAAATCAGAAAGTTAGTAAGATGGAAGAAGCAGATGAAGATTGTAGAAAAGAGATAGCAAATATTTATAAGATCTTAGGTAAACTAGTTGAAGCTGTATTTGCGAATAACGAAGATGATAAGATTAAAAGTTTAAAAGAAATACTAAGCTTCTTAGAATGAATTTAATAAGTATCCCAATTGTTGCAGTTAAGCTCTTTGCTATAATGGATCCATTTTCAGTAATACCATATATTATTTCGATTTATACAACTTACAATGAAAGCTCACAGCAAAAGGTTACATGGAACTTTATAGTAAATAAAATAATGATTGCAGTAACTGTTTTATTGCTAATATTTGCAGTAATAGGTAGACCATTGCTTGATTTTCTAGGATTATCACCTCAGGCATTAGAGATAGGTGGAGGGATTCTTTTACTATATCTAGGTATTGATACATTAGGTGGATTTCAGCAATTAAAATTCATTAAAAGGCTTGACGAAGCTGTTGTAACCCCTATAGCCACTCCCTTAATAGTAGGCCCTGGTACTATGACTGCGTTAATAACTCTGGCTGTAAATTATAATGTTATAATACTAATTATAGGTTCTCTTTTAGCTGGAGTATTGACATATATTACGCTTTTCTTAGGGCCTTTCTTAATAAAGGTTTTAGGAGAGACGGGTACTGTGGCTGCTGGAAGGTTCACAGCAGTTATAATAGCTGCTTTTGGAGCACAGCTAATTTTGAACGGTATTTCTGTTCTCATAAAATAATTAAAACTATAAGCGTATGTTAAGCTAAAAAATTTTTAAGCATGCAATAATACTTTTTCATGTGTCAAATAGAAAAAAAGTAGAACTCGATTCAATAGATAGAAGGCTTTTAACAGAATTATTAAGGGATGCTAGGTCAAGCCTAAGGAGATTAGCCGAGGAAATAAATGTATCCCCTGCAACCCTCCATAATAGGTTAAATAGACTTGTTCAAGAAGGTATAATAAAAGGTTTTACTTCATTGATAGATTATAGCAAGCTAGGGTATAATTTAACAAGCATAATTATGGTGAAAGTTGATGGAAAAAGGATCGTTGAATTTGAAAAAGAGATATCCAGCATAGAAAACGTGATTGCAGTATATGATGTTGTTGGAGAGTATGATGTTATTTTAATAGCTAAGTTCAGAAATGTGGAGGATTTGGATAATTTCATTAAAAATCTCTTGAAGAATCCTAAAGTGGAAAGAACATATACGAGTATAGTATTAAATACTGTTAAGGAAGATCCTAGAATAAGAATACCTTAAATGAGATACCGAAATCCTTTTATAGAACAATGACGGCTTTATTATTACATTGGTGTAATGAATGAAATTTTGTCCAAAATGTGGCGGATTAATGGTACCGAACAAGAAGGACGATAAATGGTTTCTGCGTTGTACTAAATGTGGATATGAAAGGGAGATGAGTGAAGCCGAAAAGAAGGAGTATAAGGTTAAGGAGGAGAAGGATAAAAATAATAGGGTTCTAACGACGTCCTTAGTTAGCGATAAAAGCGGAAGAAGTAGAGGAGAAGAGGAGTTGGAGCAGGAGAGAGAGGAATATTATAAAGAAATAGGTCTTGAGTTATTAAGGGATGAGTTAGAAGGTTCAGAAGAGAATGATGAAGAGTAGTAAAAATATTACCTATATTATCTTTTATTATCTTTAAGCTTATGTAAAATAACTATATAATTTTGTCATGTCTTTTATAAAATCGGGAAAAACATGTCCAATAAAGGTAAGATTCTTGTCGGAAATTTAGACGAATCCGCTGAGAAGGCTCGCTCATGGCTTCTCACTCAGTGGCCTATAGAAGATATATTAGATTGGGCTATTGCATTTTCATTATGGCCTCCTCACTTTACAACAAGTTGTTGTGGATGTGAGTTCGCAGCTTCCGCAGGACCTAGGTACGATACCGAGAGGTATGGTTTCCTACCTTTTGTATCAGCTAGACAGACTAATCTATTATATATAGAGGGCACTCTAACTAGAAAGATGGCTAGAGCAGCTAGAATAGTTTGGGAGCAAATGCCAGAGCCAAAATTCGCTATAGCTATGGGAGCTTGTGCAATGGATGGTGGGATATTCTGGAACTCCTACAATACGGTATTACCAGAAGAGATTGGTATACCTATAGACGTTTTCATACCTGGTTGTCCTCCAAGACCTGAGGCTGTTGCAAGAGCTATCATAACATTACAGAAGAAGATAAAGACTCAGGGAGCATTTAGTAGAATGATGTAGATATTGTTAACATTAGTATATGTAGGTCCAGTTTTTATTATAGCATTATATTTCTCAAGGATTTCATAACTTGAATGATTTTTTAATCCTTCGCTTATCTCCTTATCCGATATGCCTAGACTAGAATCTACGATACAACCAGCATATTCGCTATTTCCGTCTATACCATCTGTAGCAATTGCGTATAGCTTAACTGAGGTTGTCTTATTTATCCATCTTAAAAAAGAGAGGCATACTTCTCCGTTTCTTCCGCCTTTACCAGCTTTCTCGTTTTTACCTATTGTGACTTCTGGTTCTCCTCCTACTAATATTGCGCCGTTTTTAATTGGAGTGCCATACTTCACTGAAGTATTAGCTACGCTAGCGAAAAACATCCCTACATCTCTAGCTTCTCCTCTGATCTGATCTGTTAATATAATGGAGGGCTGAAGATCACTCGAAATCGATTTTAACACATAAAAGTTGTTAAGAATTATGAAATTGTAAGCATTCTCTACTCTCTTTTGTGTTTCATGTAAATATTTTCTATACTTCTCTTCAATCCCCAACTTTTTCAATATGTCTACAGCTTGGTCTAATGTATAAGGATCAGGTGCTGTAGGACCACTTCCGATACTGCTGATATCATCCCCAGGAACATCACTCACTATGAAGCTTACTATTTTTGACCTTGCATATTTAGTTAAATTTCCCCCTTTAATGTTAGAAACGTGCTTTCTAACAACGTTTATTTCATTTATTGATATTCCTGAATTTACGAGGACCTTGTTCAGTTCCCTCAACTCCTCTAGGCTCATCTCCGTGCTTTCGAACAGAGCTGAGGCGCCACCTGAGAGCAGAAATATAACTAAATCGTAATCCTCTTTCTGTAAAGCCTCTATTGCGATATTACCAGCAATTAGGCTATTTTCGTCAGGATATGGATGTGATGCATATATTATTTCTGCATTTTCTAACCTTACTTGTTGAGATTTAGGTACTATAACTATTGACCTTATGGGTTTCAATCTCTCGATAAAAAATTTAGCCATTTTGTAAGAAGCTTTTCCAACAGCTATTAAGAGTGGTTTCTTAAAACTAAACACGAAACCGTTATAATGTATTTCGTTCGGCGTAATCTTAAGTTCTCTAGATAGAACCGCATATGGATCAGAATACTCTAATATTTTTTGTACTATCCAATTATCATTCACATGATTATAACTTGTTGTTTCGTTTATATTCTTTATATAGCTCAGAGGCTAACTTCCTCCCTTCTTTTGTTAGATCGTAATACACTCCAGCAGGCTTTCTATCATACATCTTTGCCTTGACCTTTAGCCATGGTTTGACAGATGATGTTGCTCTCCTCTTCAGTTGACCGTTAAACGTTGTTAAAAGTTTCATTTTCTCTAGTTCTTTACATGCCTTTTCTATTTCATACTCATCGTATTTGGGAGCCCATCCGCTTTCACCTAAAAGCCTTCTTGCCATGTACCAAGGATTATCTGGGCCATATTTGTAGATATGTATTAGAATTAATTTCATCAATTCACTTAGCTGTTCAGCGATTTGACAAACACCCATTTAGCTATGTTATTTTCAATCTTATTTAAACTATTATTTGAAGCTATAATTACCCACTCGTTAGACTTGTCTACAATCTTGAGCCTTTCATTTAACTTTAGCCCCAATTTATCTATTATGAGTAAAAACCACTCATCCTCTATTCCTATCATGCTTACCTCATATTCCTTGTTTATTTCGGCCTGGTCTAATGGAATTCCCTCAATTTTACCGTTATTTCCAGGTATGGGATGACCATGAGGGCAGTACTTAGGCCTATTTAAAATAGTATTAATTCTTTCCAAGACATCTTCAGGCCATACGTGTTCCAGTTTGTGTGCTAATATATGGGCTCTTATCCAATCAACTTGTAAAATATCAGTTAAGAACCTTTCTGATAAGCGGTTAGCCTTTATTAGTCTTTCTGCTATTTTTAACCCCTCATTTGTAAATGTTATTCCTTTGCTGTTCCTAATTATTAATCCCATCTTCTCTAATTTATCTAGAGCTCTAGAAATCGACCCGGGAGAAAGATTCGTAAAATTTATTAAATCTATAACTCTTACGCTATTCTTTATTTCCATGATCTCATAAATTTCTTTTATGTAATTTTCTAAGGATTCTGTAAGCTCCATTATTAGATTAAAATTAGCTTACCACAATTTTAGTTTTAACTGACTGGATTAGGTATGTCCCCTCATCTTCTTCCGCATAAATTTCAATATGAACTTCTGCTTTCCCCACATAGCCGTTAGATTTTAGCATCATTTTCGCCTTTTCAATAGCTTCATCCACTGCATTTGAGATATGCTCATGTGATCTAGTCACTATTTGATCGCCTATAGAGGGATATACTGTAGCTTTAGCGTAATATTTCTTGAAATCTTTGAAGTAAAGTTCCGGCATATAAATAGCTTTATGATTGAGATAATTAAAAATCTAAGGTTTGAAATTAGTAACAGTTAGTTTAAAAAAGTACTTGAATCGAACTGTGAGACGAAGTAAGTATAACGAAGTAAGGGATTTCATTATACTGAATTAAATTGAATTCCCAGGTATTAACTAATGCGTTGAAGTTAAATTCCTTTACTCCATGTTTAGGTAAAATTGCACTGTACGTATTACAACTATCCTAAGTTCTACATTAAAGCTATTAATTTGGTTCCTATATGGTGTAAAAGAAACATTTAAATTAAAGTATTAAGACATCTCTTTAAGTGAAAGCTGAGCAGATATGATTAATAGCAAAAGGCTAAGATTATGGAGCATACTGTTAGGTATATTGATGTTTGCTAGTTCACTTTATTTAGTAATTAATGTTCACGTATCCTTATCCCTTATATTATACACGTTTAATCCTTATCCGTTTTATTTTATTGGTTTATTCCTAGGTATAGAAAGGATAGTCTATGGAATAACGGGAAATAAAAAATTATATTCAATCCTAATGGGTGAAGGTGAGTTCTATAGTTTAAGCCATTATGGTTTATTCATAACATTCCTTATCTTTGGTATATACATCGCGATTTATGCTATAGCGATAAACATGCTGATGATAAGATTAATGGATGTGATAAATGGATTAACATACATAATTTTCTCATTCCTTATACTAATGTTTTAAATACCCTTAAACAATAATTATAACTACCACAAGAGGGGTTTGAGCGATGACATATCCAAGGTGAGCCGTGAGAACCCCTCCCCTTGGTGTCGCTATGGATTATGATGTGTTAATACTCGCTGGTGGGGAAGCTAAAAGATTTGGTTATGTGGACAAGTGTATGTTTAATTATCTAGGTAAACCAATACTTTTCAGGCTTCTAGAGGAGTTTGACGATGCTTATGTGGTTTCTAGACACAAACGAAATTTAAGTAAAGGTGTTGAAATTATAGAGACCGGGAAAAGAGAAGGTCCTTTAGGTGGTGTAAAGGTATCACTACCATATTTAACGAAGGCAAAAGTATTCATTACAGGTTGTGATTACCCGTTTGTATGTAGGAGACTTACTGACTACATGTGTAAAGATAATTACGATATTACAATGGTTTTAACGGATGATGTCCAACCGTTATTGGGTTGTTACATGGTAGATTTCCTGAAAAACTACGTAAATAGAGTTAGAGCTTTAAGAGAGCTTTTACATTTCGCTAAATCTATTAAATTTGTAGGTCTTTATGAGCTCAGGTTTTTGGATCCTGA
This sequence comes from Sulfolobaceae archaeon, assembly GCA_026627305.1. Classification (GTDB taxonomy): domain Archaea; phylum Thermoproteota; class Thermoprotei_A; order Sulfolobales; family Sulfolobaceae; genus JAPNVD01. The sequence continues at coordinate 135,969 of JAPNVD010000003.1, forward strand.
GCTCAAATTCCTCGTTAACGTAAATACATTACAGGACTTTGCATGGAATAGTAATATTAAAGTTTATACTATTGGTAAAATTATTTTGAAATAAATTATAATAAATCGTTCTATATATTAAGAACTGATTATAGTGATGAAAACAATTCTTACGTATTACCAATTATTTATAAAGAGATTAGTGAACAATATTCAATTTAAATGGAGAGAAGAATGTATCATTATTTTAAATATACGGAATACAGTTGAAAAAGAATACGTTAAACCGTTAGCTAATTGATCTAAATTTTCTGTGAATTTTATCTTCATAATCCTTTTTAATTCATTTCATGTAGATAATAAAACAGAATAGCCATGGCGAAGAAGAAGAAGCAGAGCCAGCAGGGAGGAGAACAGCAGCAAAAGAAATAATGAATAGGGATTAATGTATTTTTAGTAGAAAGAAGTTAAAACTTTTTTGTATGTTTTGCCTTCTGAAATTTAGTTTTCCTTTATGCAAGTTAGCGTAATGTTTTCGGGTGGGAAAGATAGCACTTTTTCACTTCATTGGGCTGTATTTAAAGGCTTTAAGATACACAGCCTAATAACGCTTTTACCGCAGAGAGAAGATTCGTGGATGTTCCAAGTTCCTAATGTGGAATTCACTAAATATCAAGCATCAGTGATGGGCTTTAATCACTTTACATTTTATACTAGCGGTGAGAAGGGAAAAGAACTTGAAGATCTAAAAAGGGCTTTTGAACATGTGAAGCAGATGGGTGTAGATGGTATTGTAACAGGGGCTTTGCTATCTGATTATCAGAGGCTTAATATAAATCTAATAGCAGAAGAGGTAGGACTTAAAACATATTCACCCCTTTGGAGAAAGGATCAGGCTAGCTACTTAAGGGAGTTGATAGAGTTGGGCTTTAAATTTATTATAACAAGCGCTTCAGCTTACGGTTTTCCTTTCCACTTGTTAGGTAAGGTAATAGATAAGGATGATGTAGAGGAAATTATTGAGAGGGCCAAAAAGTATGGCTTTAACCCCGCGTTTGAGGGCGGCGAAGCAGAGACTTTTGTAGTTTATGCTCCTTTATTTAAACGAGAGCTAAAAGTAGAAGGAGAGTTAGTGAAGAAGAGTGAATTCGAATGGCAGTACAGAATAAAACGTATACTTTAGTTAAATGCAGAGCAGTAGCGGATATAGAAAAAATAAGCGAAAACATTAACATCACCATTGATGATAATGGAAGGATAAAAAGTATTGGAAGTGAGATTGAAGGCGATGAGATTGATTGCAGAAACTATGTTGTAATTCCTGGTCTAATTAACGCCCATACTCATTCCGCTATGATAGCATTAAGGGGCTATTATGACGATGCAGAGCTTCAAGAGTGGTTAAGAAAGATGTGGGAGTTTGAGAGAAGTATGAGCAAGGATCTTATGAGGATCTCTTCAGAAATCGCCATAATTGAGATGTTATCATCAGGAACTACTGGATTTGTGGATATGTACTTTAATCCTGAACAACTTAAGGAACTTTCAAATATTTACAAAATTAGAGTTCAAGCAGGCTATACTTTCTTAGACAACTTATATGACCCTTATTTAATAGATAAGTTACAAAGGGAGTTAAAGCCTGAAGGTTATTTTCAACCTATCATTAATGTCCATAGCATTTATGCAACGTCAAAAGAAACCCTAGAACTAGCTAACCAGTTGTCTAAAGAATTAGGAGAGAGAATACACATCCACGTTTCAGAAACTAGAAGGGAAATTTACGAAGTTAAAAAGAAGACTGGAATGTTTCCTGTTGAATACCTCAATAGCCTTAACATGCTTGACAGAATGCAATTAGTACATTTAGGTTGGGTTGCAAGTTGGGAGATCGACTTAATAAGGGAGAAGAACGCAATAGTTACAAACTGCCCTACATCTGCTATGAAGCTGGCTACAGCCGGTTTCTTTCCTTTCAAAGAGATGTTAAACTCAGGAATAACAGTCACATTGGGCACCGATGGACCTGCAAGTAATAATTCATTAGACATGTTCAGGGAGATGAAAAATGCAATACTTCTCTATAGGCATTCATATTGGTCTACTAGCGTAAAGGCAATAGATGCGTTCAGAAGCGCTACATATGAGGGATATAAACTGTTAAAAGTTAAGGGGGGTAAAATAAGGGAAGGATATGTCGCAGATCTAGTGCTTTTAGACGCAAAAAGGCTTTATCCATTATTTAAGGATAGGCTAATATCACATATAGTTTATACTGCGACTGGCGATATGGTAAAAGCTGTTATAGTTAACGGCAATATGAGGACGAAGGATGAGATACTAGAAAGGCTTCCTAAGCTTATAGAAAGACTTCATCGCCTCCTTAATGCGTAAAATAATCCATATGGAGAAGATATTGCTAATGCCAATCCTGGTATCAAGTTTAATATATATCTCTTTGGTCTCTTATAGTACCATAATCCAAAGCCTATAATAGGAATGTACAAGAATAGAAAGGGTTTGAAGACTAAACCACCAATAACGCCTGTTACATAATAGCTCCAGAAATATGCATAACTTGTGAGAAAGGTAGGGTCAGCTAAACCATCTAGGAGTAACATCATATCGTACTTAGACCTCCAGAAGTTCCTTTTAGCCTCCTCCAGTGAGGATCTTAAGTCTTGTCTAGCGTGTACCTTATTTAAATGAAGACATCTCCCTTCAGTCTTCATAACCCTGTACCCTAATTTCCTTAGCTTCGCATAAAGCCAAACATCCTCATCCCTTTCATATTTTTCATCAAACAAACCTATCTTTTTTAAAATCTCGAAATCTACAGCTGAGCAACCTAGGTTTGGATTTTCCTCGGCACCAGATGGCTTCTGCAATTCCTCAAAGGAGTAAGCATAATGCATCCAAGTCATTACCACTCCTTGAGTTAAGGTATGTAACATTTTTTGTAACCCGTTTTCAGGAATGACAACGTCGCTATCGATCATGAATAAATATCTTTCAGTCGCATATTGGAGCATTCTATTCCTCAGGATTGCCATATTGACTCTCTTCATTCTCTTATCCTTAATGTGGACTAGTTTATTCGAGGTATAACTATCTATTACTTTACCAATATCTTCTCTCTCCGAATTATCATAAATTATAAACCTACTATAGAAGTCGCTTTGTCTTAATAGGGACTCTATGGAAGCTTTTAGCCAATCAATTCTATCTCTAGGACCTACTGGCATTAAAACTTCTGCCATTAGAATAATAGAATGTGGAAAGAATAAAAAATGTCACCGTAATAGCACATGGCTTTGGCGTAAAGGGTTTTAGTGGGGAAAAGAGAGTTTACTTAGAGGCGATAAAGGCATTACAGGAGAACGGGATTGGATTTAAGATTGTTTCGTTCTTCAAACCTTCATGGACCAATGAATATGAGGTAAAATATTTACTTCCATTCCAGTTCACTAGGTTTGACAAATACCAGAGATTACTAATATGGTTTATAGCTAGGAGGCAAAGGGATACGGATTTGTTCTTAAATTTGTCTGGAGTCCCAATCCCCTTATCTAACATTTCGAAACATGTAATTTACGCAGGTGCTCCAGCGATAGCTAATGTCCCTACGAAGTACTCAAGTTCACTTTTCTGGAGGCTTTACATAAAACCTTGGTCTTTAATAATCAAGAGGTTAAGAGAGGAGGCTAAAAAGGCAATATTTATAGCTAATTCATATTATTCTAAAAAGGCTATAGAAGAGGTATACCAAACTAATGTAGAAAAAGTGATATATCCTCCGGTAAACGTTGAGTTCTTCTCCAAAGCATTTAACGAAAACGATAGGGAGCCCATAATATTAACAATAGGGCGGTTTGAAAGGGGAAAAATGTTAGAAAACACTATTAAAGTCTCATCAAGGGCTAAAGTTAAAGCTGTAATAGTGGGTACATTGTCAGATAAGAAGTATTTTGAGGAATTAAATAAACTAGCTAAGGAATTAAACGCAGATGTTACCTTCTTGCCTAACATAAGAGATGAAGAGTTATTAGATATCATGCGTAAAGCTTCGGTGTATTTTCATCCAACTATTGGCGAACATTTCGGGATTCCCGTTGTTGAGGCTATGAGCGCTGGCTTAATTCCCATAGTTCCCAAAGAGAGTGGTTCTAGTGAGGTAGTGCCTGAATTTTCCTATAGCAATTTGGAAGAGGCATCAGATTTGGTCTTGAAGGTTATTAATTCGGGTGTTACTCTAAGGAGAGAAATTCAAAAAAGAGCACTAGCGTTTAGCAGTTCAAGGTTTAGGAGAGAATTAATAGATTCTATATTTAGGCTAATGACTCGTCAACAACCTTAATTAGAGATGATATACATTCCTTAATTTCATTTAGTATCTTGTTCTTCAACTCTTCCATGCTTATAGCTTTATATAAGTATCTAGGTCTTCCTGCCTTATTGCCAGACTCCTTAACTCTCATAACCATTCCCAGTTCAAGTAGTTTATTTAGGCTTCGGTTTATTGATGCTTTAGATAAGTTTAATTCTTGTTCTAGTTCTTCTGTCCCCTTAGGCTCGCTCTTCGTTAATGTCAATAATATGTTTACATCAGTCTCTGAGAAATCATAGCAGAAGGAGAGTATGTTCACTAAAGTTAACTCCTTACCGCTAGCTAACTTAATTCGATTCTCTTGAATTTCTACTTGTGATTTAGACATTATTTCACAATTTTCGATTATGCTATATTAGAATATAAAAAGTTATCCGAAAGTTTATGATAAGTATTACTTAGCTGAATTATTAAATCTGAGAGTGTACAAAACGAATTTTTGTATACTTTGCGTATATTCTTGAATAGCATAGCATATCTGTTTTTTTGTATACAATGAAAATTTAACTTGTATAGAGAAAAGATTTTTAAATTTTCACAAATATGTAATATCGTGGAAGGATGTCAGTAGAAGAGATAGTTAAGGTCTCAAGGAACTTTCAGGTAACGATTCCTGCTAAAATTCGCCAGAAGTTTAAGATAAAAGAAGGAGATCTAGTGAAAGTTATATATGATGAGAATGAAAATGTTGTAAAGATCCAACTCTTAAAGGAACCTTGGAAAGCATAAGGTTAATTTTATTCCCTCCATATCTTTTTATTTCTTTTTAATGTTAGTTGATTGTCATGCACATATCGATACAGACGATTTCGATAACGATAGAGATGAAGTGGTAAAGAAGTGCAATATAATAATAGTTAACGCTGGGGTAGATTATAATTCCAGCCTAAAATCCATAGATTTGGCTAACAAGTACACGAATGTAATACCCGCTGTAGGTCTACATCCTGAGTTCATTGGGGAAAAAGAGAAGGAGTTACCTCTAATCTTAGAACTGATTTCTAAGGTTAAGATAATTAGTGAAGTTGGCTTAGACTATTATTGGATTAAGGACAGTTCATTGAGAAAGAGGCAAATCGAAGTCCTGCAGAAGTTCTTTGAAATTGGAGAGAAGGAAGGTAAACCATTAATTGTCCATATCAGAGGAGGGATGAAGGATCTACTTCAACTAATATCATCTTACAAGCTTAAACTAGTAGTTCACGCATTTGAGGGGAGCGTTAAAGATGCGAAGAGGATCATAGACTATGGAGGTTATATATCAATCCCACCGATAGTTGTGAGAGATAAGCAGAGACAAGAAATCGTGAAGAACGTTGAGCTTAGCAATCTATTGACCGAAACTGACTCACCATTCATGGGTGCTAAAAAGGGTGAAAGAAATGAACCATGCAATGTTAGATTAGCTATACAGAAGATCGCAGAGCTTAAAGGGCTCTCAGAAGAAGAAGTCGAGAATGTAATTTATAATAACTTTATGAGACTGCTCAACCTCCAGATAAGATCCTAACAATAAGAAAGAATTCTAGTAAACTTTCTATCTTGAACAAATGAGTTTCATTAAGTTTATCGTCAGTAGAGCCAAAGGATTTTACTCCAGTAAAATACGTTGAAAGAATCCTTGCTAGCTCTTTTTCATCCTTGCTTAATATTATAGCATCAATTGGCTTACATACTTCAGCGAGGTAATCTATATGCCAGAAATTCTTATATTTACTATAATTGTAAAGGTGTCTAAATACTCTAACTAGAGGATTATTTCCGCCAGAACCTACATAAACATATAACCCTTTATCTATGTAAAAGATACGACCACTTCTAGTCTTGATTTCATGTTCATTTTCACAATTTATAAGGATCAGATAACCTGGTCTCATGAAATTATATCCTGTGGTTCTATAGGAGTCTTATTAAATTTCTTCTTTAACGCATTTTCTACAGCTAGGAATGTTGAAGCTAGTCCACCTATAGTTCCGGCTTCACCAACACCCCTAGACTGGGATGGAAGCTTTGATGGGTGCTCAATTATATTAAGGTTAATCCTTTTAGGAGCCTCAACAGCTGTAGATAGCCCACATTCCAAGATGTTTCCGCATAGTGGATTTCCGTTATCATCATAGATCATAGCCTCTCCAAGAACTTGCATTACTCCCTGAAGTATACCACCATGGAGTTGACCTTCAATTTCTTCTCTATTTAAAATTCTTCCCACGTCATCTACGGCATAATAATCGATTACTGAAACTTTTCCAGTCTCCTTATTTACATCTACTATTGCTATATGTGCTCCAGGTGCAAATATAGTATCTCCTCTAAAGAACACTTCTATCTCCTTTCCTTCTAGTTTTTGGAGATCCTCAAGTGAGAGCCTATCTTTATTGATGCTCTTTAGTAACTCTCTTGACGCTAGTATAACTGCTGACCCAGCAGTACTACCTCCTCTAGAACCGAAACTTCCTATGGCTTCCTTAACGTAATCTGTTGAACCCGCATAAACATCTATTTTGTCCTCCGTTAGCCCTAGGGTTTCGGATGCAAGTTTTCTGAAAGTAGTATAGTATCCCTGTCCATGAGGTCCAATCCCCAAATATATGTTTACCTTACCGTTCTCTACCTTAATCTTAGCAGCCTCTCCTGGTGGAACTGATATTAAAGCTGTGAAGAAGGCGATCCCCAAACCTTTATCCTTGTATTTCTGTTTAATCTCTTTATATATGGAATATGCCTTTTCAAATACCTCACTATACCCAGCGCTATCGTATTTTAATCCTAGAGGAGTTACATATCCATCATCGTCTACAAGGTTCTTCTTTCTTAGTTCCATTGGATCCATCCCAATTTCTTCTGCTAAATCGTTCATTAATGTTTCATGCATTAGTGCAGCCTCAGGTCTTCCTGCTCCTCTATAGAATCCCATGGGCGCGGTGTTCGTGAAAACGCCAATAGCATTAATTGATGCAAACCTTAACTTGTAAGGCCCATTAACTAATCTAGCTAGAAATAGAGGAGTCATAGGGCCAGCGCCAAAGGTATAAGCACCTATATTAACTATTATTGTACCCTCGATTCCTAATGCTGTTCCATCTCTCTTAGCATAGAGTTTTAGATCCGATATTTCTCCCCTACCTGGTGAGTTAGCATTAGTTAAAAACTCGCTCCTAGTTTCTATCCATTTCACTGGCCTATGTAATTTCAACGATGCTATAGCAGCTAATACGTATTCGGGATAGCCTCCAGATTTATTACCGAAAGCACCTCCAACGTTAGGTGCTGATATTACCCTTATCTTTTCGGGAGACACTCCTAAAGCTTCTCTTAAATCGTCCCTAACCCTAAATGGTGCTTGTGTGCCCACATAGAGGTTAAGCGTATCTCCATCCCACCACGCTATACAACCCTTAGTTTCAATAGGGTTAGAAATGATTCTATTTTGCCTTAATTTTCTCCTCACAACCACCTCAGCCTCAGATTTTAGGGATAAATCCCCTCCATCAAAGTCCTGCGATATAGCTATGTTACTTTTAAGATCATCATGAATAGGCTTAGCGTTTATTGCTTCCTCAGGGTCCACAACTGGTTCAAGTGCTTCTATTTCCACGCTAGCGTTCTCTGCTACATCTTCTCCTTCGTATCTATCATTTACCACAACTGCTGCAATTGGCTGCCCGACAAAATTTACCTTCCCATCAGCTAGCACTGGATACCTTTTTACCTGTACATTCTTCATATCTGGGAATATCCTAGCAGGCATGTAGAGTTTTACATCTTCCCATTTTAAGGTTAATAACGCGTTTTCAGGTAGAGAAATGCTCCTTATTATTCCTCTAGCCACATGCGATCTTATAACATATAGCGTTACAGTATTTGGTAGTACTATATCGTCTATATACTTTGATTTCCCAGTGATGATAGGTAGGTGTTCTTGGATCACATTATAACGTAATAGTAGACACTAAAAAGTTTTGCTACTAAACTGAAATAATAACAGAAAAATATTTTAATAATATGTTATTTACTAGTCAGCTTTTCTAGAGCTTTAATCGCTTCATCAACGTGTCTTTCGGGAGAAAACTGAGAGTTATAAGCATGCACTATTATTCCTTCTTCCTTAGAGATCACGTAAGTGATCCTTGAGGGTAATATAAAGCCCTCAGCGTCATATAATTTCCTTATCTTCTTGTCAACATCTGAGACAAGTATGAAAGGTAAATTGTATTTCTGTTTAAACTTCCTATGTGATTCAGGTGGATCTGAACTCACACCTATAACTGCTGCATTATATTTGGAAAGCCTATTCCAAGAATCTCTAAACGAGCATGCTTCTCTAGTGCAACCTGGAGTATCATCTTTAGGGTAGAAATATAGCACTACATGAAACTTCTTAACGTAATCGTATAACCTAAATTTATTTCCATTATCGTCTACTGCCTCAAAATCTGGAGCTTTTATACCTAGTTTTAGCATAATAGATATATCTATTTAAGGTTAATATATCTATTTTTAAAAGAATCTTTAATAACGTTTATTTATAGGATTTCTATCAAAAGCACAAATAATACGTCAAGTATTTAGTAAACAGGAAGCTAATGGTTACAAAGTCGAGAAGAGTCTAGCCCTTTAGGGCGAGTAAGAAGTTAGTTCTTCGCGATCTATAACATCTTCATTAGTATTGGGAACAGGTGTTTTAGCTATATGTCACAGCGATAAGTTAGAACTTTAAGGATATGCGCCGGGGGCGGGATTTGAACCCGCGCGGGGTGGAACCCCAGCGGCTTAGCAGGCCGCCGCCCTAACCAGGCTAGGCGACCCCGGCACAATTTAAATGTCTTCTAACCTCTATTTATCTTTTTCTCAACGGGGGCTAGACCCCCTACCCCATAGCTACCTCTAACAGTAGTTCCCCCTAACCCTTCTCTACTCGGTGACCAGTGAACGCCCGCGCCTGGGCACAGTTGCTCCCTTCCGGGCCTGGCTGGTTCCCCCAGTAAGTGTGGTATCCCCTCTTCCTCCGAAGAGGGAATCCACACACGCGAGGCCCCACTGGGCGAGTTTCATCGTTGGGTTAGGGCTACTGTTAGAGGATCACCATGAGGTAGGAGTTACTGGCGCCTGCATTACGCCTCGCAGGTTACAGGGGCTGGCGAGACCCCCCGCCCTACCTAGCCCCCTTAATATTATTAATCTGTACGTCTAATAAATTAAACTGATAAAATGCAAAAGAACTTCTATATACTAGATTGCTCCACCGAAGTTGAAGGAGATAGCAATGTAGTCTATATTTGGGCTATTGATGAGGATAATAATAGAGTAGCGTTAATCGATAGGAACTTTATACCTTACTTTTATGTAGTCTTAAATTCAGAACAAGATTATGAGCGTATTGAGGCTAAGGTTAGGCATATAATTGGTGCAGAAAAGAAGATAGTGAAAATTGAAAGAAAAGTGATGAAATACTATGGTAAAGAAGTCCCAGTATTAAAAATATATATCTCATCTAATTTGTTTTGGAAGAAATTAAAGGATGAGCTATCGAGAGTGGATGGCGTTAAAGATGTATTAGAGGCTGATATCAGACCTAGTTTAAGGTATATGATCAATAACGAGCTATATCCCTTCACCTGGTATACTATGGAAGTTGAGGAGGTCAATAATAAGTACAAGTTAAGAGTAGATAAAGTGTATGAGATAAAGAAAATATTAGGTAGTCTTGAGAGTAAAGAAACTTTATTGCCGGATCTAAGGATTATGGCGTTTTCAATAGTAGTATATAACAAATACGGATATCCTGATCCAAGAAGAGATAGAATTCTCGCAATAGTTGCTCATACCAAAGATGGTGTAAAGTTATTCGTTCAAAACGATAATGAGTCTGATGATGCTAGAATTATACAACAATTTGTGGATTTCATAAATAGTTACGATCCAGACATAATATTTGGGTTTAACTCCAATGCGTTTGATTGGCCATATCTTCTCCAAAGGGCGGAAAACAAGGGGATTAGAGTCTACATCTCTAGGAAACCTGATACAGGAGCAAATCAGGGAATTTATGGACATTATGGTATAGCTGGAAGGTTAAACATAGATTTGGCAGGTTTTATTGAGTCGTTTGCTGATATAAAGATAAAGACGTTAGATAACATAGCAGAGTATTTAGGTTTAATGCAGAAAAACGAGATAGTTAAAGTAGACTGGTATGATATACCTAAGATGTGGGAGAAAGAGAAGGATAAATTTATCAAATACGCTGAATTTATAGGAAAGGCGATATATAAGCTAGGTTTAACGTTGTTAGACTTTATTGAACAGCTAAGCAAGATAACTGGTTTGCCCGCTGATATCTTATCAAACGCAAGTGTGGGTAATAGAGTTGAATGGCTGATAATTAGGAATGCTTATAAAATGAATGAACTAGTTCCGAATAGGAACGAGAAAGAAGTCGAAAGTTATAGAGGAGGTTTAGTTATTGAGCCCAAACCTGGAATTCACAATGATGTTTACGTTTTAGATTTCTCTTCCATGTATCCATCATTAATGATAAAGTACAATATAGGGCCTGACACTCTTGTTCAGGAGGAATGTAATGACTGTTATGAGGCTCCAGAGGTTGGATATAAGTTCAGAAAGGAACCCCCTGGGATATACAAGACTTTAATAGCTAGGCTAGTAGAAGAAAGGAGGAAGATTAAAGAAGAGCTAGAAAAGGTAAACGATGAAACGTTAAAGAGATTGTTAAATGAGAGGCAAAAGGCGATAAAGGTGATGACTAATGCGTTTTATGGTTATATGGGATGGCAGACGGCCAGGTGGTATAGTAAAGAAGGTGCCGAGGCGGTTACAGCATGGGGGAGGCAAACGATCTTAACTGCAGCTAATATGGCTAAAGAAATGGGATTCAGTGTTATATATGGAGATACTGATTCCATATTCGTTCACGGTGACGGTAATAAGGTAAATGAGTTGATCAATAAAATAAATGGAACGTTAGGATTAGAAATAAAGATCGACAAACATTTCGTTAGGGTACTCTTTACAGAGGCAAAGAAGAAGTATGCTGGAATTGATGATAAAGGTGAAATAGACATAACTGGCTTTGAAGCTATAAGAAGTGATTGGTGTGATTATGCTAAGGAAGTTCAACGTGGAGTTATAGAGACGATATTAAAGACAGGTGATGTGAACGCTTCAATAAAGTATGTGAAGGATAGGATACTTAAGTTGAGGAGGAGGGAGTTTAGAATCGAAGATCTAGTTATATGGAAATCCATAGATAGGGATATAAGCGAATATGATAGATCTGATCCTCACATAGTAGCGGCATTAAAAGCTATCAAAGCTGGTTACCCTGTGTTCAAAGGTGGTAAGATAGGTTATGTGATAGTTAAAGGTGTTGGCAAGATATCAGACAGAGCTGAACCATATTTTATGGTTAAAGATCTTTCTATTATCGATGTCGAGTATTATATAGATAAACAAATAGTCCCTGCAGCTATGAGGGTTTTAGACATATTCGGTGTAAAAGAAAATACCTTAAAAGAAAATGTAGTGGATATAACTTCTTTCTTCAGCCTTAAGAAGAAATGATATCATTAAACGTTAAGATCTCTACATTCTCAGGTTTCTTTGTAATACCCCCAATCCTAGCCCCTATTATTAACTTAATCTCTTTTTGTGATGCTAGCTCTACTAGCCTTTGGGTTATTACTCCGTCAAATATTATGTACGTTACTTTATTGTCCTGTAAACTCTCTAATTTAGGAATTATTTCTCTAACTTGAACCCTATCTACTACATTCCAGTTAGAATCATAAAATACGCCTTGTAACGTGCCTACTAGTTTCTTAGTCTCCTCTATTACATTGGCTGGTAGGTTTATCGTAAGTGTAATGGTTGGTTGTACAGGTTGTTGTATTTGAGGTGTGGCTTCTACTGCACTAGGTTGTTGCGTTTCTAATTTTTGGGCTTCTTGCACTTTCTTTAAATATTGAGGTAATGGCATCATATTTGATAACGCTTTTGCGATTTCCTTGCCAGTTAACTCTTCTACTTCTCTACCCTGTGGTGCTCTAGCTACATAGTCTATTTTTACGTTATGGGATAATAGTTCCTTTAGTATCAGATCTCCGCCGTGATCACCATCAAGAAATGCTATTACTGTTTTCTTTTGTTTGGATAGCTCAATTACAGTTTGTGGTATTTTCTCTTGCGCACCCTCTACAGCTATCACGTTCTTATAACCATACCTAAGTAAATTGATGACATCAGCCCTCCCTTCTACAATTATTAAGTTAGGATCCTTATCTACATCAGGACCAGCAGGCAGTTTTTCTGGACCATATTCTATTAACTCTGCTGTTCTTACTGCTGAACTTATCTGATATATGACTTCTTTGATGTCAAAAGTCTTTTCTTTGCTCCAAGTCGACAGTATTTGTTTAGCTCTTTCAATTATCTTATTGATCCTCTCAGCTCTTATATCTTGGATCTCTTTTAATTGAAACGTTGAATTGTAAGGTCCTACCTTATCAACGTTCTCGACCATAGCAGCTATTAAAGAGGTTTCTATTTTATCTAAATTGGATGGTATTACGATTTCTCCTTCAGTCTTGTTTCCCTTTTGTTTAATCTCAACAACTATCCTTCCTATCCTTCCTTTATCTTGTAGTTCTCTGAGATCAAATTCCTCTCCAAATAAGTTTTCGGTTTGTCCAAATATCGCGCCTATTACATCCGGTTTATCTACTATACCATCTACTTCAAATTTGAGTACAATATTGTACTTCATAAGTTTCACCTAGTAACATTTTTTTCTAACTCCCTAACTAATTTTTCTAGTTCAGGCTTATTTTCTAATCTTTTTCTTATAGGAGTTAATAGCTCATTTAACTTTTTTGCTATTGCTTTTTTTAAATCTAAAGGATGTAAAGAGCCTGTTGAATAAGTTTTTTCTAGCTCTTCATAAGTTTTAAACTCTACATCACCACCATATTTTAAGTCCCTTTCAACCTTTAACTTTCCAAACTTTGGAAAGATAAGGTATTTAGCTATTTGTAGTACAGGATTATTTTCTACAACCCCCTTAGGGCAGTAAGCGTTCATTATCTTCTTTTCAACCTCGTTTTCACTATCATGCACAAATATTGCGCTTTCTGGTTTGGATTTACTCATCTTTATGTCAGCCTGTATTTCATCCTCTTCTACTTCTTTACCTTGTGGAATAGACATCCTTTGAGGTCCAAGAAGGCTTACAAGCAGAGGTGTGTGAATAGCTATCACTTTTTTCTTTCCTAATTTGTCAGCTACATCTCTAGCTAACATATGTGCCTTCCTTTGGTCTGTTCCCCCTAACGCTATATCTAAATCCATATAAAATATATCAGCTACTTGCATAGCTGGATAGATTAACTTAGAGACGTCTAGTTCGGCTTCTTCTTCCTTTCTACCCATTATAGTTAGTGCCCTCTTCATCCTTGCTAACGAAGCGCTTTTAGCTATTCTCAGTACTAAAGCCCAATAATCCTTATCCTTTACAAGATCTTCGGCATCAACTGGTATTATCTTGCTTCTTTCCATACCATAAGCATCAAGAACCTCTAGTGCATATTCCCCTGCTAATTTTATTTTCTCTAGATCACCACCTAGCTTATCATTAATCCAAGCATGCCAAGTAGCTATTAAGATCCTCATGCTAATTCCAGCATTAACTAAGTCTTTTACTTTATCAGCCCAGATTAACCAACCTATATGTACTGGACCGCTTGGCTCAAAGCCCAAATAACCCTTTAGTTTATCATTATCCTCTAGTTTCTTCTTCAGTTCCTCAAGTGTGACTATCTCAGCTACGTTACGTGTAATTAAGCTTAGCCTTTCCTCTACGCTCAATAAGTTTCACCGATTATAAGAATAAAAGAACCAGTTTATTAAATAAATACTCATGCTTCTTACTCTTCAACTAACTGCTTTAAGAATATCACTACTGGATGTGTTTTTCCGAGCTTCTGCTCTAAGTCATTTATTATCATTACCAAGTCAATGCTATCATCATCAATTAGCAATGTTTTCCTTATCAACTCTTCACTGAACTTCATTGAATTACTTATCAACTTCTCATCGTTTTCATCAATTTCATCATCGCTAAATAATTTAAATGATGGTTCTAATGTTTCTGCTCTGCTGTTGTTATTGTTTTTAATTAGGCTATAGAGATATTCCTCTACTAACCTCTCTATACATTGGTCATCATTACAACTTGATAGCTTATCTAAAAGTTTAGAGGATTTTAGAGGTGGCAAAAATTTTGCACCTCTTTTTTCTAATATAAACTGGTAAAAAAGCTATTTACATAATCAAACGTGTTGTTTTTGAATATGTATCTTCTTCTAAAGATTTAGGTTACAGGCGTTCCTCCTCTACCTGGTTTCTTTATCAATTCCTTAGGGACGTTGACCAGCTGAACTACTCCTTGAGTTTGTACAGCATACACAGGCATGCCAGTATTGGGATCATTGCCCACCTTTAATACGGCAGTAACTATTACTTTAAACCTTATGACTGTTCCGTCTTTAAGCTTTAATACCAGCCATCCAGTCTCAGTATCTCCTTCGAATCCAACCACTTCAGGTTCTCCGCTTGGAATTATTGGGACTGCCATACATTTAACTATGCTATGCTACTATTAATAATTGTATGGATTTAGAAGGTATTGCGAAAAAACTATTACCAGATGAGGAAGCAATAAGGAAAAAATTGAAGGAGGAAATTGAATTCTATAAAGGTACTCATTATCCTTTGACTGATAAGTTAATTGAAGCCATAATAAAGGAAGTGAAAAGTGAAGTTAACGCTAAAGGTCTTCTATTCGAATATTTTAAGACTGGTGCTAAGGCTGGAGATTCTGGATTAGGCTCTAGGGGTACGGGCGATTTTCTTATACATAATTATCTATTTAACTTGAGCGGTAGACCCTTGTATACCTTCGATGATGCTGGTGTAGCTAAGAACGTAGTTGTTTCTATAGATGGTATTCACAGTAGACTTTCATATTTTCCGTTTTTAGCAGGCTTTCATGTTACTAAAGCAACTCTTAGGGATATAATGACAAAAGGAGCTGAGCCCTTAGGCATAATTATCGATATCCACCTATCTGACGATAGCGATATTGGAATGTTATTTGACTTTGAAGCGGGTGTAGCTACGATTTCTAAGGCATTAGACGTTCCAATCTTAGCTGGAAGTACATTGAGGATAGGAGGGGATCTTGTTATAGGTGAGAGAATTAGCGGTGCTGTAGGTTCTGTGGGTATTCTGAAAGGAAGGTTCTATTCAAGGGCTAATATTGAAAAAGGGATGTATGTAGTAATGTCAGAAGGTAATGGTGGAGGAACTATAACAACAACTGCTATCTATAATGGTTTTTATGATGTCGTATATGAGACTATTTCAATCAAGGATTTACTAACATGTAAGGTAGTTCAAGATGAAGTACCTGATAAAGTGGTTGCAATGACTGATGTTACTAACGGTGGTATAAGAGGGGATGCTAGGGAAATAAATAAGATAAAGAATGTAAGTATTATAATTAATGAAAAGAAGTTCAACGCTTTAGTAAACCCGAAAGTACTTGAGATGTTAAATAAGCTAAACATTGACGTTTATGGTATTTCAATAGATTCTATCATGATTTTTACAAAGGAGCCAGACGTTGTTTTAGCTTCTCTGCGATCACATAACATTAGGGCTGACATAGTAGGAGAAGTTGTTGATGGAAGGGAATACCCATTATATCTTGATGATAATACCCCCCTTCTACCCCGTTTTAGGGAATCTCCCTATACTCCAGTAAAGGCTGTAATAGGCAACTATAGTCCTTATACTTTAGATGAGTTAGATGAAAAGCTTAAGAGCGCTTTTCAATACGAGCAGAAGAAAATATCTACGGTTTTAGAGAGACTTAAACTTAAATAAATGTATATATGTTAGGTTAGATAGTTGAAATTTATGAGTGAGCAGTTCAAGTACGTTGTTAGAATATTCGGACAAGACGTAGACGGAACTATGAAAGTACCTTATGCTATAGCTATGGTTAAGGGCATTGGTTATAATACTGCTAGAGGGGTACTTTATAAGCTTGGTATAGACTGGAATAGAAGGCTAGGCGAGTTGAGTGATTCAGAGTTGAGCAAAATAGAAGAGGCATTTAAGGATCGTAAAGCATTAGATTTACCACCTTGGATGTTCAATAGACGAAAGGATATAGAGTCTGGAGTAGATTTGCATTTGATTTCCTCTGAGCTTCTCTTCTATGTAAGGAACGATATAGAAAGAGAGAAAAGGATAAAGAGCTGGAGAGGAGTTAGGCATAGCTTAGGATTGAAGGTAAGAGGGCAGAGGACTAGAACAACCGGAAGGACAGGAATGACAGTTGGAGTTAAGAGAGGGAAGGCAGCACAAGTTCAAGCTCCTCAAGCTCAACAGCAGCAGGCACAACAGAAACAGCCTTCACAGTCCTCTCAACAGAAACAGTGAGGTGATATAGATGGGTGATCCTAAGAGAAGTAGAAAGAAATGGTCAGGTCCCTCACATCCGTGGATGAAGGAGCAATTACAAGTAGAGCAGCAGCTTTTAGGTGAATATGGATTAAGAAATAAGAGGGAGATCTGGCTTGCACAAACTATAATAAGAGAATTCAGGCATCTGGCTAGGTCATTATTAGCTTTACCCCCTGCTGAGAGGGCTGCTAGGGAAAGGCAATTAATGAGAAGGTTATATAAGATGGGATTAGTAAAGTCCGAGAATGCAACAGTTGATGATGTATTAAGCCTTACCACGAGGGATCTATTAGAAAGGAGATTACAGACTATTGTATTTAAAAAGGGTCTTGCCAGAACCATTTATCAGGCTAGGCAACTTATTGTTCATGGTCATATAGCGATAGGTGGGAGGAGAGTAACATCTCCCGGTTATATAGTTAGCAGGGATGAGGAGGATTTAATAGATTATTATCCTACGTCTCCATTTAAGGCACATCCTCCAACTCAAATTGAGGTAAAAGCTCAAAGTGGTGGTGAGACAAATGTCGAGCAGGCGTGAAATTAGGTGGGGAATAGCCCATATTTATTCCTCTCAAAATAATACCATAATAACAATAACCGATATTACTGGAGCTGAGATAGTCTCAAGGATCTCTGGAGGAATGGTTGTAAAAGCTGATAGGGAGAAGCCCTCGCCATATGCTGCGATGTTATCTGCATATAGGGCGTCACAGGAAGCCTTAGATAAAGGAATCACGGCTATTCATATAAAAGTTAGAGGTCAAGGAGGATATGGTCAAAAAACTCCAGGACCTGGAGCTCAGCCAGCGATAAGGGCTTTGGCTAGATCAGGATTCATAATAGGAAGAATAGAGGATGTAACGCCTATACCTCATGATACTATTAGGAGACCTGGCGGTAGAAGAGGAAGAAGAGTGTAAAAAGGCGAACTTTTTATGCCTATAAAATTACTTGAAAGAAATGGTACAGAACTTAGTATTGTGGCTGAGGATTATCCACTCGAGTTTCTTAACGCGATAAGGAGAAGTTGTATTCTTTACGTACCAACTATGGCAGTTGACGAGGTATACTTTATAGCTAATAATAGTCCTTTGTACGATGAAATTTTGGCACACAGATTGGCAATGATACCCTTTACATCTGATGAAGCTCTAGATTTTTATAGACCACCTGAAGAGTGTGCGGAGTGTACACAAAATTGTGAGAAATGTTATACAAAAATATATTTGGATGTTGAAGCGGGAGATCAGGAAAGGATGGTGTATAGTAGGGATTTGAAATCTGACGATCCTGCAGTAGTGCCTGTCTCTGGAGATATACCTATTGTATTATTAGGACCTAAACAGAAGGTATCCTTTGAAGCAAGATTAAGGTTAGGATATGGCAAGGAGCATATTAAGTGGAGTCCAGTAACGATTTCAGTCCTAAGATATTACCCTAGCGTAAAGATACTTAATGATGAATGTATCAAAGCTGCAGAGGAATGTCCAGAAAAGGTTTTTTCAATTGAAAATGGCAAGCTAAAGGTAGTTAATGAAATAGCTTGTACACTTTGTGAGGAGTGTCTAAAAGTATGTAATGATGGTATTACCATCTCACAAGTTGAAAATAAGTACATATTAACTATCGAAAGTAGCGGAAGTCTTAAGCCAGAGAGAATTTTAATAGAGGCTAGTAAGAGTATTTTACGCAAGTTAGAAGAATTTAAAGAAAAAGCTCAGAAGGTGTTAGGATAATGTCGTCTCGTACCATAAGTACGAACATAATGCTTAGAAAGTTAATAGAGAGGTTAAATAAAGAGAAAAAGGCTATCTGGAAAAGAGTAGCTGAAGAGCTGAGCGCCCCAGCGAGAAAAAGGCCTTATGTTAATTTATATAAAATAAACAAGTACTCTAAAGCTGGGGATATTATAATAGTTCCTGGTAAGGTTTTGGGAGTTGGTAATTTAGATCATCCAGTAACAGTAGCAGCTTGGGACTTTTCTAAAACTGCAAAAGATAAGATAACTAAAGCAGGTGGTCAAATCATGAGTTTATGGCAAGCAATTGAGACTTTTAAAGATTTTAAAGGGAAAAGCGTAAAGCTAATGAAGGGGTAAGATGAGATGGCTAGTCAGCAACAAGTAAAAGATGAATTAGTAATTGTGGATGCGACAGACCAGATTCTAGGAAGGATGAGCACTAATATAGTGAAGTTATTGAAGCAAGGAAAGAAGGTTGTAGTAATAAATGCAGAAAAGGCCGTCATAAGCGGGCCTAAAAATAGGGTGGTAAATGGTTATAAATTGCTGTTTACTGTAAGGACGTTATTTAATCCTTATAAGCAAGGAATAAGAAGACCTAGAAATCCAATAAATATTGTAAAGAGGACAGTAAGAGGCATGTTACCTAAGAACGAAATGGGTAGGCAAATGTATAAATCCTTGAAAGTATATATTGGAGTCCCTCCAGAATTTAAGGATAAACCAACGATAAGGTTTTCAGATGCAGATAAAACCAGGCTAAAAGGTAAATATATAACTGTGGGAGAATTAGCTAAAGAATTAGGGTGGAGCGGATGGCAGAGTCAAGCCAGCAGCAATCAGTAGGCATAGTGATAACTGAGGGCAAGAGGAAGAAGGCAATAGCTAGGTGTGTAGCCAGACCAGGTAATGGAAAGGTATTTATAAATGGAGTTCCTGTTGAATTAATTCCATTCGAGATTACTAGGTTAAAGATTATGGAACCATTACTTTTAGCGGGAAACCTAAAGGATAAGTTTGATTTCTGGATAAGTGTAGAAGGAGGCGGAATAATGGGACAAGCTGACGCTGCTAGAATGGCCATAGCTAAGGCTATTGTAAAACTAACAAACTTGAGTGAAATTAAAGAAATATATAAGGCGTATGATAGAACTATGTTAGCTGGAGATCCAAGAAGAACAGAGTCAGAGAAGTGGATGAGGTATAGTGCAAGGAGATGGAGACAGAAGGCGTATAGGTGATCACAATGATCATACCTGTTAGATGTTTCACTTGTGGCTCTTTGATTGCAGATAAATGGGAACCCTTTATGAGAAGGGTAGCTGCTGGCGAGGATCCGGGTAAAGTATTAGATGATCTAGGTGTTAAAAGATATTGTTGTAGGAGAATGTTAATTTCACATGTAGATATCATAAGGGAGGTTGTCCATTATACAAGACCTATGTAATTGTGGTGATTAAGCATGAGTGAAGAGGAAAAACAGGAAAAAGGGTCTGAATTAACTGAACAAGAAAAGCAGGAATTACAGAAATCGGAAAAAGGAACTATAATAGAGCTGTTAGTACCATTAGAAACTTATCTCTCTTCTGGTGTTCATATAGGGACACATACTTGTACTAAATATATGGAGAGGTTCGTGTATAGAGTAAGACCTGAAGGGTTATACGTATTAGATATAAGAAAAATAGACGAGAGGTTAAGAATAGCGGCAAAGTTCTTGTCAAGATTTCCTCCTGAGAGTATTGTTGCAGTAGCCTCTAGACCCTATGCGTATGTGCCTGTGCAAAAGTTTGCGGAAGTGACTAGGAGTAGAGCTGTTGTAGGCAGATTCATTCCTGGAACTTTTTCCAATCCCTACTTACCTAACTATATAGAAGCTGAGGTATTACTGGTATCAGATCCTAGAACAGATTTACAAGCCATAAGCGAGGCAGCAAAGGTAGGAATACCCGTCGTAGCATTTAGTGATACTGACGCTAAGATAGACTATGTTGACTTGGTAATACCTGCTAACAATAAGGGTAGGAAATCTTTAGCTTTACTATACTGGATACTAGCAAGGCAAGTGTTGAGGGAGAGGAAAGAGCTACCACCAGATGGGGATCTTCCAGTATCTGTAGAAGAATTTGAGGTGAAATTATCTAAATGAGGAGAATGCCAGCAGTGGCTGGAACGTTTTATGAAGATAATCCAAATAAGTTAAGGGAACAGATTGAATGGTCTTTTAAACATCATGTAGGCCCAGGTAAAATACCTCAAGTTCCTCAAACTAAACCTCAAGGAAGAGACAATTTGTTCTTTATTGTACCTCACGCAGGTTATATTTATAGCGGTCCTGTAGCTGCTCATTCTTACTATTATTTAGGTCAAGAGGGTAAGCCTGATACTGTCATAATTTTAGGTCCTAACCATACAGGTTATGGTTCTCCTGTATCAGCGTGGCCTTCTGGAGAATGGGAGACTCCTTTCGGTTCTGTAAGCGTTGATGAAGAACTTACAAAGGAGATCGTAAAGAGGTCACAAATAGTAGACCTAGATGAAAGAGCACATCTATATGAGCACTCCATTGAGGTTCAGGTTCCCTTCTTACAATACTTGTTTGGTAATTCTTTCAAGATAGTTCCTATAGTTATCCTTATGCAAACCCCTGAAGTGGCAGAGTATTTAGCTGAAGCTATAGCTGAAATCATTAATGAGGGGAAGAAAGATATTGTAGTCTTAGCTAGTAGTGACCTAAATCATTATGATCCATACGACGAAACATATGCTAAGGATGAAAAAGCCATTGAGAAGATAGTTAATCTTGACTATAAAGGGCTATTTCACGTCGTTGAGGACGAGGATGTTACAGTTTGTGGCTACGCTCCAATAATGACTGCCTTAATATTAGCTAAAAAATTCAATAAAAAGCCTTATGTGTTGAAACATGCAACATCAGGAGATACGTCTGGGGATAAATCCTCAGTTGTTGGTTATTTATCAGTGAGGTTTGGTGCTTAAAGTTCCTTTAGCTTTTTCCGGTATTCCAATAAAGGGTGTTAATAATCCTATTTTAGTTTTGTTTGCGGACTTTAAGGAATCGCCTATACTTTCTGGAACCCTTTCAAGTGAGTTCTTTGAAACGTTTAAAGAGGCAACAGGATTTTCCTGCAAAAAAGCTGAGGAGATTATAAGTAAAGAGAGGTATCCGATTCCCTTCTCGTCTTATTACATATTTGCGTCAAAACGTTATATTGATCTAAGTACGGAATTATGCGATTTGCCAATAAACGAAGATGAGAAATTCGAAATCTTAAACCTTATAGATGATGCGTTATTTGACAGCAGTTTAATCAAGGCTTTGAGAACTGCCCAAAAGAACAACCATAGCTTGTTGTATAGGGAAGGAGAAGAGCCTGTTTTGATTGAAGCTAGTGGATTAGAACTGAAATATCTAGGTTATTTTCCACTCACTGAGGATATAAGATATATCGATGATGCGTTAATCCACTTATCGGGTACTCTGGTCTTGGATTTTGTAACCTCTTTTTCAGAGAAACTTATTGATGTAGAGAATTCCTTATGGGATCTAATTTATGGTTTAAAGGTTCCATACATAGCCTCAAAGCTCAAGTGGATATGGGATGACAAATATGCTTCAATAGTTGAAATTATAAACTTACCAAATATCTTATCTCCTGGGGTGCAATAATATATCTTCTACAATAAGGAGAAAGACTGAGCATCTAGAAATTGCATTGTTTGAGGATGTGGAGAGATATACTTCTACATTACTAGAGGATGTAAGGCTCATACACCAAGCTATGCCTGGCATAGACTTTGATGAGGTATCAACAGAGGTTGAGGTGTTTAAGAAAAAGCTTAATGCACCAATAATTATTACAGGAATGTCTGGGGGACCCGAGGAGGCTGGAAAATTAAATGACATTTTGTCGAGAGCTGTGGAAGAGTTAGGCTTAGGAATGGGTGTAGGTAGTCAGAGAGTTGCTGTAGAGCATCCCGAGGTGAGACATACATTTGAAATAGTTAGAAAAAATGCACCTCACGCACTATTATTAGCTAACATAGGTGCCCCTCAGGTAGAGAAAGGTTATGGTTTAAAGCAGTTCCAGGAGATTGTTCAGATGATCGAGGCAGATGCAATAGCTGTTCACTTTAACGCTGCACAAGAGGTCTTTCAGCCTGAAGGAGAACCTGCTTATAACATTAGCATACTAGAGAAATTAAGGGATATCCAGAAGGATTTGGGTGTGCCCATAATCATCAAGGAGACCGGTAGCGGTATATCATTAGAGACTGCACAGCTTATGAACAGGTATGGCTTCAAGTATTTTGATGTGTCAGGGCAAGGTGGAACCAGTTGGATTGTAATGGAGATGATAAGGGATAAACGTAGAGGATTATGGAAGGCTAAGTCTGCCGAAAATTTTGCTGATTGGGGATTACCAACTGCCGCATCTATAGTAGAGGTCAGATATGCGGTTCCTGACGCGTTTATTATAGGGAGTGGAGGTATTAGGAATGGACTTGATGCTGCTAAGGCTATAGCTTTAGGTGCGAATATTGCTGGTTTTGCATTACCAGCTCTTAGAAACGCTTTTGCCGGTTATGAAAAACTGCTAGAGTTCCTCAAGATGACAATGTTTGAGATAAAGGCAGCCATGTTCCTAACGGGTTCCAGAAATATTGCGGAGTTCAAACAGAGACCTGTTCTAATATTTGGAAGGTTGAAAGAATGGATGGAAGAAAGAGAGATAAGCTTATCTGCTTTTAATAGAGTAAGAACTGGGAAAATATGAGCGACATTGATGATTACATAAAGGAGATTACAGATAATGTAAATACATTAATGGAAGGAGAAATAAAAGGCGAAGTTCGCGAACTATATGAAGCTTCAAAGCATTTGATTAGGACTGGCGGTAAGAGGCTAAGACCAACAATTCTAGTAGCTTCATTGGATTTAGTTGGGGGAGAGAGAAAGAGAGGATATTACGGTGGAGCTGCAGTAGAAGTTCTTCATACATTTACGCTGATCCACGATGACATTATGGATCAGGATTCGTTCAGACGTGGAGTACCTACAGTTCACGTTAAGTATGGTGTACCAATGGCAATACTGGCTGGCGATCTACTTCATGCTGAAGCTTTTAGGTTACTTAACATGGCTGCTAGAGGGTTAGACTCTGAAAGGATGTATAAGATCTTTGATATGTTCTCGAATGCCATAGTAATGATATCTGAGGGACAAGCTATGGACATGTCATTTGAAAACAGATGGGATATAACAGTTCAGGAATATCTAGAAATGATTGAGAAGAAAACTGCCTATTTATTTGCAGCCTCAGCAGGTTTAGGAGCTTTAATAGGTAACGCTAATGAAGAGGAGGTAAATAATTTATTCAATTATGGTATAAATTTGGGAATATCATTTCAGATCGTTGATGACATCCTTGGTTTGACAGCAGATGAGAAGACGTTAGGTAAGCCAGTATTTAGTGATATAAGAGAAGGTAAGAAGACTATATTGGTTTTAAAAGCGTTAGATGAAGCCCCTGAAGAAGAGAAGAAGATAATAAAAGAGAATTTGGGTAATAGAAATCTAAGCCGTGAAGAGTTAAGTCAAACTGCAGATATAATAAAGAAGTATTCTCTAGATTACTCGTATAAACTCGCTGAGGATTACATGAACAAGGCTTTAGATTATTTAAATAAGATTAACGTTAGAAATGAGCTTGCGAAAAAAGTTTTAGAGTACCTCGCTGTTTTTACTGTGAAGAGGAGGTATTAAATTGAATTTAGCTGAGCTTATAATTCCTCCTATAGTAGCTTTTATACTTACATTTATTTCTACTAAATGGATCATAGGTATTGCGAAAAGTAGGGGCTTTTTGGGAAAGGATGTAAATAAACCAGATAAACCCGAAGTAGCACAATTAGGGGGTGTAGGGATAGTTACAGGTTTCGTTGCTGGTGCGTTCACGTTACTTCTGCTAGATGGTAATTATACTCATGTTATAATTCCTGTCCTTCTCTCCTCATTACTGATAGCTTATTTAGGTCTACTAGATGATGTCTTAAATTTGAGGCAATCAATTAGGGCTATACTTCCTGCCTTTGCGTCAGTACCTTTAATCATATATAGCTCTGGTCACAGCACGATTTCAATACCCTTTATTGGTCCAATAAACTTCGGTATATTCTTTTATGTTATAATAATTCCAGCAAGCCTTACAATAGCTTCTAATGCCTTTAACATGTTAGAAGGGCTTAACGGTCTAGGTGCAGGCATGGGGGCAATTATGTCATTAGCTTTGTTTATAGCATCTATAAAGAGCGGAGGATTTACTATAGTTGCAGGTTATCTAGCTCTAATTCTTGCTGTTAGTCTCATAGCCTTCTTATATTACAATAAATATCCAGCTAAGGTCTTTATAGGTAATATAGGCACATACTTTGTAGGCTCTGTTATAGGTTCTATAGGTATAGCAGGCTATATGTACACAGCCCTTTTCATCCTCTATCTCCCATATGTTTTAGAATTCATTCTAAAGGCTAGAACTAAGTTCAAGGGTGTTTCCTTTGGTAAGGTAGAAGAGGACGGCACGCTTAGTTGGGATGGTAAACCTCAATCTTTAACGCACATAATAATGAAAAGAGGTAGATTCAAGGAATATCAGATAGTCGCAATCATATGGTTAATAGAAGTGATATTTGCGATTCTGGCAGTTTACTTGCAGACTACGATAATTGTTTTGAGATGAATGGGGCCGGCGGGATTTGAACCCGCGACCACGAGGGCCCAAGCCTCGCATCCTAGTCCAGGCTAGACTACGGCCCCTTTTCTAGTATTAATTTTCTATACTACATCTTTTAAAAGATTTTTGTGAAATTGCTCTTTGTCAACCATAGAGATCCGAAACATCCTAAAGCAGGGGGTGCGGAAGAGGTCTTGAGAGAAATAGGGAAAAGGCTAGTAAAGGATTATGATCTTGAGGTTTATTGGCTAGCTGAAAGTGTTAAAGGTCTAGAAGAATACGAGATATTAGATGGTATAAAGGTAATTAGAAGAGGAGGGCAGTTCACTTTACATCTACATTCTCCTTTTATAGCAAAAAACTATGATGTAGTTATAGATAGTGTAGCTCATGCAGTTCCGTTTTTCTCGCAGATATTTAATGAAAGAACTATAGGGCTAGTTCATCATGTTCATCAAGACGTGGTCGAATTTGAACTGAATCCTTTACTTGCTAGAATTATTAGGTTTGCTGAAAGAGGTCTAAAGTTCTATAATAGGCTCATAGCAGTTTCAGATACTACGAAGAGTGAGTTAGTGAAGCGTTTTGGTATAGATGAAGAACGAATAACTGTGATAAAGAATGGAGTAGATCATGAGAAGTATAAACCAGGATCAAAATTTGACGAGCCCACGGTTTTTTGGATAGGTAGGTTAAAGAAGTATAAGAATCCATTAGATGCTATAGAGATATTTAGGAGAATCAGAGTGAAAAGCGCTAAGCTATATATTGCTGGAGATGGGGAATTGAGAGAAGAGGTCGTGAAAGCCATAGGCAATTCTCCTAACATCAAGTATTTAGGTAAAGTTAGTGAAGAGGATAAGGTAAGATTGTATCAAGGTTCTTGGGCTTTGCTCTCTACTTCATTTATAGAAGGGTGGGGAATGACTGTTGTTGAAGCTAATGCTAGTGGTACTCCTGCTGTTGTATACAACAGAGGCTCATTACCAGAAATTGTAAAGGATGGGGTTAACGGCTTTGTTGTAAACTATAAGGATTTTAGAGGTGCAGCTGAAAAATTGGAATACATCTTAGAAGATGAAAACATTATGAATGAATTTAGCAAGAGGAGTTATGAAAGTTCTTTACAGTATAATTGGGATATGACAGCATCAAAATATTACAAAGTCGTTAAAGAGATATTTATTTAATTTTGCTGAAAGATAAATCTAAAAACCCTCTGTTTAAACTAATTTTTGATCATGGCCGAGATAAAGGAGATTAGAAAAACCGAAAGGGAAAAGGCTAGCATTCACAGTCACATTACCGGTTTAGGGTTAGACGAAAAGGGTAAACCCAAGTTTAAGGCTGATGGAATGGTAGGTCAGCTTGAGGCTAGAGAAGCAGCTGGGATTGTCGTTCAACTGATCAAACAAGGGAAGATGGCAGGAAGGGGTATATTGTTTGTTGGACCTTCAGGGACAGGTAAAACTGCATTAGCTGTAGCTATAGCTAGAGAATTAGGAGAAGATACGCCATTTAATATGATAAACGCTGCTGAAATTTATTCAACCGAACTGAAAAAGACTGAAGTTCTAACGCAAGCCATAAGGAAATCTATAGGTGTAAGGATAAGGGAGAAGAGATTAGTGTATGAAGGCGGTGTCAAAGATATAAAGATTAAGGTGGCTAGGAGTAGGATGAACCCTTATGTTCAAGTCCCCAGAGAGGCTGAGCTAACATTAGTCACTAAGGATGATAGTATGACATTGAGAGTAGGTGAAGAGATCGCCGAGCAATTAATGAGATTACCTGTTAGAAAGGGAGATTTGATCTGGATAGACGCTAACACCGGCGAAGTGGTAAAAGAAGGTAAGGCTAAAGGAATTGAAGGAGCAAAAACTTATGATATAGAGACTGTAAGGTATTTAGATCTACCAACAGGACCAGTGAAGAAGGAAAAGGAGATTACATTTACAGTTACTTTACATGATCTAGATCTTAATGCAGCAGCAAGAAACATTTCCATAACAGCACTCTTCAGCCTCTTCACGGAGAGGGAAATAAACCAAGATATAAGGAAAGAAGTGGATAATTTAGTAAAAGATATGATAAATAGAGGTAATGCCGAGCTCGTTCCTGGAGTTCTATTCATTGATGATGCACATATGCTTGATATAGAGGCTTTCTCGTTCTTAACTAGGGCGTTAGAATCAGATCTATCTCCTATCCTCATACTTGCAAGTAATAGAGGGATTACTAAAATTAGAGGTACTGATATCGAATCGCCTCATGGTATACCGTTGGACTTACTAGATAGGCTATTGATAATACCCACAAGACCTTATAATGCTGAAGAAATAAAAGAGATCATCAAGATAAGGGCTAACGAGATGGATATTATCATAGATAACGATGCATTAGATTATTTAACGAAATTAGGTGTGGAGAGCAGTTTAAGGTATGCAGTAGAGCTCTTAGAACCAGCACAGATAATTGCTCAGAGGAATGGGAGAAATACAATAACAACTGAAGATATTAAAGAAGCATCGACGCTTTTCAGCGATACTAAGAGAAGCGTTAAATATGTAAAGGAGTACGAGAATCTATTATTGAAATGATGAATGGTGACGGCAATGATGGGTGATTTATCAATCGTTGTCGGACTGACATTCGAGGTAGATCTTTTTATTAATGAAATCCCTTAAAATCCTGTAAGTCATCCCCCATATTCTATACTGCCCATAATAGAACGCGTTGCCTTCATTGCGGAGCTCCTCTAATCTTATCCAAAACGCCTTATCTACCTCTTTAGGATCTATCTTAGGATCTATTCTCTCTTTTAAGCAAGAAAGATATGCATAAACTTTCAGGGAGGGAAAGTTATTAGGCGAATAAATACCTATGAACTGAAGGTTATTAGGTCTAATTCCTACTTCTTCAAAGGCTTCTCTTTTTGCTGTCTCCTCACAGCTTTCATTATCCTCTCTCTTTCCTCCTGGTAGTGCCATTTGCCCGCTCCATGGGTCATGGGGATTTTCAACTCTCTTTATCACTAGTACGCTACCATCAATGAAAAACACGACAACTGCAGCATTACAGTCGTTCACATCTTTCTATTATAATGTTTAAAACTTTTAAGAGTTTGTTACTCCTTCTTATTATCATTTATTATGTAAATAACTTTGCCCTTAGTCCTCATCTCTTTCACGTATCCAAGCTTCTCAAGCCTTTTTAACCTTCTATATACCGTTGCTCTAGGGATTCCAGTGGCTTGTGAGATCTTAGCTATCGTATTTAACCCCTCTTTTATCGATTTAAGTATCTCTTCGTCTCTTTCATCTAAAGAATCTGGATTTTCCAGAACGGGCTCAACTTTGGTAAACAATTCTTTTCTTCTCTCCTTAAGAAGTAAGTATATCAGAAAGACAGTAATGGAAGTGCTTACAATTAAACTAGCTAAGACTATATAGAAGTTTTCGTTCTGACCAATCTGTGTGTAAGGAGTTTGTATAGATCCATAGAAAACAGCAACGCTTGAAGAGTTAAATGTTACCGTTATTCCCCTTGGATTTACAACAAAGTTGATCGGTAATGGTTTTAAATAATAAATGTTAGAATTAGATGGGAGGGTTACGTTTATTAAAGCATTGAAACTTTCATTTATTATTATTTCATTACCTAACTTAGCATTATAAGCAATTTCAGTAGGTATGTTAGGGTTCTCTAAGATTAATTCGCTGTTGTTTTGAATATAGTTTGAGCCTATGACTCTCAAATTCTCAATATTTGTTCCTATTAAGGTTACTTTAGATACGTTGTCCAGGTAAAATATGACCGTGCCGTTATAATAGATATCAATTATATTTACAGAATGTGCAATAGGGGTTATCAGTGAGAACGCTAGCAGAAGTACTAGGAGGTAGTATTTTTTCATCAATATTTTTAAAAATGCGAGCGTTAATAAACGTAAGCATGGTCACAGTATGTATGAGATGTGGTGCCCCAAGGGAGGGGCTAGAAGTCAGATGTAAGAGATGCGGAGGTCCATTTAAGGAGGTTCCAGACTATCCTTTTGTCAAGGAGGACTTTAAAAAGAACTTCCCTTATATTAAATCGTGGATTTCTTTAGGGGAAGGAAATACACCAATGATATCTAAAAGAGGGGTCTATTTTAAGTTAGATTTTCTAAATCCCACAGGCTCGTATAAGGATCGAGGATCTGTTACGTTAATCTCGTATCTAAAACAGAATAGTATCACTAGGATAACTGAAGATTCCTCTGGCAATGCAGGTGCATCAATTGCCGCTTACGGAGCAGCTGCAGGGATTGAAGTCAAGGTATTTGTGCCCGAAACTGCTAAAGGTGCAAAATTAGCTCAAATCCAAGCTTACGGTGCCAAAGTTGTAAAAGTACCTGGAAGTAGAGAAAATGTGTCTAAGGCTGCAGAAGAGGCATCGAAAGAAGGTTATTATTATGCGTCACATATTTTACAGCCTCAATTTAGAGATGGGATAAGGACCTTAGCTTATGAGATAGTTAGAGATCTAGGTTGGAGAGTTCCAGACTATGTGTTTTTACCAATTTCAGCTGGAACGCTTCTTCTAGGTGTTAATGAGGGATTTGAGCATATGTTAAGATCGGGCGCAATTGATCATAAACCTAAAATCGTGGGTGTTCAGACTAAGGAAGTAAGCCCAGTTTGCTCTAAATTTAAAAATATTGAATATAAACCGCCTGAAAAGCTAGTTACAATTGCAGATGCCTTAGTTTCAACAAATCCAATCTTTTTAGATGATATGGTTAAGGTTCTCAGCGATTGTATTATTGTCAGTGATGATGAAATAGTTGATGCTCACAAGGATCTAGCTAAAGAAGGATTACTTGTAGAATACAGTTCTGCTACTGTTTGGGCAGCTTTTAAAAAATTTATAACTAATGAAGGTAAAGTTGATAATGTGGTTCTTGTACTAACTGGTAATGGTCTAAAAACCCTACAGTAGGTGTTATCCATGTTAAAGCTTGCTCAGTATACAAGGCATGGAATGACGGAACCTTTACTTAACATAACTATTTTCAAAAAAGTTGAAGATGGAAAAGTAATAGCTGAGATTAAGATAATGGTATTTAAGAATAAGGCTATCGCTGTTTATGAAAACGATAAACTAGATGGTGGTGAAGTCCTTAGCGAGTTTTCACCCAACGTTCAAGAGATCGTAAAATTCATTAATAACTACTATGATGACCAGATAGACGATTTAACTGTGTTTGGAGAAAAGCAGATGGTTGATGATTTTCTTAACGAATTTTTTAAAGAGGAGGAGTCTCAATAGTGCGATAAATATTTTAACTTTAAACTTCAATTTTGCCTTGTGATGAAGACCTTTGGGACAGAAGCGTGAAGAAGTGGCGGCTGTCTGAGGGATATTAATGAGGGTGTTACATCTAGCTATAGGAAAATTTAACATTGATGTAATAATTAAAGCAGACCTTATACCTCCAACAGATGCTTCGTATTACACTGACGTATTTGAGATACTACCAGGAGGAGCTGCTACAAACTACGCCGCTGCTGTTGTAAAGCTCGGACATAGTGCTAAGTTATTAGCAAAGGTTGGAAAAAGTGACATAGCTTTAAGTTTAATGAAGAGCTTAGCAGAGTTGGGGGTTGGATTAGATTATGTTGAAGAGGTAGAGATGCCTCCTAGTGCAGCATTGATCTTTTTACGAGATGGTGGTTCAATATCCATGATTAGGAGGATTGGCTCATTTTTAGCTTTAAGGAAAGAGGATATAATGAACTATTTAGGACTATTCGATGTTATACACTTCGCTTCTGTACCTCCTAACCTTGTAATTAAAGATCCTAAAGCTAAACTAGTTTCTTATGATCCCGGTCCTTACGCGGGAGAGATAAGTAATGTGGACGTTGATGTATTATTTGTGAACAAGAAGGAATATGAATCTATTAAAGATCGCATAGATGCGAAGTATATCGTAATTAAAATGGGTGACAAAGGGGCTAGAGTCATAACTGAAGGTAAAGAGTGTTATGCTGAGGCTTATAGAGTTGAAAAAGTTGTTGATACTACAGGTGCAGGGGATGTATTTGATGCCGCGTTTAACTATGAGTTAATTGAAACTAATGGTGACATAAAGAAGGCACTTCAATTTGCTGTAGTTTCCGCTGGTTTAAAGGTTAAGCGCTTAGGTGGAATTAGCTCGCCTTATCTCAATGAAGTTTTAGAAGCGTTACATGCGTATGAACCAAAAGTGGAGTGTTACTAACTTTCGATTATTTCTAGCGGCACTAGGTTCTTTAGTTTATTTATATCAATATTCCCATACTTATTGACATAGTTGATAAAGCCCTTAACTCCTCTAACGTTAGCGTCAACCTCGTTAAGGACCTCGATATCGAAGAAGAACGGTAAACTATACATTGGTACCCTTTTTTCGACTCTTATTACACTTGATATCAGTTTAATAGCTTCTTCAACCCCCTCAGCGTCAACATAAGTCTTCTTACCCTTAATAAAGCTAAAGGTGTCTAAGGGGACCGTGTCGTACTTATCATATACGATTACTAACCTTAGGGCTCTTCCTTCTGGAACATCTTCATAAAAGTTTATTGCAAGTATGTAGCTCCCTTTTTTTGTAACCGGTATAATAACTAGTTCCTCTTCACCTTCAATATGTACAAGTGACTTTATTTTAACTCTCAACTCTTATCACCTTGAAATGATAGAGATAGATGGATCATTTGGTGAGGGTGGAGGTCAGATACTGAGGACATCATTAACTTTGTCAGCGTTAACAAATAAACCTTTTGTGATATATAACATAAGGGCTAATAGACCTAAGCCTGGGCTTCAGAGACAACATTTAACTGCAGTTAGAGTAGTAAAAGAGCTAACAAATGCTATAACTAAGGGTGATACACTTAACTCCACAAGGCTCGAGTTCAAGCCTCAAGGTCTGGTGGAAAAAGGGGATTTTACATTCGATGTTGGCACTGCAGGTAGTGTGACACTGATAATCCAAACGATCTTGCCCTTGATGATCAATCGGAAGATAAGGATTAAGTTGAAAGGTGGTACCGATGTACCAAAAAGTCCTTCCATTGATTACATTAAGTACACCTTCTTGGAGATCTTGAACAAAATTGGGATAGTTGTGAATATCAGATTGATAAAGAGAGGGCATTATCCTGAGGGAGGAGGTGAAGTTGAAGTCAGTGATGTGAGAGGTGAGCCGAAGAAGTTCAGTCTAACGGAATTCGGAAAACTAATAGAGATAGTGGGCATTTCTCACGTATCTAATTTGCCAGAACATATAGCCATAAGGCAAGCTGAGTCAGCTAAAAAGGCATTAGAAAAGCTTGGCGTTAATATTAAGATAGAGAAAGATATAAGAACTAACGAGAGTAGTAGGGGTTCTGGTATCTTTTTAGACGCTATAGGAGAGAAGAGCTTTATGGGTTCAGACTCTCTAGGTGAAAGAGGAAAGAGGGCTGAAATAGTTGGTGAGGAAGCGGCTAAACAGTTAATTGAGGATCTAAATACTAAGGCTGCTGTAGATAGACATATGAGCGATATGTTAATGCTTTATGCAGGGCTTTATGGTGGTGAATATACTGGTTCACAACTGACCTTACATGCAAGAACTAACATTGAGGTTATAAAAAGATTTCTTGAACTTAAAAATGTTGAAATTAAAGGAGAGCATCCATTTTATCTCAAGATCGAAATATAAGAAATTATTCTTGATATTATCCTTTTTAAATTAAGTATTTTTATTTATAAAAAGGTTTAAATTTTGCTTTTCAATAATTATACCATATGAAGACTATTGCAATTATTGGTGGTGGAACAGGTGGAGTGACTGCAGCCAACAAGCTATATCATAACTTAAAGGATGAAGTTGAAAGGAATTTAGTAAAAATTGTGTTATTTGATAAGAAAGATTATCATGTGTTTTATCCTGGATTGTTATTTTATAGTCTAGGTTTGCTAGATGAAGAGGACGTCTTAGTGAAGAACATAAAGGACTTGATTAACCCTGGAATTGAGTTAAAAATCGAGGAAGTAACAGAGGTTAATTTGGATGATAGGAAGATAATTACTGTAAACAAGAAAGAGTATTCTTACGATTATCTTGTTATATCTACTGGCGTTGAATATAATTGGGAAAGGATACCAGGTCTGAGAGGAAATATGTTGACTTTTTATGATCTAGATGGTGCTAGAAAGATCAGGAACCTATTACAAAACATTAAGGAAGGAACAACAATTGTAATTAGTGTTACCAAGCTTCCTTATCCCTGTATACCTGTACCTATGAGCTTTGCTATTCTGCTGAAGGATTTGTTTAAGGATAAAATTAACGTTATCTATACTGCTCCTGTTGCTCCTGAAGACTTTATTGAAGAGATTTTTAATAAAAAAGGTATAGAAGATAGGAGTCCCCTAATCGTAGAGAGCGTTACAAAGAACAGTATTAAGTTCCAGGATGGTGAGGAGATAAAGTATGACTTACTAATAGGTGTTCCGCCAGCTGAGGGTACGAATTTAGCTAAAACTTTGCCTTTTAGTTCTAAAAGCGGTTGGTTGACCGTGGATAGGAATACTTTAAATCCTTTAGACTATAACGAAGTTTTCGTTATCGGTGATGCAACGGATTTTTCGGGAATAAAGACTATAGCGTCTGCAGTGAGTCAAGCTGATGTAGTGAGCAAAAGGATAACGGAAGAGATCAGTGGAGGAGAGGCTAAGACTAAATATGATGGTTTTGTTTCCTGCTTTATTATTACCGAGTTAGGCAAAGCTGTAATGTCTACATATAATTATGATACACATTTACCTTATTCACCTCCTTCAGAATTTTTATGGAATTTTGCGTTTAGATTCCATAAAATTTACTGGGACTATATCGCTTTGTCGTCACCTTAAATTTTTAATCCAATATTATTTTCCATTTTATTGTGACAGGGCTTAAACCAGTAGTAAAGAGGCCAACTTATCGTTTCGAATTATCTACTGAAAGGAAAAACGTAAAGATAGGTAGAGGATTTAGTGAAGGTGAACTAGAAAAGGCAGGATTGACGATTCAGGAAGCAAAGAAGTATAAGATTCCTATCGATAAGAGGAGAAAGACAGTCTATGAAGATAACGTTAACTTATTAAAGAAATTTGTTGAGGAGAAAAAACAGCAGGAGAGTAAGAAAGAGGCTCAAACTTCTAATACCCAGTCTTCAAATAAGTCTTGAATTCCCAATCGCAAATGTGTTTTTCAAAGCTTTCGACTTCTCTCATTTTTAGCTTTATGTACATATTAACCAACTCCTCTCCTAATTTACTCTTTAAGTACGTATCCTTGTCAAGAGAATATAGAGACTCCCTCAAATTGTAAGGTGGTTTATCAATCTCTTTACCTATGTCATATTCAATACCTTCCTCAATTCCTTGTAATCCCGCATATATTACTGAAGCTAGCACTAGGTATGGATTAGCTAGTGAGTCAGAAATTCGTAGCTCTATTATGCCGGTATCTTTAAAGTTGTTAGGTATTCTTATCATGAAGTGCCTTTCTGTACTTATTCCGATAACTTTAGATGTGAATATATCAAATATTCTCTTATAAGAATTAATTGATGGTAATGAAAAGGCTAAAATTGCTTTAAGATGATGCAAGATTCCCGAAAGGAAGTTTTTGTATAGCTTATGTAAACCATAAGTATCGTTAAGGTCTACTAATTTCTTCTTATCAGGAGTTTTAAGCTTTATAAATAAATCCATACTATTTGTTGGTAAATCCACATGAGGTTTTGGCATAAACGTTATGATGGAATTAAACAATTTGCCAGTGTCTCTAATAACTTGTTTAGCCATTATGAGTGAGTCAGCTGCTTGTACGGGCTCTTTTAACACTAATGATAATTCGTACTGACCAGGTCCGTAATGTTTATTAGTAAATTGAACTTGAATACCCATTGTTTCAAGATTTTTAACCACATTTTTTAACAGATCTTGTTCATAAAGTAATCCCTCAGAAGAGAATGCTTTAGCTTCGTCTTTAGGTTTTAGAGTGTTTGGGTCTAATATATAGAAAGTTGGTTCAAAGGATGCCTCTATGGAAATTCCTTTTTCTCCTAGCGTTTCTGTTGCTTTACTGAGAACGCTTCTACTACAATAAGGAGAGTTTAGTCCGTCAGGAGTGCGTAAATATGACAGTGCTATAGCAGTTCTCTCTAGATATGGTATTAAAGTAAAGGTGGAAAGATCAGGATATGCGAGTATATCTTCAAAAGATTGGGTCAAAGGGTTTTCCTCAAAATCCATGAATAATAAGGCTTGAGAAAACATAACCCCTTTCTCTTCCTCTATGATTTTCTCGAATTCCGCTCTCCTTAGTGATCTTCCCCTCATATTGCCGTTAAGATCAATAAACTCTACTCTAACGTAGTCTACTTTTCCTCCCTTTATTATATCAAGAACCTCCTCTTTAGATGACATGAAGCTCAATCTGTTTTTACAAAATGGGGTATAAATTTTATGCTTTGATATCAAGAACTACATGATAAACATGTGGATTTACACTTCTTAAAACTCTCGCAAAAAACGCCTTAGGATATTTTTCTAAAGCCTTCTTAATTGGGTCCTCATCCTTTTTAACATCTATCTGTGCATACAAATGAATTATTGTCTTACCACTTGTAGCCTTTTGTAAAGCTACTTCATATGCCTCTTCACCCTTCTCTGGAAGAGGTACAATAATCCTGTCTATTTCTTTCTCATCGATATCGTAAATTCTCTTAAATGCGTCTCCATACATGGGAATTACTCCATAAGCCTTGTTTAGATCTATATTAGCCTTCATGTAGTAGTAGGCATAAGGGTTAATATCTATGGAGTAAACTCTTCTAGCACCACCTTTCACGTAGGAGAGTATAGAAAAAGGTCCAAATCCCGCAAACATGTTTATTATTGTCTCCCCCCTTTTGACCTGATTTGCAACTCTTATGTGTTCATAGGAGAGCTTTGATGAAAAGAAAACTTTAGTGATATCTAGGTAATATACACATCCATGCTCTTTATATAGAGTCTCGCTTTTATTCACTCCTGCTATATGAACAAACGTGGCTAATCTGTAATCACCTTCAACGTCCCTATATTTCCCCCAAACTGCCTTAATATAAGGCATTTCCTTTAAGATTTCATTAGCAAATTGTATCATATCCTCGGGCTTTTTATCGAATGGTATGCCTATAATTGCTAGATCTCCAACTATCTCAATTTTTTTCCAAAGGCCTAGCTTTCCTGCCACTTCTTTTATCAAATTCGTTCAACCTCTCTATTGCTTTTTCAACATCCTTTATGCCAACGTTTAAGGGAACTCCACCATCAAGATAAGCCTCACCGTCAATAATTACTGTTTCTAAATTGTATGTGCTGAACAAAACTGTGGAGTATGGTTCATCATAATCTATTGGGAAGGAAGGAGGTTCTTCATAGGAATAGATCAAGATATCCGTAGGTGAATTAACTTCAATGTATCCTCCTTTAACTCCAGCTATAGAGCATCCCCACTGAGTTAATGCAAAGAACGCATCTCTTGCACTTAAATATCCCTTAAGTACTAATGAAGATATATCTTGCCTTATATCTTGAGTTGGGGAAAGCCCTAGGGAGATTCCAAGCTTAGCTCCTTTAACCTGCACATCGTCTTTATATGGATTAATTAATATTCCTGCTCCAGATTTTATGAGAAGATCAATATCATTTCTTTTAGTACTTATCGCTGCCAATCTGATGTTTTGGTTCTTTATTAGTTCATTGTATAATTCTGGACTAATAGTCACATTGTTATCTAGGATTGTTAAGATTTTATATTGTGACGAAATCTCTAGTACGCTCTTTAGCTCATTTTGATCGCAAACCTTCAATACAACGTTATTAAGACCCCACCTACTACTAACTGTTCTTAACTCCTTTTCCCAATCCTGTGGAAAGTCATTACATCCAACATTGATTGTAATTAGTGGTCTAATCCCTACATCCATAAAAGCTCTTGCTGCTGTATCTACATTTTTATCACTTATTACAGCAGTGGTTATACCCATTTTCAATAGATGATACGCTGAAATTAGTGAGAATTGGTATATATCATTATTATCTAAGGTACTGTAAATGTCTTTTAATGTGAGCTTTTTTGAAAACAACTTGAACCTAAAGGGGTATACAGAAGGAAAGATATCAAAACCGATGTAGCCAGGTGTAACTACCCTATTTTTACCTCCTAATAGGAGCTCTGCGTCTTCAAAGCTCGGTGGCTTCTCTTTACTAATTACGTTTACTATACCTGAATCTATTCCTAGATAAGCATTTCTCACACTTTCAGCAGTCCCTACTATTAGTCCAGCTTCTATTAATATCTTCACAACTTTTTATTAATGCTATGGAGTAAATAAACTCATGGATTATATTTCAGCCATTAGAAATGAAATCATCGGTGATATTAGGGTTAGATCCGAGATAATACTAGACCAAGCCTATGTGACTGGGGCTGGAGATTCTTATGCAGCAGCCCTTGTTATAGAAGGCAAGACAGGTGGAAGGTTTAGGGCTATAGATCCTCATGACGCTCTTTATTATGAAATTGATAAGCCCTTAGTTCTAGTTTCAGTCTCTGGTAGGACAAGAAGCGTAATTGAGTTAGCCAAGAGGTATAAGGGGGTAATACACACTATTGCAGTAACAGCAAACAGGGAGTCAGAACTGGCAAAAAACGTTGATTTTGTTGTAGAGATTCCTTATAAATCCCAATATATATTGCCTGGAATTAAGTCCTTTTTACTAAGCGTCAGTGCTTTATACTCAATAGCCTCTCTAGAGGTCGAAAAGCCTGTAATAGCTAAAGATTTTGTGATAGGTAGATCTCCATTCTTTGTGGGTTCTCTAGGGAATTATGGTATAGCTTATTATCTCATGTTGAAGATGTTTGAAATATTCGGAGAGCCTGCAAATGCTGAAAGGCTAGAACTCTTTTCACACTCTCCCATTTTCTCTACAAGGAATAGACAAGTAGTGATATTGAGTAGTGGTGAACCGGTAGAAGAGAAATTGGCTAGTAAAATAAAATATACTGAGGTAATATATACGGGTTGTAAAGACCCCATATGCAATGCTGTAACAGTGCTGAATGGCATTATAAACAGGATGGAAAAGGAGAAATGGAACAAGATCTATTTCCTCGAAGACAAGGAAATATTAAATATAAGTTCTGAGATGATTTACTAAAATTTTTATAAGTTTCATTTTTTCAGTAAAAAATGATGGGAAAAGTTTATATTGTAGGAGCCGGACCTGGAGATCCAGAATTAATAACGGTGAAAGGTTTAAAGATCTTGCAAAAGGCGGATGTTGTTGTTTATGATAGATTAGTCTCTAAGGAATTGCTGAACAATTGTAAAGATGGAGCAGAACTAGTTTATGTCGGTAAAGAGTTGGGTCAAGCTAGCTTACAAGAAGAGATAAATAAACTCCTTGTAAATAAGGCTAAAGAGGGTAAAATAGTTGTGAGGCTAAAGGGTGGAGATCCCTATGTTTTTGGTAGGGGCGAGGAGGAATGTAAATATGTTATCGAAAATGGTCTAGAATGTGAAGTAGTACCTGGAATTTCTAGTGCTACTGGTGTCCCTATTTATGCTGGGATTCCCGTTACTACAAGGTGGGCTTCTTCAGGCTTTACCGTTATTACAGGCACTAGAGCGGATGATAAACTAATAGATGAAGATTACATACCGAAGAAGGGTACTATTGTTATTCTAATGGGTTTACATATCATATCTGAACTTAAGCAAATATTATTGAAGAAGAGAGGTCCTGAAGAGCCAGTAGCTATAATAGAGAATGGTACTCTACCTAGCCAAAGGGTTGTTACTGGTAGATTAAAAGATATAGATCTACTAGTAAAGGAGAATGATATAAAGTCTCCAGCGGTAATAGTTGTAGGAGAAGTCGTTAAATATAGAGATATTTTATGGAAATATGCATAATCACGTTTACATAAAAAAATAAAAGCTAATATCTGTACTTAGTTGTTGTGTATCCTCCGAAGTTCGGTTATGTAATTCCAGATAACATAAAAGAAGCCCTAGAATTTCTAGAAAGTCATGAGGATGCTAAAGTTCTAGCTGGCGGTCATAGTTTGATCCCTATGCTCAAGTTAAGGTTACTAAGACCATCATATTTAGTGGAAATAAGGCGTTTAAGTGATCTAAGTTACATTAAGTTAGATGGAGATACATACAAGATAGGAGCCTTAACTACACATTATGATATCTCAAAAGCTAAAATACCATTGTTAAGCGAAACGGCATCTAAAATAGGAGATCCTCAAGTGAGGAACATGGGCACAATAGGTGGAAGCATTTCACATGCCGATCCCGCTGCTGATTATCCTGCTGCATTGATTGCTCTAGATGCACAGGTTAAGATAATAAGCACTAAGGGTGAAAGAGTTGTTCCAATTTCGAGTTTTATCAAAGATATATTCACCACAGACTTGAACCCTGGAGAAATAGTATCTGAGATCCAGTTCAAGAACCTTAAGGATTATAAGTTCTCTTATCAGAAACTAGAGAGAAGAGCTGGAGATTTCGCTATAGTTGGTGTTGCAGTAGCTTTGAAGATGAGTGGTGATGTTATTGATGATATTAGGATTGGGTTAACTGCAGTAGGTAACGGTCCCATAAGGCCTACGAAAGCTGAGGAGGCAATTAAAGGTAAAAGACCAACAGATGATGTATTAGATCAAGTAGGCGAAATAGCCATGAGTTACGCTAATCCTAAAGCGGATATTAGGGGTTCTGCTGAGTATAAAAAGAAGATGGTAAAGGTTTTAACTAAGAGAGCTATATTAACCGCAATACAGAGGTGATAGTTATGAAAGTCTTTGAGCCAGATCAGAAGGTTAAAATAAGGTTAAAAATTAATGGAAAACTGTACGAAACTGAAGTAGAGCCAAGAAGGTTATTAGTACATGTATTAAGGGATCTTGGCTTCACCGGTGTTCATATAGGCTGTGATACATCTAATTGTGGAGCTTGTACTGTGATAATGAATGGAAGGTCTGTAAAGTCCTGTACAGTATTGGCTGTAGAGGCTGATGGTGCTGATATCTTGACAGTAGAAGGTTTAGCGTCAGATGGGAAACTTCATCCAATTCAAGAAGCGTTCTGGGATAAACATGCATTACAGTGTGGTTACTGTACGCCAGGTATGATAATGGAGGCTTACTGGCTTCTAAAAGAAAATCCGAACCCAACTGAGGAAGAGATAAGAGAAGGGATCTCTGGAAACCTCTGTAGATGTACTGGCTATCAAAA
The DNA here is from genome assembly GCA_026627305.1 of Sulfolobaceae archaeon. Taxonomy (GTDB): domain Archaea; phylum Thermoproteota; class Thermoprotei_A; order Sulfolobales; family Sulfolobaceae; genus JAPNVD01. The sequence goes on from JAPNVD010000003.1 coordinate 176,751, forward strand.
CATTATTGAAGCTATTAAAGAGGCTGCTGAGAAAATGAGGCAAGGTCAGTAGGGGTATCTATATCAATTAAAACCTCTTTTCCCTCCTCCACATAGCAAGGATTTTTAAGTTCTTTTAGAATATATCTAGCACCCACATCTCCTTTCAATTCTAGAATTTTATCATATATTTTCTTGGATAATAAAACTGGATTGCCTTGTTTGCCTTCATGTATAGGTATTACGGCTTCGCATTCTTCTTTATAGGATGATATTATGTTATTCACTATACCCTTCGTGATAAATGGCATATCTCCTAGTGCTACTATTATGCCTTGCTTGTTGTAAAAGAACTGGACTCCTAATTTCAACGAAGTACTCATCCCCTCCTCCCACCTTGGATTATAAATTACCACTTCATCCTTAAGTAAAGGAAGGAGTTCTAAAGCATATTTACCTACAATCACTACCCTTTCTAGATCGCTTAACGCTTCTAAAACTCTTAGTATTATAGGCTTTCCTTGAATTTTCACAAGTAACTTGTTACCCCCAAAACGTTTTCCTTCGCCTGCAGCAAGTACTACAGCTCCGATATTCATAAATAGTACTTTGTTTTACTAATATTTATGAAATTTGAGGGTCAGGTTTCTTTAAATGCTTCTGCTCAAAAGATTTGGAGCTTAGTATCAAATCCTGAGCAAGTAGCTTCATGTTTCCCAGGTTTAAAGGAGATGAATAAGGTCTCTGAGAACGAATATAGAATCACAGGAACTACAGGTATAGGTTTCATAAAAGGTGAATATAAGGCTACTGTAAAACTAAACATTGTTGAACCTATGAAAGAGGTAAACCTAATATCCACTGGAACTGGTCTCAACAGTAATGTTAACATTAATGCAGATATTCAGATAGCTGACAATCTGATCAAGTATTCAGTTGATATAAAGCCTAGCGGTGTTATAGCAAGTATAGGCGCTAGGCTTATAGATACCGCTTTTGAGAGAATAATAAAAGATTTGATTGAGTGCTTCAAGACTAAGGCTGAGGCTTAAGATAAGATCTCAGTTATCACACCTAAACCTCTAGTTCTCCCTTCTCTGAATATAAATATTTGTCCTTTTTCTACATATTCAGGTTTATATAAGAAGTGTAAGACCACCTCTGACGAATCTCCTGTCCTCAATAATCCCTTAGTTATGTTTTCAAATCTAGCTGCCTGCCTTATAGTGTAGAGATGAATGGTTGAGACGTATCCTGTCTTGATAGTTGTAGGATGATGTAGGACAATTACGTTTGCCTTAAATGTCCTCACTCCCTTGGGTTTACCTTTGGTCATTACCATACCTTTCCTCAAATCTTCTCTGTTTATTCCTTGTAGTGCGAAAGTGGCAATAGTACCTGAGTTTACGTAATCTGTGAAAACATGATCGACTTGTATACTTTTCACTCTTACTTCCTTAAACTCTCCTTTATTATCCGGACCAATGAGGAGCTGATCGTCTGTGGCAACTCTTCCCCTAACTACTGAACCAAGTACAACTGTTCCTACTCCAGTTACGCTATAAGTTTCATCTATGTAAACTAGGGGTGTATCACTGCTCTTTAACTTTGGTCTAGGCTGTAGCATATTCAGGAACTTCCTCAGTAGATCTAGACCATAACCTGTTACATTGGACACTTTAAATATGGGGACTACTTTATTTGTACGCATAGCCATTACTGCTGTTGATAACTCATCTTCTTCGTTTACTACCATTGCTAACCTATTTATTCCAGGTATCCTCAAGACCGATTTTAATTCATTAATTATCCTAGTGATTCTATCTTCAGGATATTTATCTACTTTAGTAATTACCGCGAATACTGGAAACTTTAGAACCGATGCTATCGCTAAATGTTCCTTACCCATTGCACTAAGACCGTCATCAGCTCCAATAACTAGCATGACATAATCTACCTCATATCCTAACAGTCCCTTTAGTGTTGTCCTCAAGTATCTTTCGTGTCCCCCTAGGTCTATAAGTCTGATAACTTTAGAGCTGTTTAGCGCTACTTCAGCTTCATCCAATGGATCCCTAAGCTTCCAGTTTACGCTATTTCCACTATCATCGAAACCTAAAAGCCTAAGCGTTATTGATGAAGTTCTACCCGTTATTACTTCATGTAAATACCTAGCTACTTGTGCTCTTAACATACCGTTACCATCGTCTAGTTTACCTAAGATCAATGCCCCTGTAAGTGTGCTCTTTCCTGCATTCACATGACCCATTATAGCAACATTTATTTGAATAGGTATTGATGACCTATGGTTTCTAATCAGTAGTTCAGCAACATATCTATCCTTCTTCACTTCAGCAATTCTTTTGTAGACTATCTTTGCATTAACTAATTCACAGACCTTCTCAATGTTCTTTATGCTCTCGTTAAGCTCATTTTCTGGTAAACCAATTACCGTGCCCTCATTATCTACGCCAATTATATAAAAAGCCTCACCCCCGCCCTCCTCTAACCTATACTTTAACTGTGTGGCTAATTCTTGGAGCCTCTGCTCATTAATATTAGGTGGGATAAGAAGCTTATACTCTCGATTTCCAGAATCATCTTCTTTAGGTAATTTCATTCCATCTGAAATTCACTAACATTATTTTTTACAACTCTATAAATAAATTTGATCTAAATGATGCCGGTATTAATTTATGAGGAGACCTTGCAGTGTCCCATCTGTAAGAGAAATACATTGAAACATAGTGAATACGTTTATGATAGTGGCCCTGGAGGGATTTTAAACATCACAGTCTTTTCGTGCTCAAGCTGTGGCTTTAACGAGAAGCTTGTAAAGCCATTTGAGGAGTCTAAGCCCATCGAGATAAGGTTTGAGGTAAAGAGTGAAGATGACTTAAACGTCTTAGTTTATAGGTCACCTACAGCACAGCTTGAGATACCCGAACTTGGCATCTCTACTGAACCCGGAGAACTCTATCAGGGAATAATAACCACTGTTGAGGGTCTTATCGAAGATATAATAGATACAATTGGAGATTTCTGTGATGAAGAGTGCATTAAAAAATTACAAGATGCAAAAGAAGGTAAAATTAAGTTTACTATAATACTACAAGATCCATCAGGGCTAAGCTTTGTTAGAAGTGAAAAAGCTACTGTTACTCAACTTTAATTTCAGTACCCTTTTCTTCTTTAGGCTGTTTCTTCTTTAGTACAACTTCTAATACACCGTTTTTATAAGTGGCTTTTGCTGACTTATCATCAACTTCTGCAGGTAATTCAACTTCCTTGTAATATTTCCTATCTTCGGATGAAGCTTGTAATACAAGCTTGTTTCCTTCAACTACCTTTACCTTTATATTATCCTTTTCTACACCTGGCATTTCTGCTATAACTCTTATCTCATCGTCTTTTTCTATTATATCTACTAAGGGTTCTCTCTCTTCGCTGATTAAGGGCCTTTCTCTTCCTCCTACTTTTCTCACAACATTGCCGAACTCTTCAATCTTTGGTTTTCCATCAGGTCCTACCGTTATTCTAAAGCCATAAACATAAGGTCCAAAAGTCTTTACTTCTCCTTTACCTTCTTTTGTAAACCTCTCGAACTCTCTTTCGAACTCCTTCATTTGTTCTTCAAACTCTTCGAAAATATCGTCTATGTAATCAAATATATCTTCATATTTTTTCTTCTTGGGCATAAGATATTATCAATATGTAAAGAAATAAAGCTTATTCCTCTCATCTTGCCTCATGTCTGGACAAGCTCTATTAAAACACCCATGAATGACTTCGGATGGATAAAAGCAGTTAACCTATTCATAGCCCCAATTCTAGGAGTTTTGTCAATTAATTGATATCCCTCGATTTCCATCTTTCTCAGCTCATTCTCTATATTAGTTACTGCAAAGGCGATATGATGAAGTCCCTGTCCCCTCGTCTTTAGGAATTTAGCTATCGTATTATTCATATCATCCTTATTTATCGGTTCTAGAAGCTCTATGGACGTCTCATTATATGATTCACCTTTCAAAAACGCTACGTAAATTCCCCTATCCTCAAGGGCCTCTCTATAAATAAGCCTCATACCTAAATTATTAACGTAATGTTTTAAGGCTTCATCTATGCTATTTACCGCTATACCTATGTGGTCTAAGCCCTTTACGCTCATATTATGATTTAAAATTTTAATCCCCTTTAATATATTTGGGTAAATGTCATGACCGATATTGAAGATAAGATTAATGATGCATATCAGCAATGGGTTGATAACGTTTTAAAGAAATGGGTAGAGAAACACCCTCTAAGAAAGAAAAAGTTCCAGACAGCCTCAGGTATAGAGATAAAAGACCTATATACACCCTTAGATGTGCGTGGAGATTATCTAGAAAAGTTAGGATTTCCAGGGCAATATCCCTTCACTAGGGGTATATATCCGACTATGTATAGAGGTAGGTTGTGGACAATAAGACAATATGCTGGTTACGGTTCTGCTGAAAATACAAATGATAGGTTTAAGAAATTATTGCAGGCTGGTCAAACGGGACTAAGCATCGCCTTTGATTTACCCACTCAATTAGGTTTAGATCCAGATAACGAATTAGCGATATATGAAGTAGGAGCGGTGGGAGTATCCATGTTCCATTGGAGGGAGATGGATTTATTGATGAATGGTATACCGATCGATAAGATCTCTACGTCAATGACGATAAACGCTACAGCCATAGAGTTATTATCAATGTATATAGTAACAGCAGAGAGTAGGGGTATTCCTCAAAACGTTTTGGATGGGACTGTTCAAAACGATATCTTAAAGGAGTATATAGCAAGGAAGACATATATTTATCCTCCTGAACCATCGATGAGGTATTCAGTTGATCTAATAGAGTATGCCTATAAGTACTTACCAAAATGGCATCCTATCAGCATAAGTGGATATCATATAAGGGAAGCTGGTGCTGACGCTGTGCTGGAAGTTGCTTTTACACTAGCTGATGGTATAGAATACGTTAAGAGAGCTGTGGAGAGGGGAATTCCAGTGGATGATTTTGCAGGTCAACTCTCATTCTTCTTTGCAGCCTATACTAACATCTTTGAAGAGGTAGCTAAGTTTAGAGCGGCTAGAAGGATGTGGGCTAAGATAATGAAGGAGAGGTTTAACGCTAAGAAGCCTGAATCTATGATGCTTAAATTTCATACACAAACTGGCGGTGCGGAGTTAACAGCGCAACAACCAGAAATTAATATAATTAGAACTACATTACAGGCTTTAGCTGCTGTTCTAGGAGGTACTCAAAGCCTTCATGTTAATTCGTTTGATGAAGCTTTAGCCTTACCAACTGAGAAGTCAGCTAAAATAGCTATAAGAGTACAACAAATCCTCGCTTACGAGAGTGGTGCTGCTGACGTTATAGATCCTTTAGCTGGATCGTATTATGTGGAATGGCTAACGGACGAAATAGAGGAAAGAGCGTGGAAGATTATTGATGAAATAGATAAGATGGGCGGTATGGTAAAGGCTATTGAAAGAGGTTATCCACAAGCTAAGATAGCTGAAAGCGCATATAATTTACAAAAAAGGATTGAGAGTGGAGATTTAGTAAAGGTAGGTGTTAATGCGTTTTATGAACCTGACTGGGTAGGCACCACTGAAATCTTTAGATTAGATCCAGAAGCTAAGAGGAGAGTCTTAGATAGGTTACAGAAGTATAGAAACGATAGAGACCAACATAAGGTGAAGGAGTCCTTAGATAATTTAAGAAAAGTTGCTGAAAAGGATACTGTCAATATAGTTCCATATATACTAGACTCTGTAAGGAAAGAAGCTACAATAGGAGAAATAAGTGGTGTGTTAAGAGAAGTCTGGGGAGAATACAAAGAATCAACGGCTTTTTGATTTTAATTTATTGTTAAGTTCAAAGAACTTCTCCTTTTTATCTACAGGCGCTTCTGGATTTTCCCTTATTACGTCCCATTTATCCCAAGGAAATATTATCCATTTATCGATCGATTTAAAGTAATAATCTGGGAACTTCCTTGACCATGGTTTAACATAGATGGTTGCGGTCTTGATCAATTCAGGCCCTAGCATCGATATAACGTTTTGACCAGCCTCTAGAGTTTCGCCAGTGTCAGCTACATCATCTATTATAAGGACTTTTTTATTCTCTAAATCTTCTGCATATATCGCCTTTATTACAGGCTTTTCCTGATGTTTCTTGACCCCTCTATAGAACTTTATATCTACATACTTAATAACATCGATATCTAAGAGATCTGACAATAGCTTTGCTGGTATTACACCTCCAGTAAGTATAGCTACTATGGCATCAGGGATAAAACCGTCTTCTACCATTTTCTTCGCTATTTCATAAACTCCATCTTCTATTTCTTCCCATTTTGGAACGTAGAAGTCAGTCATGGATGAACACCATGGGAATCTCCATTTCCTCCTTTGATAGCCCACCGTGATGTCCTTTAAGTTTTTCTAATTCAGAAGCCTCTTTAAAAACGTAGACATATCCTTTATTGTCTAAAGGAACCGCTATATAGTCAGGTATATAAGGGGAATCCTTTCCCAGAAGCCTCTTATCTACTATCTCTTGTCTATCATACACTCTTAATTGAGGGTATGTCTCTTCTAGGTACTTCTTTACGTTATACCTAGATCTGATAAAAATCGCTCTACTATCACCATAAGGTGGGACTTCAACCATTTCAAGGAGTCTCCTATCGTCATTGAACTTTATCATCTTTTCAACCGTAACTTGTCCATGATCTGCAGTTAGGACTGTACTAAACTTGTCCTTGAACTTAACAGCTAAGGATATTAAATCATTGACAATTGTTGTTGCAGCTTCAAGGACTGGTTCCGTCAATGCTCCATACTTATGTTCTAGGGAATCCACAGCATCAATGTAAAAATAGACGAACTCGTATTTCTCATCCTCTAACACTTTTCTCAAATTATATATTCCATCCCAGTAATTAGTATAGGTTCTAGTCTCCTTCATCTTTCCATGTGTAGCAATTGTGAATTCTGTCTGTTCAATACCTTTTGGTATTATCTCAACGGTATTTTTATCTTTCACATCCTCCAAATAACTCCTCACTTCTGGAAATGCTTTAGAAAAGGATAGACCATCTTTTAATGAATCTCTATCCTGTTCTGATGGATGAGAATATCTCAGGGAATTAACTAAACTCCCCAAAACCTTAGAGAATGTGATATAGCCTAGGACTCCGTGTTCAGCGGGTGTAAGTGCAGTAAATAGGGTAGTTATTACAGTTGCTGTTGTCGATGGAAACACTGTATAACCTTTCACAACCTCTACTCCTTTAATCTGCTGTGTCCTGTAAACTTTAGTGAAGAGATCATAGCCTAAGCCATCAACTAAAATTAATAAAAACCTTTTACCTTCAATTTCCACATGGTTTTCACAGTTTCTTTTAACACCCAAAAAGTTGGCAATGCCGCACGCTAGTGAGTAATTATTGTTTTTATCATTATAATTAGGCTCTATAATATTATAATAGCTTTCCATATTAGTCTTATTGAAGTCAGGTACTTGAACTTTTCTTAATCTTACCTGAGATCGCTAGGGATTTATAATTTTAAAAGCTTAAATATCATAAAGCCAAAATTATTTCTGAAAATTAATGCAATATTTGACTTCATTTATCATATCTATTGTCGCATCAATATTCATTCTTGGCATTCTAATTTTTATATTTAGAAAGTCCATAAAACAGGATGGCGTTGCTGATAACACTCCTCAAAAATCGTCTAGGAAGAGGCTTCCATTGCAAGCACAAGCAAATAAAATAAATTGGGATATGATAGGAGGTTATGAGGATGTAAAAAGGGAGATAAGAGAATACATTGAACTGCCACTGAAAAATAGGGAAATTGCAAAAAAGTACGGTTTGAGATTACCTAAAGGCATTTTATTGTTCGGACCTCCAGGATGTGGAAAGACTTTAATGATGAAAGCTCTGGCTAGTGAGGCTGGAATTAACTTCATTTATGTAAATATTAGCGATATCATGAGCAAATGGTACGGAGAAAGCGAGAACAGACTAAAGGAGCTCTTTAATAATGCAAGAAGGAGTGCCCCATGCATATTGTTCTTTGATGAGATTGATACCATAGGAGTAAAAAGGGAAAGTCACACAGGAGACTCCGTGACTCCTAGGTTGCTGTCCTTGATGCTATCTGAGATAGATGGAATAAATAGTGATGATGGAGTAATTATAGTTGGCTCTACTAATGTACCTCAGCTGTTAGATAAAGCGTTGTTAAGAGCAGGTAGATTTGACAAGCTTATCTATATAGGACCACCAGACAAAAAGGCAAGAAAGGAGATCCTAGAGATACATTGTAGGGGGAAGCCATTAGCTGATGATGTAGATTTTGACAAGTTAGCTGAGATGACTGAAAGATATAGCGGGGCAGATTTAGCTAACTTATGTCAAGAAGTAAGTAGAAAAGTGGCTATTGAGTCCCTAGAGAAAGGTGCAGAGAGAAAGATAACGATGAATGATTTCTTAGAGATAATTAAGAAATATAGACCTAGTATATCTCTTCAGATGTTGGAGGAGTTTGAAAAGTTCAGGTTAGATTATGAGAGGAGGACCAGGGGAGATGAGAACGTTACATATTTCATAGATGAGAACGTAACTTTAGATGATGTCGGTGGATATTATGAGATAAAGAAGGAGCTTTACGAGACATTGGAGCTTCAATTTAAATATTCTGAGCTAATGGAGAAGATGAAGGTAGAGCCGATAAAGGGAATTCTACTCTTTGGACCACCTGGAGTTGGGAAAACAATGTTAGCTAAAGCCCTAGCTAAGACACTTAATGTTAAGTTGATCCCATTAAGCGGGGCTGAAGTTTTGTTTAAAGGTCCAGAAAACGCTGTAGCTACCATAAAGGAAGTGTTTAATAGGGCTAGGGAGAATAAACCATCAATAATTCTCCTTGATGAGATAGATTCTATAGCCTCTAAGAGAAGTTCTAAAGAGCTATCATCGAAGGTTGTCAATCAACTGCTCACTGAAATGGACGGAATTAGAAGTTTGAAAGACGTAGTGGTCCTAGCCACTACAAATAGGTTAAAGGCTGTTGATCCAGCCTTATTGAGGCCTGGAAGGTTTGACCTAATAATCTTCATGCCACTTCCGAATAAGGAAGAAAGGCTGGATATATTTAAGAAGTATCTAGGTGTTGAGGAATGTAAAGAGCTTGATTGTGAGAAGTTAGCTGAGATTACGGAAGGGTATAGTGGTGCAGATATAGCAGCCATAGTTAGGGATGCTAAAATGCGTGTTTTAAAGGCGATAGTGAAAGGTCAAAGGGATAAAAAGCTGACATATGAGGACTTATTAGAATCTGTTAAAAAAGTAGGGTCTTCAGTTAAAGATCCTTCAAAATATTATAAAGAATATCAGGAGTTGATAAATAAACTTCGCTAAATTCGCTAACCGTTGTTAGGCTATTTTCTATTGGTCTACCTTTTTCATCTAAAGGAATCATTGATAATCTTTTACAGAAAGATGATGAGGCAGCTATATCTACATTTCTTAACTTCTTCCTAAGATCAGCAAAAAATATCGCGTCTCCTAAACATACTTTTATCATATCTAGTGAAGCACTACCCAAACTTCTTATCTTTATCTTACCTAGTTTAGCGAGTATTTGTGAGATTTTGTTTATTTGCTCTCTCTCGTAATAGATTATTGCTATATTCGCAGGTTTTTTATTACTCTTCTCTACTAATTGACCGTTCTTGTATGCACCGTTAAGATCGTAAGAATATATGTTATTGCCGAACACCTCAGCTACAACTCCTAGACTTGAATCGAGAAAGCTTTGAGTGTTCTTATCGTATAAGGCTATGGATACTGACGACCATGGAATTCCAGCTACATAGTTGGAACTTCCATCTAATGGATCTATTATAGCTATATAATCATAGTTTTCTGAAGTTTTTACTGCTCCTGATTCCTCAGATACGAAGAGGAAATTATGGCCTGTAGTCTTTAACAGTTCAAAAATGTAATCCTCAGATCTCTTATCAGCAACCCTGGTTGTATCTCCATTATGATAGCCAATTATTTGCGTAGATGAAGGGTTCTCCCTTAATTCTCTCAAATATTTAGTCGCTTCTTTACCTATCTTCTCTAACTCTTCTCTAACTAACACCACTATTACCTCTCTTCTGATTTAAGTATGTAAATGCGCTATGAGCTGCTACCGCTCCTTGGGCTGCTGCTGTAATTATTTGTCTAAATCCTAGCCATGTTCCTGTACAGTCTCCTGCGGCAAACACTCCAGGCAGATTTGTCCTTCCCCACTCATCTATCTTGATATAACCGTTTTCATCAGTTTCAATACCGTTTACTCTTGCGAAGTCAGTAGGAGGCTCAAATCCTATCTCAATAAATATACCATTTATTGGTATTTCTCTCTTTTCGCCAGTCTTCAGATTTTCTACTACTACACCTTTAACTAGTTTATCTCCTTTTATTTCCCTAACCACGGAGTTTAGCACAAACTCTACGTTTTGCTTCTCTTTTACCAATTTGACATAGTATGGTTGAGCTCTGAACTGATCTCTTCTATGAATCAAATAAACTTTAGTAGCGTATCTTGAAAGTATTTCAGCTCCTTCTAGCGCTGAATTTCCTCCACCAACTACAGCTACTACTCTATTTTTGAACAACGGTGCATCACATACTGAACAATAAGATACTCCTCTACCAGTAAATTCGTTCTCTCCAGGCACATTCAATTTCCTCCTCTTAGTACCTATTGCAATTATTAGTGTTTCTGCTCTGAATTCCCCTTTCCTTTTAGTCTTAACAACGTATTCATCTCCTTGCCTTGTAAATCCTACTACTGTATCCATCAGTACAGGTATACTGTATTTCTCGATATGCTTATTGAAGAGCTTTATCATTTCGGAAGCTTGAATCCCTATTAGTCCTAAATAGTCGTCAACTTCACCCGCTTCCGTTAGCTGTCCTCCTGGAGTCTCTCCTATCACTAAGGATTTTAGCATGTATCTTCCTGCATATAGAGCAGCGCTATAAGCTGCTGGACCCAAACCAATTATGATAGTATCGAACTTTTCCCCTGGTTTTATAGATGCAATTCTAGGCAGAAGGCTCATTTCGGTTTACTATATTGCTTTAAATTCCTTTAAAGTTTTTTAAGTATGAAGATTTAACAGTCAATATTTTCATATTATTTACGATGAAAATATTACTAATAACAGGACTGTTCGCCGCCCCTATGGTAAAGGAAGCTGTTAATAATATCAGTGATAAGGAGTTTAAAATTGATGTAAAGGTCTTAAACTATCCCATAGCGTCGCTAATGACCACAAAGTACATAGCTGAAAACCTAAAGGGGATATCTAAAAACGATTATGACTATATAATTATTCCAGGACTATCGATAGGTGACGCTTCTGTTATAGAATCTGTTACAGGAATACCCACTTATAAGGGAACTGAAGATGCTTATAATATACCTGTACTATTAAAAGCGTTAAAAGAGGGCATAAAGCTATCTAAAACGGAACCTGCAGATAAGCTATTGAGGATCTCAAGAGAAGAGGAGATCAACTCTATTCTCTCTAATCTGGAAAAAGAGGGGGAGTACGCTTTCGAGATAAATGGAGTGAAAATCCCGATGATACCACCTCCTTTCAGGGTTTTCTTGGAAGTAGATGTGAACAACTACAATATTGACGATGTTGAGGAGATAAAGAAAAACGTTGATGTAGTAGTTGTAGGCTTCCCTGCGGGACATGATGATTTAGACGATTTGAGAAGACATATGAGGAAATTCATAGACCTTGGTTTACCTGTAGGTATTGACTCTGCATCTAATAGAGAGTTGATAGAAGGCGTTAATCTTGGGGCTTCTTTCGTATTTAACCTCAACGAGTTAAATATCGATAAATTGGAAGGAATAAGAAAGCAAGCGGCTTTTATAGTTGCACCCTTTACTACTGAGAATAAATTAGAAGTTACAACAAACCTGATAAAGAAGGCTAAAGAAAAAGGATATGAGAAGATAATAGGTGATGTTATCCTCTCACCTCCTCTGGTAGGTTTAACTCAAAGTATAATGGACTATTACATCCTTAAGAAGAACTTTCCCGAAGTACCTATGTTAATGGGTTTCCTTAATGTTACTGAGCTGATAGATGCAGATAGCGTTGGAATAAACGCTATTTTAACGTCTATTGCAGCAGAACTAGGGGTATCTTGTATATTGACTATGGAAAGGGATAAGACCAGGAACAGCACTTACGAGATAAAAAAGGCATCCCAGATGATCAGTTTAGCATTAAAAATGAGGAGGTTTCCTAAAGATCTGGGTATCGATTTATTGATTTTAAAGGATAAGAAGTATTATGATGGGGAAGTTAGACCAGAAGGAGAGGTGATAGAGGTAAAAGATCAAGTATCCATGGAGAGGGATAAAGCTGGTTATGCTGTAATATTTAAAGAGAAGGATAAGGTAGGTGTTGTATGGAGAGGTAAGAGAAAGTTAACAATAGTTGGTAAAGATGGCTTAAGTGTAGGTAGAAGGTTAATAAAAGAAGTGTGTGAGATATCGCCTCAGCACGCACTTTATATAGGTTACGAACTATCAAAGGCTGAGATAGCTTCCGCTCTTAGGAAGACATATATCCAAGATAAACCACTGTTTAAAAGGATAGCTAATGAGGATAGCAATTCCTAGCGTTATATTACTGAGGAAAAACGATTATACTTTAACAATAGCTGTAATTCCCCCTATAATAACTGAGAAGAACGCTGATAAAGAGTCCAAAGCATTTATAGAGAGTTTTAGGGAAACGATGCGAATTGAGGAAAGCTGTAAAAGTGTCAGTGACGAGTTCTGTTATACCATATTATTTGGTGGAGTTAACTTATTTAAGAACGGTAAGATCTTGAGAAGATTTGAAGTTAACGGCTATGTAGAGGTGTTAGAGGAAAAAGTAGACAAGGAATTTGATGTCATGTCGTTTATTCGCGCTGTTGAGAGCAATGAGCTAAATGAAAAGTGCTATAGTTTTAACGATAGAAGTATATGTTTTCATGGCAAAAAATGTAGTAACTGCAAATGGATTGACAATATAGGATTGAGGGTGCTGGTTGATTAGCTTGGACATATTTAGATGGCTTTCGTTTTACGAGCATATAAGATCAATTTTTGGCTTCAGTGAACATGACGACTATCTTTCAGCCTCCATCCTTAATAGTATTGTTAGAGAAGTGGTAGATGATGGAGAATTGTACGAACTTATACATAATAAAAAGGTAGCTGTTGTGGGAGCAGGACCTTCAATAGTTAATATAAAGGAGATAGATGCTGATGTTATAGTGTCAGCTGACGGTGCAACTAACTATTTAGTTAAGCAACTCAACATCATACCAGATGTAATTGTTACTGATTTAGACGGTATTACAGTATATCCTAAGGAATCCATATATGTGGTTCTAGCTCACGGCGACAATGTTACGCTCTTAAATAAGGTCTATAATATGAAAAAGGTATTGCCCACATGCCAGGTCTTTCCATTTGGTCGTCTAAAACTATACGGAGGTTTTACAGATGGTGACAGAGCGGTGGTGTTAAGTAAGTTCTTTAATGCGTTTAAGATAGTCCTTTATGCAATGGATTTTGATTCAGAATACATTGGGAGGTACTCAAAGCCTAACTTCTCAACGGATATGCCTATGAATAGGTTTAAGAAGATGAAGCTAGAAATTGGAAAGGAAATAATAAGGCAAGTAAGCGAGGGTGAAACTAATGATAAGATACTTTGGGCATTCCATGGTTTTGATAGACGATAAAATAGTAATAGATCCTCATGATGGGATTAGTATAGGTTTGCCGAAGCCAGAAGTCTCCGCAGAGCTAGTGCTCATAACTCATGATCATTACGATCATAATGCTTATCAGGTAGTTAAGGGATACAAGGACGTAAAAGTGAGATATTATGGTAGTTTTGAGTTTGAGGGATATAAGATCAAGGGTTTTAAGGCTTATCATGATAAAGAGAATGGAAAAAGGAGAGGAGAAACTGCAATATACGAAATCATAAAGCCCAACGGTGTGAAAATCGTCCATTTAGGTGATTTGGGGCACATAGTTAACTATGAGGAGTTAAAGAATTCAGACTTCATGTTTGTTCCAGTGGGAGGTGTTATAACTATCAATGCTAGTGAGGCAGTTAGCTTGATCGAGTCGTTATCCCCTAAGATTGTTATTCCTATACACTATTGGGTAAAGGGACATTTAATGCCTTTAGATCCAGTTGATCCCTTTATAAACCTCCTAAAATGGGATGTAATAAAAATAGAAAACAACCAAATAGATGAAAATAATTATTTATCTTTTAGGCAAAAAATTATACTCTTTACAATCTAATCTTTTCTATCTTTGCGACAGGTACGGTTTCCTTCCCTAACTCTTCCTGTACAACTTTTTCTATAGCTTTCCTTATTGCTTCACTTCTGTTTAATCCATATTTTATTGCGTATCTATCTAACATTTCCAGTAGATCTTCTTCCACTTTAAATGTTACCACTCTCACCGTATAATCCCAATTAATATTTTCTTAGAGGTATCGTTTAAATGTTATCTGGAGTGGTGTTACTTACTTTCTCTTTTAGTATCCCTCTCGCGATAAAAAGATTAATATATAACTATCACATATATTTTTTACTTGAGGAGAATACAGTGCCGACTATACATTTATCTTTGCCGGAATGGCTTTATGATGAACTGAAGCAGAGAGCTGAAGAACTAGGAGTACAAGTTACTGATCTTGTCAAATTCTATATAAAGAAAGGTTTAGAGCTTGAAGAGTCTTCTTCAGAAGAAAATACAGAGAAGGGAGAGGATTCCAGGGATAAAAAATATGAAGAAGAAATAGCACTTCTGAGCGCAAAAGTAGCTCAATTAGATGCACTTATGTTAGATGTACTTAAGAAGCTTAAAATGTTAGAAGAAGAGGAGGAAGAAGATAGAGAAGGAGTAGAAATAGTTAAAAATGAGAAATAATACTTATAATTGAGAGGCCTATGTGATATGCCCCTGAGTCCCAGGGGTCAATGAGCATAGGTGGGTCCCCCCGTGCCTTTCTTACTTCATTATGCTTACATTGAAGATGATGTTGCAGGGACGTTCTGAACAAGGAATGAAGATAATAAAAACAAAAAATGCTGATTATCGCTTTTATTTATACCACAATTAATGTAACTGTGCGTAAAATACTATTATTCCTTCTTATCTGTGCTATAGTTTTATTGAGCTCATCTAACGAATTTGCCTCTATCTCTATAATAGCATCATATTCCCCATACACCACATTTGCATCTGTAACATTGGGAATCTTTTTCATTTCATTTATTACATCATTTTCCTTTCCTAAAACTACATTAAGGAGAATGTATGCTTTCACTTTATTAGATGCCATGATAACTACTAATAATTTCCTATATAATAAATTTCACCTTAAAAGTATCCTCTCAGAGTTAAACCATTTTGAGGCTAATAGGATAAGTACTAGAGCCACTACGAAAGTTGCTGAGATATAGAATATGGATTCCAGATATAAGCCGAATACATATGACAGTAATGACGAAGCCAACTGAACATAAGGAATAAACAATATTAATGATAAGGGAAACTTCAGGTCAGAAAGGTTTATGAAGAGGGCTGAGAAAGAAGCTATCATTCCAAAAGTCGTTATTATAAAATCAATTATCTGAACGTTCCTTACGGAGCCACCAAATATCAATAATAGTCCTAGACTTATAGCTGCAGTAAGTAATACAGTTAGCAGGTAAATCACTACAACCAAACCCAGAAATCCTAGACCAAATGTAATATGGGTTTGGACTACGTAGAAAGAAAACGCCGAGAATAACAGTAACCCTATGATGTCTCCTAAGGAAGAGAGTATACCTAAAATTATTGAAACGATTAACTTCGAGAACAATAGCTGCCTTATTGTTATAGGAGATGCTATTAAAGACTCTAATGTCTTCCTCTCTTTTTCACCTATTATGCTATCGGTTATGAAGAATACAACTGGAGTAGCACTAGGGAAAAGTATTAAAGCAACCACTCTGGCTATTTGTGCCAATTGATTGGCTGAACTAGTTGTGACAACCCTAGTTGGAGTTTCATATCCCATGAGTAGAACTATTGGATCTCTTATAACTGAAGGATTAACCGTTATGTTTGCCTTTGATGCAAGTTCATGAATTCTAGAAACAGAAATGTTGTACATTAGGTTGTAAATAGCGTCGTAAGCTAAATTTATGGAATTCTGATTTGACGAAATGATTATTGTGAAACCTACGCCAGCCTGTGTTGAGATATTCGAAACATTTCTATAGAAGTCTTGAGGGAAAACAATGATTACGTCTGGTGTAATGTTATATGTTAAGTTAACTACTTCGCCTCCGTGAGATGTGATGTACGATTTTACGTAATTTACATAGACGTCATTTAATGGGTTCTTATTGACTATAGCTATAATTGGCGGTTGAGTAGCTACTGAAGCATAAATTATAACACCAATTAGAGGTAACATTATGAGTGGTAATAGGATTGTGCCGATGAGTAGTCTTTTATCTCTCCTAATATCTATTAATTCTTTCCTAATTAATACACTAATCATTTTTCCTTCTCACCTATCTTAGAAGCCTTAATAAAAGCCTCTTCAAGGTTTCTAGCCTCAAACATTTCAACTATTTTTCTCGGCGTTCCACTAGCGACTATTTTTCCATCGTTTATCAACGAGATATCATCACACATATATTCTACTTCTAACATGTTATGAGAGGATAGCACTATTGTAGTCTCTAGTTCCCTACTCATCTTTACTATTATGTCTCTAATGTTTAATGCTGATTCTACATCTAGGGCGCTTGTTGGTTCATCAAGTATAGCCACTTTAGGTTTTACCATTAGCGTTCTTGCTATTATCAATCTTCGCTTCATCCCTCTACTATATTCCCCAGCCTTATCGTAAATTCTTTTTCCTAAGTTAGCTATCTTTATCCCTAACTCCAAGTACTCCTCTGCTAACTTCTTATCTCCTCTTGCATAGATCTCAGCATAAAGTTCTAGATTTTCTATACCTGTAAGCCTATCGTAAGGAAAGGTATCTTCAGGCATATAAGCTATCATACCTTTTTCTCTGGCTTTCTCGGGGTTTAAGCCCTCTATCAATACCTGGCCGCTATAGTTCTTGATTATTCCAGCTAAAATCCTGAGAGTTGTAGTTTTCCCTGCACCATTAGGTCCTATTAAACCATAAACTGAACCTCTCCTAACGCTAAACGTGATTCCCTTTAGAACTTCCTTATTTCCAAACTTCTTCTTTAAATCGGTAACACTGATTGCTGTTTCTGTGCTCATTATACCATGGATATTTTTGAATTAATGTATAATAATTCTTTCCCAAACTATTATTGTGATAGTTGGCAGTGTAAAGGACAGAACAACAGAGGCTCTGCTGAAATATGGAGAGAAGGCTAGGATCATATTGAGCGCCTGTTTAGAGGCTTCAGAGATCAATGAGAATAAGGAGCTTGGGGACTTCAGCTATAAACAGTTAATAGAAGTGCTTAGGGGAAAAAATATCGATTATGATCCTAAATCCCTTTTAAGGATGTTAGAGGAAGACTATGGGATAATTCAGACAACTTATAGGACTTCAGGACAACATTGGTGGAAGTTTGTAAACAAAGAACAGGTAGTTGAGGCTTTAAGAGGTAATAGTGAAATAGAGGAGGATCCCAAGATATCAGCAATAAAGATTCAGGCTGAAAGCTTAGGTTTAAAAGAAATAGAAAAGAAACTATTATTCCTGTTAAGAAAACCAACACTAAGCGATATCGATAAGAGGATTTTGAGAAGATTTGCATTCGAGGATCTACCTCTATTACTGAAGGTTTATGATGAGGCTTCCAGTTATGAGGAGACAATAGACATTGCTGAGAAGATAAAGAAAATCATTGAATTAGCTAAGAGAGTAAGTCAAAAGATTAATGCTAATGAGCAAGAAGTCAAGAAGAGTGTAGAAATGGACGAAGAGCTATATAAACCTGTATATCAACACGAAGAGCAGAGCTAGTAGTATAGCTAACTCGTAATTTATATAATCTCATCATGTCCTGTAATACTATGTTATCATCTCACGAGGAATAAGCATAGTAATACACGCTGGGCGTGGGTTTATATCTAGAAAGGGGATGCAAGGTCATGAGACCAAAAATGCGTGGATTTCACATCTAGTGAAGTGGTTTAAAGTTATCTCCCTAAATAGGCAAAAGGATAAGAGAATGAACTCCCTGCTAGGAGCATGTGAAGCCCAAGGTTGATATCTAACTATTTGAGATTCGATGAAACCCAAACCCCTTAAAACGCTTTCTTAAACTTCTTCTCTGAATAGTCAAAATATATTAAACCATTTCTCCTCAGGAACTGGAATAGTGGGATTAACCTCTTAGGTAGCTTTATTTCTACTTCTGATTCCTCACTGATTTCGTCGAAATATTTTAGGAGAAGATCTATGGTATCCCTAAACGTATAAAGAGCTCTACCATCACCTAGTTCTATCACGTAAATGTTCTGGTTTGAAATCCTCCTATTTTTGTCCTCGATAACATATCCTCTCTCCAGAATTCTTTCACATAGTTGTGAATATTGTGGTGTGTTAACTTGTTGATTATGTTGCACTAAGTTCTTTATCAAATTTTCAATCTCATCTAATTTTTTCATTATAGTTGAGGTGCTGAAGAGAGGTGTATCGGAGGAGAGTATATCAGCATCGTCCACCTCATTAAGCAAGTTCAATAATTCTTCGTCATTCTCTTCTTCGCTTTCATCTTTTCCATTTCCGTTTTTGCTCATACATATTCTTTTTTACTTTAATTCGAATACAGAGATTAAGATGAAAGTAAGAGTTAGATATTTTGCCTTTCTACAGGACATCACAAAAAAGTCCGAGGAACAGGTTGAAACTAATTGCGCTACCGTAGATTGTCTAATCTCAGAACTAGGTAAAGTATATGGGAAGAAGTTTGAGGATATTGTGAGGAATGGAATAAACGGTATTCAGATAATAGTTTTAGTTAACGGCAGAAGCAATGTGAAAGAACTTCAGGATAATGCGGAAGTAGCTTTCTTACCTCCTGCAGCTGGAGGTAATGGTGAACTATTGAAGAAGGGTACAGTAGATTTTTATGAGGAGATCAGGAGGTTTAGACAAGAGGCTCCTCCAGATGCCGGAGCCATGGGGGTTTACATAGGTTTTGTTAAAGGGATGGTAGACGGTCATAGGGTTTATGAGTTGAAATACCAAGCTTATGAGGAATATACACTAAAGAGGTTTCAGGAGATAGAGGAAAGCCTAAAGCAAAAATACAAGAACTTAGCTAAAATAAAGATACTCCACATTATAGATGATATGAAACCTGGAGAGGACGTAATCCTCATTATGGCTATAGGAAAGAGCAGACACGATGTTCTACAGAGCATCGAGGAGGCTATAGAATTGGTTAAGAACACTACAGGCATTTGGAAGCTTGAGGTTAGAGATGATGGAGAGTTTTGGGTTGTGGCTGGTGATAAGAGGGTGAAGAGGGAATGAAAAAGCCTGTAGCCATGACCATAGCTGGAATAGATACGGGAAATGGAGCTGGAGCAGAGGCTGATGTTAAGACTTTTGAAGTGTTTGGAATCCATGGGGTTCTAGTTGTAACAGCTATTACAGCTCAGAGCACAAAGGGAGTCTTCGGAATACTTCCGACAGATCCTGAATTCTTGAGGAAGCAAATACAAGTGCTAAAAGATGATTTTAACATTTCAGGAGTAAAGGTAGGGATGATATATACAAAGGAGCAGTTCAAGGTTTATAAGGAAGAGATTTCTGACATAAAGGTTAAGGTCGTGGATCCCGTCATTTACGCTAAGGATGGTACACAGCTGATTAAGGACGTTGACGAGTATAAGGAATTGGTGTTAAAGGACTCTACAGTTATCACTCCTAACGCGGTTGAGGCAAGCATTCTCTCAGGTGTTAAAATAAATAGCCTCGAAGACATGAAGAGCTCTGCAAGGAAACTTAAGGAGATGTACAACGTTGATTATGTAGTCGTTAAGGGTGGGCATTTACAGGGGGACTACTCCTACGACCTACTTTATGGTGATGATCTAGAGTACTATATTGGCTATCCTAGGTTAAAGGAGAAGAATACACATGGTACAGGTAGCGTATTTGCTTCATCACTGTTATCAGGGTTAGTTAAAGGTTATGATATAAAGTACGCTTTTAGTACTGCTAAGGCTATAGTTTATAATGCTATACGCGACTCTTTGGCTATAGGAAAAGGAATAGGTCCCATTGATCCCTTTGTTGATGTAGAGAGATCAGCTATGAAGTATAAGGTTATCCAAGATATGATAAAATTCGCTGACTTTGTAGAGAGTAAGGCAGGATTTTATAAGCTCATCCCAGAGGTTCAGTCTAATTTGGCTCATAGTATAGATCCTAGCTATGTGAGGGGGCTTCAGGATATAGCGACATATAGGGGAAGGATTATAAGGAGATGGGATACCAAGGTTATAGTAAACCATCCCCCCGTCTTTGGAAATCCGACACATACTGCTAGGCTGCTTCTATCAATAATTAGTAAAGGTGTAAATGCTGATTCCCTTATAAATATAAGATATGATGAAAAACATATAACATGTTTGAAGGAGTACGGTTTAGATGTAATTGAGGTCAACAGGGAGATAGAGCCCGAGGTTAGGGAGGGCACTAGTATGGAATGGATTATCAATTACGTATCTGAGAATTATGGTAAGATACCCAATGTGATATACGATAAGGGTAAGAAAGGAAAGGAGGCTATGATAAGGATATGGTCATCAAATATTGAAGAGCTTATAGATATTCTAGACAGTTTAGTAGACTGTAATTCATAAATTACTAATTATAATCTGGATTTATTGTACATGTTCTTTTAAAAAGTTAAAAGTTATTGGGTAAAATTTTTAAACTAATGAATTTATTAGAAATTAAATGATACTGCAACTTCCTCCTGGGAACAATGTTCCATATAGAGTTAATGCCTTTATAGAGATTCCTTTAGGATCAAACATAAAATACGAGTATGATAGAAAGTTAGGTGTAATCAAGGTCGATAGAATACTTTACACTTCAATGGTTTATCCCTTTAACTATGGATTTATCCCAGGTACATTGGAGGAAGATGGCGATCCTTTAGATGTGTTAGTTGTTTCAAATCAATCACTTTATCCAGGCGTGTTGATCGAGGTTAGACCAATTGGTGTTCTAAAGACTGAGGATGAGGAGGGTACTGATAGGAAAATTATAGCAGTACCAATTGATAAAATAGATATGACCTTTTCTAAAATTAATGAAGTAGAGGATTTGCCCGAGATCATTAAGTTGAAGATAGCTCATTTCTATGAGCATTATAAGGAGATCGAGCCAAATAAATGGGTAAAGGTAATGGGCTGGGGTAGCTCTACTGAGGCTAGAACTATAATTCTTGAGGCTATAAACAGGTTTAATAATTCTAAGAAAGCGTAATTTATTTTCTTCTTCTCAATCTACACTTTATGAATATCGAAAAAGCAATTATAGCCTCTAAAAATCTCGTTAGGACAGGTTGGATGCAAAATGGTATTCCACCTTCTATGGGAGAAACTGTAGCCTCTCACTCTTTTGAAGCTGCAGTATTAGCTTATTTAATCTCCTTAGAGCTGAAGAAGAAAGGAATAGATATAAATCCGGAGAGGGCTTCAGTAATAGCTTTATTTCATGATTTGGGCGAGAGCTTACTAGGAGATCTTCCAAAATGGGCTTCTGATAGGGTTAAAAGTAAAAACGAGATAGAAAGGGAGGCTATTAAGGAGTTAGGACTTCCGTTAGACCTCTTCGATGAGTATGAAAGCCGTAAAACTAATGAAGGTCTTGTGGCGAAGTTCTGTGACATACTCTCAACATATTTGCAGGCAATCAGATACAAGAAGTTAGGATTTAAGGTAGATTCAATTATAGAGACTTATGAGAGGGAAATAGAGCTCAGTATAAATACTTTTCCGCTTTCGACTATCAAGGAATTCATACATACTCTGATTAATGAATACAAATAATATTTGTGTATACCTAAATTATGATGAGCAATTTGCCAAAAACTTAAATTTATTAAAAACAGATAACTCATAAGATCTGTTATGCCTAAATACGTATACACATGGGAAGAGGCTGATTATAACAATGTAAAGCTCTTCGGTGGAAAGGCTTCAGGACTCGCAATGATGGCACAGTTAGGTTTACCCGTGCCTCCTGGTATCGTAATAACAACTGAGGCCTGCAAAGCATATTATCAAAATGATAAGAAACTTCCACCTGGTTTGATGGATGAAGTAAGGGAGAAGTTGAAATATATAGAAGAGAAAAGCGGAAGAAGGTTTGGAGACCCAGAAAACCCGCTTTTAGTCTCGGTTAGGTCTGGTGCAGCCGTTTCAATGCCCGGAATGATGGATACTGTATTAAACTTGGGTATAAATGATAAAACCTTACCTGGAGTAGCAAAGCAACTAGATAGTGAAAGAGCGGCGTGGGATGTCTATCGTAGATTCCTTCAGATGTTTGGTAAAATAGTTCTTGGAATAGACGAAAAGAAATTCAACGATATATTTGAAGAAGTGAAGAGAAAATATGGTGCAAAGACTGATGCAGAGTTAAACGTTGATGCATTAAAGGAAATAACGCAAAGGTTTAAGGAGCTAATCTTGAAAGAGAAGGGAGACGTTTGGACTGAAGATCCTTGGAAGCAGTTGGAGATGGCAATAGCTGCAGTCTTTGACTCCTGGGAGAGCCCAAGAGCAGTATTCTATAGAAAGGTGAATAATATAACTCCAGATATAGCTGATGGTACAGCTGTGGCTATAGTGATGATGGTATTTGGAAATGCTGGTCCCGATTCTGGAACAGGTGTCGTGTTCTCCAGAGATCCATCAACGGGCGAAGATAAGCTATATGGAGAATTTTTATCCCTTGCCCAAGGTGAAGATGTAGTAGCTGGTATAAGAACTCCAATCTCCATTGACGAGATGGCTAAGATCTTGCCGGAAGCATATAAGCAATTGTATGAAGGGGCTAAGAAACTAGAGAAGTTTAAGAAGGCAGTGCAGGATATCGAATTTACAGTAGAGCATGGGAAGTTATACTTCTTGCAGACTAGAAATGGCAAATTGGGACCACTTGCTGCTGTAAAAGTTGCAGTTGATATGTATAAGGAAGGCTTAATATCAAAGGAAGAGGCTTTACTCAGAGTTAAACCAGAGCATATAGTACAGTTGCTCTATCCAAGGATAGATCCCAAAGAGAACGCGAAACCTATAGCTAAAGGTTTAGCATCTTCTCCTGGTGCTGTTAGTGGAAGAGTAGTATTTGATGCAGATACTGCTGTAGCCTGGGCTCAGAAGGGAGAGAAAGTAATACTTGTAAGAGAGGAGACAAAGCCAGATGATGTTCATGGTATGTATGCTTCGGTAGGTATACTAACGAGTAGAGGAGGAATGACAAGTCACGCTGCGGTTGTCGCAAGGGCAATTGGTAGACCCTCAGTAGTAGGTTGTGAGGATATAGCTGTGGATTATGAGAAGAGGCAATTTGTAGTGAAAGGAACTAATATTGTAGTAAAAGAGGGTGACTGGATAACAATCGATGGCTCTACTGGTAGCGTTTACCTAGGCAAGGTAAGGACAATAGAGGCTGAGCCTCCTCAGGAATTCTATGAGATATTGAAGTGGGCTGATGAAGAGAGGAAATTAGGTGTTTGGGCTAATGCTGATCAGCCAGACGACGCTATGATAGCTAAGAAGTTCGGAGCTGAGGGAATTGGATTACTGAGGACAGAGAGGATGTTTAGAAGACCTGATAGGTTAGAGATCTTTAGAAAGGCTATATTAACTGATGACGAAAAGGAGAGGAGGGATGCATTAAATCAACTAGTTCCAATGATGAAGAAGGACTTTGAAGAAATGTTAGTGATAATGGAAGGAAAACCTGTAATAATTAGGTTATTTGACCCACCAGTTCACGAGTTCTTACAAAATGAGGAGGAAATTATAGAAAAGTTAGCGGAGTTGAGAGCTAAGGGTGGTTCTGACAGCGAAATAAAGAGCCTTGAAGATATGCTGAAGAGGATCAGAAGGTTTAAAGAGGCTAATCCAATGATGGGTAGAAGAGGTGTTAGGCTAGGTATTACATATCCGGAGATCTATGAGGCTCAAGTAAGGGCTATATTAAGTGCTGCAGCGGAACTAACACTTCAGGGTAAGAAAGTTAACGTCGAGATAATGATACCTCAAGTTGCGATAGCTAAAGAATTAGAGTACATAAAACAGAACGTCATAGAACCAGTAGCTAAACAGGTAGAAAGCGAATACAACGTGAAGTTGAACTTCAAAGTTGGTACAATGATCGAGACAGTTAGGGCATGTCTAACTGCAGATGAAATAGCAAAAGTCGCGGACTTCTTCAGCTTTGGGACTAACGATCTAACACAAGCCACTTTCAGCTTTAGTAGAGACGATGTAGAGAACGAATTCATGCCCAAATACTTAGATCTTAAGATTCTACCTTATGATCCGTTTGAGACTTTAGATGAGGGAGGAGTTGCTAAATTAATGGAGATAGCAGTAAAGTCTGCTAGGAGTATTAAACCAGATATAGAGTTAGGAATTTGTGGAGAACATGGTGGTGATCCCAAGAGTATTGAAATAGCTCATAGAATAGGACTGAATTACGTGAGTGCCTCACCCTATAGGATACCAGTAGCGAGGTTAGCAGCAGCTCATGCAGCTATAAAGGCTAAAGGGATTAAGGTCTACGAGTACTAAACTATTTGATTTATCAATTTTTTATATTTACTACTTGTCTTTCTTTCTTCTCTGTTTTTAATATTCTTTATTATAATTATAATAAAAAATATCTGTATACAAAACTAAACTTAATATACTTCCTAGAACATATAACTATGAGAGTAAAATGTCAATTGACAATATATTATTAGTAATAATCTTAATAGCAGTTTTATCTCTTTTATATGCCTTGATCCAGTCAATTACTATAATTAGAGAAGAAGAAGGTCCAGATCATATGAGGGCTATAGCTAACGCTATAAGAGAAGGCGCGAAGGCTTTTATATCTAGGGAATATAGGACTGCGGGCATAGTAGCTGTAATCCTAGCAATAATTATTGCGTTGGCCTTAAGAAGTGAGGGCGGTCCTATATTAGCAGTAGGCTTTATAGCAGGTTTTCTAGGTTCCGCTGTAGCGGGACTAATAGGAATGTTAGTATCAATACAGGCTAATGTGAGGGTTGCCAATAGAGCTAGAAAATCTAAAGACTTAATTTCTGGATTAAACTACGCTTTCTCCTTAGCTTTTAGGGGGGGCTCAGTAACAGGATTTTCGGTTGTAGGTTTTGCCTTGCTCTTGATGTCAGTATTCTATTACGTATTAAGGAATCCTGTACTGATGTCAGGGCTGATGTTTGGTGCTTCGTTAATGAGTTTGTTCGCTAGAGTTGGGGGAGGGATCTATACTAAGGGAGCAGATGTAGGTGCAGATCTAGTAGGTAAAGTAGGTCTAGGATTGCCTGAAGATGATCCTAGAAATCCTGCAGTTATAGCGGATAACGTAGGAGACAATGTAGGGGATACTGCGGGTATGGCAGCTGACCTTTATGAGACTTATGTTGTTACCGGAATATCTGCAATGTTATTAGCTTATTTCCTTCATTTACCTGAAATTTATGTGATCTTACCCCTATTAATAGGAGCATTAGCAATAATAGCAGCGTTCATTGCACTTCCCTTCGTAAGGTTAGGTAAAAGTAAATACATAATGGGAGCACTATACAAGGGTTTAGCTGCTACAGTCATAGTAGCAGGTGTTATTTTAGGGGTGTTATTTTACATATTGAAACTTCCATCAGGTCTGTTGGTCAGTGCAATTCTCGGCTATCTACTAATGGCTTTAATGGTTATTGTAACAGAGTATTATACCTCCTACAAGTTTGGTCCAACAAGGACTATAGCAGCATCCTCTCAATCAGGTGCTGCTATAACCATTATTAATGGTTTAGGTTATGGTTTGCAAGCAAGCTTTATTCCTGCTATTGGTATCATTATAGCTATCCTTCTCGCGTATTATGCCTCAGCGGGTACCCTAGATTTAGCTTCTGGATTCTCGATGGGAGTTTTTGGTATTGCCATAGCCTCTGCGGCGATGTTATCATTAGCGGTCATGATACTCTCAATTGACGCTTTTGGACCAATAACCGATAACGCCGGTGGTATAGCTGAAATGGCACAGTTACCTGAAGATATAAGAGATGAAATAACTGATCCTCTGGATGCTGTAGGCAACACAACTAAAGCTGTAACTAAGGCTTATGCTATAGCCTCTGCCGCTCTAGCTTCTCTTGTGTTGTTCACGGCTTACTTGATCGCGTTTGAAAGTTATATAGGAGATTCAACTAATTTAAGCACGTTATTGAACGAGTTCTTAATTTATAATCCTCTAGTTATTGTGGGGCTTATTATCGGTGCAGTGTTGCCGTTCTTCTTTACCTCTTTCCTCATGAGGGCTGTTGGTAAAGCTGCGGATAGCATTGTTCAAGAGGTGAAGAGGCAAGTAGAGACAATAGTAGGGCTGTTAGAAGGAAAGGCTAAGCCAGATTATGGTAGGGCAGTCGACATAGTTACTGCAACAGCGCTGAGAGAGTTTTTAGTGCCAGGGATAATCGCTATTGTGACACCGTTGGCTGTAGGTTTTATACTAGGTCCAATAGCTTTAGCAGGGGTCTTGTTCGGCGTTATCCTCTCAGGATTCCCATTGGCTATAATGATGACTACAGGTGGTGCTGCTTGGGATAACGCTAAAAAGTATATTGAACAGGGGAATTTTGGAGGGAAGGGCTCCGAAGCACATAAGGCAGCTGTAGTTGGTGATACTGTAGGAGATGCCGTAAAAGATACCGCAGGACCTGCAATAAACCCATTAGTGAAAGTTGTCAATACGATATCGATTCTCTTCTTACCAGCTATAATTTCTGCTAGTCTGTTAATGATCCATTGAAGGATATTAACGATAAATTCTTTTTATAATTCTCTTTTTACTTCAGTTAGATGTACGGTTTTGTTTTGATAATCGCTGCTATAATCACGTTATTATGGCCTATTTTTCAGCTCTCTTATATCAAATACGGTAAAGTAAAACTCCAATTACCTAAAGCTGAGAGAAAGAATAGCGATTTTTTCAGTATAATTGTGGCTATTAAAGGAGAAGCCATATCAACTGTTAAAGAGCTTGTGGAAAACCTCTCCTCCTTAGATTACGATAATTATGAGGTCCTTATAATCTCTGATGATGATGAAAGGTACTTCACGAAACTATCAGAAAGCCTCTCGTTACCCTCTAATTTCAAATTGATCAGAAGGGAAAATAACAGGGGTAAAAAAGCAGGCGCCTTAAATTATGGTGTATCGTTAGCTAGGGGTTATTATTTAGTATTTTTAGATGCTGAAGCTAGGGTTGATAAGGACTTCTTGAAAAGGTTAAATGGGAGAATTAGGGAGGCAGTAGCGTTTAGGCTAAAGGTAAGAAACGATAACTTTCCATTAGGAAAGATTTACTCATCAGGTACTGAGTACTCCATGGATGTCTTATTTAAGGGTAGATATATTAAAGGAAGGATTATAATTCCAAATGGTTCTGCTTTTGCTATAAGAAAAGATGTTTTAATTAGGGTTGGTGGATGGAAGGAAGGTGTTATAACAGAAGATTTAGAGCTTGGAATTAGGCTTGCATTAAGGGGAGTAAAGGTGGAGTATCTAGATGATGTGATAGTCTATACCCTTTCCCCATTCAATTCAATAGATTTATACAGGCAAATAGAAAGATGGGCTTATGGCTCTGCCCAACTTCTAAGGGAAAGCTTTTCCCTTCTTAAATTAGGTGTGAATGGGTTTGAGGCTTTTTTATATAGCCAGCAATGGGGGCTTTATCCCCTTTACCTTTTCGTCTTAATTATTATTGCAGCTTTACAACCGCTTCTAAGGATTTCTATATGGTATTTTATTTCATCGTTCTTGATCCTAGGCATTATAGGAGGCTTTATCTATGCAAAATTGGGAACTCATGGTGATGTGAGGTCTGAAATAGCTACATATTTAGCTTCACTGATAGGTTATTTTAAGGGGATAACAGGGATTAAATATGAGTGGAGAACTACACCAAAGACTCCAGAAGAGAGCAAAAAGCGTCAAAGCGTTAAAGAGATCTCAATCCTGATGTATATACTTCTCATATTTTCTTACCTGGATGTTATGTTTAGGGCGTATTTCTCCTCTATAGTTCTCCTCGGTATTGCGCTAATGTGTATGTATTTCAACAATATCACCGTCTTCTAGTACATGATCTTCTCCTACCTTTTGGCCCTGGAACTTCACTGATTTTCCCCATACACGTGCATATTTAAATTCTTCAGCTAGTGAACTATGTAATTTCCTAGCCACTTCTATTACGGTTGTACCTCTCTTTACTATCATTGGTTCCTTTGATGCCTCTTCTTTGGGTTCTTTTGTGTATATTCTAATAACATCTAGATTCCTGAACAAGTTCTCCTTTATCTGGGGTATCTCATCTAATGTGAAAACGTTTTGTGAGAACCTTGTCCTACTAACTAACGTATAAGGTTTATATGTTATCGATTCAAATAGTGATTTCTCTACATCATCAAGGCTAACTTCGCCTATTATCTTGATCATAGCGCTCTTTATCCCAAAGCTCTCGATATATTTCTTTACATCAGCCTCGGTAGCGTCAATTATCTTGCCCAAATTTATTATCCTTATCCCAGCAGCACCATATCTTGATCTATCTATCAAGATCTTTCCTTTAGGCTTTCCTAGGATTATGTTATTTCTCTCCAGAAAGTCTTTAATTCTCCTGAGCTCTTCCTCGTCATTTACGGCTAACAGTACAGCATCAGCATTTCTCACCAATCCCGTAATTCTTCCTATCAATACTTTCGCATCATATATCAAAGATGGAGTGTTTATGATCTGTATTTGGACATCTTCGTAGTATGTAATTCCAGGAACTGGTAATTCCTTGGGCTCTATTGTAATTCCAGTTAATCTTCTCATCAACTCATTTTTTAGGCTGTTATCTTCCCCTAGAAGTACCACCTGTCCTGCTCCTGTTTTTTCTATGAAGTACTGTAACCCTCCTCCTCCTTTTCCTCCTTTTCTCTTTTCCCTTTCAACTTCTTCTTTAAGTTCAGCCATCCTCCTCTTTGCCCAATAAACCAAGTTTTCAGTTCCTTTGTGTTTAGGTACGGCACTCAGAAACTCCTGTAATGCTTTTAACTTCTCCTCTGGCGTTTTAGCATCCATATACTTCAACCATTTTGCCTTAGCTTCGGCAGGGAGGTTAGTGACCACGTTATATCACCTTCTCTATATAATATTTAGGTGCTATTGTTCGTAAAATTTTCCAACTTCTCCTTATTATAGGTGGTGGTCTATCTTCATTCTCCTTGTACATTTCCATGACCCATTTTGTAGTTTTCTGATCAGAAGGATAACCACTGCCAAAATCTCCATAAATCTTCCTCAGCTCAGCAATGATGGAATCCCTAACTACCTTTGCAACGATACTAGCAGCACTAGATTCAATATATAAAACATCAGCGTTAAAGACCACATTAGGGACCAACTGCAACCTCTTGATCTCCTCTATCACAATGTTCTCATCGCCTACTTTATCTATTGTTACAATCTGAGGAGATAAGGGAAGTGAGGCATGGATTATCTGAAGGATCTTCTGATATGTTAACGAGTTTAAATTATTAGAGTCTATCTCGTCTGGATATGCTCTAGCTACTATAACGCCTTCAGCCACGTCTAGTATGTTCCAAAACAACCTGTCCCTTGTTCTTGGACTTAACCTTTTGCTATCCTTTACGCCAATTTCTCTTAATAAGTTCTCCACTTTATCGTCTATGATCACACCAGCTATAACCATTGGACCTATTAGCGAGCCTCTTCCAGCCTCATCAATTCCCAGTTTTCTCATACTCTAATCGATATGACAAGCTTTCCAGTTTTTTTACCTTTCTTCATCCTCTCTCCTTCAATGCTTTCTTTGATTTCAGCATCAACTACGTTAGTAAATGCTGAGATAAGCCTCTTTGCTATCGTTTTATTGATGAAGTAGTAATCCTTTCCTTCAGGTCTCTCTACAACATCTGATAGGTTATTTATTACCTCATTTGAGAAGAACGATTCAAACATCTTTATCTTGTCTTTAATGTTCGAAGGATCTTTACTCCTTAACTGTATTAAAGCCTCATAATAGTGAGATTTCCTCTTTATACACCTGTCGCAAATGGTCTGTGTTATCCTTAAATAAACCACTTTAGTTACACTGAATTTTCTATCGAATACCTTACCGTCAAATTTGATCTCAGCAAAACTCCTCCCTTCTTCGTTCCATATTCTATTTATAGAAAATCTATATTCTTTAACGTTATCATCAAGCCTAAGCCTTTTCGATATTTCGGCGTTAATTATATCTTCAATAGGATCCACTTCCGGGCTATGCCATTTACCGTTGATCCATGTTGAACCACAAATTTTACAATACTTTCCTTCAATTACCTGAGGTATATTTACAAGATCCTTAGTTTTAATGTAGCAATCTATACATAGTGAACCTATGAGGGGCACATCCTCGCGACCACATAAAACACAGAACTTCTTTCCCATTCCTCACTCCCTTATATTATAAATCTGTGCAAACTTTACTCCCTCAACTGTAAGTACAGCATCTTCATCCACTAACGACCTTCTTATAGCTTCTTCGACTACAGTATTACCTACTAATGATACTGCTGTTGCCTCTTCTATAAATGAAAAAGCATAATCTAAATACACCTCTTCTCCTCCATAAAACTCAGAATTTACAACCAAGTTTATACCATTTTCTCTGAAACTTTTACCTAGTAACTCCTTTTCACATATGTTAACTAACGTCTCACCATTAACTCTAATTATCTTTAGGATGACCTTGATATCACTTTTCAAATCGGTTTCACCGATGTCTGAGCTCCGCAGGCTAGACACGAAATATACCAAACATTTCTATCTTTCTTAACTAGAATAGTATCGACGCTTCCACACGTAGAACAGCGTACGTACACCTTTATGAACCTATCCATTAGCGCGTTTATGACTGAGGACGAAAATCTACCCTGTATAACTAGTTGTCCATTAGCCTCTTCACTTCCAGCTACACCTAATTCTTTCAATAGATATTTCATGCATAGTTTATCTTCTCTCCTCAATCTGTCACAGTATTCCTTAAAATTCCTTATAATTGTAGTAGCGCCAATGTTTAATATTATTAGATTTGGCAGTGCTTGTATTCCCTGTTTTTGTACCTTTTCAGGTAGCTTGTTATACAATCTATCTAACAATTGTAAGTACTCTTTTTCTTCCACAACTCATATTTATAGCTACAAAATTAAATAGTTATGGAGCAAAAGTGAGAATATATATTGAGACCTATGGATGTGCGTTAAATAAAGGAGATAGTGCAATAATGCAAAGCCTATTGCAGGAAAGGGGGCACATCTTCGTTAATGATCCGAAGGAGTCAGATGTGATAATCCTTAACACATGTGCAGTTAGGTTAGAGACGGAAGAGAGGATGAAGCAGAGAATTAAAGAGTTAAGAAAGCTTAACAAGAAGTTTATTGTAGCTGGATGCCTAGCTGGTGCAGAGCCCGGAGCTGTAGTTTCTCTAGCCCCTGAGGCATCACTGATAGGACCTCAATCAGTAGAAGATGTAATAAAAGCTGTAGAATCCAACACTAGAGTTGTCTCATTAGAACCCTTAGAGCCTAAGCAACTTCCCAAAGTCTTTGAAGGCAAAGTTTTCGTTGTACCTATAGTTGATGGCTGTGCTGGTGAGTGTAGTTTCTGTATAACCAAGTTAGCGAGAAGAAGGTTGAGGAGTTATCCTCTGAGAGCTATAGTAGAAGCGGTTAAAGAGGCTATAAGAAGGGGGGCGATAGAGGTTGAGCTCACAGGTCAGGATACCGCTGCTTATGGCTTGGATTTAGGAAAGACGGTGAGACTTCACGATGTGGTTAATGAAGTTGCAAATATAGAGGGGGAGTTCATGATAAGGATAGGAATGATGACTCCTGAGCAGGCGATGAATGATATAGACGGACTAATTGAGGTTCTAAAGAATCCAAA
Source organism: Sulfolobaceae archaeon (assembly GCA_026627305.1). Lineage (GTDB taxonomy): Archaea > Thermoproteota > Thermoprotei_A > Sulfolobales > Sulfolobaceae > JAPNVD01. The sequence continues at coordinate 209,155 of JAPNVD010000003.1, forward strand.
AGTATACAAGTTTGTTCATCTACCCGTACAAAGCGGTAGTGACAAGGTATTGAAGCTTATGAACAGAAAATACACGATTGATGAGTATAAAAGCATAGTAAAGGAGATAAGGTCTAAAGTACCTATAGTTAACATCACCACTGATATAATTGTCGGTCATCCAGGAGAAGATGAGGATGATTTTAACGAAACTATTTCGTTGATGAAGGAGTTAAAGTTCGAAAGAATTCATATTGCGATGTACTCTATAAGACCTAATACCGTAAGTTCTAGGATGCCTCAAGTTCCGGATTATATTAAGAAGAAGAGGGTAGAGATAGCTAATAAAGTATATGAAGATGTTGCATTGCAAGTTCATTCTGAATATATAGGTGCCTATTCTAATGTAATAACTACAGAGCTGGGAAGAAAGGGATCTGTTATAGGTAGGACAATAAACTATATCCCCATTGTAATAAGAGGTGAAAATGTAGAGCTAGGAAGGAGGTATACGGTATTGATAAACGAGGCCTCATACTATGATTTGAGAGGTATTGCAATTCTTTAAACTAATTTTATATTTTATAAGTGTGAAGTAAGAATGTATGGCGTCTGATGTTTATATTGTTTCAGCCGTTAGAACTCCTATTGGAAAGTTTGGTGGCGCGTTTAAAGATATTAGTCCAGTTGAGTTAGGTACAATAGCCATAAGGGAAGCCCTGAAGAGGGCTAATGTAGATCCAAGCAAGGTAGATATAGTTATAATGGGCAATGTTTTAAGAACAGCGCATGGACAGGATTTAGCTAGACAAGCTGCAATAAGAGCGGGAATACCAGTAAGTGTTGATGGTTATTGTGTAGATATGGTGTGTTCTTCGGGAATGGTTAGTGTGATAAACGGTGCCCAGATGATAAAGAGTGGTGATGCTGATGTTGTAGTTGTGGGAGGTATGGAAAGCATGAGTCAAGCTGCTTTTGCCGTTAAATCTGATATCAGATGGGGAGTAAAAATGCTAATGAGCAGGAGTTTAGATCTCATAGATACCATGCTTAAAGATGGTTTAACTGATCCGTTTAACTTCAAGCTCATGGGTCAAGAGGCAGATATGGTGGCTAAAGAACATAATATTTCGAGAAGTGAACTTGATGAAATAGCTTATGAAAGTCATATGAGGGCTGCTAGAGCTACTGATAATGGCTATTTCTTAAAAGAGATTGTTCCCGTGGAGGTTAACGGTAATGTAATAAACGCTGATGAAGGTATAAGAAGAGATACCTCCCTTGAGAAGCTATCTAAGTTAAAGCCTGCTTTTAATCCTGATGGCTATCATACAGCTGGAAATTCTTCCCAAATATCAGACGGTGCCTCTGCTCTAGTTTTGATGAGCGAAAAAGCTGTTAAAGAGTTAAAAGTGGAACCCTTAGCTAAAATCCTAGGGTATTCATGGGTTGGTATAGAGAGTTGGAGGTTTCCAGAGGCTCCTATATACGCTATCAAGAAACTCCTGGATAAGATAAACATGCCAATTGATAAATTCGATTTCTTTGAAAATAATGAAGCTTTTGCCGTTAATAGTGTTCTTGTCAACAGATATTTGGGCATACCTTATGATAGGTTAAACGTTTTCGGTGGTGCTATAGCAATAGGCCATCCAATTGGTGCTAGCGGTTCTAGGATTATAACAACACTTTTAAATGTACTATCAAGAAATCATGGAAGGTATGGGATAGCGAGTATTTGCCATGGCGTTGGCGGTGCTACTGCTACTGCTATTGAACTTCTAAAAGAACTATAGCTTTTTATTACCTAGTGAAGAATAGTAAATCAAGGTGGTAAACTAGATTGCCTAAGAAAAAGGGACCAGAACCTGCACCGTCTAGTAGGGAAGTGATTAAACCCACAGATGGTGAAGTTATCTGTGTTGTTAAAAGAATTTTAGGGGCAGAACATGTAGTGGTTTTATGTACTGATGGTAAGGAGAGAGTTGCAAGAATACCTGGAAGATTACGTAAGAGAATATGGATAAAAGAAGGAGATGTTGTGTTAGCCGCTCCTTGGGATTTTCAACCCAATAGGTGTGACATTGTTTATAGGTATGAATCTGATGAGTTAAAACGATTATATGAAGAAAATGTAGTGAGTAGAGATGTTATCGATCAGTTAAAGGGAGTATAGGTTGCCTAAGGTAAAGGGAGAAAAAAGGGCTAAAGATGAGGATCTTTTTAAGGTAGTAGATTCCACAATAGATGCTAGGACTAATTACAACTTATATCTCGTTTCAAGAGAATTACATATCGAGGAGATTTTAGGGGCTATTTCATCAGGAAAGGAAGCAAAGGTTTATCCTGCTAGAGGAGAAGATGGCAAATGGTATGCTTTAAAGATTTATTATACATCTACTGCGACGAGCAAGAGGGCTTTCATGAAATATACGTTAGGGGATCCGAGGTTTAAAGATATAAAGATCACTAATACAAGGCAGTTTATAGCAACATGGGCTAGAAAGGAATTCAAGAACCTAAAGATCCTCTTTGAAGCGGGAGTTAGGGTTCCACAACCCTATCTAGTTTACGAAAATGTTTTAGCTATGGAATTCATCGGTGAAGATGGTTTTAGGGCACCCCTTTTAAAGGAACTTCCTAATGATGAGATTACTGAAGATCTTTATAATGAGATTTTAAGTCAAATAGTAACAATGGTAAATAAGGCAAGGATAGTTCACGGAGATTTAAGCGAGTTTAACATAATGGTTTACAATAATTTACCCTACATAATAGATGTAAGTCAAGCTATAATTATAGATAACAGTAATGATCAACAAATTCTAGATTTGCTGAAAAGAGATATTGAGAATATAAATAGCTTCTTCAGAGAAAGGGGAATTAATGTAATTTCTACGGAAGAAATATTAAAGAGATTAGAGTTGAATAGTAATTAGAGGTTCTTTATGAGTTACCTTTACGTTACTGTTGAAGATGAAAAGCTTAAGATCATTAAAGATATTGCCCAAAAACTAGGAGAAATGAGTGATACCGTAATCGAGATCGATGAGAAGGTTAAGTCAATAAGGGTTAACCCCAAATCTGGAAACATATACGAAGCGATGAAGGCTTTAAACGTCATAAAGGCTATAGGCTATGGTTTTAACGTTGATGATGCGCTTAAGTTATTAAGCGATGATTATAGACTTGAGGTCATAGACATTAAGGACTATTCAAGAAATCCTCAAGCTATTAGAAGGGTTTTAGGCAGGATAATAGGGGAAGGAGGAAAGACGAAGAAGATAATTCAAGAGTATACAGGAGTTATTATTTCAGTTCATGATCATTATGTGTCAATATTAGGAGTTTATGATCAGGTTGAAATAGCAAAGAAGGCTATTATGATGCTAATAGAAGGAAGAGAGCATTCCACTGTGTATAAATATCTAGACAAAGCTGAGGCTGACTTAAGGTTATATAGGGCTGAACAGTTATCCAAGGAAAGGCTTAAGAATAAATAACGCCTTATCGGATAATTTAGGTTCAAAGTATTTGATAACCCTTACATAATTCTTTATGATTTCCTTATTCCTATCATCGCTTATCAATTTCTGTAACATTTCATAATTCTCCTCAAAGGCACTCTTGAATATTTCGAACAATACTCTTTTTGGCTCACTAAGTATGTCCTCAGTTATTATCAACAGTGGGGAGGGCTTCATTAAAAGGGTTAAATGAGTACCCTTTAACATAGCTATCATTGCAACCTTGTAAGGACTATATTCTTTAGTTGGTGACTTTTTGCTAGCCTTGACTTCAATGAAGTAAGTCTTACCATCCTTTTCGGCTTCAAAATCATGTGTAGGAAGATCGACATATCTAATATTATCAAAGTTCATGCTTTTCAGGAAATTTATAGCCCTATACTCCATCGCAAAGCCTACAAGTATCCCTTTAGCTCTATTAAGTGCAAATTCTATTTCTTCATCAGAGAATCCGTATTCTTCCTTAATCTCGTCTAATACGTTCATATAATAAACCCTACGTATGTTTCAAATTTAAATCCATCTCTAACAGTTTATTTTAGGCTTTCCTACTCTAGTAATACCCTCTTTCTCAATTTTCTCTACTTCAGAAGGAGGAGCATTAATGCTATCCTCTCCAAACCTCTTGTAGACGTCTTTTTCAAACGAATATTCACTATAGATACCGTAACTCCTCAACTTCTCATCGAGATCTTCTAAATCTTTAGCCTCAGAAACTATAGGAAATAGAAATGAAGTTGATGCCACCACTTTAGGATCCATGAAGAACATCACTGATGAAATAGGATCCACTTTAGCTCTCTTTCTTCCGTTCCTCAATTCCCTAATACCGTAATATCCTCTAAATGCCTCTACAGGAATCCTAGAGGCTTCTGTATTAGCTATTTTTAGTATTTCATCTAAAATCTTCAAAGAATCTACGTCTATACCTTTGATGTCTATTAAACCATTTAATCTACCTATTTCTGCAATTCTCTTTAAAACGTAATCATGGTCTAGCTCTCCGTCACTTCCCGCTCCTATGACGCCTAATAAAGTTCTAATTCCCTTTTCTTGAAGTTTAGTGAGAACATATAACATTGTGAAATCCACTAACGGACTCCTTAGGGTCTCTTCACAGCCTTTAGCTAACACATCCCCACCTGCATCAACTCCTATAACTATATCAAATCCCTCCTTTAACACTGCATCATAAAGATCATTAAAGGTACCGTGTGGACCATTTCTAATGCATATTCCATAACCCTCCTCATTCAGGACAGATAGTACTCTAACTATTTGCGGTATTACCTTTCTTTTCCCTCTAATGGCGTATGTGTCTTTATTCACGATATAAACGCTTTCATTTAACTTCCTATAGTTATGAAGGGAATCATAACATATGGGTCCAGGTATAGGATCTTCAACATATCTCTCCCAAATCACAGCCCCTAAAGAGGTTTCATAGCCTAATCTTTTATAATAGTTGTAAGCTACAATTGCAGAGACAACGTCCCCTCCGCCACCTATACCTATGACTAGTGCTCTCAACTTTACCAAGTTTTAAAACCCTTTATCCATTTTATACTTAACCCAAAATAATCCTAATCTCCATGCCCAGTTACCTGGAGTTAATGGGTATTATTTGGTTCAGATCCTTTATTTTCAGTATTGAAGATTTGAATTGATATGAGCACGGAAGTAGATAACAATAATATGTTTATAACTGATGTATTCACCCCTGAGCTAAACACAGAATTAAGTATTTCTAGGTCTTTGGCGAAAGCGCTTTCGATATATTCCTTTGTTAAGGAGTTTGAAGGAGAAGATGAGGATTTAAGGTCAGTTGTAGAGCATTATCTCAATGAATGGGTAAATATGATAGGCTCCCTTCCATACAAACCAGATCTACTGGAGCTTTTAGATGAGATAAAAGGGAAAGCAAATGATCTATTTAGATTAATTGATGAGGAGGAACTAAGCTATTTGCTAGCTGAGACCATTGAAGTGAAGAAGGAGCTTGATTCTGGCGATCCACAAATACCTCAAGCTTACTTAACTGAAATAAAGGAGATCCTTAGAGGGTTAGGGATCAATGAGTTAAGTGATGGCGATTTAGAAAGCATTAAAGAATTAGTTTCGCTTTTTATACTGAGCATTAATAGTATTACATTTAAGTGATGAATAATGGGAGACGGTATAGAGATCACTGCAGAAAAGCTAGTTGAACCAACTGTTAAGAAAGCGTGTCATATGAACGTGAAGGATGATGAAGTGATAAAGCTGGTTGGAATTTCCATGAAAGAAATAAGCCTAAAAGTTATAGATAGGGTTGCCTTTTGGCTTTCCCAAGAGGAGAACAATATCTTGTATTGTAGGTTATGTAATAAGGGTCCCTTCACAAAGAAAGGGCTTTATCTCCACTTATTAAGGCTTCATAGGGATGAAATAAAATATATGCTTAGCGAGGAGATAAAATTAGAAGTGAAAAAGGTCATCTAAAGCTCATAAGCGCTTGGTCAAGGTCTTCTATTAGGTCATCCACATCTTCTATTCCAACTGATAGCCTTACTAGACTTTCGGTTATTCCAGCCTCCTTCATCTCTTCTGCAGTTAACGATCTATGGCTCATCGTCATTGGATGGCTTATAACAGAATTAATACCACCAAATGTTTGTGAAACTGTTATCAGTTTTAGTTTAGAGAACATCCTTAATACATCATCCTTTGTCCCTCTTATTTCAAAGCTCACTATCCCCCCATAACCTTTCAAAACTTTTGAGGCTATTGCGTTATCTATATTATCTCTTAGCCCAGGATAATATACAAATTTTACTTTAGGATGATCATCTAAGAATTCTGCTATCCTTTGTGCGTTCCTATTTATTACATCCATCCTCAACTTTAAAGTCTTCAAACCCCTTAAAACTAAATAAGCTGCATGAGGATCCAGCGCACCGCCTAATGTCCTTCTCAATTGATCGATCTGTGATATTTTATCCTTATTACCAGCCGCGTAACCAGCTATAACATCGTTATGCCCTGCAATAAATTTTGACATGCTTTCAACGTCGATATCTGCACCCTGCTCTATCACCTTTTGGTTTATTGGAGTGGATAAAGTTGAGTCCACAATAACAACAGTTCCCAGATCTTTAGCTACTTTACTTATTCTAGGTAAGTCCACAACCCTCAATAATGGGTTAGTAATCGACTCTAAAAACACAACGTTAAATCTCTCTGACTTCAGGGCCTCTTCAATGTTTTCCGTATCTGGCTTTGTTGCAACAACCCTTATATTTAAACTTCTCAAGAAGTCCATGCAAAACCTATAAGTCCTTGCAAATATCCCTTTTTGGATTAACAATGACATTCCAGGCTTCAGAAAGTTCAACAGTGTAGTTGATATTGCGGCCATTCCTGAGGAGAATACAGTGGCTGACTCACTATTAGTTATCTCTGCTATCTTTTCCTCTAGTCTTTCAACTGTGGGATTCTTTTCCCTGGTGTACCTATACTTTTCTCCCTTGGGCAGTACATAGGAAGTGGTTTGATATATTGGTGTTGTTATTGCACCTACGCTTTCATCTGGATTTTCCGTTACTATCTTAGTTTGCTCCCTCAATTTCTACCCCATTAGCTATTTCTGCTATTTTAGTAATACATTTTACTTTATGTGCATCACAGATCTCTACCCCCTTAGTCATTAGCATGTTTACATTAGTGCTTTCATCTATAAATGCTAATATTGTTGGCCCTGCACCACTCACGCAAACGCCTACAGCTCCTGCTTCTAAGCCTAGTTTCTTGAATTCAGTGTAAAAAGGAAATAGCGGTAATCTACTCTTTTCGACAATTTCATCGTTTAGTCCTCTTTTTATTAATTCCTTATTACCAGTCTGCAATCCTAAAAGTAGGGAGGCCAAATATCTAGAATTCGTCACGTGGGATTTGATATCCACTACTTTAGGTACCATCTCTCTAGCCTTTTTAGTTTTATTCTCTATATAGATTTGTGGGATGAAGAGCAAGAACTTTAAATTCAAGTCCTTATGGGGTAAGATATTAATCACATGAATGGGATTAACAGAAGTGACGGCAACAAAACCTCCCATAATACTGGCTGCCACATTGTCAGGATGAGGTTCACCTGCAGCCGCCCTTTCCCCTTCCATAGCGAACTTAACTAATTCTAACTTACTTAAGTTAAGTCCCAGAGCCTCATTAACTGCTGTAACAGCTGCTGCAGAAGAGGCTCCACTACTCCCCAAACCCAAACCTATGGGGACTCCCTTCTTTACCCTTAGCTCAACTTCAACTTTCAAATCCAACTCCTTTAGCATATTATAGACAGCCCATCCCGCAGTATTCTTTTGATAATCTTGAGGTATACCATCAGCTATAACTTTAACATCAATCTTACCCTCAGAAAGTGGTATAGCTGTCACTTCGTCAAAGAAGGCATTGTGGGCTACAGCTAATATATCATAGCCAGCCCCTAAATTGGCTGAACTTGAATAAGCTCTAGCTTTTGCGGGTTTCATTTTATTCACTGCCGATCCCAGAGCTTAAAAATTTTATTTATCTCTTTATATCAAAATTTTAGTGGCAAGATTAATATACTCTTTTAAAGAAAATTGTTAATGATAGATTTGAGCTTCGAGATTAGAAGGATAAAAATGGCGTTACCCGGCATCGAGCTGGATTATGTTAATTCTTATGTCGTGAAAAGTGGAGATGAAATAGCTATAATCGATGATGGGATGTACTTTTTAGATAATTTAAGGCTGTTAATGAGGGAGCTGAAATCCATGAACTTAAGCGTAAATAAGATAGATAAGGTTATAGGCACGCACTTCCATGTAGATCACATAACACTAACCCCTGCTATAAACGACTTAGCTTCGCCAGAATTTTATATCGGTGAGAAGGACTATAAGATAATATCTAATGACGTTGAGAAGTTCCTCTCCTCTACCTTATCATTATATGCTCAAAATGGTACACCTAAGGAGCTTGTTGAAAGAATACTAAAAGAACACCCATTGATGAGAAACAAAAGGATCTATGAAGAGATGAGAAACCTTGATTGGAGAAAACTATCTGATGGATCAGAAATAAAAGTTGGAGATATAATATTTAAGGTATTGGAAGTCCCTGGTCACACTCCAGGGCATGTAATCCTTGAGGCTAATGAAATAGCGTTTACAGGAGACCATATTCTTCCTAAAATTACTCCTAACATACCACAATATCCTGTTGAAGAGAAGTCCGCTGTAACATATTACATAAACAGTTTGGTTAAGACTATGGAAAGCAAGGTAACAAAGGGGTATCCTGGACATGGAGATCAGATAGACTCCCTGCCTTCAAGGATAAATCAGTTGTTACAGCATCATAACGAGAGGTTAAGTGAAGTACTGGGCTTGATGAAAAAAGACGAGTGCGTAACTGCTTTTGAATTAGCTCAAAAAATAAAGTGGAACCTAAGCAAACCTTTCGCAGACATGAGCTCTACTAACAAGTTCTTCGCCATAGGTGAAACGATATCCCACTTATACAACTTGGAGGAGAATGGAAAAGTAGAGAGAAAAGAAAGAGATAACATTACTTGTTGGAAGCTAATTTCTCCTTAAGGATATAAGCAACGTACTTAAAGCCATCCACTATTCCAGTAAAATGGGAAGCTTCTTTTTTGCCCAAGAAGACTATATATTCGTGTGGAATATCCAGTTTCATCATCTTTTCGTGTAGTTTTTCATCAGATAGTAAAGTGGTTGTATCAAAGTAGTTAACAATTATATGGTACTCGACATCCTTCCTAGCCTTTTCGATTACATTTATGGGGAACCATAACTCCCATCTAGAAAACAGCGATTTATCAACGGTCACTTCATTTCCTTCAACCTTTATGGTCTTAAGCAGTTGGTTGTTTGTGAAGATAAAATCAAGGGTCTCTATCATATCTTTAAAGTATTGTAGTGTTGTCTCACTATCTACTCCTGTCATCTTTGTTAAAACGTCTAAGTTTCTCTCAACTATTAGAAAGCTCTTACCGAAAAACGCTGGACCGTCAACTGAGATAGCGCCCTGGAATAGGTCTGGATAATAGGATGAGAATAAAATAGATCCCCAACCTCCCATTGAGGCACCAGTAACATAGATCCTGTTCTTTATCTCATATTTTTCCAGAAAGTACTTTACTATCTCTGAAAACGCTGTTAAGTAGTTTCCCGCATAGGGTGAATTTACGTACCAGCAACCCCTTTTTAGATTTTTAAAATCATTAACTTCTGTCTTTATTTTTACTGGAATTCCTAGGCTTGCATCAGGTTCTATAATTAAAGTATTGTCTAGTTGAGACAAATAGTGTAATATCCTTGTCCCGAATGGGTTTTCAGAATGATATCCATAAGGTTCTAGCAAAAGGACTATGTTCTTTACCCTATTACCTATATTATAAGCGCGAATCTTTACATCCTTATTTAATGATGTAGAGTAGAATGATAAAAGCGAATTAGTAATAGACATACAAGATATATTATCGAAAAAGATTAATAAGAAAAACTATATCTTTTTAACTTTACATTTTGACGAGGTCAGCTTTCATGAGCTCGTCAAGAATTGCAACCACAGGATCTTTAACCTGATCCACCGGAAGAGAGGCCTCTTTACTTACCTCGTTAACTATATCTTCCACAGTCTTTTCTCCATCGCACATATTCCATATATAATATGCTATTGGGGCTAGCTCGTACACCTTATCTTCGCTGAGTTTGACAATATAGTTTGCTCCATCTTCTGTAGTGTCCACGAACTCTCCTAACTTGTTGGGTTTATTTGATTTTACTTCTTCATATTTCATTCTTCTTCTCCTCCCTCACCGCTCTCTCTTCTACCACCAAACCTTCTTCCTCTTCCTCCTCTTCTTCCACCGCCACCTCGGAAACCTCTCTGCTGCTGAGGTGCAGAAGGCGTATTATCGGGTATTTGATCTGCTGCTGGAGCTTCACTATCAGGTGCTTCTTTTACTTCGCTCTTGCTTCCTGCATTTAATTGAACCTTACCTTTATAAGCAGTTGTCCATGCGTTAGTTATCTCTACTACCTGTCCTTCCTTCACTGTACCTGCTAGCTTTCCCCATAGTGTTAACTTTATCTTTCCTGTTTCGTCTCCAACAACTGCTTCACTTAGAGTTCTCGGACCATTCTTTGTTTGAACAACTCTAGGTTCCGAGGCCTCTAAAACACGTACCACGAGGTTTACGTTTTCCATTCCGACACGGAGGTCGGATATTTTACTTTTTTCTTCTTTTTCACCCATACGTCTCGACTCACATATATTGCTTTGTGAGATATACTACACAGAACTAGTATATAAGTTATAATGGTACCATTTTCGAAGTTGTTTTAGATTTGTATTTATAAGGTTGAAATTCATATATGAAGTTGGGAAAAAAGATTGGCTGATATGAATACAAAAGATGAAAACTACCTATTTAACTCTATAAAGACGTTTTTAGATAACTTATCAGCACCATTTGTGGGTAGAAGTGAGGAAGCAAAAGTAATAACACTTGCGTTAATAGCTAGAGAGCACGTTATACTTATAGGTGAGCCAGGAACAGCTAAGAGTGCGTTAGCTAGAAGAGCGGCTGAGCTGCTAAATGCTAAATTCTTCATGTACTTACTGACAAAATATACCGAACCTGCAGAGTTATTTGGGGCTTTAGATATTAATGCCTTAAAACAAGGTGTTTATAGGAGGATAACTAAAGATAGACTTCCAGAAAGTGAAATAGCGTTCTTAGATGAAATATTCAATGCTAACTCAGCAATACTTAACGCGTTACTATCATTACTTAACGAGAGGGTAATATACGATGGTTATAATATAATAAAGGTACCACTTAGGTCACTTATAAGTGCAAGTAACAGAGTTCCTGATGAACCAGAGCTAGATGCACTTTATGATAGGTTACTTCTGAGGCATTATGCGAAGCCAGTTAGTGAAGATATGTGGAAACAGCTACTAGATGCTGAGTGGGAAATAGAGTTTACAAATAAGTGGGCTGTGAAGGAGCCTGTGATGGATATCAAAACTTTAGATAAGGTTTATGAATTACTACCAAAAGTCGACCTCTCTGGGATTAAAAATAAGCTATTAAAGATTTACGCTATGATTGAAGAGAAAGGAGTACACTTAAGCGATAGAAGAAAGGGGAAAGCTTTGAAGATAATTAGCGCTCATGCTATCCTGAACGGTAGGTTAAAGGCGACTGAAGAGGATTTAATTGTATTAAAGTACATAGCACCAAAGGAGTTAGATGATTTCGAGAAGGTTTCAGCGTTATTATCAGAGGAATTAAAGACACCTATTAAGTACATGAGGGAATTAAGCGATATCTATAATAATGTTAAAGAAGCTGACAAATTTGTGGATTCCTCAACTGAAGCTGATATAAATAGGCTCATAGAGCTTATCAGGAGCCTTAGGGCTACCAGAGATAGGGTTATTCAATTAGGGAAGGAGAGCGGAGACGAGAAGGTTGAAGAGTTCTCTAAAGAGGTAGTCCAAGAGATAGATGAGCTATTAGATAAAGTTGCAAAGAGGTTAGGCTTTTCTAAATGAGGTGAGGAAATGAGTCCGGGTCTTTTAAGAGGAATAGATTATGAGGATCCAGTTGTAAAATATAGGGGAGAAAAGCTCCTAAATACCGTGAAGAAGTTGATGAATAGAGATATTTCTTTAGATAAGGATTTCCTCTTAGACACATATTATATACATTATTTACCTTTGCCAATATTGAGGTCTAAGGCTGAGGTATCAAAGGAGAAAGAAGTTGTTCACAAATTACTGAACATGATGCTTTCAACAGATGCAGTTATTGAGAATAGGGAATACTCTATCGCGAACTCTCCTGTTAGTATGGCTTTGTCAGTAAGTTATGTCCAAAACTTAATTGAAGAGCTAGAGAAGATAAGGAGGACCTCTCAAAACCCAGATGAGAGGAGAGCAGCTGAGGAGCTACTCAACAGTCTAACAGGTGGCAAAGGAAATGAGAATCAGCAACAACAAAGCCAGAACCAGGCCCTAAATCAAGAGGCTATGGATAAAGTACTGAACCAGGCCCATGAAAAGGCCATGTCTAAGGCTATGGAAGATGCTAACGCTGTAAGGAACATGGAAAAGATAATGTCAGGGAATGGAGCAGGAACTGGTTCAGTGCTATCATTCGAGGGTGAAATGGGTGAGGTGTTGAGGCTAGCTAGAAACGCTGAGATTAAGAAGATATTCGAGTTCCTAAGCGGTATACCAAAACTAGGAACTTATACCAAGAAGAAGAGAGTTAGGTTTTCAAGAGGAGAGCTTTACGGTTATGAAAAAGGATCCGATCTAGAGAGGCTTGTTCCATCTGAGCTAGCGTTGCCAGAAGATTTGTTCTATGTAAACTTAGCGGAATCAAGTTTATTATTATACCAGAAAGAAATTAATGAGACTTTAGGCCCGCTATACTTACTACTCGATAAATCTGGAAGTATGGATGGTGAGAAGATAATTTGGGCTAAAGCCGTTGCATTGGCGTTATATAATAGAGCCAAGAGAGAGAACAGGGACTTCTATATAAGGTTCTTTGACAATATTCCATACCCACTAATAAAGGTCCTCAAGAACGCTAAGAGCAAAGACGTATTAAAGATGATAGAATACATCGGAAAGATAAGGGGTGGTGGAGGTACTGATATTAGTAGATCCTTGATTACGGCTTGCGAAGACATAAAGGAGGGTCATGTGAAGGGGGTTAGCGAGATAATATTACTCACTGATGGTGAGGATAAGATAGCGGAGACGACTGTGAGGAGAGCGTTAAAAGAATCGAATTCTACATTACTTAGTGTAATGATAAGGGGGGATAATGCGGATCTGAGGAGAATATCTGATGCTTACTTCTCAGTTCATAAATTGGACCACGAAGATCTATTAAAGATAGTAGAAGCATAATATGTGGTTTCTGAGGCCCCAACTTCATTCTTGCCATGGAACTCATGGATGTCAGTTGGGTATGGCCGTCTGGAATAATATAGGATTCAGATCGATTTAAAATTTTGTTAAATAAGCTCCAGGAGATTATTTACAATAGTTTTTGGCTTGATCTGATTTTTCTCTACATCTTCCCTTTTTGAAATTCCAGTCAAGACTAATATGGTATCAGCTCCAATCGTGAGACCCATCTTTATATCAGTCTCTAACTGATCTCCGATAACAACTACTTTACTGAGGTTACCTATCTTAGCTAACCTCATTGCCACTTGTATCATCCACGGATTAGGTTTTCCTGCGATAAAATCTGGTTCTCTTTTTAAAGCGAAAATTATGGCATTGGCAAGAGCTCCAGCCCCTAGTTTTAGCCCATTCTTTGAAGGCCATAATCTATCCATGTTTGTTACGATAAATTTAGAACCATTTGAGATGAACCTCGCGGCTAATGATAGTTTTTCATAAGTAACAAATCTATCAAGTCCTAGCACAACAGCATCAGGGATCTCTTTTTGATCCTCCTCAGTTATTATCCTAAAACCGTGATTTCTCATTTCCTCAACTAGACCTTCCTCTCCCACTATGAAGACTGACCTTATATTCATGTTCTCTTTAAGATAAATCGCTGTTGCTAAACCACTAGTAACTATTGAGTCCGGTTCTATTGGTAGTCCGTAACTTGAAAGCTGTCTAGACAACAGGATGCGGCTGAAGCCAGAGTTATTACTGATTAAGATGACCTTCTTACCCTTTTCCATAACCTTTTTTATAGCCTCAATGTTCTCTCTTATTGGTACATCCTCTCTGACTAGAACACCATCAACATCGCTGAGTATAAGATCATAATCATATAATTTCATTTTTCGATAGAACCTCGATTTTTTCCTTAATTTTGTCTATTAAAAGCTTTTCCTCTTTTACGAAACCATATAGACCAAAAGGATAATACTCAGGCGTATCACAATCCCATTTACCTGGAACTGCAGGCATTACCTTAAAGTATATTGCCTTATTAGTTCTGTATATGAAGATCAGTATTGTGGAATTCCCTTTCTCTCCTACGTAAATTTCACACCTATCCCCTTGCATTCTTATCAGCTTATCCAGATTTAGGCTTTCCTTACTGAGCAATTTTAAAAACACCCCTATCATACTATTTTTTGTGAATTCTGAAGATATTGCTAGGAAATATTATGCTCGAATTAATATAAAATTGCCAGACATAAAAAAGATTGGGATATTCCTAGCCTCAATCTCATCCCTTATATTCATTAGGGGATTTCTAGATTTGGGTTTACAGTATTTTTTTATATATGCGATATATTTAACCCTAGATGTAGGGTTAACATTTAAGACCTTGAAGTCCTCCCTATTCTTCATGTCAATTACTGCTGTCCTTTATCTTCTCATGTCATTTACCAGAATTCCTTACATATATTCATTGGGATTTATGATGCCCCTGAACATGTACTCTTCTGTAACAAAGTATAACGAATTTAGAAGTTTTATAGCACTCATAATCCCCCCACTTGTACCCTTATTGATTTTCTTTAACTCCTTAAACCATTATTACTATTATGTTGTTTACATACTAGCAATTGCTGTGGTTTCATACCTTTACCTTAAATATATGGGCAGAAAAGGTGAGAAGATCATGGGAATGGGCTTGACATCATTAACAGTTCTACGGCCTTTCGTAAACTCATTGATGGATAGGAAGCCCAATTATGTTGAAGATTTCCTAAACGGAGTTGCTAAGAGATCATTAGTTAAGGTGAATATATTTAATATCGGAGATAAGTACTTAATATTACCCGATATCCATTATGGTATTTTCGATAGCGTAGGCAGTTCCAGATTTGTCTATGATATGGAAAGTGAAGTAAAGGATTCAATAGTGTTACACGGTCCTGGAGATCATGAAAGAGACCTACCAACTAGGAACGAATCTAGGATTGTCGTAAGTAAAATTAGGGAGGCCATATATAGTTCTGATTGGTCCGACCAGAAGTTTTATGGAATTCACTTTTGGAATTCTGGTAGATTTCAAGCTACCACATTAAAGTTCTCAGACGTCTCGTTAACATTTTTAGAGAGACCTAATGGCGGTATAGATGATTTACCTTTTAGCTTATGGAATTTCAGCGATATGACAGGACATTACTTTGTGGATACTCATAACTCTGTTCAAGTTGAAGAATACACCAAAGAAGAGATAGAGCGTTTAAAGAAGGATTCGTTGAAGGTAAGGTCAGACGTTGAAAAACCATTATACATGGGTTATGCTGAAGGCTCTCTAAATTCCGTTTGTAAAGGGCTATGCGATCAAAGAGTTAAGTTCATTGCCTTTAGTGATGGTGATAAAAAGGTAGGTATAGTTTACCTATATGCCAATAACGCAAGACCGGAACTAACTCAAAAGATAAAGGAGGAGTTGAAGGACCTTTATGATAGGGTTATCCCTGTGACACCTGATGATCACTCATGTAGCGGTACCTTTTTCGGATTTTCAAAGGCATTATACGATCCAGCATCTTTATGTGATGAACTTGTAAGGCTCGTGAAAGAATTAGGTTCAATAGCTCTTGCATCTATGAAGCCTGTTACTAACATAAGATATAAAAAGTTGAGCATAGGGGGAGTGAAAACACTTGGAAAGTTGCTTTCAGCTATGACTGTAGCATTAAACGAGGTTGGCTCGGTAGCGATGAAAACTTTCTGGATACCTATAATAACTCCTTATGTTCTACTATTGTTTATAATACTGTTTAGATTTAGCTTATTGCATTTATGAACTCTGCAGTTAAAGCCTCTACTCTAGCTTTCCACTTCATAATCTCTTTCGGATCTTTTGGATAGTCATAGTATAAATTCTTGAACCTCTTCATGTAGTCTGCAACTGTTTTCAATTTAAAGAGCAGTGAGGGTCTACTTAATCCAGCTAGAACTCTCATAGCCTTTTCTGCAGCGCTCATGTGCAGATCACCATATGTGCTAGCCTCAACTATATCCTCTTCTTTTAGAACTCTCTTGTTCATCCCGAAGTTTATGTCATCATCTGACAGCCTTTGTAGGAATCTCCTGAAGAGATCAAGACTAGCCTGTTTAGCACCATATTTCTCGATATAACAAAGGTTCGCATCCCATAATGACTGAACTGAGAAGTCACCTTTCTCAAACGCTGAAAGGATGGATTTGGAAACGCAATAGGCGGAAATCATCGCTGAGCCCTTTCCTCCTCCATGAACTGGGTTTACAGTAAATGCTGAATCCCCTATTGCTGCAATTCCATTCCATACCATAGTAGTTAATGGTCTCCTTGTAGGTACTAGAGCTCCTCCCTTTACTAAGAGCTTTTGCCTATCCACTTCAGGTGCTATGTCTTTCAAGTACTTCTCGTAAAAGCTTTGAACGGGTGGATATCCCATTCCTCCCTGGATACCTAATCCCACATTTACTTTGTTCTTACCCTTAGGGAATATCCACCAATATCCGCCTGGGGAATATTGTTGAGTTACGTAAATCTTTAAATAATCATAGTCCTCCATGTCATCTCTGGTTAGGGTCACTTCCCTATATGCAATATCTGCATCTTTATCATCTATATCTTCAGTTATCGGCAACTCTTTTGGCAATTTATTCCTTAGGCTAATAGAGTAACCTGTAGCATCTACAGTTACCTTAGCCTCTACAGTCATGGTTTGATTAGTCCTCCTGTTATAGATGACTGCACCTTTTACAAATCCGTCCTCAAAAATGGGTTTCATAGCGGTCGTTAAATCCATTACCTCTACTCCCTTCTCCATAGCCTCTTTAGTTAGCCTCTGAACGTATGCGGGTGAATTGAGCTCAAAACCATCTCCTTTTACTGTCCATACTGTCCTCTTATCAGGGCTGTAGAGCTTTATGCCGTGAATAACGTTTTCTAACTGTTCTCCGGTAGGATAGGGCATACCTAAATCGTCGAAATGAGCTTTACTTACCGCATCTCCACAAGGTTTATCTCCGAACCTAGTGAAGGGTTTACTATCTATTAATAAAATGCTTAATCCCTTACCAGCTAAATGCCAGGCTAATGAAGCACCTGCGATGCCTGCCCCAACGATTAGTACGTCATATTTCAAGGTGATCTTTATCTTTCTAGTTTATATAATAAAAAGGTTTACTTACAATAATCTTTAATTAAAAGTGTCTTTCTATCTTGAGGTAATTTCTCAAGGACTTTCTCAGCATTATATCTCTCTTCTTTGCTACAGTTATTTATAATGCCCTTTATATCATAATCTTTTATTTTCTCTATCATCTTATCGATCTCGTTTCTTTTCCAAACGAATAATTCGATGCCTAGTTCAATATTGTCTAGTAATGCTTCTCTTGCGAATTTTATCACCTCATGGTAAGGTTCATCAGTTATAATGTTTAATACAAGGTTAATACTCTTATTAGCTATGCAATCCCTGAACGCTGTTCTAATTATATTTGGTAGTTCATTAAGGTTCGAGGTTATGATATAGAAAATGACATTTTTCATTGATAAATTGGTGAAGAAGATGAGTATTAGTGTTTTTCTTTCATTATTTGGAATTACCAAAACTCATTGTTGATAGTTATATATTCTCGAAATGAGATATTATATTATGATCGTCCAAATAATATATAGTAAGAATAAGAAAATTAACAAGAGGCTGCTGAGGATAGCTAAAGAGTTAAGGAATAAAGGATTTGAAGTACTCTTTGGTAAGGGAGAAAGAGGAGAAATAAGGGTTGATGGAATGAAAGTCTGGGATGAAACTAAGAGGAGTGACGAAATTTTAGACTCTATTTATGAAGCGTTAATAGAGGAAGAGAGCTGGAACTTCTACTTACCTTCTAGCTCTTAATACTCTTTAAAGAATAGCTTGAGTCAGTTATGATTAAATAACCTCGAGCATCGGGCGGGAACTCCTTACTTATCCCTCCTGAATAAATTATCCTAGCTAGCTTGTCCACCTCCAACCTCTTATATTGACCTACTATTAACCAATCCCAAGGACCTGCACCTATACTTTTCCTCAGTTGGTCAATATCTGCCTGATGTCCATGTGTTACAAAGTATTTTATTGATGATACTTCCGCTATGTATAGGTTAGTAGTTATAATCTCTTCTCTATATCTCGGCTCAGCTAAGATACACTTACTCGCATGTGGATCCATATCCCCTGGTATATAGACTATTTGAGCCCAGGGAGCTATGCTCCTAATTATGTACAATATATCTATCACTCTAGGACACTCGTAATCCCAATAACACTGTGTTGTATCTCCATTGAGGATTATGGTCTCGGGCTCCTCCTTTTTTATGATGTATGACAATACACTTTCTATGTGAGGTTCAGGGAATCTAATGTTACTCATGACCAATATCTTAACCACTAGATCTCACCCTCAAACACATAGACCTTATACTCTCTGCCATCACCCCATATAATTCCTCTAGCCATCCCTATAGTGTTGTATGAAGCACCTGCGTTGCCTTTAGAGTCTATCCCAATCATTCCAATGTTTCCTTTACCAAATATATTTGTCATCCTATTTACTACTATTCTTAATGCATCCTCGATATTAAACCCTAATCTAACTAACATTTCAACTTCCTTAGCCGGGAGTATCCTTAAAATCAGTTCTCCAATGCCTGTTGACGAAATAGCAGCATATTGCGTTGCATAGTAACCTGCACCGGGTATTGGTGAATCCCCTACTCTTCCAGGTAATTTACCCGCTATTCCCCCTGTACTAGTCCCTGCTACTATATTGCCTGAAGTATCCAAGGCTACAGCACCAACTGTGTCGGATGATATAACAGGATTTTTAGTTAAAACCCTTTCAGCTTCACTCCCCACCATCAGTACGTGCCTCTTCATCTTCATGACTTTTAGGGCAAGCCTTATTGGATTTTTAACCCTTACAGCGGCTACAGCTCCTACATCTAGGGTATTCCCATGCATTATACCTGCATCCATCTCTACTTCTCCTTCAGAATTTTTAACGCTACCAACTCCAGCATCGAAGATTCCAGAGTCTTCCATAGAGGCTATAGCTTCAACCACAGCCTCAACTGCTGAGCCTGATTTAAACTGTTCATATCCTGCCTTTAATGCATCTAGAATTCCCTTTTTGCCAGCCTCTTCTCTATCTTTTGTCCAGTTCCCAGCCCCTCCGTGAACTAGAAGGACAGGTAGAGTATACTTCATACACTATGAAATAGATTTATTTTCCTTTAAATATATGTAATATGAAGTTACCATGAATCAGTCCCAAATAGCGCTGCTTTCTGTGTTGCTGTTATTCCTGCCGCTAATACCTGCAGCTATGGATGATTTTACTGCATTTGCTGTAACAGGCGCAATAGGTTTTATACTAGTCTTATACTTACTTTATCATTATAAGCCTTGGAGATCGACTAAAGCGGCGATAAATTCAATGTACTTCAGCGGTATTTTCGCTTTAGGTGTTGCAGTTGGAGTTTTCTTAGCTTTGCCTTTTCATCCTAGGCATATAGCGGAGTTAGGATTTGTGTACAGTTTACCGTTTATCGTTACTTTACTCATGGTAGTTGCCAGGCTAGTCCCTAAACTAGCATTAAAGGAATTGGTGACTTTAGGAAACGGGATATTCATGATGCTCGTAGTGATAATAATTGGGGCAATAATTGGAAGGTTTTTCCACAACTTCTATGAAACTTTAGTTATCTATTCAGGATTCCTGGTTTTAGGTGTTTTAACCTACCTCTATATCCATCAAGGTGTGAAACAGTGAGGGTTGCAGTTATAGGTGCAGGTCCTGCTGGCTTATCATTAGCTTATTTCTTGAAGGGAACGAAACACGAGGTAACAGTTTATGAGACACTGGACAAGCCTGGATTGAAGCCTTGTGCGTGGGGTTTGATTTCTGGGGTTGAGGATCTTTTACCTATAAGCAAGGAGGCTATAGTAAGTGAAATAAAGGGCTTCAGGATATTTCTGGATGGAAGGCTGGTTTTAGATATGAGGGGTGATAGAAAGCTAGGGTATATAATCAATAAACCTGTATTCCTTCAAGACTTAGCTGAGAAGGTTAACGTTGAGTTCAACTCTCAGGTTACGAGAGGAAAGGATGGTAGTTTTTATGTTAATAATAAGCAAAAGATTGAGGCTGATAAGGTAATTTTTGCTAACGGCCACTATTCACTATCTAAAGATTATACGATATTGGCATTTCAGTATATAACTGATTATGCCCAAGACCCTGAGCTTGTAGACTTCTACTTCTTTAATGACCTTCTAGGCTATGCATGGATATTTCCAGACCCTTATGGGGCTAAGATCGGAATAGGTGGATGGGCTTCTCATGACTTTATGAACGAAAAGTTGAAGGGATTGCTAAAGGGGAAGGTCTTAAATTATCAGGGGGCTAGAGTAGCTGATTACGGTATTCTTGAGGATAGATTAGTGAGCGAAAACTACATAGGCGAGGCTCTGGGTACTGTATTCGCTTTGACAGGTGAGGGTATAAGACCATCTATTTTATCAGCAAAGATCATGGCTGATTCTTTGATTAATAATAAGAGCTTCTATAGAGAATTTAAAAGCTCAAAACTATATTGGGAATTGCAGGTGCATGCTACAATGATGAAACTCGCGAAAAGATCTCCTAACCCTACTGCCTCTCTTTCAAGAATGCTTCTCAACTCTGATCCCAATTTGGTGTTTAAACTCGCTATTGGTGATATCTCTAAGTTGGAGCTAGTCAAGTTAATGGGGAGGGCTATATTATGAGCCAATACTACCTAGACGACATAGATAAAAAGATACTGAACATCCTAAAAGAAGACGCTAGGACTCCCTTTTCAAAAATAGCAAAGATGTTAAACCTAAGTGAAGCTACCATTCACATGAGGATAAAGAGGCTAATAAATTATGGGATTATAAAGGGGTTCTACGTAGATATTGATCCTGAGAAATTAGGGTTAAGTGTTGTTGCCTTTGTCTTAATAAAGGCTGATCCGAAGAGGTATCGTGAAGTGGCTGAGAAGTTATCGGAGATGAGAGAGGTGTATGAGGTTCATGAAGTTACAGGAGAGTACACCGTATTGATAAAGGTTAGGGTATCTAATAGGGAGGACTTGGCTAAAGTATTAGATATGATAGGCAATATAGATGGCGTTAACGGAACCTATACGATGTTCGTCCTCAGATCTCATAAGGAGAATAAATCTCCTGAACTTTAACGGAAAAATTTTCTTGATCTTTATTGTATCTAATACATCTTTTTGAAAACAAAACTCTTATAACTGATTTCCAATACTCTTTTTGATTGGGATGAGTCTTTAGTAATTACCTTTTAACAAAGGAGGAATTGAAAGCTCTAATAAAGGAATTGAAAAAATGGAAGGCTCCAGCTACAGTGTTGCTATCCCTTTATATACCTCCAGGTAGACCAGTTGCTGATGTAGTTAACCTGTTACGACAAGAGGAGTCAATAGCACAAAACATAAAGCTGAAACGAACTAGAGATGCTGTGACTTCAGCGATAAGTGCGGCAATAGATAGGTTAACGCAGGTCAATAAAATTCCACCTAATGGGCTGGCACTTTTTTGCGGTGAGAATTTCGAAACTGAAGAGTTCAAGTGTTTCATGTTTTCTCCGCCAGAAAAAATAGATATATTCTTCTATAGGACCGATAAAGAGTTTCACATCGAGTTCTTAGAGGATATGGTTGAAGAGGGAGATGTCTACGGGTTAATAATAGTTGAGAGGGATCAGGCTACAATTGGACTTCTTAAAGGTATAAAGATCGAGGTTCTAGAAGAGATTGAAGGTTTTGTTCCAGGAAAGCATATGATGGGAGGTCAGTCACAAAGAAGAATTGATAGGATTATAGAGGAGATGTACCACAATTTCATAAAAGACGTTGCCGAAAAGGTCAACCAGTATTTCATACCTTATATAGAGGCTAAGAAGATGAAGGGAATCGTCTTGGGAGGACCTGGCTATGCAAAGAAGGACTTCATGGAGTTAGATGAGCTGGATTATAGGATTAAGAAGCTAATATTTCCTCAGTTGTTTGATGTTCCCTATCAAGGAGAGGCTGGATTAAGGGAGTTAGTTATGGACGCTAGTGAACTACTAAAGAAGACTAAATATATAGAGGTCGAGAACGTGCTTGATGATATAAAATATAACTTAGCTAAAGATACAGGACTTGTAGTTTATGGAATAGATTTAATTAAGAAGGCTATGGAGATGGGGGCTTTAGAGTCGTTGATAATATATGAGGATCCTTCACTAGAGCCCTTAGCGAAAGAAGCTGAGCAGTATAAGGTAAAGGTATTTATAGTAAATGACGAGCTGCCAGACGCAGAGTGGGTTAAGAAAACCTTTGGTGGTGCTATAGGTAAGTTAAGGTATAAGGTATTCTGATTAGATGTTTTTCCTCCTCTTCATCTCTTCTAATATCTTATCTAGGGATACAGGAGGTGTTGTTATCCCATAACTTTCTTTAAACATTTTTTCTAGCTCTTCAACGCTTGGGACTCTTTTGATCTCTTCAATTATCTTCTTGGTTAAGTTTATCATATCTTCCCAATAGTTCCAAGGATACATAAACCAAGCCCATTCATTAACGCAGTCTCCAAAGAAGTCTGGTACATATTTACTAGTGGGTTTGATTACCTGCATAGAGGCAGTCTTTATCTCCTCTGGTCTAAAATTCTCTTCAACAAACCTTTTAGCTAAAATAAAACTGTCTCCAGTGTCAGCTATATCATCCATTATTATTACTCTCTTACCTGATAGGTTAAGTGTATAGGGGTACTTTATCTTAGCCTCTGGTGTAGCCCCAGCTGTGGTAACCCAATGTTCGACCTTTATGCTTAAGACATCTAATACTCCTAAATAATCAGCCAAAAGCCTGGCTGGAACCATTCCTCCCCTTGCTATCGCTATGATTATATCAGCCTGATAGTTTTGTTCTTTAATCTTTTCCGCCACTTTAAGAGTCCAGTTAGTTACATCATCCCATGTTACAACTTTTACGGGAATTTTAGGCAAGGTTTTTCCCAAAAACTTTAAAGTTTAGGATTAATCAATTTTTCGCCTCATAGATTAATTAACCCCTATTTATTTCTTAAATATGTGATTACACCTACAGAGAAAGCTCAAATCGGAATAATAGGCGGTTCAGGAGTTTATCAATTAGAGGGATTAACAGACATAAAGGAAATAAAGGTTTACACGCCTTATGGTGAACCAAGCGATTACATTACTTTAGGAACTTTGAACGGTAAAAGGATAGCCTTTTTGCCTAGACATGGAAAAGGGCATAGAATTCCCCCTCATAAGGTAAACTATAGGGCTAACATATGGGCTTTAAAGCAGTTGGATGTCAAATGGATTATATCGGTATCGGCAGTGGGGAGCTTGAGGATGGATTATAAGCCTGGTGATTTTGTTATACCTGACCAGTTCATCGACATGACCAAGGGAAGGCAATACACATTTTTCGATGGTCCAACTGTAGCTCATGTTTCTATGGCAGACCCGTTCTGTGATAGTCTAAGAAAGGTTATAATATCCTCAGCTAAAGATCTAGGGATACCAGTCCACGAGACTGGAACGTATATATGTATTGAGGGACCTAGGTTTTCTACTAGGGCCGAGAGCAGGGTTTGGAGGGAGGTTTACAAGGCTGATATAATTGGTATGACCCTAGTACCAGAGGTAAACCTAGCCTGTGAAGCCCAACTGTGTTACGCCACAATAGCTATGGTCACAGATTATGATGTCTGGGCTGAACACCCTGTGACAGCAGAAGAAGTTGGAAGAGTGATGAATGCCAACGTTACTAACGTAAAGAAATTGCTTGGGGAAGTAATAAAAAGGTTGCCTGAGAAACCTAATGAAAGAGAGTGTTCCTGTTGCAATTCCCTGAAGACAGCTCTAGTATAATAAAGAGGTTAGCAGTAAAACAATTGGAAGTACCTTATTCTATAAAGAAGATAGCTTATGGTACTGATATGGATTTACCCGCAATAACGTTACAAAGGGCTATAATTAACCTGAGAGGAATGTTAGTAGAGGCTATCCCGGTTTATGAATTTTCTCTACTTCAAACACCATATGTCGACATAAAGGATATTGCAATATTTGTGCAGGATGAAACTGAGGCTAAAGAGACCTTAGACTCCGCATGGGCTATGAACGTTAATGGAGTTCTCTATACCTGCAATAATAACATTAAGGGTAAGGGTAATATAAAGGATATTCATTTATCCACAGATCCACTGTGTCAAGTTAATCTAGCCTTATCTTTGGTTTATAGTGTGGCTAAGTTCACCGTAAACCCTAGGGCAGAAAGGCTAGTTAGAGAGCTTGAAGACCTAAGCGACCTTCCTAGTTGGCTAGAGGATAAGGTTAAGGGTTTAGAAGAATTAAAGGAGTTTAATAAGATCATAATTTCACCTGTGTTTTACCCCTCTAAAAACTTTTTAAGGAAATTCCTTGATATGCCTGTTGAGGCTTATAATGAGTTCTTACCAGACGATTCCATTGTGATATATAATAGTGCTGACTATATATATGGCAGAAAAGCACTTTTTTTATTAAAAACTAAAGGAAAGAAAGTTAAAGAATTTATATTGGATACTGATCCATTATTGTCACCTATTTATCTAGTATTATTGGCTTACTTTTTTAAATCTAAAAAAGAAATATAGAGGGATATAAAGTGGATTTCTTAGAGTTCTGGCTCTTCAATAAAGCAAAACTCGATGAGAGGATTAACAGGTTCATTGATAGTATTAAGGATTGGGAAGTCCTCGAGATGAGTAAATACATCTTAAAAGATGGTAAAAGGTATAGGGGAGTTTTGCTCCTATACTTCAACCAGATTTTAGGTGGAGATCCTGAACAGGCCTATGACGCTTCTGTTGCTGTCGAGATACTCCATTCGGCTTCTCTAGCTTTAGACGATATAGTTGACTACGATCTATATAGAAGGGGTGAAAAGGCTGCGTGGGCAGTATTTACTAATAGAAAAGTAATTTATGTGACGAACTTCCTAATACCCACAGCCCTTAACATGATCTCAAGATATGGTAAAAAGGCTCTAGATTTGAGTATAAACCTATGGAGGGATACAGCTATAGGAGCCCTGAAGGATACTTATGGAAGCTTTGATGAATATATTTCCACAGTTGAGATGAAGACAGGAAGCCTATTCAAGCTATCTACAATGTTAGCAGCATTTACGTCAAACAGGGATAACCTCTATGAGGCAATGTTGGATGTGGGAAAAGATTTAGGTATAATATATCAGCTAGTTGACGATTATGTGGATTACGTTAAATATATGCTAGGTTCGCTTCAGAACTTGAGCGGAAGTGCACTTCAGCTATATAATTTGGCAAGAGATGATGTAAGAAGCTATGTTATAAAGAATATTGAAATTTATAAGACAGAATATCTAAACATTTTGAATAAAATAGATATAACTGAGAAATATCTGCCAGACTTAAAAAGCATTCCTGACGTATTAATAGCGGGATTACTCAAGGAGTCTGGAATTGATAAAATATAAAAATAGTTCAGTTAAGGATTTTTACGGTGAAAAAACATTAAACTTGCGGTTATCCATGAGAGTCAAAAGGTTACCGAGTCATCAAAGCAACTATTAATGGAGATAAAGAACAGGGGTCATACAGCCTATTACTTGAGAATTTCTGAGCTATATGCCTTTATATCATCTAAGGACATAAGGATAAGATATGGGGAAAAGGACTTACAATTAGATGGAGGAATAGTGAGAAGTATAGGTTTTTTAGCGACTACAGAACAGATGCTGAGGAGGTTTGATGTCCTGAGAGAAATGGTATCCAGTGGAATATACTTGATGAACAATCCAGATTCGATTTTACTCGCTAGGGACAAGTATCAGAGCATTATGGAACTAAAGAAGGCAGGAATTCCAGTGCCAGAAACCGCGGTGGTTGAGGATCCATTTGAGGTAATGAAGCTGGTTAGTAATTGGGGAGAAGCGGTAATTAAGCCATTAATTGGCAGTATGGGGTTAGGCTCCGTTAAGGTTTCAGACCCTGATATAGCGTTTAGGATAGCGAAGACAATGCTTGCCACAAACCAACCAGTTTACGTTCAGAAATACGTTAAAAAACCTAACAGGGATATCAGGATATTTATAGTTGGGGATCAAGTAGTAGGTGCAATGTATAGGATCAGCAGTTCAAGCTGGAAGACAAACATAGCTCAAGGAGCGTTAGCCCAAGTGTTGATACCAAACGAAGAACTTCAAGAAATAGCAATAAAGTCGACAAAGGCACTGAAGTTAGAATATGCTGGAGTTGATATAGCAGAAGACGAAGAAGGGGGATATAAGGTGTTTGAGGTTAACGCTTCACCTTTATGGAAAGGATTGACTGAGGCAACTGGGGTTAATCCTGCAAGGTATATAGTAGAGCATTTGATAAATCTAATTAAAAGATGAAGAGTTAGGCAAACCGGCTGAGATGTGATGTGGAGCTCTCAGACGGATTTTAGTGATGATCATGGTCGCCACTGAAAATGATGAATAATCCCCTCTCTGATTGGCGGAGAAATTTTATTTTACTTTGAAGTCTTACTAGATAGTAGTGCGGGGGTGCCCGAGCCAGGTCAAAGGGGGCGGACTGAGGCTCCGCTGGCGTAGGCCTGCGCGGGTTCAAATCCCGCCCCCCGCACTGTGCGGAAAGTACTTCTACTCCCTAACAGCTAATCTAGAATTAAACAATCCCGTCTAATGGATATGTGATGTCACTTTATATCGTAATGTTAATGATTCTTTAAACATTATGAAAGTGGATATAAAGAGAATTGCAGATAAGCTGGAAAAACCTCTTTCCCTTCTCGTAACTTCAAATGGTGTAACTATAGCAAAGGGGAGTAATGTCTTAGACCTCTGTGGAACCCTTTATGGCAGGGAGAAGAGGTCAGTTGAATGCTTCTCTATGTAGTTAGTATAATACCATCATTATTTCGAATCTTACATGTCCTAAGAGAAAGGATCCTGCAAGTAGTGCTTAGCATAGAAATCTTAGGAGTTCTTATTCGTGATTCTTGTTGATTGCTTACTCTAAAAGTAAGCTTACTATGTATATTATCTCCTACTTTGCTCAACTTCTGTAATCTATTCCTCAAATTCGTCAAATTGATCCCTATTAGAAGTATAATTTGAGATATCCTCCGTGTAATCATACAAAAACTTAGCTACATAGATGGGTGCGTTAGCTCTAACTGCTAAAGCCATAGCATCGCTGGGTCTTGAATCAAATCTATAAGTCTTCCCCTTACTGTCCTTTATATAAACTGTTGCCGTAAAGACTCCCTGTACTAACGAGTCTATCTCCACTTTTTCAATGTTAGCTCCTAAACTCTCTAAGACATCAATGAAAAGGTCATGGGTTAAGGGTCTAGGGAAATCTACAGTATTTAAACCTTTCTGTAATGACAACGTTTCAGCTCCGCCTATTACTATAGGTAATACCCTGTTCCCCCACTCATCGGTGCTGATCAACACTATACCTACAGGCTGTCCAGTCTGGTCAGTGGCATCGATTACTGCAACGATTTTAGCCTTGAGGAAATCGTTTGAAGCCATATATAGTAATATTGATAAGGTTAGAAATAAACTATTTCATAAATCTCTTTCTCATTTATGGTAACTTAGATTTAAAATCGAGGTTAACCATTTTATGATATGTTCGAGATTTCTAAGGAACTTCAAGATTATCAGTATAAAATTAGGGAGTTCGCACAAAACAATAGGGATCTCGCCAATTATATGGATATGTCAAATGAGGGTGGCGAGAAGATACTGAAAGAGTTGGGCAATAAAGACCTCTTGGGAATGAAAATCCCTACAAAGTATGGAGGTCTAGGGTTAGGTGAAATAGCGTTTGCAATAGCTACAGAAGAGCTAGGTGCTGAAGGAGGGAACATAGCACATACTCTACATACTCAACTCAATGCCTTACAGTTGTTAATAAGCATTGGTGGTGACTCAGCTAAGGATCTAATAGAAGATGGCGTTAAAGCCAGGAAGATATTTGCGGTTGGTGTCACAGAACCAGAAGCTGGATCAGATGTAGCCTCCTTGAGGACTACAGCAAAATTAGAAGGGGGTAAATACGTTATAAACGGTGAGAAAATATTCACCAGCTCAGCATCTTTTGCAGATGAGATCTTAGTACTAGCTAGGACTAGTGGTAATATAGGTGATAGGGAAGGTATAACGTTGTTCAGGGTTGATGCCAAATCCCCTGGAGTTCAGGTACAGAAGTTGGATTTAATAGGTATGAGGGGTGCAGGTGTCTCCTATGTAAAGCTAAACAACGTTGAAGTCTCTAAGGATTCTATAATAGGCAAGGAAGGAGACGCCTATAAGGGGGCTATAAAGGCTTTGATGATAGGTAGGAACGGTTACGCTGGTATTGGAGTAGGAATAGCTAGGGGTGCACTAGAAGCTACTATTGACAGAGTTAATAAAAGGGTTCAGTTCAAGAAGCCCTTAATTGAAAACCAGTGGATCTCTTTTAATTTGGCTGAAGCTTACATTGAAGTGGAAGCCTCTAGACTACTGACGTGGAGGGCTGCATACTTGTTTGATAAAGGAATTGAAGCGTTAACTGAAGCTTCTATGGCTAAGTATTACGCTGCGAAAACAGCTATTAACGTTACTAGACTGGCAGTTCAATTTCATGGGGGTCAAGGGTTGATAAAGGGGAACAAAGTTGAAAGGCTGTACAGGGATGCGAAGATAATGGAGATATCAGAAGGGACTAACGAAATGCAGTTAATTGCTGTCACTAGATATTTGAAAAGGTAATCCCTAAACATGTACTTGTCTAAGTGCTAAATTCGAACACTTATGTTAATAAGTTTTACAGAGTATTGCTTATACAATTATAGGAAAGTTTAAATCTGACGTACCTTGTAAAGAAATTTTCGGTCCTCATGGGTCAACTAAGGAGTGGTGTACTCTCAACCTTCAGGCTAGTCTGGCAAGCTATGGGAACGTTAAGCTTAGCTGCCGACGCTGCTTATTTATTAACTGGTGTAGCTCTTTTCGCCTTAGGTGCTACACCTTTATCGATACTGTTGGGAATATTATCCTATCTAGCTATAATGAATACTGGCTATCAGTTCTCCAAATATATAGGTTCAGCTGGAGGCTATTATACGTTTGTAGGGAAAAGCTTAGGTGGCTTTATGGCTACGTTTGTTGCATGGAACATGCTCTTCTACACTCTTTTAGGCTACTCCAGCTTCGGCTTTTTAGGGCTGGCCTCATTTATTACCCTAATAAATCCTTCACTATCCTCTAATCCAGTATACTGGGTTTTAATATCTATAGCCGCAGCAACTATAAGTTTCCTATTCACCTATTTTGGCATAAAGATATCCACTGACTACCAAATCTTAGGAGGTTTGATAGAAGTAGGAGTTTTGCTTGCTGGCTCAGTTGCCCTCATTATTGAAGCAGGGTCTAAAAACACTTTAGCTGTATTTACACCAAAGTTTGTTCCAGGAGGATTTACCCAAGTTATGTACTCTATGATCTATTCGGTAGTGTTATTTTTCGGCACAGTTCTAAGCGTAACATCGCTAGCTGAGGAGACTAAAGATCCTAACGTTTCAATAAGAAAGGCGCTATTAAACACTATAATAGTAGCGGGAATTACACTGATAATAGTGAGTTACGCGTTTACTGTCGCTTGGGGACCTCAGAATATGAGTAGTTTTGCTAACTCTCCAGATCCGGGTCTAATACTCTTCGGTAAAGTCAGCATAATTCTCTTCATATTATTAGCAGCAGTAACGATAAACAGTTTCATGGGATATAATGTAGCGGTAAGTAATGGAACTAGCAGGGTCTTCTATGCGTTTGCTAGGGATGGAATACTCTTTTTACCCAAGAAACTAGCTGATGTTCATCCAAAGTATGGCTCTCCTCATTATTCAGCTCTGTTCGTTTACATTACGTCGTTAGCACTAGCGTTAATATTTGGTGCTATTTTCGGTCCATTTACTGGAGGGCTAGTGATGCTTTACATGAACGCTTACGCTGCCTATCTAGAGCACATAGTAGCTAGTATTGGCTTACCGTTCTATGCTAAGAAAAAAGGCGACTTCAATATATTCTCTCATTTGGTTATACCTATAATTGCAATAGCTATATTAATAGCAGTGATAATCTCAACGTTTTATCCCTCTCCACCATCATACCCATATAATATTGCAGCCTATGTGGGAGTTGCGTGGATAGGAGCGTCAGCATTAATGGCTTATATAGAGAAAGTGTTACATCCGCAAGTCGTCGCTAATGCAGGGCAGTATAACATACTAGAAAAAACTAAAGTGAATTGATTGCTCAATTGATTTTTTATCAACTATTGCTCTAAATTTAGTCTTGTTCTTTAATTCTATAACTTATTTTTATAGACTGTGTATTAATGTACAAAGCTATTTTAGATAAAAACTATACAAACAAAAATTTATAAATGCAGGAAAAAGTAAATGATTAATAGTGATAAAATGACGAAAGTCCTGGTTTTAGGAGCTAGATTTGGAGGACTAACTTCAGCATATACCCTGAAAAGGTTAGTGGGAAATAAAGCAGATATAAAAGTGATAAACAATTCAAGATTTTCCTATTTTAGGCCAGCTCTTCCACACGTAGCTGTGGGTGTATTGGAAGAAAAAGATGTTAGGGTAGATCTAGCGACAGCATTACCCTCTAAGGGTATACAGTTCCAGCAAGGGACTGTGGAAAAGATAGATGCAAGCTCAGGATTGGTATACTATACGAAACCAGATGGTTCTAAAGCTGAGGAGGACTATGATTACTTAATAATAGCACTAGGTGCACATCTAGGTTTAGAACTAGTAAAGGGTTGGGAGACTTATGGCTATAGCGTATGTGAGATCGATTATGCGCTGAAATTAAGGGAGGCTTTAGCTAACTTTAAGGGAGGTACTATAGCTATAGGCTCAGGATATTTCTATCAGGGGAAGAATCCAAAGCCTAAAGTTCCTGAATATTATGTTCCAGTAGCCGACGCTGCGTGCGAAGGTCCTGTATTTGAACTATCATTAATGCTAACTGGATACTTCAAGAAGAAAGGATTGTTGAATAATGTTAAGTTCGTGGTGTTCTCACCGGGAGAATATTTATCTGACTTATCTTCAACATCCCGTAAGATTGTAAGGGATATGTACAGACAAATGGGAATTGAGCTTGTTGATAACTTCAGGATCAAGGAGATAAGAGAACATGAAATTGTAGATGAAAGCGGCAAGACAATAAAAGCTGACCTAACTATCCTAATACCGCCCTACACCGGTAACCCAGCGTTAAAGAATTCCACAAAGGATTTAGTTGATGACGGTGGTTTCGTTCCAACAGATATGAACATGGTCTCCATAAAGTATGAAAACATATATGCTGTTGGCGATGCCAATGCTATAACTATACCTAAGCTAGGTTATTTAGCAGTTAAGACAGGAAATGTAGCAGCACAACATTTAGCTAATAGATTAGGAGTTTCAACTAAGATTGATACTTACTATCCTACCATTATATGTGTAGCCGATAACCCGTTTGAAGGTTTCGGAGTCGCAGTAAAGGACGATACATGGTATAAGGGTAATACTTCATTAGCTATACCATCACCTTTAAACCACCTAAAGAAGGAGCTATTCACGAAGTACTTCATGTGGACTAAAGGAGACATGGCATTAGAGAAGTTCTTAGCCAGCTGGTGATCCCTTAAATGGCTCAACAAGAGATCAGTTCTTTAGATTCTCTTTTATCTGAGGAGAAGTTAAATTCGTTAAATAGGTTCCTCGATGTAATTGTTGATATGGATAAAATAGGATTGACAGATGTTCTCAAGGGTATTTTGGAGGATGAAGATACCTTAGGAAAGATAGTTGGAGCCTTAACTTCCGACAATGTGTTAGCTTTAGTGGCAAACGTTGATAAGGTTATTAATTTCTTAAATAAAGTGATTTCAGATGAGGACTTACTCAACAACATAGACTATTTAATGAATTTTGTATCACAACTCAGGAAGACAGGGTTATTAGATGTAGTCCATGGTTTCTTGAACGATGAGGAGTATTTAGGTAAAGTAATAGGGGCAGTAACGAGCGACGAAGTATTAAATCTTATTACTAACTGGAAGTCTTTAGTATCGTTCTTAAATGGCATTACCGCAGAGGAGAAGCTTTCAGCGATAAGTAGGGCTCTAGAGCTCTTAGAAAAGCTGAACAAACTAGGGATATTGGACGTCCTCAATGGTATTTTAGAGGATGAAGATACTTTAGGAAAGATAATTGGCGCGGTGACAGGAGATTTCACATTAAATTTGGTGAGCAAGTGGAATGCTTTATCTAATGCATTAAATGAGGCCTTAAAGGAAGAGAACATAAAGCCAGTTACTGGAATATTTGACATATACAGACTCCTTAAAGATAAGGATGTACAGAGAGGTTTAGGTCTAGTGTTTTCGATACTGAAGCAGTTAGGAAAGGTAGTGTAATGTTGACATAAATTAGAAAAACTTTTAACTAATAAGCACTATATTTTTCATATGGAAGATTATAAGGAGATTGTAATAAAAAACTATTATGATGAGGCCTTTGATGAACAGCTCTATGTAAGTTTATCTAAGATAGAGAAGAATCCTAGAATAAGGGATACTCTAATTAAGCTAGCAGAAGTCGAAAAGAAACACAAGAACTTCTGGATGACGTTAGCAAGAGAGAAGGGTGTTATGGTTAAAGAGAGGAAGCCAAGTAAGTTAAGAATAGGGTATTACATGTTCTTGAGAAAGGCTCTTGGTGTTTACTTAATGAGTAAGTTGCTTGAAAGAAAGGAGTGGAGCGATTGGAACAAGTACATGAGGCTGAGCAAATATATGAAGGATGAAAAGGAGAGACAACAGCTAATAGAAATAGCTAATGATGAGATGCATCATGAGGAGATGATAGCATCTTCAGAGGTTAGTGGGAAGACTGTAGGTGATTTCATATACGGCATAAGTGATGGTTTAGTAGAAGTGCTTGCTGCTGTATCTGGATTAGCAGGATTGTTTAAGTTTCCAATATATATAGCTTTAGGAGGGCTTATAGTTGGATTATCTGGAACGATGTCAATGAGTATAGGTGCTTATCTATCTACTGAATCTGAAAAGGATATAGAGGCTTCAAATACTTCTCCTGGAAAAAGCGCTCTAATTACAGGTGTTTCTTATATAACTGGCGCTATTGTTCCCATCTTACCTTTTCTGTTTAGCATAGGCGGTCTAATGGGCTTATTGACAGCGTATTTAATAGCTGGTATCACTACATTTATTGTAGGTTATCTCACTGGTCTAATGTCTAACGTTAATCCTTATAGGAAAGGGCTAAAGATGTTAGCCTTAGCTCTTTCAGCAGCTATTGCAACTCATTTAATTGGTATTGCAGTCTCTGCTGTAATACCTAAAGGTCTTCTCTTATCTTGATGAAAATATTGTTTATCTCGATAATATTAAAATAAAATTGTATAAATATTATGACGTTATGTATAAATCGTGAAATTATCTTTTTTATGTATTCTACTAAATGAAAGTTTAAAAGCAAAGAGTAGTAATATAATACAGAGGTGTGTAAATTTGAGCTCCATAAAAATATATAAAGAACTCGACCTAACTAGCTCTTCGTGTGCAGGTCCTATAGGAGAACTATCTTCTGTTGTGGATGAACTAAACCCGGGAGAGGCTGTTAAGGTCATATTAGGGGATGAAGCTACTGTAAAGGATATAAAGACGTGGATAAGCAGGAGAAAGTTAAAGTTAATTCAGGAGAGCAAAGAGGGTAACAAGTTTGTATTGTTGGTAGGGAAGTGATATCCATGCCAAAGAGGATCATAATAGCAGGAGGCAATATAGCAGGTACAATAGTCGCTAACAGGTTAGTTCAGAAATTAAAGGATGAAGTAGAGAAGAGCGATGTAGAGATAGTGGTGCTCAACAATACCAATAAGCACTACTACTTACCTGGACAGCTTTTAATGGCTTATGGTCTTGAATCTCCTGAAGCTCTAGTAAAAGACGAATCTGAATTATTAGACCCCAGGATCAAGTTCCTATACGGTGATAAAGGAACAATAACGAAAATAGATGTAAATAACCACTCAGTACAGACAAAAGACGGTGTTACTCACAACTATGACTACCTAGTAATAGCTACTGGTGTTGAATACTCTTGGGAGGAGATTCCAGGCTATAAAGAAGCCTCAGTCACTCCTTATGAATTTGACTCAGCCTTAAAGATGAGGGAAGAGTTAGAGAGATTCCAAGGTGGGACGATTGTCGTAAACACTGCAAAGTTGCCACACAGATGCCCTGTTGCACCGCTAGAAGCTACACTAATTTTAGACGACTATTTGAGGAAGAGGGGTATTAGAGATAAGACTAAGATAATCTACACTTATCCTGTCCAAGGAGTTTTCGGAAGACCAATAACCAATAAGTTCATGCTGAGGTTATTTGAGGAGAGGGGTATCGAGGTTCACTCGCCATTTAATGTAACTCAAGTTAGTCCAGGCGATAAGATTATAGAGTCGCAAGAAGGAGAGAAGATAAAGTTTGATCTACTTATCAGCATTCCACCTAATATGGGTGCGAAGGTTATAGGAGATAGCGGTATAGGCGATAGGAGAAGATGGGTGCCAACTGATAAGTTCACGTTGAGGATGAAAGATCATTCTGATGTGTATGTTTTAGGAGATGCAACAGACCTACCAGTGTCTAAGGCTGGA
Source organism: Sulfolobaceae archaeon (assembly GCA_026627305.1). GTDB lineage: Archaea > Thermoproteota > Thermoprotei_A > Sulfolobales > Sulfolobaceae > JAPNVD01. The sequence goes on from JAPNVD010000003.1 coordinate 244,552, forward strand.
TCAACTGCAGATTTCGAATCCTATGTGGTTGCCCAAAATATAGCAAATGAGATCAAGGGTAACCTGGGCATTAAATATTACGGTGGAGACGTTTTCTGCTATATCGCAACAGGGACAGATCAAGGAACTTACATAAGGTTCAGCTATACGATGAATGAGAGTCCACCTCCTCCATCATATGTACACTGGTGGGGCAAGGTAATGTATAACAAACTATATTGGACAGTAACAGCTAAGGCAACGGTGTGATTTAATGGAGACTGTAAATTTAGAGAAGCTAGTCGAAAAGTTGGATCAGAAGAAGATAGATGAGCTTTCTGAGTTTTTAGACCTTTTGCCCACGGTAAATGATGTCCTAAAGAAGGTTAATGAGCTTAAGGAGAGCGGTGCCCTAGATGTTTTGGTAAATTCTGCTTATATTCTTAAGACATTAAAGGATATGATAAATGACGAAGTGGTAACTGGATTAGGTGAGATGACTTCAGCATACATAGAGTTAGGTAAAGAATTGGCAGACCCCAAGATTTACAACAACCTTTTAGAGCTTTTGGAAAACGTTGAGGGGTTGGTGGAAGTGTCGAGGAAGTTATCAGTTATGAAGAATGATGGCACTTTAGATGTTTTGGTAAATTCTGCTTATATTCTTAAGACATTAAAGGATATGATAAATGACGAGGCTTTAGAACACGTTTCAACATATATTTCGCAGTTCCTTGAGGCATACCCTAAGGCTATAGATTTTCTAAACATGGCTTTGAGGGAAGTACCTTATAGAATGGTCAAGGCTATTACTTCTGAAGAGACTAAGAAAAGCCTAGAGAATCCACCCCAATTAAGGTTATTGGATGTGTTGAGGATGTTTAACGATCCTGATGTTCAAAGGGGATTCGGTGTACTATTTACTTTAATTAAAGCTATAGGTAAAGAGTACTCAAGTAAATAGTAGTAGTAAAGTGCTGTTCTCTTTTTTGCCATGTTCTCTCGAATAATTTTTTTAAGAAAGCCTAATGTAGATTTCTTCATGCTCCACACAAAGCAGTGTAAATACTCCTTTAATGATTGCGTGGCTAAAATAATTGAAGCCATAAAGAAGGGAGGTGCTGAAGTGTTCGCTCAAATAGATCATTCTGAAAACGCTAGGAAAGTCAGTTTATCTCTACCTAACACGCTATTAATAGTGTTTGGGAATCCATCTGCAGGAACCCTTTTAATGATGAAGAATAGAGAAGTGGGATATGATTTGCCATTAAGGATACTGGTCTGGGAACAGGAGGGAAAGACGTTTATCAGTTATAAGTTACCTAGTGAGATCGCTATGGATTACGGAATTCAGGCTGATGTTTTAAGAAAGATGGATGAATTTATGAGTACCGTTATATCACAAGTTACGTAAAACTTTAATGTCGAGTCCAAACATCTTACTCTCATGCCTGTATTCTTACAGAAGAAGGATAGGGAGACTTATGTAGTAACCTTTATGCTTAATAAACGGTTTGTTAGGTCAGCCTATTTACTAGGAAACTTTAACGCTTTTCAGAAGTCTGTAGAATTAGAATATTGCAGTAAGGGTTCTATCTGTACAACCATAGTGTTACCTCCAGGGAGATACAGTTATTATTACGAGATAGATGGTGAAAAATATACTGAGAGCGGTAAGGATTTCGATTCACTATACCTTAAAGGCGATCTAGTGCCTAAGTTTCCCTTTAAAGCTGTTGAAAGGCGGTTTTCCTCCATATATCAAATATTTGTAGATAGGTTTTTATGCGTCAGAAAGGAGGGGGATAGGTTAGGCGGTAATCTCTATGAAATTTCAGAAAAGTTGAGGTATATAAGATCTCTAGGTTTTGATGCTGTTTACTTAACTCCTATATTTAGGTCTGATACTTATCACAGGTACGACGTTAAGGATTACTTTAACGTTGACGACGATTTAGGTGGAAACGTTGCATTCAAGCATTTCTTAAAAGTAGCTCATGAGCTTGGCTTAAAGGTTATACTTGACATACCTCTACATCATACGAGCGATAAGTTTTGGGCTTTCGGCGATAAAATGTTCTCAAATTGGTATTATATAAAAGGTGGAGATTATGATAAGTTTGATAACGTGAAGTCTATGCCTAAGATAAATTATAGGTATGCTCTAGAGTACTTTAAGAGGGTCTTGCTGTTCTGGCAAAACTTTGGTATAGATGGTTTTAGGATTGATGTAGCTAGCGGTATAAATCCCATGTACCTTTGGGAGATGAAGAAATTGTTGAACATACCTATGATAGGCGAGGTCTGGGGCATGCCTTACCTTTGGAGGGACTCTGTGGATGGGGTAATGAATTATGAGGTTTACGAGGAACTAGTGAAGTTCCTAAAAGGAGAAGAGTCGAACTTGTGCCAGGTTCTGAGATCCCAATTAGCTTTATATACATTTGATTTCCTCTGGAACTCCTGGTTGTTCTTAGGGACTCACGATACTGCTAGGATATTTACACTTTTAAACGATTTAGAGAAAGTAAAGGCAGGATTAGTGTTTATCTATACTTGGGCTGGAACTCCTATGGTTTATTACGGTGACGAGATAGCCATGGAGGGAGGAAACGATCCAGATAATAGGAGGTGCATGGAATGGAGTAAAAGCTCAGAGTTACAGGAGTTTATAAGGAGACTTAGAGGAATAGGGCAAATTAGCTTTCTCAAGTGTGGTAAAAATACCATATCTTACGGTAATGAGGGTATAAAGGTAGAGATATCAAATAAACCGGTATTTGACGGAAAATACTATAGGTTAGTATAAAATTAGAGGAAAGCTTAACCCTTCAGGCAGAGAGAAAGTCAGACCAGTTTAACCGTTATTTTACTTCCTCTACTTATTGTATCTCCTACGGGGCAATGCTTTTCAACAAACTCTAATAACTCAAGTATCCTTTCTCTTTTTTCATTTGAAACTATTGAAACCTCGAGGACAATTTCTTGTAATCCAGGTCTTATGTTATCTTCTCCTACAAATCCTCTCAGATCTAATTTACCTTGTGCCTTTACTGAAATCGAGTCGATTTTTATCCTTCTTAATTTTGCGTGATAAACAGTAGTTATTATGAAGCATCCGATTAATGATGCTAGCAGATACTGAATAGGATTTGGCGCTTCTCCACTACCGCCTATATCTTTTGGCTCATCAACTTTTATTGTAAAATCAGCACTTTTTATTTCAACTTGAAATCCTTTTACATGAGTTCCCACTGCTGAAAAGTTAATGATCTGTTCTGACATAATCGATTATAATTATTATGGCTTAAAAAATTTCCTGTATATGCAAAAATGTTTATTAACTAATATAATAGCTTTTATAAATTATATAATCATTTTATTTTATGAGAATAAGTACTAAATCCTAAGAGTGTTACTATAATATAGATAAGCAATGACTTTAAAAAGGATAAAAATAGGAGCGTTAGGAACTGGAGAAGTAGAACAAGCGATAGTTACTAAACAAATTCAATTAGCTGACTTCCTCCTCGCATTAAAGGTCGAGGCTCTCCTCAGTTTTAGGTGATATAGGATCATCTAACGCTGTGAAGCTATTGGTGTCCTTGTGGGAGATGGCAGGTACTAGTTTTATTTGGATTTAGAGTAGTTACAGGAGGAGAACAAACGTTATTTGTTATTGCTAATTCTTATGTCGAGAATTTAATTTCCATAAGGCTATGAAAACGCTTATTAATGTTAATTTATAAATAGAAATTCATGGGTTTGTTTAAGAAAGAAAAAGTATATTCGGTAAATGTAGATATGGAAAAAGTTGTAAATGAATTCGCAAACCATCTCAAGAATGAAGGTTACAAAGTACAACAAAAGATCGAAGGCAATAAGGCTATAATACAAGCTCAGAAAGGAGGAATACTTAGGGATATAATTGCAGCAGAAAGGGCTTTAACGTTTACGTTTGAGAAGCTTGAAAACGGATTAAAGGTTAGTGTTGGTATTGGTAAGTGGATTCAAAACTTGGCTGTTACTGCGGTAGAGGTCATTTTCTTATCGGAATTGTTCCTAGCAGTAGATGTCCCTGAAATGTTGTGGAATGAGCATGTCGAGAATAACTTACTTAAGGAGTTAGATAGTATAGTATCATCCTACTCGTCCCCATCAAGCTCTACAACCAGTACCATGTAAAAAGATAGATACATAGAAAAAGCTGTTCACTTTCTTTTCTTTTCCTCAGCTTCTTCCTTTTCAAGAATTTCCAATAGATGAACCCAGGCTAAGAAACAAGGATCAACGTTTTTCTTGTTTTCATCTTTCTGGCTCATGATAACACCCTCTTCAAGAACCTCTTAACCCTTTCCCATGCATCCTCTGCTGCTTCCTTATTATATGACCTTCCACTATCGTTGAAGAACGCATGGTAAGCTCCAGGATATATCTTCATCTCAAAATCTTTCTTATATTTAATTATAGCAGGAATTAGCTCTGGTAAACCCGCTAGTATTGGTGGATCTTCCCCTGCATATAAACCTAATATTGGTCCTTTTATCTTCTCTACAGCTTCAATGGGTTGAGGATTTCTTCCATAGAATACGATAACTCCATCTAGTGGAACCTCTGTGGCGAGCTGAAATGCCAAACCCCCTCCCATGCAGAAGCCCATAGCAGCTACTTTCCTCCAACTTAGACTAGAGGTTACGTACTCGTAGGCTTTTATTAGATCCTTTACCATCTGCTCTTCTAGCTTACCCCTATTTAACACCAATAATTCTAAGACTTTTTTACCCTTCTCGTCTAGCTGATCGTAAATCTCTTTATATGCATTAGGATCAGTTCTCTTCTGAGGAGGCAAACTCCAAACCCTTCTCATCACGCTCTCTATATTGGAAGGTGTTAGGACATCTTCATTCCTACTGTAAAGCTGTGGAGCGAAACCTGAATATCCCTCTTCAGCTACCATTCTAGCTATCTTTTTGATGTTATCGTTGAGTCCCCATATCTCGTGTATGACTATTACACCTCCATCCTTAGATCCAGTCAAGTATGCCCTTATTTTTGACTTATCAAAAGACTCGTAGAAGATCTCTCTTTCTTCCATATGAGTTATAAGAATGTGTTAGATAAAAATTTTATTTTAATATCGAATCAATTTAAGTTCAATAAAAAATCACAAATTTATGGGGCATATACTTTTTCAAGTATATCCTCAAAATCTATTAAGATATGATTACTAAGGATGATGTGTTCAATGTATTACTAGAGGAGTTCAAGACCACTAACAAGCCAGTTCCCTTTTCGCGGTTGAAGAGGAAGTTGAAAGATGATCCTGAAACACTACTCAACTACTTGGAAGAATTAACAAGTGAAGGTAAGGTTAAGAAGTACGAGATTGGTGGAGGCAAGTCCTTTGAACCAATAACTATGGAGGATAAGAGTGTAAAAACTGACGAAATCTCTACTCAAAGTCCCATTGTAGAGGAGTTAAAGATAATAAAAGATGAGTTGAAGAAGATGAACGATTTAATAAGCAAAGTATTAGAGGTCAGCAAGAGGGATAAAGAAGTATCATATAAGGACTTCGATGAAGCTTATGAGAGGATAAAGGATAGTCTAGGTTATGCGCCTCTAGAAAAGATCAGAATAGAGTTGGGACTGAGTAAAGAGGATTTCTATTCTAAATTTAGAGAATACATTGAAACTCACTACCATCTAATTGCTGGAGGAGAAGATGGTTACGTTAGGAAAGGGGTTATCTATGGAATTGTGAGGAGGAGGAAGTAAGATGATATGTAACATACCCAAGGTTACAGTCACCACTTGGTCATCGAAGAGCGTTATTCTTGTAGGACCTACTTATAGGAAATATCTTGAGAACGCGCTGAATTCAGTGAGAAACTCTGACGTTGCTTCAATAGTTGGACAACCTGGAATGGGTAAGACCACACTGCTGAAAAAGATAGAAGAGAGCGTGAATGGTGACTACTTACCCATTTACCTGGATTTAGCCAATAAGGAGAGAATCGATGACGAGTTCTGGGTAAAATTGGACTATAACTGGATTAAGGCTAAGGCATTAGAGAATTTAAGTGGTAGAAAAAAGGAGTTCGGATATACGTTCTTTAAGAAGCTTATGGGAACGAAATTCGAGGACTGGCTACAAAGGGTCTGCGGAAAGTATGATGATCCATATCTAAGGCTTTACTGCTCTTCCTATAGTAAGGATTATGATGGTATGATAAGGGCAATCCAAGACCTCAGGAACTTAGCTAAGGTTGTCCTTCTGATAGATGAGGTAAGGAATTTCCATATGCCTGTTATACATAGGCTAATAAATGCTGGGATGGGGATACCCATAATTATGGCTATTCCCACTGATGCTTATAGTAGTATAACAGATTTAGCCATTAGGAGGAGAATTGAGGAGAGCAGGATTCCCCTCGATGATGCCTTAACCCTAGATGATATTAAGGAGATAGTTGAGGCCTATTGCAAGGATGTATCAGAAGACCTATTACCCATAGTTTCTTCCCTGTGGAAAAACAAGGAGCTAACTACTGTTAGTTCAATACTTCAATTCATAAAGAATCAGGTTGAGAACAGCATAAAGGAGTGCGGAGGGGAAGATATAAACTGCGTAAAGGAGCACTTGAAGGCTTCATCAAGTATAAAGGATCCAGAGCTATATGCTAAGGAAATTGAGAAGAAAGTAAGAGAGCTATTAGGAACGATAGGCAAGACCTATGGAGTGACATACGTGCATCCTAGGGGTAAGAGGATAGAGGTAAAGGGTAAGGGGATAGTTGCAGGCATATTCTTCATAGCACAGGATTATGCGTTCCTAGGTGATGTATTGCTTTCGGTAGATGGAAAACTACAGTTTGAGGAGGATATCAAGCTCTTAGCAGTAGCAGAGGAGGTAGAACATAATGAAAGGAATTATAAGATTGGTGGCAAGTTCTTAATAACCAATTTAGAAGACGTTAAAATAGATGGAATAACAGTAATATCAATACCAACGCTTGAGATAATTAAAATAGTAAACGGTGATGTGTTCCTACTAGAAGAGAGGGTTAAAATATTATTTGACGAGTTCTCAAAAATGCTACAATCAACACAGACAGTTCAGCAACAGGTTCAGGTCGATCAAGTTGGTTCATAAAGCCTTAGCTCTTCACGAGGTATGTCGAGAACACAAGCGATAAGAGTACAGCTTTTTTCATCTTTACATTCATATAATCCATATCCTGTAGGGCAAGATAATGTTTTTCTAATAGTAAAGTAAGTATTTCTCTTTAAGTTTGTTGCTAGCATAATCTAAATTATTATATTTGGGTTATATAAATTTTTGATAAAATATCAAACGATTCTATAGTAAACCATTTTAATATACTATAATAATGATAACAGCCTTGATTTCATTATTGTGGAAATTCTTAATATATCTGGAGAATCTGAGTTCTGGAGGGTATCGTGGATTATTAACATTAATTCATTCCATGTCTCCCTAAATGCTTTAAATGAACTCTCCTTCCTAGGTAAGATAAACAATCTATTAGAGAACTCCTTTACAGTATTAAATTCCTTCACATTGGAATAAGAAACGCTAAACGTCATAAATTCTTTATTGATAAGATAGAACAATTTCTCATATAATTCTTCATCTTTTAGTATAGAACTGTATATTAACTTCTTACCCTTTGTAAGATATCTTATCATTTCGATTAGGCTTTCGAATATATCGTTTTCGAATACTGGCAAAGAATACGTTAAATCGTTGTAGTTTGATATGTATTTAGTTGTCCTTATGTACTCTATGTTATCCATAAGAGGTCTATCAATATATGTATGACTGCTTAACTCCTTAACTAAATAGTAAACGTTATCCTTATAGGCATATAGAAAGTGTTCATCATCATCGTTTTCCTTTAGCGATAAAAAGATTTCTGGAAAACCTGCGAACTTGACATTGTATAAATTAGATAATGTCATGGTATCCGGAAAGATCGTTAGCTTAAAGTTCTCCTCAAACTCCACCTCAACCCCTTCATACCTATCGATACAGTAAAGGAGAGTCGCGAGATTTTTGATATTAGAGCAATCATTAATCTCAAGGTTTTCATTTTTAACAGCCTCTGTGACATCTTTTACGTTATGTACTATCAAACCCTTATCTTTATAGTATGTCCAAGTACTGGCGTTCTTTACCTTAAGCTTAAACGAGTCAATCAAATACTTGAGTACGTTAGCTATGATTATACCCTTTGTTAACCTCGCCGATTCAAAACCTCTAAATTTCTTGATCTTTATAATGATGCCGATAATCTCACGTTAATTAATAGCTATGTATGAATCAAATAAAGATTATCTCCTCTTTCTCTTCATAATTTGTTTATCATTTTTTAGTAGTTAACATAAAAGATTTTAAAAACTGTCAGCCCAAAATCTTCATTTTTGGAGATTTATTTAATACCTCTCTTTCCCCATAAACCATTATATCCTTAAAGTAGGAATAATAAGGAAATTCCATTAGTGAAGTCAAACTATCCCATTCCATGTATATCAAATAAGAGCTTGGATCTTCGATGTTTTCATAGATCTGTATGTCTATTAATCCTTTAGCCGATTTCCTCATAATATTGGCTATGGCTAATGCTTTATCCTCAAAGTCTTTCTCTCTCCCTCTCTTAACTTTAAAGCTTATTACTGCACTAACCACATATAAATATTTTTTAAGGAAAATATATAAACATTTTCCTAATTGTCAGTTTTAAATAGTTAAAAGCTTAAATAATTTAATTAATTTTATTGGCTAGATAGTATTTAATAAATTATATAAACTGAAATTATCGCAAGAAATGCATTAAAGTTCAAGCGATTAATCCCTAACCTCACAAAGTTGTGGAAAGCCTCACTTGCAAGAAGGAAGTTAATCCTAAGCAAACTATATTTTTGGTCAATTCTAATTAAAGTTCTCGTATGAAAAAAGTGGAAGTTAAGGATCCTGTTTTCAATTATATAGGGCTTGAAGTTGTAGAAGTTAAGGAAGGATATGCTAAACTCCAGTTTCCCTACAAGCCTGAACTGTGCAGAAGTGGAGGTGTAATTAATGGAGGGATTATAATGACCGCAATGGATTTCGCTGGGGGACTCTCAGTTTTAACAGTGAATGATGGTATAGACCAGGTAACTCAAGAACTTAAGGTGAACTTCTTAGAGCCCATGTATAAGGGTCCGTTCACTGTTGAAGCTAAGGTTATAAGAAGGGGAGGAAGGACTGTTGTAGTTGAGATAACAGTTAGAGATGCTGAAGGCACACTAGGTGCCGTTGGTCTTGGTACTTGGTATTTAATAAAGAGTAGATATATTGGTAATGCGTCAAACAGTTGAAGGAAGAATTAAAGCCTAGGTTTGACATATTTATATTATGCAAAGTTTAACAAAAGTTCAGGGCGTTTTTGAAAGGCTGAATTCAATAAAGGAAGCTGGATTGACAATAAATGAACAGCAATTGTTGAAGTTCTTGAAGAGCTTGGTGAAAAAACAAGAGGAGTTATTGAATTCTTTACAAAAGGCTGTAGATCAAAAGAATTGGGAGGAAGTACTTTCGCTTTCTCTTCAGCTCACACAGAGGTGCAACGCGATTTTAGCCTACTCGATGCAACCTACAGTTCTTGGGTCAATAATGGACACTTCATTGTATCAGATTATAGACGAAATTATGGAAACTTCAGCTAGTTGTATAGCAGAGGTTGTGATGTTACTTAAGAAGAACTTTAAAGAGATAGGGATAGACAGCATAACGATGAACCTTATCACTAACCCGTTATCTGTTAACCTATCTATAACACTAAAGGGATCCTAACTAAACATTTCTTATTTTTAGAGTGTATGGTATTTCATACAATTTTTTAGCCTCTTTACCCTCAATTATGTAGAGGTTCTCAGCGGAATAGTAAAGCTTACCATCATAGCATGCAATATTTGTGGTTCCGAAGGAAGGCGGTTCTAGCTCTATAGGCAAGCTATCCCAAAATGTGCCGTTTCTTGAGCTAAGTATTGGCTTTCTATCCATAATTTGAGCATATAGTGTTGAACCACACTGAGTAATTCCATGGGAGTAACCGTAAGCCACCTTCATGAAGTACTTTAGATCCTGTGTAGCCTCAATGCCATTAGCTGTAGCTATGAGCAGATATTTTCCATAAACGTAGAGGTTATGTACATCTTCAAAGTAATCGATGGGTTTCACCGTTGATACTGAATCTCCAACTAGCAAGTTACCTTCTTCAACACTTATGATTATCTTATCCTTAAACTTAGATATTGATGTGAAGTGCGGTGCTCCGTGCGGAAAATACCAATCTTTCTCTAAAGCTAGCTCACTGAGGTCAAGTAAAATACCTCTATTTAAAGAATAGAGGATAGGTCCCTCTAAAAAAGCTAAAACATCATTCTCGTAAAGCTCAATGCCCCAACAATCCTTATCTACAATCGTTTTATCCTCGACCCTCAAGCCGAATTTACCGCAAGTGATCAACTTATCGTTAAATATCACAGAATCCCTCACTTCAATGTTTTTACAACATAACTGTCTGAGGTTTCCATTGTATAAATATACACCATCTAATGTCGAGATCAACAACATAAAATAGAGTTAGATACGACAAATTAAAATCTTTATAAAATAGTCCAAGAAAAAGGGAGGTGGAACATTTATATTACTTAATTATGTAGTCAAATTTACTCTTCTCTTCTCCTCTATCCTCTCAACGTAATCCCTGAAGCATTCAACGCTGTCAAAGACCTTCAGTAGGAATTCTTCATTGTTTTGCCTTATCAGTTCATAAAATCTCTGGCAATTGTAATTGCTCTTTTGGGGAAATGAGATCTTAAAGTATATGCAAGGAAATATCGTGCAGTCCTCATTTATCTTTCCCCATTGCATCATTTTACCACAATCTACGGTTTGGCAAAGATACTCAAGTAGGGCTCTCCCTCCGTATTGTCTTGCTATATCAAGTCCTTCAGTCATTGCCAATAAAACCTTATCCAGCGATTTCCTATACTCCTGTGTTACAACGAACTTTATAGTCAACCCTTTATAGACCTCTTCCCATTTGGCTACATAGTCGTTCTCGCTGTACTCTTGTATCTTCATTTGGTTATAAGTATTGATTATCTCCATTTATAAATATTTTCAATAGACCTGCAAGGGGTTTATATTTTTAGATCTAACCCATTTAATTTATTGGGATGGAGTAATCTATCTAATATCCTATATAGTTTACAAAGCGGAGGAAAGCCTTGCAGGGTTGGATAGAGTAAAGTGTAGACTGTGTATTATGGCTAGAAATCGTTATTAAGGATTCTAACCTCCTCCCCGCCCTAGACGGTAGACCCAAAATCACCTCCTTGAAAATAAATCTATAGTGTAAATAAGCGTTTCTATTAACTTAAATGGAAAATTCTCTGTGAATAAATCAATTGAGAACAAGAGAATGAGCAATAGTCTAAACTCTTCCCTCCCCATAACCCCCTTGAATAAAGTATACAAGGAGTAGAGCACCATTGCCAACACGAACACCAACACGCGAAAAACAAACTTAGTAGAACTAGTGAAGGGGAGAAAGGCCTTAATACCCCTATAAGAAGTCTCTATAGGACCCCTAACCTTATTATACAACCTCAACACTTCCTCCTTAGGCAAGTCTAGGTTAGTAGCCCTAGCAAAGTAAACACGAATTCTCCTCTTCCTCCTAACCTCATCCCTAGTGTAGACAAGAAGCCTAAACTT
>JAPNVD010000005.1 GCA_026627305.1 Sulfolobaceae archaeon
TGATGCATTAACTTGAACACCATCTGCAAAATGAACTCCTTGTCTTATGTAGAATGTCCAGTTCTCGTAATTAGAAGTTGAATAGTTTTGTGCGATAACTGGTACGATAGAGGTTATTGAAGAACCATTAAACTCAACCAACTCCTGATAAACGGCAGCATATAGAGGACCGTCAACCACACTAAAGCCCGTTGCTGGGTCTAATGCATCAGGTGTCTCAGTCCAATAAACATCTACCAGCTGCGAAGTATTTGGTGGGGATATTGTAACTGTAGCCTTAGTCACTGAAGTAGTAGACGAAGAAGTAGTAGTAGTTACTGTGGAGGACACTGTAGTAGTAACAGTAGTAAATGTAGACACAGTACTTGTTATAGTCGTCGTCACAGGAGAGGGCTTGTGAGAAGAAAGTACTACAGCTACACCTGCTACTATTGCAATTATTATAATAACCGCAATAATAATGGCTAAAGTAGTAGAAATTGCTTTCTTTAAGTCTTCACTATATTTCTTATGCATATAAAAGCATTCTAGTATGCCTATTTAAGCTTTAATTAAAGAGCGAGAGCAAAGTCAGAACGCTAAGAAGGTTAGATATCTGTCTCAAGTATCCCAAAATTAATAATAATTTTTAAATACTTTTCAGATAAACTACTGAGTATGTCAATTGAACAGAACTTGAGAGAGAACAACGTTGACGTCTTAAGGTTTACTTGGGTTGGGTTAGATGGGTATATAAGGTCTAAAGGTGCTTATATTAGCCACGTTGATGAGCTGATCAAGACAGGTATTGGAGTAACTAAGGCAATGTTTAGCTTTACACCTATGGATGTAATATCACCCTTTGGCTCCTTTGGACCCCAAGATGAGGACGTATTTTTAGTTCCAGACCTTTCCACACTAACTATATTCCCTCCATCTGCAATGGTAATATCAGAGTTATACTGGCGTGGAAAGCCATGGGAGATTGACGCCAGATCTAGGTTAAGACAAAGGTTAGAAAAGGTAAATGAGGAATATGGAATCACATTTATGTCAGCCTTTGAACTAGAGTTCTACTTGGTTAAGGATAGGAAACCCTATGATGATGCGAAATGTTTTGATTCTTCAGCGTTTTATAATAATCCTGTTATAAGCAGTATAGTTAAGACCGCATCAAAGGCTAATATAGACATATTAAGGGTAATAAAAGAGTATGGTCCTGGACAATACGAAATCGATATAATGTACAAAGATACACTAAGAGGCGCTGATGAGTTTGTCATATTTAAGGAAATAGCGAAGCAAGAGGCTTCAAAGTTTGGGGTAGAGGCAAACTTCATGCCAAAGCCTTTCAACAATTTAGCCGGCTCCGGATTGCACTTGAACATAAGCGCATGGAAGGAGGGTAAGAACATCTTTTATGATCCCAAGGATCAGTATGGCTTTAGTGAATTCGCCTACCACTTCCTTGCAGGCTTATTAGAGCATGCCAAGGCATTAACTGCAATAGCTGCACCAACGATAAACTCATATAAGAGGTTGGTTCCAGGTTCTTGGGCACCCACGAAGATAACCTATGGCTATAACAATAAATCAGCGATGATAAGGATCCCAACACCCTACCCATCGATGATGGAAAAGGATAGGAGGATAGAATATAGGGTTCCAGATCCTGCAGTAAATCCCTACTTACTACTATTGGCAGTTATTGAAGCGGGTTTAGATGGAGTGGAGAGGGGATTGAAGCCAGGAAAGCCTGTAAACGAGAACGCCTACTATAGAAAAGATATAGAGGACATTCCAAGAAACCTCAGAGAGGCCTTAAACGAACTGAAAAAGGATTCATTGCTGATGGAAAGGTTGGGGAACTTGGCTAAGGAGTTCATCAACGTTAAGATGGCTGAGGTTGAAGCTTACGAGTCCCTTGTCACTGACTGGGAATATGAGGTTTATAGGAAGATCTAAGTGATGGAAATTGTTAATAGACTCCCATTGCCATTGGTTTTACCCCAGAATTATGGACGAAAAGGAGTTCATGATGGCCTCAGCTGAGTCTTGGAGAGAGGATGAGATTGGTATAGATGTCCTTGAGATGAACAAGTGGAGACCATTTTATCTCCTCTTAAGAAATCAGATGAAAAAACTATTAGGGGAGAACTTCATAGAAGAGAGGAACAGGCTAATAAGGGACGATCCCATAAAGTACTTGAAGCTACTATTTGATGACGCTAAAATTGAGGGTTTAGTAATAGACGAAGGCTTTGGAGAGAAGAGAGGGGAAATTCCAATAAAGTATAAACTGCTCTATAGGATAGAGAAACTAATAGACCGTGACTCTAAACTCTTCTCTTTACCATTTGATAAGGCAGTTGAGCTCTTTGAGGAGACTTTAAGACGAAAAGTAAGGGAAGAAAACTATGGTGGGTTTAAGAGCATAATAGCCTATAGGACAGGATTGAAGATTGAGTGCAACGAAGTGAGGGCTAAGGAGGACTTCGTCTCAACTGGATCAGAATGGTATGGTAGGAGGGCTAAGGCTTTTAGAGATTACCTCTTCTGCAAAACTATGGAGATAGCAAAGGAGCTAAAAGTCCCTTTTCAAGTCCACACAGGTGCAGGGGATAGGGATATCAAGTTTGAACTATCTAGACCTTCATACCTAACTGACCTAGTGAGAAGATATGAGGGGAAGATAGTTTTTGTCCACGGTGGCTATCCATATCATAGGGAAACAGCCTGGATGAGCTATCTATTTCCCTCAGTATACTTAGACCTCTCACAGGTTACTCCTTTTGCCCCTCTAGGTTCCCTCAACGCTTTAGAGGAGGTACTAGAGGTAGCTCCTTTCAATAAGGTGATGTATGGCAGTGATGCGTTTGATTTACCAGAGATCGCGTGGTTGGCAGGAAAGATATTTTTTAAGTTTTTAGAAGAGGTGCTCAACAAGTTAGAGGGACTAGAGATCATTAACGATGAGGATAAAAAGGAGATCGTGGAAATGATAACTAATAGAACGGCGAAGATCCTCTATAATTTCACCTAGTTTACCAAAAAGGGGAGGGTATAAAATATTATCCTTGAACTCCTCTCAATCCTAAAACTTATTATTAGCGTAGACTACAGTAATTTTGAAAGAGTCAAGAGATAATGAATAGTTTGGAAGAAGTAATTGAAAAATCCCTTTCCGAATTTGACGCATATTACGCGAAGAGGAACCTCAAGAGCTCTAAGATCATAACTATAAAGGATAATAGAGATAACATAGTTGGGTTTACTGAACTGAAGGTCTATAAACCAGTCGGAATTATATTTTACATAGGTGTACTGCCAGCGTATAGAGGCAGAGGATACGGTAAGAGATTATTAGAAGAGGCAGAAGCGTATTTCATGAGCAAAGGGTTGGACTATATATTAGCCTCCACCAGAAGGTATAACAAGCAAGCTCTAGGGTTATTCAGAAGATATAAGAGGTTTGATATTGATTCAGTCTCAGATGATGTAATATATTTGCTTGATGCATACGATGATGACATCATCCTATGTAGGGAAATTAATGGTGCAAAAGTGCCTTGTGAGGTATTAATTAAGGATCTAAAAATAAGGTAGGTTGACGATAGTGTAGCATTGTTTGCTCTTTCCTGCAATAGAAACCTTGAAGTTTCGTCTTAAGAAAGATGCATTCGCTTAGTCTAAACTTAATTACTGACACCAACGCTTTTATCCTTAGATGTGAAAACTATATACATGGAAATTGAAGAAGGCTATAAGACGATTTTCGGTATAAAGATCTATTATAAACTATACAAGACAGGTTCTAACAAAAAGCTGATAACCCTACATGGAGGTCCTGGAGGTTCACACGATTATTTAATTCCATTGGCAGATCTAGCTAATTATGGTATAAATGTCCTATTTTACGACCAGTTTGGATGTGGGAGATCAGATGACCCTAAGGATCCTTCAGATTATACGGTAGAGCACGGTGTTGAGGAATTGGAGGAGCTCAGAAAACAGGTGTTTAACGATAAGGTCGTTATTCTTGGACACTCATATGGTGGTTTATTAGCCTTGGCTTACGCTATCAAATACCAGCATAACCTTAAGGGATTAATAGTCAGCAGTGGGCTATCGAGTGTACCCTATACTGTTAAGGAAATGCAAAGGCTTATAGATGAGTTGCCCAAGGAGTACAGAGATGCTATAAGGAAATATGATTCACTTAAGGACTATAAAAACCCTGAATACCTAAGGGCAGTAAACTACTTTTATAGCCAACACTTGCTCAGGTTAAAGGAAATGCCTGAGCCGGTCAAGAAGACTCTTGAGTTTCTAGAAAAGAGAAAGACCTATGAGATTATGAACGGTCCAAACGAGTTCACCATTATAGGCACAATAAAGGATTATGATATAACTGATAAAATCAGTAAAATACAAGTTCCAACTCTGATAACGGTCGGAAGGTATGATGAGGTCACACCTAACGTCGCTGAACTGATACATAAGAACATTAAAGGGTCTAAATTAGTGATCTTCGAGGACAGTTCCCATATGGCTATGTGGGAGGAGAGGGAGAAATATTTAAGTGTGGTGAGGGAGTTCATAGAGGAAGTGTATAAAGAATGAAACCAATTATCTCACAATTACGTTTCCATGATATGGTATTAAATACTTATAAGGCAAGTTAATAAGATAGTTGAAGCTTTCAACAGCTTTTCCATAATCCCAACTGAAGAACTTTACTGGTGGTTTAAGTCCGTTATAGTTCCTTACAGCATCACCAACAATCAGTGTTTCTCCATCAAATAAGGCTATATGCCCTTTCGTATGTCCAGGAACGTGTAAAACCTTGAAATCGCCTAACATTTCACCACCCCTTAGCCTCACATCAGGTACTATACTATACTTCATCTTACTTATCCTATTCATCGTCTCTAAGAATTCTTTTTCACTTACTGGGAATTCTTCTCTGACCTGTTCATATGTTAAGTTAAAACTGTTGTAATTGATTTCCTCCAATTCATGAGCATAAATTCTTGCCTTAGACCTCTTCTTTATCTCCATAGCGTTACCTATATGGTCTGGATGAAAATGGGTTATGACTATATCAGATATGTCTTCAATTGAATACCTCCAACTCTTTAGATATCTTTCAATATTATCTAGATTTTCCGGTAAGCTGGTATCAACCATCATTAAGCCTCCTCCTGGTCCCTTATCTATTATTGCTACGTTATGGTTTAGATCCATCCCAAAGAAGTTCTTCTCTGTTAATTCCATTACCCTGACCTTTCTGCTAACCATTTTTCACAAACCTCGGTATCAATTCGATTGGAGGCCTGATCTTATCTAGCTTAACTTCTGAAAGCTTCTTACCGTCAACAGTTATGACCTTTTCGGCTATCGCATCACAATACCTACATTCGCTACAGCTCCTCGTATCACAATCGTTATACTCGAAGAACCTAAGCCAATCCTTAGGGAAAAGATTGTTGTGAACTACAACCTTTTCTAGAACGTTATAATAGTCAGGGCCATTTATCTTCCTCATAACGTTAGGTACAGCTCTCCCTTGAGGATAGCTTATTATATCGATTAAGTTGCCATCATATCTCTTCTCCGCATAAGCCTTTACAGCCCTAACGATCCACTCCGTCTTCTTATTCCTACTAGCTATCTTAAACCTATCAATACCTATGCTTTCGTAATAATCAATGTCTTCAGGTCTTATCCACCTCATCCTTATAATATTCGCTATATCGTTTCTCACATCAGTTGCACAGAAGAGTATTGGGTACTCAAACCAGACATCTTTTACACCATCAGTTGATGATATTGCAGACGTTATTAGATCATGGGTCCTCCTATATGGACATCCCCAAAGGCAGGAGTTATTGAGTATAAGCTCTATATCCACCTTTTTACCATAATTTTTCACAAGAGCCCTCAAAAGTTTGAAGTTCCTATTATCATCCTCATGGAGTATAACAGTATTAACTCCCATATTCACGTATTCCTCGAATTCGCGGATATTATAAATCCTGGCAAATGACGATATCGAGATCTCGATATCCGGATATTCATTCCTTATATAATAGACCAGGAAAGGTAAGGCTACAATAAAACCGTCAACACCTAGACTCACAAGCCTATCGACCTCAGCCTTTAGATCCTTTAAGAACTTCTCAGAGTATTCTTTTCCATTGAGAGAAGCTGTATTCATGGTGTATAAGAACTTAATATTGTATGAATGTGCTACCGATAAATGTTGTCTAAACCTCTCATCATCTATCTGTGGGAGTACAAAGGATGCCCTTCCATGTCCTGTCAATGTCTTAGCATGACTTCCAAAAATATACTTTACAGGATAACTCCTGATTTGTTCAAGAAGAGAATCGTCAAAGTTCGTACCTACTACAAGTCTCATAATTAATTTGTTAAATATGATCATTTATAAATTTTACTAACAAATTACTTACTTTTTACATAAAAATTTTTATCATTGCTAATTATCATCTTGCTAACAGCTCAACGATCTCTTATAAATGTGTTTTTACTATTTATATATCTGATGGAACGGCTTGATAAGATTAAGAATTTAATGGCATACGCTGATGATGTGGCTATTAAATATTCTCAAGATGGCAAGATCATAGGTAGGGTCACAAGGTTTTATTACGTTAAGGTGGGGAACAAACCCCTGATAAGAATAGATATTCCCTTCGAGAACTACGTGGAGAGACCCGTAAAGATGGGAGAATACATAGCAGTGGTTTCCATAGTTCCTAAAGCCATTATTTTAGGTATAGTTGATGAGATCGACAGGGCTGATGCATTGGCTAACCTGGGTATAAAGACTATAAAGAGCTCTGAGGATCCATCAACGATGGCTACTGATGCCTCAATAATCCTTAGACCTCTAGGTGAGATAAGGTTTGACGTTAAAGATAAGGTTATTATGTTCGAGAAGGTTACGCCTAGTGTTTCACCAATAGATCCACAGTCCCCAGTCTTCATACCAAAACCTGAAATCATTTACACAGTTTTCGGTATACCTCCGAGAGGTGTTTCCATAGGGAATATTATTAGTGCGTTTGAGCCAACAGAAGTAGAGGTTAACTTTGATACTAAACTGTTACGCCATCATTTGTTAATAATAGGAACTACAGGTGCTGGAAAGACCACACTGTTGAAGACACTATTTTACATGAATTACAGAGCTGGGAACCAGAGCATTGTAGTTGATAGGCAAGGGGATTTCGTGAAGTTTATGATGAAGTTCTTTAACGACGGCGATGTAATACTGCCAGTAACTCAGAGAATAGCAGAGGAGTACAAGAACGATTTCAAAGAATTGGTTAGTAGTAGGTACTGCAGTAATTCAGCTTATGAGTATGATAAAAGCATAATAGCCTGTGAGCCTAAAGAGGGTAAGCTCATTAAATTCTATCTCTTCTCGCTAAAGTTCTCTGAAGCCTTCAAGGAGCTCCCTAACCTATTCCCATATATGTCTGATCAAGCTATGGCTTATTGGAATATGATAGTTGAGAGGGCAAACAAATTAAAAGTAGATTTTAACCAACCCTTTAATAACGTAATCAATACGTTGAATAGAAGTGTGATAGCACCTATAACTTCAAATGAATTGGCACCATCTACTAAACAGAGCATTGAAAGGGTAATTAATGGCTTAGCAAGTTATGGAATATTTGATGTAAATGGGACTATTAAAGATGACAGATTGTTCGATATATTAACGCATAGCTCCAACATCGTTATTGACCTATCGTTCGTCCTCGAGTCAACAGCACTGGTTGAGCCTATAAGCATATTAGCTTACAAGATACTCGATATCCTCTACGATTATAAGGATCGTCAATATAAGACTAGTCCAAACCCTGATCAAATCCAGCACACGCTCCTAATAATAGATGAAGCCCATGAGCTTTTCCCACAAGTGAGACAAGAGGCATCTAAGGAGACCGTAGAGGCCTTGGTGAACAGGATCTTAAGGTTGGGAAGACAGAGAAATCTAGGCGTTGCCTTAGCCACTCATGTTCCCAAAGACTTAAATCCCCTAGTCCTACAGTTGACCAACACTAAGATAATAATGAGAAATGATGAGAACGTATTGAAGGACTTAGGAGTTGAGGAATATGCAGACGTTTTAGAATATGCACCTCCTGGCACTGGTCTAGTGAAATCGAGCTTCTTCAATAACTCTGAGTTCCTAATAAAGGTGAAGAATATTGAATCTGAATGAAATAATGGAAGAGCTTAGACAGTTGGGGGTGTCAGCTAGACAGAACTCCATAAACAGCGTTGTAGTACAACAGGTAAGTGAAAGCCCTAAGCCCGAAAGCGATAAGATAAGGGTTGAGACGTTAGAGGAGTTCAAGATATTCAATTTATCCCTGAATAACGCCGTTAACGGAGTAAACTTCTCATCAATAGCTTCCCTGGACTCCTCCAGTAGGCTAATGAGGTCTACTTTCATAAGTTTAGGGATTGTCGGAGGCACTGTAAAGTCAGACACTAAGGGAATACTCAACTTCCCCTTTGATATAGATGGGAAGTTCGTCTACAGTATATCCTATCTAGAGCTGATGAGAAAGTTAGCTAATGGAAACTTCAAGAGGGTTGAGTTCAAAAACCCAGTGGGCTACGAGTACGCGTTTGATGAGGTGGAATACGAAGATAGTAGCAATGATTCCCTTTATGATGTTAATGATATGTTAGATGAGGCTAGGTTAAGGGTTGAGAACGAGCTCATCAAGAGCGTAAATGATGACCTATTGATAATAGATGGTCCAATTTATCCCACCCCAATTGAACTAGTTCCAACAGTCTTAACAAACTTCCCAAAGGATAAGGATTCGTTGAAACATTGGGGAAAGCCCACACATAGGTGGTCTATAGCTAGCTTAATATTGGAGAGGGTTAAGCTATTGAAGGATAGAAAGGCTATTGGTATAGTGAAAAGGTTGGAGAACTCGAGAAAGCTAGGTAAGGTTATACCAGGCTTGAGGGGTCTTGCCGATAACGAGGTTTTGGATATAATATCAGAAAAGAATTGTAGTAACGTAATTTATCCAGATCTATGTGTTGTAGGACCTCTTAAGCTCGTAGTAGATATTTCCGTTAGGAGGGATGATACATCCCAGGTTATATTAACTCCTAACGACCTACCACCTAGATATTCCTATTATGTGATCGTAAGGATACCAGGAGGGATTAAGAGCTTCTTCAGGGTCGAGTCCTTTGACTTAAACGTCCTTCAGAATGCACTACCTATAGTGTTCAGCACTATTACCTACTCAGTGTTACCTCTATGGATAGAACAGGTGGACAATAGTGCGAAGAGAGTAGCTAAAGGGCTCTTTTACCTTTCCTTTAATGTCCTCAAGGATATATTGTCGTTCCTCCACGATACTAAACTAGCGGCTATTCAGATATCAAGAGAGATAGAAGCTGAGAAACAGAGCGCAATTAGTGAACTAAGTTAAGCTACGGTTTTTATTAGTGGTTAATAGAATAGTAGGGCATGAAATATGTGAGATTGGGAAACTCGGGTGTAAAAGTCTCTCAACTCTGCTTGGGAACTTGGTTTTTGCCTCTATTACCGGAAAAAGATGAGTACGGTGTATATAAAGTAGATAGGGATATTGCGTTGAAGATATTTAAAAAAGCATATGATGAAGGAATAAACTTCTTTGATACAGCAAATGTATACCACGGTGCGCTTTGGGATACAGACCCAATTCATGTGGGCAACTCAGAGAGGCTTGTTGGGGAGTTCTTATCCACTATTGATAGGGAATCAATTGTTCTATCAACTAAAGTTAGAGGCAAAATGGCGCCTTGGATTAACGGTGAAGGGCTTTCTAGAAAGCACATAATGTGGCAAATAAAGGAAAGTCTGAAGAGGTTGAGGACTGACTATGTTGATATTTATATAATCCATTGGCCAGATCCTGACACACCTAAACTTGAGACTTTGAAGGCGTTGGATGACCTAGTGAGGCAAGGTAAGGTACATTATTTGGGGATAAGTAACCATGACGCTATGGACGTTTTGGAATTCCTAGAACTGAGCGAGAGGTATGGACTAGAACAGTTTAGGGTTATCCAAGACCTATATAACCTAATCGAGAGATACGTTGAAAGGTATAAGGTTGATATAGCTAAAAAATACGGAATGGCAATAATGGCTTACGCACCACTAGCCCACGGTTTTTTGACTGGCAAATATGTTGACTTCCAGAAAAAGACCTGGAGGGTAGAGGAGCTCAGCAGGATTGGGATGTATGAGAGGTTAAAGGATAGGTACTTTAAGGAGAGTAACTTAAAGGTTATATTAACGCTAAAGGAGATAGCTGATGAAAAAGGTGTAAGCTTATCTCAAATTGCTATAGCCTGGTTGATAAAGAGAAGTGAGGAGTTCAACGTGCCCATAATACCAGTAATTGGTGTAAGTAAGCCTGAGCACCTGGAGGACAACCTTAACGCAATAAACGTTAACCTCACTTCAGACGATATGAAGAGGATTGAAAAGGCGTTCACTTAGCCATCAAGAGGATATCGTTTATTATCTCCTTAGTCTTAGGGATGTTTTCGTATTTTTTGAGGACTTCATCTAGGCTCAACCTCTTTTCCGCCAAATGTTTTATCATAACATCATAAACCATCTTGACAATAACGCTCTCATCTACAATACCCTTATACTTCTCCTTCAAAGCCTCTATTACGACGTCCACAGTACACTCCTTGCTTTCAACTGGTTTAGATACTGTCTCAGGACTCTTGAATTTCCAGTCCATAAGAACACTGTATTAATTAAGTTAATTAAATTTACTTAGAAAAGTTTTCCAACAAAGAGTTATTGTTTATCCTCGTATATATGGATCGTAAAGTTTTTTATATACAATTAACAAGATAAAAATTGATGCCCATAATAACGGTTAGAATAGATGAAGAGTTGAAGAGGAAGATGGACGAGTTAAGTTATATAAACTGGAGTGAAGTGATAAGGAGGAGTATAATTAACGTAATAGAAGAGGAGAGCAAAAAGAAGAGGGAGCAGAACAAAAAGAAGGATTTAGAGAGGATAAAGAGGGCTTCTTTGGAGGCTGAGGAGTTTTACAACTATTTAGGTGGTAAGGAGTCCACAGAGACCATTAGGGACTGGAGAGATAGGAATTGGCAGTCGTAGACGCTTCAGTTGTGATTAAATGGTTTGCTAAAGAGAATTATAGTGAGGAGGCGAACAGGTTAAAGAGGGCTTACGCTGACGGACTAATAGACCTTAATGCACCTTGCATACTACCCTTTGAAGTCATCAATGGGTTAAAATACACTTATAGCCTAGGGGAAGTTGAGCTGCTATCCATTTCAAAGATTTTGGAGGATTTCCAAATAAACTATTATAACTACTATGATTTTTATGAGGAGCTTGTAAGCCTCTCGTTAAAGTACGGTATTACGATTTATGATTCCGCATATGTAGCTCTAGGAAAGGTCTTGAACGATGAAGTCTATACTGCTGACGAGAAGCTATTGAGGAAAGTAAAGGATTTGAGCTTCGTCAAACACATAAAGGATTTTAGGGTATAGAAATATTAATTTACTTGAAGGGAGAGTTTATCTCATGAAAAGAGTTTTAAGGATACCGAGATTTACAAAAGATGGGAAAACTAAAACGTTAGAGTTGTTCGTCGATTCTCCAACAGTTAATGATAAGGGCTTTCCTCAGGAGGCTAAGTTCTTGTTGGTCATAGATGACGGTAATAATAGAGTAGCCTTCCAGCTTAACCAATCTGAGGCTGCGTTACTTTACCATAGGTTAAACTATGTCCTAAACGAGGCTGCTAAAGAGTACATAGAGCTAGAAGAGAAAAACAGGAAAAACTACGAGGAGAAAAAGAGCAAAGCTAAGGAGGAAGAAAAGGAAGAAGATTTTACCTTTGAAGAGGAGGAGTAAGGAGAGAAGTATTATTTTAAGCTACCGCCTCTTCTAGTTAAAGTCCTTCATCGAGTTAAGGATTCGTGGGAAATATTCTATTTCGTCTACTTGTTCTCATTTACGAGAAATGTAATTAACAATTCTATAGAGTTACATTTTATTAATACATTTAGATACAAAAAGATTTAAAAATCAAATATTTAGACTTTAAGTATGCAGTACAAATGGGTTGCGTTGAGTAATACAACTATCGGCATTTTGATGGCTTCAATAAACGGAACGATTACAATAATTTCCCTTCCTGCAATCTTCAGGGGAATTGACATAAACCCCTTTACATCATTTCAGTACCTATTATGGATATTAATGGGATATAGCGTAGTTACCGCAACACTGTTAGTATCTTTTGGAAGGTTATCTGACATTTACGGTAGGGTGAGGCTTTACAACCTTGGGTTTCTCATCTTTACTATAGGCTCTATACTTCTATCAATAACGCCTAACAAGGGTAGCTTAGGAGCTTTAGAACTGATAATATTTAGGATAGTACAAGGTATCGGTGGAGCTTTCCTGTTCTCTAACAGCGCGGCAATAATCACTGACGCCTTCCCTTACAATGAAAGGGGAAAGGCTTTAGGTATAAACCAGATAGCTGCGTTAGCTGGCTCCTTAATTGGATTAATACTTGGAGGTATTCTCTCAGTAATTAACTGGAGGTTAGTGTTCTTAGTAAGCGTTCCTGTTGGTATATTTGGTACTATATGGAGTTACACTAAGCTTAAGGAGTTAAACAAGCCCAATAGAAGTGAGGGAATAGATTGGTTAGGTAACCTGACCTTTGGTGCAGGTTTAATCTTGATCCTAGTGGCTATAACGTATGGCTTACTGCCTTATGGCGACTCCCAACTGGGATGGGGGAATCCTTACGTTATTATTTCATTGATAGCAGGTTTTGCATTGATCGGGGCATTCATATATGTTGAGACTAAGGTCAAATACCCCATGTTCAGGCTAGAACTATTTAAGAATAGGATGTTCGCAGCCGGCAATTTTGCGAGCTTTCTTAGGTCAGTGGCTTATGGAGGTCTAATGATAATGTTAGTGATATTCCTCCAGGGTATATGGCTACCATTACATGGTTACAGCTATGCCGAAACTCCATTCTGGGCAGGCATATATACTATTCCTCTCATGGTGGGATTTGTAACCATGGGACCCATTAGCGGATGGCTTTCAGATAGGTATGGGGCTAGAGTCCTAGCAACTCTAGGTATGGTAATAGTTGGTATAGGCTTCCTCTTGTTAACTACACTACCATATAACTTCAGTTATCCAGAGTTCGCGTTGATCATATTCTTTATGGGTTTAGGTAACGGAATGTTCGCATCACCTAACACAGCATCTATAATGAACAGCGTACCACCAAAGCATAGGGGCGCTGCCTCTGGAATGAGATCAACACTTCAAAATACTGGACAAACCATGAGTATAGCGATATTCTTCACTATAGTTATAATATCGTTAGCCTCCACTTTGCCCTCAGCCTTGGCTAATGCAGTTACACAGGCAGGAGCTCCTCAGCTAGCAAGCTTAATGCAGCATGTACCAGTTACCGGTGCACTGTTTGCAGCGTTTTTAGGATACGACCCCGTTAAAACGTTAATCTCCTCGCTACCGCCTCAAATAGCCTCTTCTATACCTCCACAGGCAATAGCTACAATGGAACAACGCCCTTGGTTCCCCACAGCTATTGCCCCAGCATTCATGCAGGCATTGAGGACTGCGTTCTACATTAGTGCTATAATAACGTTCTTAGCTGCAATTGCATCTGCACTGAGAGGAAAAGTTAGGATTGTAGATGGTGATCCAAATGCAAACAACGGTAGATGAAAAGGTTCAGGTGTTCAACAATATAATAAAGATATATAGGGCTTTACAGAGGGAGTTAAACAGAAGGCTAGGTAACCTTAACCTCAACTACCTTGATTTTCTTGTATTGAGGGCTGTAAGTGATGGACCCAAATCTATGATTAGTATTGCAAACAGATATTTCGTAACTCAAGCATCCATAACATCATCTGTGGATAAGCTAGAAAGCATTGGTGCCGTTAAGAGGACTAGGAGTAAAGAGGATAGAAGGGTGATCCTAGTGGAAATTACTGAAAAGGGAAAAGAAATATACGATGAAGGAATAAGACTATATAGAGAGCTAGTTGAGGAGATATTAAGGGGTATGAAAGAAGAGGAAGTAAAAGAGCTATTAGACAAACTAAACTACGTTTTATCTAGATTGGAGAATATATGAAATGAGCGAAGTGATAAGATAAATTTTATCGAGAAAACTCACCCTTTAGGGCAGGGAGGAGTCAGAGTTAAAGAGAGTAACAGTTTTCGCTGTTATGTCACCATTATCTTCAAATAGCTAGAACGGCTGTTTAGGCATGCATAAGGGCATCAAGATCTAAGGGTCTTCAGCTCCCTCTTATATGCTTCATCTATAGCCTCTAAAGTCAATACCCCTAGGAACTTGCATTTAGGCTTGCATCCTTCAACAACTGCTACCCATCTAGTCCTATAATAGTTCATCACATCTATGGCATGTAACAAGTTAGAGGAAGGGGTTACGTAAGGAGTTCCCACAGTAATATATTTAGCTATAGGATCATTGGGATTCGCTTTCTCGATATCCCTAAAATACACTATCCCTATGAACTCCATGTTATCATTTACGACTGGAAGGCTCATCACTAGGTTATCCTCCATTAATTTCTTAGCGTTTTCAACTGTATCATTTAACCTCAACATCAATTTCTTGAGCTCGCAAGACGATACTTTGATCCTATCCAGTACTGGTATTTCGTATTCAGACTTATGTGCTGGAGACTCCCTTCTAGTGTTTAATTGTGCAGGGTAAATGGTATAGTTACCAGAGACTAGGTAAGAGATCGCTACAGCAATCATCGCCCCTGGAAGTAACTGGAGGCTTCCAGTCATCTCAGTAACCATTATTAGGACTGATAAAGGCACCTTACCTGCAGCAGCGAAGAAGCTAACCATTCCTATTATAATAAAGGGTGCAATACTACTGGCTATATTAGGGAAAAAGTGATGAAATATAAGACCTAGATCGCCGCCAACAAAGGCTCCAATAAATAAGCCTGGTATAAAAACTCCTGCACTACCTCCAGAGCTAACTGTAAATGATGTAGCAATGATCTTTAAGAAGGGTAGTAGGACTAGTAAAGCAATAATCGGCAATATTGGAGAGTAAAAGGAGGAGAACTTCCCGTATTCAAGTAGGTTAATC
The DNA here is from genome assembly GCA_026627305.1 of Sulfolobaceae archaeon. Lineage (GTDB taxonomy): Archaea > Thermoproteota > Thermoprotei_A > Sulfolobales > Sulfolobaceae > JAPNVD01. The sequence continues at coordinate 15,246 of JAPNVD010000005.1, forward strand.
CAGCCCTCCCCAGTTGACAGGACTTCTGGGGCTATGAGTGCTATTAATCCAGCAATAGCCCCGCCAATAGCGGGTTTTAGATAGTTAGGGACCCCTTTCATTTTCTTAAAAAGTTCTTCAGTGCCTTCAAGGGATTTAACATAAAGTATTGCTAGAAGTCCAGTTACAACTCCTATTACCGCATACATTGGAAGCCTTAATGGATTGAAGGGGACTAAATAGTAGCCAAAGATCGGTTGAAAACCTGTAAATAAGCCAAAGATCGTATAGCCTATTGCTGACGTTATAAGTGCAGGATATATTACATCAGGCTCTAGATCCCTTTTATAGAGGATCTCAGAGGCTAAGAGAGAGCCTCCAATAGGTGTCTTAAATATTATACCTATCCCAGCGCCTATTCCCACAGCCGCAGCTCTCCTCCTATCTTCCGGTGGCAATCCTAAAAGGTTTAGAACTGTTGAGCCCAAGCTAGCTGAATATTGTGCAGCAGGTCCTTCATCACCACCGCTCCCTCCAGAGCCGAGAGTTATAGCTGAAGCAACTATCTTAATTGGTGATACAATCCACCTGATGTTTCCCTGCCTGTAATGAAAAGCACGTATGCTATCATCAATACCACTGCCAGCAGCCTCTGGAGCTAAAGTATAGACTATAAGCCCTGTTATTAAACCACCTAAAGCTGTGACCACTGGAATTAGATAGTAACGGCTAGCATGAAATACAAAACTTAAAGTTCCTCCTTCACCAATAGGCAAAGGGAAAGACATACCTATAATGTCGTTGATAAAGAGATCTGTAAAGATGCTGAGCAGCTCATAAAAGGCCACTGTTACTAAGCCCAATACAACCCCTAAAATCGATGCTATTATAAACCATCTCTCGAAATAAGGTAGCTCAGAAATCCTTCTCCTCATATTATCTACAATCTGTTACGTTAGAGATTATAAAAATCTAACCAATTCGCTTATAGAAGTCAAGAGAAAAACGCTACCTAAAAATAAATAAATCGTTGAAGCCCTCATCTTATTAGCGATTTTTGCAAAATAATAGCCTGAAATTAGGGCTGAAGCTCCTATTATGAGCGATGCCACAAGGATTGCCTTACCTGACAGAGAATAAGCTATACCACCGCTAGTTGCCGATAAGAACATCGCTAGTGTTGCAGTTCCAATCATCTGTTTTATATCCATTTCGAAGAGGAGCATCATCAGAGCTATAAACATTATTCCACCACTTGCACCCAAGGTTCCAGTGACGAAACCTATCAAAAGGCTTAATGCAAATGCCAAGATAAACCTCAGCTCTTTCCTAATATTTAACCTCCGCTTAACGTTTAACCTGGGATTCCTGGACCTCTTATATGATATATAAGCCATATAGCTCGTAAAGACTATAAATGCAGCCTGTAAAAGCCTAGAGGGTGTAATGAACGCAAATGCCGCCCCTAATTGTGCACCGATGATAGCACCTAGACCTAAAAACGTGGAGATCTTTGCATTAACGTTTCTGTTCTTGAAATAGACAAAAGTAACTGAAGAGGTTGTTATTACATCTACCAATAGACTTGAACCTATAGCTTCTTTGAAGTTAAACCCAATAAACGAGAGTGCAGGAACAACTATTAAAACACCGCTAGAACCAGTTATTCCAGTCAGCGCACCTACAGCTATTCCAATAATTATATAGAGAATTAGAAGTAAACCGTGAACCACCTTCTATTTTTCCATTTATTCATATTTAAAGCTATTTTAAAATATTATTGAAAGCAGAAAATTCACACCCTCAACAATAATTATACCGCTCAAGACCGGATGCAGTATGAATAAGGGGTTCACCCTTTCAAGAACTCCGAGAAAAGTTGCAAGTATTGAAGGAGGATGTTCTATATTGGATAAAATTTGAAGCGTATAGGAGATAAAGGAAGCTATAATGGCAAATACAATGCCATACAATCCTACCAATACAAAAATTACAGCAATAGCACCGCTCAGTAGATATGCCATAATAACTACTATACTCCTGTGTAACCTCCAATCTGGATCTGGATACTTTGTCGCTGCTGTGGCGAGAAATGGTGGGAGTATAAATGTGGTCTTTGTATATATGGTTAGGACTAAAAGTATTGAAATTGAAATTACTAAATTTAAAATAGCACTAATCTTTCTCTTATTGCTTTTTTCCATAAAATGATTTCATAAACTTAAATAATTAATCTTATTCTCACTCTTCTTCCTCCTCTTTTACAGTCACTTCAACCTCCTTCTCCGTTTCCTCTACTGCTTTTCTCATCTCTTCAACTTCTTGTTTATCTAATGGTTGAATCGATACTGAATTAGGAGCTATTTTCAAGTACTTGTCCCATTGAATGACAATTCCCTCATCTGTTATCTCCATAGGGTGCCTGACCATGGAGATCTTGGTATCCCTCATCTTCCATACTATTATTGACCTATATAGCTTACCTTCTATTTCATCAAGGTCTAACCTAATTATTCCATCAACCGCATGTTCTACACCAGGTCCTCCGAATCCTCTTTCAGCTACAGAGACTTGGCTTACAAATATTGACGTGCACCCTAGACCTGATATTACCCTCTTAAGTGTCATTACTATGCTTCTAGCCATTGCGGGTTTAGTCAAGTAAAGTGTACTTACCGAGTCTATAGCCACTCTTGTGGCATTAGTATCCTTAATTGCTTGCCTTAAGACATCAGAAAGCTCCTTAACATCGTCTAGCTGCTTAACTACATACTTCTCTCTCTGGGCTGTACTGCCATATCCTCCAGTAAAGGCATCAACAATTGCAAACTTTCCATCTTTCTCGAATTTAGTTATGTCCCAATTAAAATGCTTAAAACTTCTGATTACAGATACTGGATGCTCCTCTAATGTTACGAATACCCCTGACTCTCCCCTTATAAGTCCATTATAAATGAACTGCTTTGCAGCAATGGATTTTCCAGTTCCAGGACCTCCTGAGAGCAATACTATACTTCTCTCAGGTATCCCGCCATATAGTATTTCGTCAAGACCTTTAATATAAGTCCTTACTCTAGGTACCATGGGCTAATATAAAAGAATTAGATACAAAAAGTTAGCTACAATTATTAAGTATATTCTATGATAGAAAAATTCTTATCTAAAAATTTTAAAGAATATATATGCTCTTCCTACTATGGTTTAAGGTGAAACAGCCAGAATCCCTAAATCAAAAACAATTAATGGAAATATGGAAAAGAGAAGCAGAAGCGGCACTTCCTGCCGTTAAAGCAGGGAAAATAAAAGGACTCTACAAGGTAAGCGGTAAGAGAGAGGTTGTGGCTATAATTGATGTAAATTCCCATGAAGAGTTAGATGAGACACTAGAAACGCTACCGATAATGAGGGAATTGGGACATTCCGTAACTGTAGATGTTGTAGCTATACACCCCTATGAAAACTTCTATGAGTTGATGAAAAAACTTATCTCATAAAGTTTTTAATAATTTTAAGCTTTTTTATATTAATATTCATCGTGTGTAACTATTAACGCTCTAATACCGCTAATATTCTTGTATGAGCTGAAAACAAATATTATGCAATGGTTATAAATTATAAATATTTTAACGAGATCTACAAGTAAATGAAGGTTAGCCCGTCATATTCGTTTATTTATTTAATTTTTTAATTTAATTATCCTGATAGATTAGAAGTACATCAGATATTTAAATGACAGAGGGAAGAGTATACATATGAAAAAACCAATACTCATAGGTTTGATCTTGTTGATAATCGCAATAACTATTCCTGCATTCGCAATAGCTTATCAAAGATACCAAAGCTACTATTATTCGCCAACTGCTAATTACCAGGGCTACTATTCGTCTTTTAATTATAATACCAGTTATGGACAATACTATTATGGTGGCATAGGATATATGTATAGTATGATGCAAAACATGTTCTCTATTATGGGAGGTTATTATAGGGGAGAATTCGGTAATGGCGAAATCCCCATAAGTCAAGCAATCCAGATGATACACCAAATACCACCTTATGCACACGTATTTCCTAGCAACGATAGTATTGTTTTCACATCAACTGACATTACCTTAATAGTGCTTGCGATGGGACATGAGAGGGCTATTAACCTAACAGGTTATATACCACCATCTTATGCACATGCAGATCATGATGTGTTTGTAATATATGGATTGATAAACCCCACACTGATCATACCTGCAGGTGCAACAGTACAATTAATTTTCATAAATTTAGATGACAACATGTACCATAATTTTGTGGTTACGACATACCCTCCACCATATCCCTATAACGTTATGCCTGAAACCATGATGGGAGGTATGATGGGTGGTTACTATTCGGGCTATAGAACCCTATTCTACATGCCGTACATACCTTACGCCAACTACGCACAAGGCTATGCTTATGAATACTCTACAACCTTTGTATTATCTAGCCCAGGAACATATTGGTACTTATGCACATACCCTGGTCATGCGGAACTGGGGATGTATGGTGAGTTAATAGTTACAGGTGAATGAAATGGAGACCTATAGGGCATTAGGGTTAATAGGTGCAATCCTGGTAATCGTAATAGGTTTACTGATGTCCATTTTCTTCTTCAGGTTCTATCCTTATCATTTCGGCATGATGGGATTCGGAATGATGATGTTTGGCTTCCCATTCTTTTTTGCCCTAATTCCAGGGGTTATGGGATTAATAGGTGCCCTTATTAACGATAAGATTGCTTCTGGTGTACTGCTTATAATAGCCTCATTCCTCTCTTTGCCAGTGTTTTTTGGAGCTTTTGGAATAGGGTTCGTCCTGATGTTAGTGGGAGGTATACTAGCACTAACGAGTAAAAGTTAACTTATTTACTAATTCTTTCTCTTTTTAATATGTGCAGTTATTAAATGCTATCTTAGCTGTTCTATACTTTATACCTACAATTATCAGTGCCATTACCTCTTATAAACTGTTGAGGTTAGCTATTAAAGTTGGCACAGACGAAATATACTACTTAACTATTGCATTTCTTTTTCTCCTAGGCTTTAATTTAGTGTCAACTTTTTTCGTGCTGCTTCCCCTCTCTGAAATAACGCTTTATCTTTATTCCTTAGCTAGCCTTCTCCAAGCGTTCTCCTATCTACTTTTCATTTTCAACTTCCTTGAGGTCAGAAAATCTTTATTCCAATTGATTCCAATAATCCTGTCAGCCTTTTTGCTAGCTGGAGTAGAAGGTTTTCTCCTCGCTTATTTAACACTAAGGAGAAATAAGATAACTGCTGCTGGCTTTATCTTAGCTAGTATTGCTAACTTCATAGCTTTTATATCCATACTGACCTTCAACCCGCTACTACTTGTAATCAGTGAGTTCTTCAACGCAATTGGTGTAACGTTACTGAGCGGAGGTGTGATATAATGCCAAAGAGGAGAAGCAGAGTAGGGATACTCTATGATATCTTAGAAGCACTAGAGAGTGGCCCTATGAACCTAACAAACCTGATGTACAAGTCTAACCTTCCATACGATAGGTTTAGGGAAATAATTGACGATATGAAGAGGAATGGACTGATAGTGGAAAAAGATGAAGAAGGAGGGAAGAAAGTGTACTATATAACTAAAAAGGGAATGGAAGCGCTCAACGAGTTGAGAAACGCTAAAAAGGTGCTCAAATCTTTCGGCATTGACCTAGAGTAGTAGCTTCCTAAGTATATCAACCATGACATATGCCAATATACCGTTCATTATAGCGAACATTATATAGCCTAACAGTACAAACTCCCCTGTTGTATAAGGGGAGAATGGTACTGCAGGTGGCGAATATATTGGAAAATACGCTACAAAAAGCACAGCCAATGCGGTGTCACCTATCATGTATAATACAAACAGTGTTACCTTTAACCAATATCCTATAGCCTTTAGAGACGAGCCTAAGAGTAACCCTCCTAAAAACATGAAGGTGAAATCGATAGCTGTTACGAAAGGATTTATAGCACTTAAGACGAAAAGTTCAGGGTAATGAAATACTATAGCCGGTATAACTCCTATCAAACCAAATTTACTTCCCTTCAATAGACCATAACCCAAAAGCAAGCCTGAGGCGAACAACGAGTAATGGGCTAACATCAAGGCTACTGGTGTTACTCTAATATAGGATAAGACTAAGGGATTGAGGGTAGCGATTAACAAAAGGATTGGGATATAAATAAAAAACTTTGACTTTACCATCATGTCACTTCACGTAGACTATGTAATGGTATAGTTGAAGTGCATAACCCCATAGCATAAATATTACTCCTAGATCCATTCCAGCGTATGTGGCTTTTGGACCAACCATCGGTAACGTCCAGAAAATGGCTACAAGTATTGCTGACAGTATCAGTATAGCTATCATTCCGTAGTAGGCTACCCTCTTTTTTGTCTGGGTAACGGTAGTAGCGTTTAAGGAGCCTGGAGTATAGTGTAAGAACCCTTTAGCCATCTTATATACCATGTAAGCTGCAAACATTCCAACTGGTACTAGTGCTATCATATTTACTATTGTAGGATTTAATAGGAAGTTTCCAAAAGTTCCAGCTAGTGCAATCAACGCTACAGAGGTTAACAGTATAGTATTTGGAGTTATTGAGACTCTTGGCGGCTTTGCTACGCTCACCAATTCCTTCTTTCTACCCGCAGTTATCTTATCCCAGAAGTATATTATTAGTCCTACTATTACAGCAGGTGGTCCCAGATACATTAGTTGCTCACTGAAAGGTGCAGGAACTCCAGGCTGTAGATATCCCCAGACGCTGAGGATTATTATGTAGATCCATCCTAACGTCATTAGCCAGGCCCAGAACTTTCTAGATCGTAAGTATAGGAATTGGCTATTATCGTAGAACGGTAAGAACATTATAACAAGGAGTATTATAATTAGGACAGAGATCACCATCGCTGGTGTTAATGGCTGTCCATTAGGTAATTCAAAGTCTACAAACTTGTAGAGGAACAGGAAGAACCATGGTGGATATGGTTGAACAGCCTCTGCTGCAGGTGTCCCAGCCTGAGGTGCAGGGTATGGATTTATAACTATTGGTAAACCGTTAATGTTGGCTAATAGGTCAGGTACGAATAATATTATTCCCCATGTGATGAGAACAAGGGATAACATGTAAACGAAATTCCTAGGCCACCACTCGTTAAACTTCTGTTGTTCCTCCTTTGTGTAGTAAGCAGGTACTTTAGGCTTTTCCTTTGCTGATGGTGTCATCCCATATCTTTCAGCCATGATGAAGTGGACGCCAAACAATAGGAATATCAATGAAACGAATATTAAATGCCATCCTAATAATCTATCGAACAATAAAGATCTAGTTAGAGGATTGCTGGATAGTGCAGCGCTACCGCCTGGACCAAACAACCATGTAGCTATCGTTGATGCTCCAGGGAATCCAGTTCCCACAAGCAATTCATTACCTATATCTACAGCGTTAACTCCTAACACATCGCTTACTAACGAATATCCGAAGAACGCCGCTCCTAAAGTTAAGGCTAGGAGAATAGTTCCTGTTACCCATTGCAACTCCCTTGGCTTCTTATAAGCACCTTTATAGAAGTTCCTGAACATGTGTATATAAACTAACACTATCATTATGTAAGCTCCATATAGATGGCTGAACAAGATTACTGGACCAAAAGGAACATTATGAATAATGTTTTGAGTAGAGGGGTACGCGTTAGCTGGCTCATAATATAGAAGTAAGGTAAGACCTGTTATCGCTTGCCATACTAGGGCAGCGGTAACCATCGCACCTAGCCAATATGATGGATTGTACATATAATCTGGGGTCTTAAAAAACGGGGTTTCCTTTACCCCTAACTTATCCAATATTTCATCGATTAGGTTTGTCCTATTGTTCTCATTTCCTGCCATCTAACTTCACCTCCTTAACTAAACCTCCCTGTTGCATCACTATCCCACCACCCAGCGAGGGAGAAGAAGGTAATTGAGCCTCTTTTCCAATAGGTAAAGAGAAGGTCAAGAATTCCAATAGTCCCACACCTAATGTCATAACTAGTCCTGGGATTCCCAACTCAGCTAATATGGATATTGCTAGATTATAGGAATGGAAAGTCAGAGGATAGAAGATCCACCTCCTCAACATACCGAGGAATCCTTCAACTGACATCAGGTAACCTGCAGCCAGGAAAGGTACTGTCCACCAGATGACACCCATATTCATTATAGTTGAAGCTATGCCAGAGAACTCAAGACCAGGCTTAGTGGTTTTCAATACATCTAACGCCATAGCTGTGAAACCTACTAGTATTAGAGTCCATATCATCATGTGGAAGTGACCAACCACATAATATGTGTTGTGAACTATTGGGTTCACAATGTTAAAAGGCAATGGTAATGCCTGAATTCCCGCTAGGATGAATCCCACCAACGCAGCTAACAGAGCCATACCTATGGGATCTTTCCAATTATAGCCTGCTTTAGATAGAAGGATAGTTAGACCTAAGTTTAGTACAGTTAAACCTGAACCGCTAGCTAATAACAAAGTACTCAGGGTTATCCATAACCTCAAAACTACAGGCAATGGGAATGTCTGTAAGTGATGAACCCACACAGACATTGTACCTATGGCTAAAAGATAGATGTTCCACCTAGCCCATCTCTCACTAAATAATGGTCTACCAGCATATTTTGGCACAGCGTAGTAGAAGAACCCGAATAGCGGGAAGGGAACATAGTACACTACGGGGTGCCCATAGAACCAGAAGAGTATGAGCCATAATAGAGGAATTACGGGTATTCCGAAGAAGAAGTGAAGTGCATACCATAGGGTTGCACCAGTTAAAGCTGGTAAGCTTAACGCTATCACTAGCGCAAACGCTATACCATAGGCAGTAAAGATATTAATCTTCTGCCCTTTTGCTCTAGTTCTATAAGCGTCTCCTATTAGTATAGCAGTTATAGCTGCTTCTCCTCCTGAATTTATCGCTAACGCCAAGTATGCTAGCCCTATCAATATCGGTGTAGTATAGATCAAGAATGCCTTGAATACTGCATTTTCCTCTATAGCTTGAGGAGGATACATATACCAACCTGTGTCCGGACCTCCTAACTCTGCGAACACTAATGCAAGGTTGGATATCCAGAATAACGAATCAACTAACTTATACCTCTCTATCCTTAGCCCTCCCTTGTATATTGAATAAGCTATAACTGCGATCGCAGCGTTTGGCACTACGCCTAACATAGCTGACCAACCGTGGATAGTCAAGAATAAATAATAAGTTGGTGCAATGGCCTGTGGATTTGCCGCGTTAGTTAGGTATGCCCTTAAATTCATCGCAGCTATTCCGGTAATTATTAGCCACGCAATAGCACCGCTTAAGAAGAGCCAAACTACTCCTAAAGTCGTTTGAGGAAATGTAAACCTTTTGATGTTTTCCCTTGTAAGGTTTCTCTTAATCCAAGAGCTAACGACTCTTATAAAATCCTTACCTAATTTAACATAGTCCACCATTTACACCACCTCTAATGTTCCATTCATGTATGAGAACCCCCAACCAATATATTCAGGTTCGTACCAGGTGTAATTCCCAGGTTGATTTGGAGCTACAAAATATATATAGGAAGGAATACCTGGCACTACATTAACGTTTATCACACCCGAAGGCAATCTAAGATAGAACCCAGCAGTAGCATTTGGCGAATTTAATATGATAACAACTGGTTGACCAGGCTTTGCTACTATTAGATCTGGTTTAAAGTAATATTGGTATATTGTCATGTTAACAATAAGGGTACCATTGATGACTTCTGTTAAGTTAGAAGGTGGGTCATGCTCAAATTCTATCACCTCATTTTGAGCGAACTTCGGAAGTCCAGAGAATAGTGGCAGACCGTATCTATAACTTACGTTTTTACCGCTGAGTATTATCGAAACTTGCCATGAGAAATATCCAACAACTAGACAGATCATGACTATAAACCATATTAGTTCTGCATTATGGAGTAACCTCTCCTTATCCATATCAGTTTGTAGTTTCAAGTAAGTCATATTTAACTTTAACTATTTAAATATACATAATTTGAATGAATAGCCCATTTAACTACCTTTTCAAAATAAGGATGAAATGGAAAAGTGTCAAATTTAATCTAATAGGTATAAATTTCTTATGATTAATTTTTTTAAAGGATACCCTAAATATTAATATGTATGGATAAGCCGTTTGTGCTTAAGAGAGAGGATCTACTATTCCTCAGAAAACTGCTGTACAAGATGAGAAGCCCTGGCACTAAGTTCGATGAGAAGGAGTTCCTCAGCAAAGGAAAAGAATATTTATTTAATTACGCAGAAAAAAACGTTGGTCCTATTGACGAGAGTAGAAGGAACTTCCTTAAGGGAATCCTCGTTGGAATAAGCCTATTAAGCGTAGGTGGAGCTATAAGGGTTTTAAACTATTTGACTCCTCCAGAGATCACACTTAAGAGTTTTCCATGGTTTGTAATAGTTGACTCTAATGGTCAGCCTATAAAGGCTTCTCAGCTCCCGGTAAATAACCCTGAGATACTTCTCTTCCAATACCCGATGCAGGGAGACATAACTTTCTTAATCAATTTAGGAGATGCTAATGGGAACCCTGTAGAGGTTCCACCTACTGAGGTTGTAATCCCTGAAAACGGCAAAAAATATACCTTCCCAGGAGGAGTTGGACCTAATAAGTCTATTGTAGCGTATTCAGCCATATGCCAGCACTTAGGCTGTATACCCCCTGAAATCCACTTCTATCCTGCAAATCTAGTTAAGCCGGGCGGTACTTTTCCCGACTTCCTCCCCCCTGAAGCTTATCAAGCCGCTATGCAGGCCAAGGCTATATATGGTTTGATTCACTGTGACTGTCATGGTTCCACTTATGACCCCTATAAAGGGGCAAGCGTAATTACGGGACCGACTGTTAGACCATTACCTTATGTGCAGCTCTACTGGGATTCTAACACTGATTATCTATATGCAATAGGGATGAATCTAAAAGCCCCCGTGATCCTAGGAAGGTCTAGCGACCTATCTGGATACGCAACGCTCTCATCATATAATGAACAAACTGGATGTCCTCAACAACTTTTAGAATCGAATGAAACTCCCTCAGAATGTTACACAATACTACAGAATAATGGAAATCCTTTTGCTGCTCAAGGGGGTGGCAGTTAAAATGAGCAAAATTGGAGTTCTTTTATTAGCGTTGATCTTCGGCGGGACTGCTGCAATGGCAATATTTATAGCGTTAACAGTTCTCTCGGAAATGGCACCTATAAGGTGATAATGATGAATTCTAGGCTAGCTTTAATTATTACTGGAATAGTAATGGCTATTGTACTCGTTTCGTTCGGTATAGATTTTGCCCTTAAGGACGTTATAGGTGTCGAAAATACCACGTTGATAATATCGGTTCTCTATATGATAGCAGTAGCTATAGCGTTTTTGGTCGTTTTCAGACCTATAAGAGAATAAAGTTTTTTATTTAGTTTAATTAGATTTTGAATGATAATGGTGATAGAAAAATGAGTAAAGTGAGTTATGGTAATATAGTTGATCTGCTTTCTAAATATAGTTACACTCCAGCGGTTGCTGTAATCCAGCTTATTTCCCTTATATCCGTTTATGCCGCGGGAATGGAGATTGCAATATATCATTTACCTCTAATAGGGTCTGCGATAACTGCACATATCTACAGTGCAGCAATTGTGGTCATATTAGGTCTTTTGCTCTTCGCCGCAGCTATGAGGACTGATAGTTTAATGCTGAAGTCATTATCATTGCTGAACGCATTATTTTGTGTTATAGCCGCCTTTGAAGGGCTCTTCTATTTTGGAGGCTACACTTTTCCCATTTACGCTTTTGGAATGGGTATAGGGTTCCTAGGAGTGCTTTTCACAAACGCAGGCGTTATTTTATACGCTATAAAGCATTAACAAAAAATAAATTTATAAGTTAAATATTTATTCATACATTTGATAAGTATGGGTGAAAGTAACGAAAAGTATATAAGCTTACTTCCTATCCTTGCCAGCGTTGAAGCAATATTCTTGACTGGAACTTTTGCAGCAGGTATTGGTACTCTGCTGTTTACTAGCTTTCCCTTTTCAAGCTCTTTAGAGGCAGACATGATGTCTTTACATGTAAGCTTTGCCATGCTTTCAGCAGTGTTTGGGATTGTCCTATTTACTGCTAGCATGAAGTTTGGAGATAGAGTACTAAAGATATTGGGCTCGTTACTCTTCGCGTTTATTGGTATAGCTGGGGCAGGAGGCTTGACCTTTTACGGCACTCTAGACCCATCGTTTTCATTTATGATGTCTCTAGGGTTCTTCGGAGCATATTTCTGCGTCATAGGGTACCTCTTCTATACTATCTAATTTTTAACTTTTATTCATTGTTTTTGATATTTAATATTTAATAACTATTTCTTATTTTCAATAATATCTAGCGGTACTAACTTCTAATACATTAAGAAAAGAAATTTATCTAATAAAATAATCCTATAAAATCACATTATTCCCGATAGTTCTTTAGCCTTCTTAAAAACTTCTTCTAACATCTCTATGCTCAACCTTCTCGTCTTAACATTCCTAGGGCTTGGATGGTATGAGCCGATAATGAAAACCTCCTTATCTTGCTTCTTAGCTATAATGATTTTACCATGACTGAACTTTTCCTTATTAACTTCATAACCCAGTTCTCTAAGGGTATCTATGACTGCATTCCAAGCTATTATCCCTAAGGCTACAAGTACCTTGAGGTTCTTAGCCATCATTAATTCCTCTTTCAAATATGTTGAACAGTTTTTAATCTCCTCGGTAGTAGGCCTGTTCTCTGGAGGAGCACATTTCACAGCTGACGTTATATAGACGTCATATAACTTCAATTTATCATCTTTAGAAACTGAAAAAGGTTGATTTGCCAAACCAACTGCATACAACGCTTTCATCAAATTGTTAGCGCTTTCATCTCCAGTAAACATCCTCCCTGTCCTATTGCCGCCTTTTCCAGCAGGAGCTAGACCCACAATCATTATCTTGGAGTCTATACTTCCATTAGGAGGTACAGGTCTTCTCCAGTAACTCTCAGGAAAAGATGAGCGATACTTAACAAGTCTAGGGCAAAGCTTGCATGAAATTAGTCTATTCAAGAACTCATTATAACTCATAAGAGAATTATTAAGTACTTCAATATTGCTGTTTATAAACTTAAGTTATAATATGGATTTATGACGTTTTCAATAGTTATATATGATCCGCAAGAGAAGGCTTGGGGTGTTGGGGTAGCAAGTAAGTTCTTAGCAGTAGGCGCTTTTGTACCCTGGTTGAAGGCGGGTGTTGGTGCTATAGCTACACAGGCTTTAGCAAATCTTCAGTACGGAGTAGAAGGTTTAAAACTATTAGAGAAGTATGATGCAAAGACAACACTTGAAAAGCTTATTTCTTCCGATCCATTGAGGGATCATAGGCAAGTAGGGATTGTTGACTCAAAGGGTAATGCAGTAGCTTTCACTGGGAGCAAATGCTATCCTTATGCAGGTCATACAGTTGGTAATAACTTCACTGTTCAAGGAAACATACTCGCTGGAGAGGAAGTTATAGAGGCTATGGCTAGGGCTGCTGAAGGTAAGGGAAAGATATATGAAAAGATATTAAACGCTTTAATTGAAGCTGATAAAAAGGGAGGAGACAGAAGGGGAAGGCAGAGCGCAGCAATAATTGTAGTGAAAGAACCTGAAGGCGACTTTAAAGAAATCAATCCCTTCAGTGTTGGCAAGTATATTGATTTAAGGGTTGATGATCATAAGGATCCCATAAATGAACTAGCCAGAATAGTGAAGTTATGGGAGGCTATGTTCTTTGAAGAGGAAATGGTAAGCGTAAAGGAGTATGAAGACAAAATAAATGAGGCGTTGAAGAGGTTAGGATATAGTGATTTAAGAACATGGGTTGAGATTAACAACTTCGAAAATAAGTATACAGGAGATAAGATAGGTAAGAGAGTTTTGGAAGTTCTATTGAGGTCCGCAGGTCTTAATTAGTTTAACATTTTATATTCGTAATTTATAGAAATAGTTCAACATGACGTTCAATTTAAGGCTATTTTTAAAGAAATTTTTTACAGATCGTTAAAAATAAATTATTCATTAATGATTATATACTGATATATGTTTAAGAAACGTTTATTCATCCTCTCCCCCTGGTCCACCTCCCATCTTTTCTTTCAATCAACACTCTCCTCTAAATTTTTAGATATGGCTATGTGAACTGGAGCATCACTATCATAAGCTCCCTCTTCATAGCAGTGGTATCGATGTCCCCTTTTGTAGTGCTTTTGGGATCATTTCTTTTTGAACCAGACTACACTTCTTATTATAATTTTAAGTATGCTCTTGTTGACCAAATTAATATCACTGACAGCTTAATAAATGACCTAGCGGACTTTCCTATAGAGAACTATACTTTCACACCCTATAACGTCACCTTATACTATACTCCTGCAATAGAAAGAGGCTACCCTTTAGTTAACGTTTTAGAGCGACTTCTCTCCCTTAATGCTTCTGAGATCTCCCCTAAGGGCTATGGACTCGTAGCGTCATTAAGTGGTTTATTTGAAAACTACTCTACTCTTTATTTTGCTAATGTTACTGCCGTATTACCCTTTAGTACTGTTAAAACCAACTTCACTAAAGTTGTGATCACTTTTCCGGTCGTTAGATCTTATCCATACTATGTATCGTATCCTCCATCAGATAAAATATCTGTGAAGAGCTCACAGCTCTTAAAGTATTACTCGATAACTGCTCACATTAAAGCCTCTATGATATATCTGAAAAGCTATCTTTTATCCACGTACAAAAAGGGTAACCATACTTACATTTATTATGCTACTGTTTACAATCTAACCTATAGTAGCTATGTCGAGAATTATAGCTACTCAGGCTATACAATAGTATGTGCTATTCAATCCTCAGGGCTTGAAACCTTAACGTTTCCTATTACGGTAAAAGTACCAGGTGGTTATGCCACATTATATCCAGCAGTAATCATCAGCCTTAGTACCACCTCTAACACTATAGGAAACTATACGGTTGTAAGATATGTTGCTAGTATAAAGGGTGTAATTCCGTACACGTTTAAAGAGGAGATGTTAAGGGATGAAGTTTTACTTGACATCCATGTACTTAATGGTTCTAGTCCTGAAACTTTAATCTACGATAGTCTGGGCAACTCAGAATTCTTTAACTCTACCCATATAGTTACAGCTTTTAACTACTCTTTTTACGCTATAGATGGCTCCAAAGATGTTGAGATATATATCAAGACCCATGATGAGATTCCGTTTTATAACCAAATGGTGTTTAGAAAATGGAACGGTGGGCAGATATTAATCAACGTAACTACTAACGTTAGTTATTTATACACAAACGTTAGTGGCATTAGAGTTCAAGATGGTGTAGAATACACTCTGTCTCTACATAATACCCTCAAACTTAACGAACCCCCTTCATGGGTTTATGAAAAGATGAAGTTTGAGAATATTAGCCAAGAGTTCCTTAACGATTTAGGATTTTATTATACGATGTACCTCACGATTACTAACTTTATAAATGAACACTTTGATGGATATCAAGATTTCCTCTACTATTTAACGGTGTTACAGCTTAACCAACAGAACATTTCAAAGTATTATCAAGCGAACCTACCACCAGAGTTTATGCTATTCTCGTTAGAGACATTTGTACATAAGCTCTCTAACTTGACCTATATAGTTCTTGTCAACGACATACCTCCAGTTTATAAGCAATATTACGATTATTTAGTATTCAATAATGGTTACTTAGGCTTAATATTCGATAGTAATGTTAGTGACTTGTTCATCTCAGCTCCCATAAACATAACTCTCTTTTCACCATTTAATATATCGAGAAGTGAGGTAGTTAAGTTCATTAACTTTACATTAAATACAGACGAGAAAGTAACGTTTTATAAACTTTTGGGTGAAAATATCGGAATTTTAAAAATAATACCTGTTTACGAGAATTTCACTCTTGAAAAGATCGTATGTCCAAGTTATGAATAAGTTTTTAGGCAGATATTTGAATTAGATTCTATGCAATCATTAAAGAGTATAACGAGTTCAAGGATTAGTAAAAGGGCGTTAGAGGCCCTAATTGTCTCCTCCTTAGCTCTAGTATCAATGCTAATTAGAGCTCTGAGCACCAATTGGCCTCTATCTATTAACGGCTTCGACTCTTGGTACCTCTTTTACAATGCGTTATTGATAGCCTCAGCACATGGGAACTGGTATGCTGTACCTCCAGATGTCCATGCCTGGTTCCCTTGGGGATATGCCATTGAGTTGGGTGATACTATAGGGTTACCATTTATAGTTGCGTTATTCTCTTTGCCTTTCTATTCTTCCTTCGGAGCAAATGCAGTCTATACAGTAACGTTATTTATGGATATTGCATTAGCAGGGCTAGGAGTGCTAGCTGCTTATTTGGCAGTAGAAGGTCTAACAAAGAGCAAGATTGCAGGATACATTGCAGCTGCCATAATAGCGGTATCACCATCATTAACGTATAAGAACATAATTGGAGGACTGCCGAAGACCTCTTGGGGAGGAGTGTTCGTATTATTCTCTATATATTTACTTGATCTTGCTATTAAGAAGGACAAGCCGATATACTCCATAGTTGCAGGTATAATATTGTTCTTAGCTGAGATATCTTGGGGAGGTTATACCTATATTGACCTAGCCCTAATAGTTGCAGCGTTCTTGATAATACTGCTCAACAAGAATTCTGAAACCGTAGCTAAGAACTACAGCATAATGGCAATTGTCACGGCTTTCTTAACATCCCTAGCCCCTAACAACATAGGGTTTATGTCAGGGTTAGCCCATGGACTATCAATGCTTTTAGTAGGAGCTTTCCTATACTTAGACCTCTATTTGAGGAAAATAATACCTGAGGACCTTAAAGATTCTAGACCGCTTATACTCAGCGGAGTTATTGGTGCAATCTTAGTTGTAGCTATACTAGCTTTAGGATTCTTGGGATTAGGTGCTGGTATACCTGCTAGGTATTTTGCTATAATTAATCCCTTCTTCCAGTATAGCGTACCTATAGATAGAACAGTTGCAGAATATATCCCACAGTCAATTACAGCTATGATTGAAGATTTCGGAGTTGCAATATTCTTATCAATAATGGGAATCTACTACATCTTAAGAAAACCATCATTTAGTGGGCTATGGTTAGTAGTGTTAGGTGCAGCGAGCATATTGGGAACTTCAGAACAGCCCTATCTGTTCAATTATACAGCCTATATGGTAGCCGCATTAGCTGGAGTTGGAGTTTATTATATAATTTCAGCTATAGGTAATAGGACTACGGCATCAAAGATAACTGCAATACTATTCTTAGCATTTATTGGATTATCGTTAATAGCTGATGGTGCTGCTGCAGTAGTGGCAAGTAATGCACCGAATGCCATATATAACTCTGCAACTTCTTATGTGGTTAACAACTATGCGTGGGTTTCTGCACTTGATTGGATAAGGACACATACACCTCAACATTCGTTCATATTGTCATGGTGGGACTACGGTTATTGGATTGAGGTAGTAGGAAATAGAACTGTCATTGATGAGAATAACACTTTGAACGGAACACAAATACGTTTAATGGCCGAAATATTCTTAAACAATGAGACTTTCGCTGTAAACGTATTAGAAAAAGATTTCCATCTATACCCCTATGGAAGCCCCAATTATACCATACCTGTATACATTGTAGCTTACGATGCTGTAACAATTGTTAGTGGTGGGAGTAATCAGTTTGAGGCTTTCCTTGGATATCCTCCAGATATGCCAGGGCCCTTCTTGGGTTATACAACTAGCCTCGGAGACATCGCAAAAGCTATGGGCGCTATGACGATAATTGCTGGATACAATCAAACGAAGTATGTGAACATAACAGAGTTAACTAGTTTAATAAACTCTACAATAAACGCCTATGCACAGATTAACCCAACATTTGCTAGTGAGCTTATCAGTCAAATAGAGTCTGCAGAGCCATTAGCTTGGACTTCATATACCTACAACACAATGATAGCTGACATGTTCATAGAAGGTTTACAAGTAGCTTTTCCAGGAATTCCAGTTATTGCTCCATTTACTGCAACATTATCATCTTCTGGACAAGTAACAGGAACTCCGTTACCTACAGTTATGATGAATTACTTCCAGCCAGTGTATGTCTCATTATCTCCACTAACTGTTGGTGGAAATCCGTCTCTTGGAGGGATATATAGAGTATATATAATGGTAGTAGTATATCAGTTCGTACAGCCTGGCACAATAGTAAGCCCAACTGTTGTAGTCAACAGTTAAGCTTTATCCCTTTTTTATTCTCTATCCTATATTTTACATATTTGTCCTCGGGCGAAAATCTAGGAGGATGGGGTATAATAGTAGGAGTCGAACAAATAGGACAAACATCTTTTAGAGTATATGTTCCACATTTAGGACACTTCCTTAATTTCCACTTCATCTTTAACTACCTGAGAATAAGTTGAACTCGACATCTTCTTCTTTTGAAATCTCTCTCATCTTTCCTATTAGTTCATCCATGATCTTTGAAAGCTCCTTACCGTCAGTACCTATTAGGTCTATCCTATATCTAGGTGCGCCTATAGTGTAGATCTTTAAGTTTATTATCTCATCCTCATAAGCCCTAGATATCTCAGCTATCTCCTCAAACACCTTCTTAATCTTTTCCACACCCAGAGAATCCTTACTCCTCAACATAACAACCTTTGAGACCTTAACTCTCTTCTCTTCCATATGCTTACTTGTCTCTTCTATTAGGGGCTTAATCCACTCTTTAGGAACACCAGCATCTATTAGCACTTTTTCCCCTTCTTTTGTAGCCTTCTCTAAGGCTCCTAATATATCGCCATATTTGTCCATTAGAGGCCATCCAACTACTTGCCAAGCTTCCTGTTCCTTTTTAGATAGCTTTTGCGCTACCAACTCTAATATCTTGTCTGCCTTTTGCAGCCTCTTCCACATAGCTAGCTTTTTCCTTCTCTCGTCTTCGTTTACCTTCTTTAAGGACACATCTATAGTTCCCTTAGATCTATCTATCCTTATTACCTTTACGACAATCTTCCTCCCTTCTTTCAGAACATCTTTTATATTCTTTACCCATTTACTACTTACTTCACTCCAAGGTAAGAAGGCTTGAATATTCCCAAATTCATCTAAGGTTACATAGGCACCATAATCAAAAACTTGTTTTACCGTTGCGATAACCAGTTCATCATGGTCTGGTATGTTGCGTTTATTGTATATCATTTTAACCCAATATTCTTACTATTTCTCCAACTATTTTTGCTTTACCACCAGTTGAATACGCTAATTGGGTTCCACATGAAAGGCATCTCACTGGAAACGTTGCATGGGAAAATACTATTTGCTCGTTTCCACAGTTGGGACACTTAACCCTCAAAAACCTGCTTTTAGGTTCAGGAATTAGAATTCTACTCTTCCTCATTATTTAGCCACCTCCACTAACTCCAACTTCTTTACCCTTATTCCCTCTTTCACTATCGTATAACCGCACTTAGAACATTTTAACAATAATGTTTGCTTCTTGGTGACCTTTGCAAATCTCTTCTGTTCAGGCTTTCTTTTGCTTCCATATCCCAAGTTCTTCCTATCATACCTTCTCTGTCCTTCAGCTAAAGTCCTCCTCTTTCCTCCCTTATATAAGCTTACGGAGTGTTGTGTATGTGTTTTGCATTTAGGGCAGTATGTGACGATGACCTTTGGAACTTTCATATCAGCATTCTTATTATAAATTGGGAGTTATATATCCTGCGGTTGTTAATATCAATGCTTTATCGAGGCTTAAGGCGATGAGATCCCCCTTATTTAGCCTTACGTTTTGATATAAAAATGGATTCAAAACCCTACATAGGACTTTATTACCATAAAACTGGTATTTCCCAGTCACGAATTCAACATAAAATCTCTTTATTGTTTCTATAAGTGAGAACAAGAACGAATCAAAACCACTTATTTTTCCATTTTCTAGGTACTTGGACAGCCTAAGCTCGAAGAGGGACTCCGCTAACTGTTCATATATCTTTATCTCTTCTTGATGAAGCTCATCATTATACTTTGACCTAATTTTCCTCAGTACCTCTGCTATCTTAATTATATCTTCTAATTTTATGTCTACAGCATCAGAAGATTTCAGTTCCTTATCGACTATCTCATCTAACAAAAGCCTTCACCACCCCTAAACCCTTTAACGCTAAATAGACTCCCACGGAAGCGTCAAGCTTTATTGGCACATCTTTTTCTAGCTTAACCTTTTGGGAGAAAGCTGTCAGCTCCACAGTATATGATGGCAAGAATGCCACTACACCCCTAAAAGGCGAAAGATGATCTCCAAACTCAAAGGAATCTATATCGTCAACCTTCTTGACTATAAGACCGGACTTACCGTTTATTGAGTTCTCTATCCTTTCCAGCCTCCTTATATCTATCGTTACTTGCTTATCTATATTAATATGCGAGATACCCCTTGCTTGCCTACCAGGCCATCCAGGATCTTCCTTAAACGATCCAACATATTCTGGAACCTTCTCGCCACTAACATACATAGCTATTTCTTGCCTGGCCTCCGGAGGGAGGAGTGCACAATCCCCGAAACAGGGAACTCTGATATGAAAACCCCTATTACCTGAAAAACTTACTATTGGACTTAAGCCAAAGTCCTGCTTTAAAATATCTACAACTGCTTTTGCGGACTCCTTTAATTTCTCTACACAATCCTTATCTATCTCAAAGTACTCCTCAACATTAGAACAAGTTGAAGGGTCCTCTACAGCTGTTCCAGTATCCTGACAAAGGTAGATCTTTTTACTACCCCCACATACCTCATCTGCATCTAGATCAAAGAGAAGATCTGAGCCTAACCAACCTTTAGCTTCCAAATCCTTTTCTGCAGGCAATTGATACCTAGCTACGGAGTAATAAAGATGTAAAGGAACTGTCTTTAGCACAAAAGCCTTAAGCTCTTGCGGGTTAGTAAAAGATAGATGCCTTATATAAGGTCCTCCACCAAAAGGTTGTACTGCAAATTCTCTTAATTCCATGTCGTCTGGTAGGATGAGCTCTGCCTTAGAATAATATTCTGTAAAAAACATCTTAATTATATTATTCAGCCCTGGGAGCGATGTAGAAGTCAAAGTATCCTCCCTGTGGTAGTTCGTAATGTAGTTTAGCCGGTAACTGAGAGCCAAACCTAATCTCTAGTGTATCCGAAGCCCTCGCTACCTTAGTTGTATTCTCTATATATTCCATTCCATAAGTTGATGATGCCTCACCACCTTCATACTCTAAGAGCATACCATTAGCCTGGCTGAGCTCCACAGCAGACTCGCCTAAATCGCCAGCGGTCTTAAGAACTATCTTATCTTGCTTAGCCTCAAACGTTATGGCTTCACCAATTTCCGCTAGACTATCTATTATATCCGCAAAAGTTATTGTTAATGTCTTAGCCCTTATGGGCAGATCCAGGTTTAAGGAAGGCATTTCAGTCTCAGAGGCTTGTATAGTAGGTAACTCGAACTCCCTCTCAAATTCACCATCGTAAAATAGCCTTACTTTACCCTCCTCTATTTCAATACTTACAGCATCCTCTTTTTCAGCCCTCTTTATCACATCAGCGAAGTCCTCTAAGTTGAACCCGACCTTTAGTTGATCCTGCTCAACTTCATAAGTATCGAAATATGAGGCTGGCATGAAGAGGTCTATTAATACAACCTTTGATGAATCCATACCGTTGATTTTCAATCCCTCTTTAGATAAAACAAATGTAGCCTCATCTAGAAACTCACTTAAAGTTGTAATAATATCTTTAAACCCAACTGCATCAGCTAACTTTAGTTTTGCCATATCAACTTTTATATTAAACAAAGAGATTTAAAACGTCATATATTAATTAAAGTCGTGGATTAGGTTCCTCAGTTTCAAAGTCCTCTCCTCCAGCAAAGATCTTCTGTAGCTCAGCATAGAGATCATCTAGCCCTTCCCTTGTGACAGCAGAAACTGGAATAGGGTTAGTATCCAGAGTTTCAAGCAGAGAGTTTATGAGATCTTCAGAATATTCGTTTACATAACCTAAGTCGTGTATTAATTCCTCACCGTTACTCCAATTTAAAATGTTCTCTAGTTCCTTCTGACTTATTAGGTCAATCTTTGAAATCACGTTCACTTGAGGTAATTCTAATCTGAACTTAACTGAGGCAGAAAGTAAGAGGAGCGAAACATAACTTCTAGCTTCCTTTGCTAAGAAAGAGTCTAACAGGAAAACGCTAGCTGCCTTATTCTCTCCAGCAACTAAGGCACTCAAAAGCCTACCCGAATTCCTGAAGGCGAAAAGTTCTATCTGACCTGGGGTATCAACAATTACATAGTTTGCCTCTATCCTGTTCAACTCGTCCTTCATCTCTGCAGCCTTAACTAAGGCCATATCAACAGAGGCTATTAAGGAAGAATTAGGTCCTAAATTGTACTTCTCCATAACCTCAAAGGCATCAACGTAATCTCTGATATCAAAGTCTGGAGTGTAAGGTAAGTTTTCTACAGCAGGGTCTAGGTTTATTGTAGCTGCATCCAGTTCGTTATCTAATAGATAGTCTTGTAAAGCCTTAGTTAGTGTAGTCTTACCCGAGCCCGCTGTTCCAATTATAAAAATATAGTACATTATCTCTCTTAATTTTAAAAACCACAATCTAAACTAAATAGTTAATGATAATTGTAGGAGGAACCTCAACAAATGGTATAGATGAGGGTTTAGCTAAAGCTCTATCTGCGGAACTAATTAAAGTAGAACATAAGGTATTTCCTGATGGAGAATCTTACATAAGAATACCACAACCACAGAAACTTCAAGGAGAGGAAGTAGTGGTAGTACAGTCAACATATTATCCCCAAGACAAGAACCTAATGGAATTACTTTTCATGATAGAGGCTGTAAAGGATTTCGGAGCGTCTAAAGTAATCGCTGTTGTCCCATATCTCGCCTATGCAAGACAAGATAAGAGGTTTAGAGAAGGAGAAGCTCTAAGTATAAAAACCGTACTTAGGAGTATTAGAAACGTCGGGGCTGATGTATTAATAACAGTGGAACCCCATAAGGCTGAAGAGCTTAACCATTTCGTAGGAGAAGTTAAGATAGTATATCCAGAGCCTTTATTTGCTGAAGAGTTAGCAAAAATTGTAGATAAACCCTTTGTGCTCTCACCAGATGTAGGGGCTTTATTTAGGGCTAAGATGGTTGCAGAGAAGTTAAACTGCGATTATGCATATATAGAGAAAGAGAGGGATAGAATAACAGGTGAGATAACAGCTAAGAACATACCTAGAGAGAACTTGCAGGATAAAGATGTCATAATAGTTGATGACATAATAAGCACAGGAGGTACCACTGCACAGGCTGCG
Source organism: Sulfolobaceae archaeon (assembly GCA_026627305.1). Taxonomy (GTDB): domain Archaea; phylum Thermoproteota; class Thermoprotei_A; order Sulfolobales; family Sulfolobaceae; genus JAPNVD01. The sequence continues at coordinate 38,813 of JAPNVD010000005.1, forward strand.
AAAATAGCCTATTCGTTAGGGGCTAGAAGAGTAATAGCTGCAGCAGCCCATGTACTGATGATAGGTGAGGCTAAGAAGAAGATCCAAGAGAGTAACGTGAAGTTAGTTATAGGGACTAACACAGTGCCAAAAGCGATGGAAGATATGATATACCTAGATGTATCAAAGATTATCGCGGAAAAGATATGAAAGCATATGCTATACTAAACTTAAGCAACATATTTACAGCCCTTGATGAGTTAGCCTCATTGCATGGACTTGATAAGATGGATTATGAATACCTGAGCGGAGTTGCCATATATGACGGAGATCCTAGCGTAGCGAAAAAAGCCTCATTTATAACAACCTCAGGTGTTTTTCTTGGGAAATCTAACGATCTTAATGAAATTAAGGAAATAGTGAAAGGGAAGTGCTTTTCGATAAAGTTGAACTCCATCTACGGCAAGGATAAAGATTTGTTGATTGAGGCTTATGAAAAGGTAAAAGATGTAATTAAACTATCGAAGGCATGTGAGACCCTTGATATGATTTCAACTGATGGTCAAATCGTTTTAGGTTTGAGGAAAGCTGAACATGATACTAAAAGCATACTTAAACACTCTGAAAAGCCTTTTAGACAATCAGGAACTATGGACTCTAGAACATCAAGGCTATTGGTAAATCTAGCTAGACCAAAGAGGATAGTGCTAGATCCCTTTGTTGGAACAGGTTCCATCTTAATAGAGGCGAGATGGTTAGGATATGAATGCATAGGAGGAGATCTGGATAGAAGAATGCTACAGAAGGCACAATCTAATTTAAGGTATTTTGGATACGATTGTATGCTCATTAACTCCTCAGCGTTTAATATACCACTTAGGGGAATAGATTCCATAGCCACAGATCCCCCATACGGTAGGTCTTGTACTACGTTCGGAGCAGAGCTTAAGGATTTGTACTATAACTTTTTCATAAGCGCTGTTGAAGTGTTGAAAAACAATAGTTACCTAGTCTTCGCAACTTCTTCTGATCTAGATTTTAGAGATATGTTAAAGTCAGTTGGTTTTAAGAATATGAGGATACACTTTATATATTTACATAAGAGCCTATCAAGAGCGATTTACGTGGTGTATAAGAGTTGATAAGGGTTTATTTTGTTGGTACAGGTGGAGGTGCTCCATCACCGTATAGATCACTCCCATCTTATTTAATAAGAAGAGAGGGATTCTATGCACTCTTCGATTGCGGAGAGGGAACTCAAAGGAACCTAATGGAGTATAGGCTAGGAATAATGTCAATAAAGCTGATAGGAATAACACACATGCATGGAGACCACGTTTTAGGATTACCAGGGCTGATACAGACCATGGGGCTTCTGGATAGGAAAGAGCCATTATATATAATGGGACCTAAGGCTATTAAAGATTTTATAGAGAGAACATCAGAGCTCACAGGGTTTAGGGCTCCTTTCGAGATAAGGTTTATCGATAGCTATGAAGATGAAAACATAAGGATATACAAGTTCCCTACTTGCCATACCATCGAATCCTACGGTTATATATTTGAAGAAAAGGAGAGGAAAGGATTAGATGTTGAAAAGCTAAGGAGAGATGGCATAAACGATTGGCAAATACTAAGGGAGCTGAAGGCTGGAAAAGAAGTGAGATTTAACGGTAAGACACTAAAACCGGAGGATTATATAATCGTTAAACCAGCTATAAGGGTTGCATATACAGGTGATACAAGCTATTGCGAGAAGGTTATAGATTCGGTTAAAGGGGTTAACTTATTGCTTCATGATTCTACTTTCCTAGACGAGAAGGACGCTAGGGAATGGGGTCATTCAAACGCTATAGATGCTGCAACAGTTGCAAAGCAGGCTGAGGTAAAGAGGTTAGCACTAATCCATATAAGCTCGAGGTATAGGGATACCTCTCAATTCGTTAGGCTTGCTTCAAGGATATTCGATAAGGTATTCGTCCCAGAGGACTTATCATACTACATCCTAGATAGAGAGCCTTAAACGTCCTCGGGCATTGGGTTTTCCCATAGTGGCACTCCTCTTGCAGTCCTTGGGGTTATCCAATCTATTATAGCCCTAGGGTTCTTGCTTGTGATTTCCACAACTATTGGACCTAATGGTGACTCTCTATCGCTATCAACAAAAGATATAACACCAACAGCTGCAGCCTGTTTATTGAGTAAAAAGGTTATTGTGTCCCCAACTAAACCCTTAAGTAAATATCTTCTTGAGGCATCTAAGATCCTCTGATTTCTTAAGAGCCTATGAAGTTTTAGGAGGCTTGAGAGCCTATTTGACTTAGCTATCAATATCTCATATATACCTTCTTTTTCTTTTTCTAGTTCATCATAGTCAAAGAACGTCTGTATTGCTTTTATGACCTTCTCCTCACTCTCAGAAGGTCTAACTTCCGTCCTTACGACTATCTTTACCATAAATTATCTTATTTAATACCTCTATAGCTCTAACCTTAAATTCATCTACTGTTGAATCGTTAACAATAATATAATCAGCTAGAGATATCACTGTTCCAATCCCCATGTTTAGCTCCTCGAAGTCCCTCCTCACAAACGACTCATAATCCTTGGGATCATCAGCCCTACCTCTCTTTATTAACCTCTCATATCTTAGCGCTCTAGGCGAATGAACCGCTATGATTACAACGTCGCCCACTTTACTGAACTCCTCTACCTCTTCCCAATTCCTCACACCATCAAAGGCTACAATATCGTAATTTAACCCCTTTATCTCCTCAATGCACATCCTCGCAACTACACCCCTTCCAAACATCTGCCTTAGCCTAAAGGCGTAATCCATTAATCTCTCGTCTCCCATTTTTTCCTTTTCATATCTCTTCCTGAGAACTTCACTCATGGTTATTACAGGAACTTTAAACTCCTTTTCTAAAATCTCCTTCAATAAACCTTTACCTGAACCAGGCATTCCCGTTATTAGGAGTATTTTTATCTTAGCCCACCTAACTATTTTGAGAAAGGGGTTAAAAATGAGACTCTTCGTTGCAGTAGAGATGCCAGTATTTCAAAAAGTAACGGAAATATATAAGGCAATAGAGATGAGTGGTGCAGATGTGAAGCTGGTTGAGCCTGAGAACTTACATATAACATTAGTGTTTATAGGGGAAGTCCCCGATTTCAAGTTGAACTCCATAAAGGAGGCTGTGAGTTCTGTAACCTTTAAGCCCTTTAAGGTAAAGCTGAAGGGAATGGGAGCTTTCCCGAGCATGACTAAACCTAGAGTTGTGTGGATAGGCATTGAGGAAGGATTTACTGAGTTGAGAAACATAAGGGATACATTAATGAAGGAACTGAAGTCTAGGGGGATTAGACCAGAAGATGAAAAGGAATTCGTACCTCACTTAACCCTGGGGAGAGTCAAGGGACCTAGGAATTTATACAATCTAATAAATATAATAAACGAGAACAGCAACGTTGAGATAGGAGAGGTCAATGTTGATTCTATTAAGCTCTTCAAAAGTACGTTAACTCCAAAAGGACCCATATATGAAGTTTTACATGAAGTGAAAGGAGTTGCAGGAAATTGAAGAAGAAATACTAGCCAAGATAAAGCCTAATGAGAAAGATAGGGAAATAATTGAAAGCGCAGTCAACGTAGTTCTAGAGAGGTTAAAGGGCTTAGACGCTCAAGTTCACGGATCCTTTAAGAAGGATACATGGCTAAAGGGAGATACAGATGTTGACGTCTTCGTCTTCTTCGATAAAGGCCTCACTGAAGATTACCTAAAAAACGAGGCATTAAAGTTACTGATGCAGAGGCTTCAGGGTCTAGAAATAAAGATATCTTACGCCCAGCACCCATATTTAATGGTTTTTGTTAACGGTATAGAAATAGATGTAGTCCCTGCACTAAAAGTGGAAAGGGGAGATATGGCTATAACACCAGTGGACAGAACTCCTTTCCACACACAATATGTCCTATCACATTTGGACGAGAAAGGGAGAGACCAGGTAAGGTTGTTAAAGAGGTTCATGAAAGGTATTGGAGTTTATGGAGCTGAAATAAAGGTCTTAGGGTTTTCAGGTTATGTGGCTGAACTCCTAACAATATACTACAAGGACTTTAGAGGAGTCCTGAAAGGGGCTTCAGATTGGAAGCATCCAATAAGGCTTGAACTAGTGAAACCAGCAAAGGAGTTTACGGAGCCCCTTATAATTCCAGATCCGGTAGACCCTAGAAGGAATACAGCCGCAGCTGTATCCTTAAAGAGTATTGCTACATTCTCCATAGCCTCCTATTATTATCTAAAAAACCCGTCAATAGAGTTCTTCTATCCCTCTGAGAGAAAGGAAAGCGTTAAAGCTAAAGGAGATGTTTTACTAGTAAAGATAAGGCTCTTAGAAGACATATCTGAGGATATTATTTGGGGACAGATAAGGAGAAGCATGAGCAGGATAGATTCCGCATTAAAAAATGCTGGTTTTAAGGTAATTGATATTGGGGCTTGGGGAGATAATAAGGAAGTCAACATCGGTATTCAGTTGGAATCAAAAGATATAGGCAAATATTACCTCAATTCTGGTCCTCCTTATTACATAAAAGAGAGGGTTGAGGAGTTCATAAAGAAGAATGAAAATGTATGGATTGGCGAAGATGGAAAACTATATTCAATAAAGGATAGAAAAGAGTATGATGCGAAAGAAATCGCTATACACAATATAATTATAAAAGGTGAGTATAAGGTCTCAGCTGAGTGGGTTAATGAAGGAGGTGATGATAAGTTCTTGAACGCATTCCTTTACAAGAGACCAAGTTGGTTGATGTTAGAGAAGTGATTTTTCCTAAATATTCCAGCGAAGTAGAGAGGGAATTGAGGGAATACGGAATAAATGAGGTTTACTCTTATGGTAAGGTAAGGCTTAAGGATGATATATTTGTTTTAGGTAAAGGAAAAAGCGGAATTATAGCACTATTAGACGATAAGAGGGTTATAAAGATCAGGAGAACTGATTCCCCAAAGGAGACAATGGAATTAGAAGCTAAACTCCAAATAATGGCTTATCCTGCATCCCCTAAAGTTTACCTTTATGGGAAAAACTTTATTGTGATGGAATATATAAATGGCCATGAATTATCACAGAATACTCCCCTTAACCTAAAGGTTGACCTATTATATAGGGCGAAATATCTAGAGGATGTCAAAATTGAACATCATGAGCTATCTAGACCCTGGAAAAACGTCATCGTAACTCCTGATAGAACTTACATTATAGATTATGACTCAGCATCAATAAAAGAGAAGGCTTATAATGTTACAAAAATTTTGTCGTCAGTTTTTAAAAACTATGAGCTCGCACAAAAGTATAAAAGAGGTGAAATAACACTGAGTGAAATAGTTTCTACCTTGCTAGAGGCTTCCTCAACATAATCTTTATATCGTTTATTGTAGGAGCCCTTATCTCCTTCCCGCATTTTGGACATTTACCTCCATAAAGCAGTTTTATCTCTGAAGGCGTCCTTACACCATAGAAGTCTTGTCCAACTTTTTCAAACCTATAGAGTTCATAGCCACATCTTGAGCAAATGTAACGTATTACCATTTATAATCACAGGTATATGATGAGTTGTAGAATGGTTTAAAAGGAGAGGCCATAAAACTGGAGGGCATATTACGAGGCATAAGGATCAGTTATAAAGGGGGAGAGTAAACCGAAAGTGAACGTATTATTCGATAGAGACTTTTTAAACCTCTAAATATACATTTTTTAGTGGGGCCGTAGTCTAGCCTGGACTAGGATGCGGGCCTGGGGTGTTAAACCCTACCACGGGTAAAACCTAGAACGCCCGTGGTCCCGGGTTCAAATCCCGGCGGCCCCATTCTAAATAAAAAGAAATCATTTATTAGTTAGAAACTATCATAAGAAGAACCGCTATTGCCAGAGAACAGAACTACAACGCTTAATATTATCATAAACAACAGAAGACCAATAACTGCAATATAGTACATATTGCTGTGCTCTTTCACTTCCTTCACGAATATCGTAGATATGCTAAGTTTCGTTATGTTAGTTGAAGCCCTAACCACGTTTACAATAAACTTTTGAACAGTGACGCTTTGTTTAGGTACTACTAGCTTAACAATATAAGGAGATGAGAATCCAGCAGGATTATAGCTCTTGACAATGATATTTAGTACACCACTATCTGGTATACTATATACTAAACTATCATTGCTAGTAACGAACTCGTATCCGTTTATTTGTATCACATAGTAAAACGCGTAGGGAACTTTATTCCATGAGATAACTAGCGTATTATTAAACATGAAGATGTTCACAGTAGGCTCTTTAGGTGGTAAGTAGTAGATAACATAAACTTTAGATACTGAAACACCGGCTGGATTTGATGCCAATATCTCTATAGTATAATTACCAAAAGGTAGCGGAATAAAATAGGCATTAACATTGGACGGGAAGGTCTTGTTGAAGATAATCGAGTTTGATGTCTTGTTTATTACTAATAAAGTATAATTTGCCTCAAAGGAAGAGTTCCAACTAACGTTTATGCCATTCTCCTCCTTTTGCACAAAGACTTTAATGTTACTTATCTCAGCTGGTATTCCGAAAGATTTTGAGTATGTGCTGTTACCCCATTTGTTATAGGCCTTGATGTAAACGTAATATTCTACTCCTGGTTGAAGACCAGTTAACGTATATTCTGTCACATTTCCCACGTTTATCCACGTTATATGTGACGAGTTGTAAAGCCTGTAGCCAATGTAATAACCTAAAATGGGAAATCCTCCGGTAAAACCTGGAGGGCTCCAGATCACGGTTAAATTCTCATTTCCAGGAATGATATTTAATATAGTTGGCTGTAATGGAACAGAAAACGGAACAGCACTGACTACTTGACTCAAATTGCTTAACCCATATTGATTATAGGCTTGAACTTGGAAGAAATACGTTATTCCATCAATAAGATTTGTGAAGTTATAGGAGGTCACATTACCCACGCTGATATTGTTTTTAGTGTTATCTAATGATGACCAGTAAATGATGTAGTATCCAGAAGCATTAACGTCTTGCCATGAAAGATAAACGCTCTCATTGCCGGCTTTAGCCTGGACATTATAAGGCGGTAGAGGTGGATAATGCTTAATCACCTTAGGTTTAATGACAGTTATGTTAATAACAACATCCTGAAATACGTTAACTTGATTGTTTCCTTGAAGGACGCTCCTTCCACCCATAATGTAAATGGTGTTGTTTAGTTGAACATAGGCTGAATCAAAGGTCTGATAAGCCTCTGTAGTTGGTAAGGTTCTCCAAGTACCATTATAATAAACAAATATGTAGCTCGTATCGTTTAATACATTGTACATCCAGAACTGTCCCCCTATGGAGATGAACGCGCCATTGTAATAGCCAAAAGCTCCAGGAATTCCTCTAAACTTAAACGCTGTTATGTTGACAATGCTTAGGTTTTGAGGATAAAAGGCTAATAATGAGTTGTAATCTCCGTAGTAACCACCATAACCACCAAACATGTAGAGTGTATTATTTACAATTACATGGCCAGCTGAAGCGATAGGAAAAGGCAACTTACCCACTATGCTCCAGCTATCGTTATTAAGGTAGAACACTTGGATTAGATTACTCACACCGTAAGCAGCATATATTAATGTGCCGTTAAATCCACCAATTACGTATATTTTATTATCGTAAGCAATGGCTAAAGCATCATAGACTGGTACAGGCATGCTGTTTGAAAGTACAACCCAATGATTGTTTTCTAGCGCTAAAACGGAGCCTGAGATTTGGGTTACACTAGTTAACCCACCTACTACGTAAATAGTACCATTATAGACAACTGCAGCAGCATCCGTTAACTGAAAAGGTAAAACTGGTCCTAGATGCCAAGATCCATCTTGATAAACGTAAACGTTTTGAGAGAAGCCATTGAGAGTATCACCGCCAATAAGGTATATTGAATTGCCTAAAGCTACTGCAGCTGCCCCTGAAAGAAAATCTGGTATAGACCCAAGGATATTGCTTTGTGCTTGAACGATAACATTTGATGATTGTGCCTTATAATTAGGAATATAAACCATTGCAATAAGGAATATTAAAACTGTGGCTAGAGCTACATATTTATTCATGTCAAAATGATTTATAAATGGAAGTATAAAAGATATTTCATAGAGTATTACGAGATTTCTCTTGTAGAGAAACAATAGAGAGCAAAAACTAGGGACAGTTACAAACTGAGGAAAACCTCACAGATGGAGAGAAAGTCAGAAATTATAATAATAACACTTCTAAGAAGATTATGTAAAGGCAATGTGTGAATCACTAAACCAATATTGTAACAGAGTCAAGTACTTGGCTTATTTCGGCTCTTTTACTAGACCTGAAGACTATGTACCAGATATCTCAGATATAAACGTCGTCGCCATATCTGATGATAAATCATTACTCTTAGAGATGGCATCGGAGGGATGCTCACCAATTGTACTAACTGAAAACAGCTTGAAAGATATGTGCGATAAAGGGGATCCCATTTGTTATTACATTATGTACGATTCTAGGACTGTCTGTGGGAGTTTGCCCGCCTATATAAGATTTAATTTCACACAATTGACATGTGAGAGATTAAGGGATAGTGTTATCCCATTAATACTAAACGGGATTCAGAGCTTTTTCAGGTACGATGAGTTGAGCACTATTAATAACCTTTATAGAGCATTAAGAGCATTAATAAGATGGAGATCATGTGAAGTACAAAAGTCCATCCCTTTATCTGATAAAGATGTTATAAAGGCATGCGAAGGATTATCGTTGAGCGAGATCTGTGAAAAGTTTAGAGATATAAGTAGACTGAGGAAGTTAAAGATAACGATAACGGAGTGGGATATAAATGAAGTAACTGATAGCCTATCTGGAGAACTTGGTGAAAAGATCCCAAACATATTTGAAATAAAAAGTAAGGTTAATGGGATTGTGAAAAGTATTGTGAGGCTTGAGAAGGGCAAATACATTGTGAATACAGCTGATGGTAAAACAATACAGTTATAAAACCTTTTTAACTTCTAGATAAATATAATTACATATGAGCACGGAGGAAACTCAAAGGGATATTGAAAGAGCTGAAGAGTATGAACAGACAACTATGAGGGCTAGCGCCCTCGGTGAAAATAAGTTTGAACTTAGCACGGGACTTATAATAGCTGCGAGATATGCGGATAAATTAAGGAGAGTCGCATTAGTTGCATTCAGTAAAATAGCTCCAAAGGATGTAATACTTAGAGATGTCTCTGAACTAAACAAACAGCTATACGAAGAAATAGTAAATAAACGAAAAATTGATAAGTTAGATGTGATCAGGATAACTGTTGAAGCATATTATGATAAGGAAAACAATAAGCTAACTTTCAATAATGTAAAAATTATTAGATATGTGCCAGAGGATGAGTGTGAAAGCAGATATAAACCAGTTATGGATGAGAATCAAAAGCTTAAAGACGAGTTAAATAAACTGAAAGAATCGTTAAATAACCTGCTTAAAACCTTAAGTTCTTAAAAAGGTTTATATTTTATTTTTACCTTTTTTATCTCTCTTTACTTTAATAGTCCAATGATAAGTCCTATAATGAACGTTATGGAATCATATGGTATATAGGATTTCAATTTATTAGCCTCGGCAACTGCAGTATTTACGTATTGTCCTGCACTTTCCAACCAATGAACTACAGTAGATGGTGATAGAACACCTATAGCCATCAGGATTATAACTAAGGCCAATATTAACAGACCCACTGCTATTAACCTCTTTATTATAAGCCCTATTATAAGACCGATAATGAAGGAAACCACTAACGATATGACTGAACTTTCTGTTATAGGAAGAGAACCTATTGTTAGCATGTTCTCCTACTATTCTATTAAAGGACAAAATTTATATTTGTTTTCACTTCATCATTTTCCGTATGAAAGTTGTCAAATATCAGATGAAAGTCAAGATCACAAAAAACGGTAAAGAGACTACCTTTGAGAGAACGTTTAGGCATCTAGTTAACGCGAGAAAATTCATTAAAGAGTTAACAGAAGATGAAGATGTCAAATGCACACCACTAAACTCTGCTGGTGACACTTTTACAAAGGAATGTAAAGGAGAGAAAGTGAGCTATTTCTTCGAGATAAAGAGAATAAGGATTGTTAAACCAAAGAAGGAAACAGGAAAGAAGGAAGAAGCTAAACAACAGCAACAAGAAAAAAGCGCGCCTAGCCCCACTCAACCAACTCAATCCTAACCGTAGTGTATCCTTGTTTCTCTTAACCAAGACCTAAAACAGTATTTTGAACAAAATATGTAAACTTTTCCTTTATGGTACAGAACAAATTCAGCATAGTCTACTTGCTTCCCACAATAGGAACATTCTCCAAACGTGGGAATTGATACTATCTCCTTTCTTACCTGGGACATACAAAGAAAAAGTTATGAAAAAATAAAATATTAAGGTTATGCCTTCATGAAGTGGGTCTTTATAGCCTCTTTGTATGTTGCGGTAAAAGCTTCTAGGTCTTTAATTATCTTACTGGTCAAATAGTCCCTATCTACTATATAATAATAACTTGGTCTACCCTTCCTCTTTTCTTGCGCTAAGGTTTTATTCCTCATAACTAGTCCTTTTTCAATTAGGTTATTCAAGGACTTACTAACAGACGCTTTCGTAACGTTTAGCTTTTTCGCTATATCTTCAGTAGTTATAGGACCATTCGAGGTCATTATTGCGTGAAGTACTTCTACATCACTTCTAGATAACCCATATATGAATGCTATTAACTCGTGAACGTCCAAATTTTGCGGGTTATTCAACTTAATTACGCTTTCAACCATTTTATATCATCAATATATTGTTAGTTTTTCTGGTTATATAAACACCATATATTTAAAAAAGTGAAAAAGACCACAGATATATACATTTGTACATCAAAAATTATTTCAGTTATGAAATTTATGCCTAACCCCTTATAAATCTATCCAGCTATATAAGCTATCTTTTATGCTAGGAAAAATAATAACAGTAGTTTTCTTAATTATCTTAACAATATTCCTAATAGGTTACTTCAATCACACCTTCAGTATAGATAAACTGATATCTTCAACTCCAGTTCAAACTCTCAGTAGTTACACAGTGACCAACGTATCTGTAGTAGGTCATGAGGAGATCACAAATTATAGCTACTCATTTACTATATACTCTAACACTTCTTCAGCTATTGAGTATCCTGTGAAGTTGCCAGGTTATGGAAAAGTCGTGGTACAGGCTTATTTCTCTACTCCCACTTCTGTGACCATAGTTGATAACGGAAGTACTATCTTCAAAGGAGTCGAAACATATCTATATAAAGAATTTTATGGGGGTGGAAATTTGACCTTAGTACTTAATGGAAAGCTAATAAACGCCTCGATTACTATTAATGAAACTATATCAACTTTTACTAATTATTAAGATTTTTTATTTATAAATTAAAAATAATTTTATAGTCAACCAATAATGATTATTTAAATGCAATAATCATTTCATCATCTTTTATTTTATTGCTTGATAACGTGAATATCGATACGTCACTCATACTCTTTCTAACCTTTTCCACATTTTCAGCAATTCTCGAGTTATTAGAATTATATATTATGAACAACAGATGTAGACTTTTAGGTAAAAAATTTCGCAGAAAACTCACATAGTCAGCAACCATCTTCGTATTTTTAAAATCTATTACCTTTTCGACTTTGCTATTAATAAGCAGAAGTTTAATATGATCCTCAATAGGTAGACTATTAATAACTCCTACAACCGTAGTGTTTATAGTAATGTCTTTGTCGTACATATACCCTATTTATATTTATTCGCAACCATGGTTAAAAAGCTGTTTTTATCATGTGTTTGTATAATCTCTATTTATTCATTAAAAAATAATATTAGTCTGGCAAACTCACTCTATTTCATATGGAGAAGATCAAAAGTATTTTAGAGTGGAAGGGCGAAAGGGTTGCATATTATCCCCTTTCTCAACTGAAAGAGAGAGGTTATGATATTGATAAATTACCATACTCTATAAAGATACTAGTAGAGAATACTTTACGGAATTTGGATGGAAAGAAGGTAACCGAGGATGACCTAGAGGCTATTGCAGGATGGAAGGTTGGTAAAGAGTTCGCATTCATACCCACTAGAGTCGTGTTGCAAGACTATACCGGTGTTCCACTTTTAGTTGATTTAGCTGCTATGAGGTCTGAGTTCAAGAGGAGAGGGCTAGATCCTCTAGTTGTAAATCCCCTAATCCCTTCAGACCTAATTATAGATCACTCCGTCCAAGTTGACTATTTCGGTACCACTTATTCATTAACCCTAAACAAGAAAAAGGAGTATGAAAGGAATATCGAAAGATACAGATTTCTAAAGTGGGCTCAGGGAGCATTTAGAAACTTGAGGATAGTACCACCAGGCAATGGAATAATCCACCAGATAAATCTAGAATACTTATCGAAAGTTATAGACGTAAGGGAGTTTAACGGAGAGTTAACAGCGTTCCCTGAAATTGTAATAGGTACTGATTCTCACACAACGATGGCTGATGGACTTTCAGTATTGGCATGGGGTGTTGGAGGTATTGAAGCGGAAGCGGTAATGTTAGGAGAACCATATTATATGGTTGTACCTCAGGTTGTTGGAGTTAAACTTGTGGGTGAGGTTCAAGAGGGTGTTACACCAACAGATATTGTACTCTACATAACTGAAACCCTGAGGAAGAAAGGTGTTGTGGAGAAATTTGTAGAGTTCTTTGGACCCTCTTTAGGTAATTTATCAGTCCCAGATAGGGCTACTATAAGTAATATGGCACCGGAATACGGCTCAACAGTCAGCTTCTTCCCCATTGACAAACAAACGTTGAATTATTTAACTGCAACCAACAGGGATGCAGAGATCGTTGAAAAATACGCTAAAGCACAAGGGTTATTTTATGAGGTAGAGCCCAATTATTCAGAGGTAATCGAAATAGACCTATCAAAAATCGATCCAGCAATAGCAGGTCCAAGAAACCCTGATGAAAGAGTCCCACTGTCTAGAGTAAAAGAAGAAGTGTCAAAACTATTGAAGGAGAAGAGGAAGAAAGGGAAAATAATAGAGGATGGAAACGTAGTATTAGCTGCAATAACTAGCTGTACAAATACTTCAAATCCAACCAATCTGATTGGTGCTGGACTGTTAGCTAAGAAGGCAATTGAACATGGTTTAAGGCAAAAGCCATACGTAAAGACTAGCTTAACTCCAGGATCTCCGATAGTTGCTGAATATCTAGAGAGGGCTGGATTATTACCATACCTTCAAGCCTTAGGCTTTCACATAGCGGCTTTCGGCTGTGCGACATGTATAGGCAACGCAGGACCATTGATTAAAGAGGTTGAAGAGGACATAAAGCAGAACTCGATAGACGCTTTTGGGATAATAAGCGGGAATAGGAACTACGAGGGTAGGATACACCCACTACTGAGGGGAGTATACTTAGCTTCACCTATATTAGTTGTAGCTTATGCATTAGCTGGCAAAGTAGATATAGACTTCTACAAGGAACCAATAGGTTACGATCCTAATGGTAACCCAGTTTATCTAAAGGATATATGGCCTTCTACCAAGGAGATAAGTGAATATCTACCCTTGGCATTAAACCCAGAATTTTACAAGGAGAAATACTCTAAGATATTTGAAGGAGACGAGAACTGGAAAGCAATAGATGTCCCACAAACTGAGATATATTCCTGGGATGAGAAGTCAACATATATTAGAGAACCGCCATGGTTTGCTAGTGCTGGAAAAGAAGAAGAGCTAAGGGATATAATAGGAGCTAGAATACTGCTGCTACTAGGGGATAAAGTTAACACTGACCAAATATCTCCTGCCGGTCCTATATCTCCTGATTCGGTTGCAGGAAAATATTTGATGGAATTAGGAGTACCTCCAACCGAGCTTAATACATTCGGTGCCAGAAGAGGAAACCACGAAGTGATGTGGAGAGGAGGGTTCTCAAATCCCAAACTCCAGAACCTCTTAGTTGATAGAATAGGAGGATATACCAAACACTTCCCAGATGGAAAAGTCACGAGCGTTTACGAAGCCGCAATACAGTATATCAAAGAAGGAGTGCCGTTAGTAATTGTTGCAGGAAAACAGTACGGTAGCGGTAGCTCGAGAGATTGGGCTGCAAAGGTTACGAAATTGTTGGGAGTAAAGGCAGTATTGGCTGAGAGCTTTGAGAGGATCCATAGGAGTAATTTAGTAGATATGGGAGTCATACCAATAGAGATACCAAACTGGAAACAGTTAGGAATAACTGGAGAAGAGATGATAAACATTTACGGAATTAAGGATTTGAAGCCGAGTAAAGAAGTGACGATAGAGGCAATAAAGAGTGATGGAAGCAAGATAACATTTAAGGGTAGGGTTAGAGTTAATACCGACGTAGAGGTTGAGTATATAAAAGCAGGTGGGATTTTAAACTACGTATTTAATAAACTATCTAGGAATGGTTAAAGTAAGGATTAGGGGTATTTTTTCCACAGCTCTAACTTCAATCCTTTCCAAGTATTTTACTATAGTCCAGCAGTCATTAGAGATAGCTGAAAGGTTTTCATCAGAACAGATATTCGAGGATTCTGACGTTACCATAAAGGACAATGATGATAAGAGCTATCTAATAGTATTAGGGAGTATAGATATCTCTGATAAGTTGAGGGAGATCTTTAAGACTTCAGTCATCTGGAACTCACCAGTCAAGATATATTCGGTAATAGAGGTAAAGGACTGTGAATATAACGGCTATAAAGTAGAACCTTGCCTTGAAGAGGGAACTGTAATAAAGGCTCCATTTGAAGATAAGGTGATAAGAATTGATGTCCCCAAGGCTGTAAGCAAATACGCGTTTTTATGGAGGTCAGAAAAAGGTGCTGGAAGGACCTTCTTCTCCGAACATATAAGGGATTACGAGACCAGGACAAAACTGCTCTCAGCTAGCTTACCTTTTAACAGAAAAGGTTATAACGTAAAGTGGAGAAGCAATGCTAAGTTCTTGGATTTTTCACAACTAAAGGACGAGCTAGAGAAGTTAATGATGAAGTATGAGAACAGGGATTTTAAAGATCAGGGGGAATACTTTACCATTGTTATCCCTTCAATGGAGGATAAGTTGGCACTAGATGAAGAGAGAAGAAAAGTGATATTCACCACAAGGTTTCATCACATGCTCAAAGCAACTTATGGAAAAGAGGTTGATGTTACGGAAGAACAAAAGGTTGAATGTCCTAAAGGGCTAATAAACGACCTGCTAATGAATAAAATAGAGACAATTGAACACGTAAAGGTTGATGGTGAAATAATACATCTAAAGGGAGGTGAGATGATCGATAGTAAGATTACCGATGACTGTAACTATTACCTGAGGTTGAAGAGGGTTTTTCACACTAGAGGAGAATACGATGGATTAAACGTAGAAAAAGAGCCAGAGGACTACGATATTTTTTGGCTTTCTTCAAAGGATTGGTATTCTGTTCATCATTATTTCAGTAAGGATGGAGAGTTAAAAGGGATATACATTAACATATCAACCCCTGCAGAGCTATTCAAAGGCAAGATAAGGTACTTAGATCTAGAAGTAGATGTTGCAATAACTCCCAACTCAGAGGCGAAAGTTTTAGATAAGGATAAGCTAGAGGAGAAAAGGCAATTAATGGGTCAGGAACTCTATAAAAGAGCTCAAATCGCATTAGAGGAAGTTTTTAACAAAAGGCTAGAAGAGATAATAAGGGGTAACCTCTATAAATAGTAGATGAGGTGAAGTTGAATGCCTAGAGAGCTAACCCCTTTAGAGCAATTACAATTGCTAGTTCCAGGTTATAGAGGTTACAAAGCAAAGGATTTAGTTAGACAGGACGATTTCCTTATAAGGAGAAGTGTTGCAGACAAAATAGAACAGGCTATTTCTGCGATCTCAATGAAGGAGAGTATGATAGCATCTACAGAGCCGTTCTCGCCACAGTTGAAGACTTTAGAGTTCATACTATCAAACCTTAGACTATTGGAAACCGAAATAATGTCAGCACAGGCTGGTGGTGCAGATATCTATGCCAGATGGAAGATAAACGTTGAAGAGTTAGATAAAATAGTGAAGCACGATTTGAGCATGATACAGGCTGCACAGAAGATTTTAGATTTAGTAAAGTCTGAAAAGTATGACGAAGTTATGCAAGCGATACAGGAATTAAAGAACATTTACTACGACCGGATGAAGTTGTTCTACCCTCCAGAATACAGATAAGGCTATTGTATATTTGTAGAAGCTTTTTATATTCAATAAAAGTATGTATTATAGAGAATTATGTCAGTAGGTTTTAGAGGTCAAGTTATATCCACAGAGGATGAAACTACAGGAGCAAGTAAGATGACAGCTGATACAATAATCTACAAGTACCCTAGGGAAGCTATTGGTTCGAAATCAATAATACTTGTACAGCCCACAGAGAGGGCTATAGTAATAATACAAGGGCAAATCGTAGGAGATTTCCCGCCAGGCACACATAACGTACAAAGCCCAGCAAATCCCGTATCAGCATTTCTAGCGAAATTTAGATATAATCAGCTACCTTATGATACTACAGTTTACTTTGTCTCCACTACACGACATGAGGTCAAAGTAACAGGTATAAGTCAAACTGAAGATCTTGTACCAGTGGAGTACGAAACAGCTGCATACTTCAGAGTAAATAATCCCTCAGCACTAGTTACTAATGTACAGTTTGGAGGTAACTTCTTCAAAGACGCTGACCTAGCAGTCTATATCTCTCCAATCGTAGACCAAGAGGTCAGTTCAGTACTTAACCAGGTGAAGTTGGTAGATATGTACAAAAAATTGGGGGATATCTCTACAGCAGTTACAGCTGCATTAAAACAGTTCTTAAGCGAGATTGGAATTGATCTTATATCCGTGAGGATGACTAAATTATTGCCCCAAGACCCAGAGTTGAGGAGAATAATACAGTTGAGAGATCTGGGAATTGAGATTCACGAAGCGGTGAGATTGGGCTTAGCTAGGGTTTTAGCGGAACAGCAGAACCCAGCATCAGTTAACATGGCTATAGGAGTGCCATATTATCCTAATTTGACAACACTTGTGAGCTTGCCAGAAGGGCTTACCAGAATCTTCAGTAGCCTAGGAGGCAGAAAAGAAGGGGAGGAAAGTAGTAGTGAGGCAAAGAAATGAACAGCAGGATTCTATCTTATAGAATTGCATCCTCCATAGGTTATTCGTTCATCCTAACGATAATAACGGCTATAGTTTCTATAATATTAAAGGCTTTTTATCCGCCCTTTCCGTTTAACATAGCTCCTTTAGATTTGCTAGTCATTAGCCCTATAGAAGGTGTTATAGAGCTAATTGTAATAGGTCTCTTAGCGCTCTTCACTTATCCTGTAAGATCGACTATAGAAAGGGCTCCACTAATGCAAGCAAGAACTACAGCTATCTATACCTCAATAGGCTATCTAGCGTTTTCGTTATTACCTTACGCTATTAGAGTTCCTTATATACAAACATATATAGGATTAGTAATAGCGTTTAACGTATTAAACGGTATTACTGCTGGAGTAGCTACTTCTATAAGTCTGAAAGAATAAGAAGGGATTAAAAAAGAAAAATAGAAATAAATAATAAAACAACTTTACAAAGTGGAGGGAAAGTTACCACCACATATGGAACATGCAGAAGCAATGATGAAACATACCGCCAAGGAACCCCATAGGAAATCCTTGATAATAGTTTCCCTCACCGTTATAATAGTACCCATTTGAGTAGCTAGTAGAAGATGCATTACCCCTGTATGCAATACTAACCACTGAAATTATTACTACTGTTAGGAATATTAGGAGTGCAAACACGAGACCTATAACAATTTTCTTATTCATGTTTTCACAAGACCATAATTTACGCTATTATTTAAATACCTGATGTACTTTTCATCTAGTTTGATATCATAATATTAATTAATAAAATAGAATAAAAGTAAATTATATCAACAATAACAAAAATTTACTTCATCCTTTCGGGGCTTATACTTTGAATATACAAATAAAACTCAAGTTTTAGTAATGTAATTCAATAATTATGAATTATGTTTATGTTTTAGTTAACGCCGGTTAAAATGAATCCTTTCAATAAATCATATGGAAATTGTTTATAAACTGTTCATAAGTTTAACTATGAAAAGATAAAAATGAACAAGCTGTGTAAAGTAAGCTTAATCCTTTTAATAACTGTACTATTTGCAGTATTAACTATAACAAACCTTTCACTACCTTCAAATCTAGCTGATTACCCTAACGCGTCAGTACCATCTTGGCTGGATACTGGAAGTAACGCATGGATGTTAACAGCAGCTACACTAGTGGGCTTGCAGAGTGTGCCTGGTGTGGCATTATTTTATGCAGGCCTCACCAAGAAAAAATATGCAATAAATACTGCTCTAATGGTGTTTTACGCTTTTGCAGCTGTTTTAATAGTTTGGATAATTGCAGGTTATAATTTTGGATTTGGCAAGTCATCATTAATGATCGATGGTTATGGTATATTTGGCACGCCAACTCCTGCATGGTCTGGACTTTATGAAGCTTCACAAGCAGTTTATGGCCCTTCGAGCACTCCTGTAAATATACCGATGGCTACTTTAATATTCTTCCAGTTTGTCTTTGCCGCAATAACTCCTGTGCTATTTGTAGGAGGAGTTATGGAGAGGATGAACTTTAAAGCTTGGATGGTATTTGTGCCCCTCTGGTCACTTCTAGTTTATAGCCCAGTTGCTTATTGGCTATTTGCAGGGGGATGGTTAAACCAGTTAGGTGCAGTAGACTTCAGCGGTGGTTATGTAATACATGTAGATGCTGGAATGGCAGCATTAGCAGCAGCTATGGCAATAGGCCCTAGGCTTAAATCCGAAATAAAGTTGGAAGCGCATAACCTTCCGCTCATGTTAGCAGGTGCTGGTTTGATCTGGTTAGGATGGAACGGTTTCAATGGTGGCGATCCATATGGCGCAACAGTTGATGCCGCTATAGCAGTTTTGAACACGAACTTAGCAGCGGCCTCTAGCGCAATAACATGGATGTTTATGGATATGTTCTTTTCAGAAAACAAAAAACCCTCATTAGTTGGTGCAGCAACTGGCGCAATAACTGGCTTAGTAGGTATAACTCCAGCCGCAGGTTATGTTAATGGCTTATATGCAATAGTTATTGGAATTGCTTCCGGTTCAATACCATGGCTTGCCCTTTATAAACTAGAACCAAAGCTTAAGGTTGATGACACTTTAGGGGTATTCTCGACCCATGGCATCGCTGGAATCGTTGGAGGACTACTAACCGGCGTATTCGCTGACCCCGCGGTAACAGTTTATATAGACCCTGGATTGAGAGGTGCGCTTTATGGAAACCTTTATCAGTTAGCTATACAAGCTTTAGCTGCTGCAGTAGTTGTTGTTTATGATTTCGCTATAACCTTTGGACTGCTCAAATTGATAGGATTGTTCATACCATTAAGAGCTCCACCAGAGCACTTAGAGGTTGGGGACTATATGATACATGGTGAAGTTGCCTATTCTGATATGTTACAACAGATAAAGGCCAAAGAGGAGTTGGTAGAACCAGTACCTACTAGTAAGAAGAAGAATAAAAACGATGAAGAAAAATAAAATTGAAAAATTCCCCTTTTTTAAAAGAGAATTACTATTTCAATTCCCTTTTAACTTAGCTTAGATTTATTGAAACTATTTTTGGTTCAGTCATGTTTAAAATGGTATTCCTAACCCCTTCTCTACCTCCTACCCCGCTCATCTTTACTCCTCCGAAGGGTAAAGCATCCCATCTAAGTCTAGTGCTATCATTAATCATAACTCCACCAAAGTGGAGCCTTTTGGCTATATTTAATGCCCTCCTTAAGTCCTTAGTAAATACTGCGGATTGTAAGCCATACTTTGTGGAGTTAGCCATCTCAACTGCTTCATCGTCATTTGAAAACCTAGCTATTGGAGCTACAGGCCCAAAAACCTCCTCTTGCATTGCTTTTGCGTCTATGGGAACATCCTCAATTACTGTGGGTGAGAAGAAGAATCCTTTTGTTTTGATTCTAAATCCTCCAAAGGAAACTCTTGCACCTCTATTCATGGCATCTTTTACAAACTCCTCCATTGATTTAACCGCATCCTCTGAAATCACTGGCCCTACATCAGTAGTCTCATCTAGTGGATCCCCAACCTTTAGCTTCTGTGCAGCCTCTAAGTACTCTTTAACGAACTTCTCGTAAATCGACTCATGAACGAAGATCCTCTTACCTGCATTACAGTTCTGACCAGCATACTCAAACCTCGCTCTCACAGCTGTTGCAACAGCTCTAGTTAAGTCAGCATCTTCTAATACTATTATCGGATCTGAGCCTCCCATCTCCATCATTATACTCTTAGCCTTTGCCACAGCCTTAGATGCTATCCCTAAACCCACAGCAGTTGAACCAGTAAAAGTTATTCCTCTAACTTTATCGTTTTCAACTATCTCATCACCAACCTCACTTCCAGAACCTGGTACTACGCTTAACACACCCTTAGGTAAGCCCGCTTGATAAAGTATCTTTGCCATTTCTAACGCGGAAATAGGTGTTGCACTAGCTGGCTTAACCACTACAGTGTTTCCAGCCGCCAGATTTGGTGCAACCTTATGGGCGAAACTATTTACTGGAAAATTGAAGGGAAGTATTGCGCCTACGATACCTATGGGTTCTCTAACCTCCATAACTAGCCTATTCTCATTACCTGGTGGATACTCATAAGCATCAACCCTGTGAACTTTACCCTCTAGGACAAATCTAGCCTCCTCAGCCGCTATTCTAAACAGGGATATAGCCCTTTGAACCTCAACTCTAGCATCCCTTATTGGCTTCCCTGATTCAAGTGATAGAGTTCTAGCTAACCTCTCTCTCGAGTTTTCCATAATTTCTGCAACCTTAAGGAGAACCTTAGTCCTTTCTCTTAAAGGTAAGTTCGAAAACTCCTTAAAAGCATCTTCTGCAAGGTCTATAGCTCTCCTAACATCTTCCTTACTTGCGGCTTCTACAGTGTCTATAACTTCTCCTGTAGCAGGGTTAATTACATTAATTTTCTTCTTACCTTCTACCTCCTCTCCTCCAATAACCATCTTGTACAAGCCAGATACACTATTTACATTACGGAAGAACAGGAATTTAAATTTTTGATAAGAGAAAAAAGAAGTAGAATAGAAAGAGAGGAAAAATTAACGCTTATTAAGAGGAATTCTTTGGTTTACCTAATACTGACTCAGGGAAGTGGCTATAAATTATTCCTGCTAGTAATAGTAGAAATACAGCTATGTAACCTACTGCAGCTACTTGTGATCCAGTCAGCGGTTTTGTTGTCGCGTTATGCGTCACTACAGCAGCGACCACAACCATTAGGATAAATCCTATTATGAAGACTATCTTATATGCTAAATCTAATTTGTTTAGATCAATAGTGGATTTTGCCGCCATCTTGATCTCACCTCTTGCTCTTATAAACGAAATGAGCCGTGATCAACATTGCGGCGAATACAGCCGCAGTAAACTCTAGACCACTTATAGCCATCTGTAGGTCTCCGCTTAATATGTGTCCAGAGGCGCATCCATCAGCCATCCTAGCGCCGAACAGCATCAAGTAAGCACCACCAAATGATCCTAGGAACCTCGCTGCTTGACTGTCGCCAAACCTCTCCTTCCAACTAGGCGGTATAATATTTCTGAATGATGTAAACCTCCTGGTTAAGAACACAGCGGAGAATAATGCACCCATCATTGTACCAATATCGCTATATGGCTCCCAACCTATTCCCTTAAATACTATTTGACTATACTTGAAGTGTGGGAAGAACAACATTCCGGCAATCCACGAGTCGGTGGTACTCTCACCGAATATCTGATGTAAGAACATTTCTAACACTACAGTTAATCCCACTATACCCGCAATCATTACCATGAACCATTTTGTAACGTTGCTCTCAGTTGCATAATATTCATTAAGCTTCTTAGCTAGACTGTTTTCAGAGTATGGTAGTGCACCATCAGTTAAATACATTGCCGTGTCTCTATGCTTCTCTAGCTCATATGGTGTCATCCTCTTCTCTATTCGCTCTCTTAAACAGCTCCTAACACCACCCTTGTATCTTGGCACATAATATGCTATCAAGAACATTATAGCAGCATAAACTAATGAAATTCCAAACAACACTAACTTATTTCCAAACCATGGCTCTATTACAAACGCACTTACTTTGGTACCGCCTATTACTAAACTTCCGAAGTTTAGTGTTTTAACTAACCATTGTCCAGCTGGGCTCTGATATAATGCAGTCCAAGTTGCAGCACCTAATATAGCACCAAATACAGCATAAACAGCATCTCTTCTGCCCTCACCTAGTGCCATCCATATAGAACCAGGGAAGTAACCGCTCAACGCTAAGCCAACACCAAAAAATATTCCACCTAATCCTACGCCTATTACATACAAAGGCTTAGGACTGAAGTGGAACCCTATTCCTAAGGCGTAAAGTCCATATAGAACAGGTGTAGATATTGCTAAGCCTAAGGTTATACAGATTAAGAACAGTCTATCCTCCCATTTAGCTAACCTTATTAACGTTTCGGGATTAGCGATACCCCAAATCTCAGCTGCTGCTCCTATTATAAATCCTATAAATAGACCAACCCACATAGGTGCAGTATAAGTTATCATTTGGCAATCACTGTGGTAATATTTATTAATTAAACAATAAAAAACTATCTATAATAAAAGCTAATAAAATATTAAAAGGTTTATCAAGTAGACAATTTTAAAAATTTGATTCATTTAAATCATATAATATAAACAAAGATTATTTTAAATAATAATCAAAACATTCAATATACATTATTTATATCAGTATTATTAAAAAGTATACTGAATGACATTTACTTTATTTCATTAATCAATTACGAAATAAAATTTTTAAGCCACTTAGATTAAATGAAACCGCTATGCCTGCACTGAAGGATTACATTTTAGCCCTAGTGATTGGACTTGCATGGGGATCATCTTATGCATTGTCTAAGCTAGCACTTTATTACTCCTCGCCATTTGTACTCACAGAGTTTAGGGTCGCAGTGGGAACAATATTTCTCATAATCCTCACAAGGAGCGTTAAGATAACTAGACATGAGATAATTTCAGGGATATTAAATATAGGGGCCTTTTTAATACTATTGAATTTAGGAATCGAGTTCTCACCCAACCCCTCTTTAGCCGCAGTTTTCGTATATACTGAACCAATATTTGCCTTAATACTCGCTAGGATTTTCTTAAACCAAAGAACCACTATACTTCAAACCTTTGGGATCGTTTTAGCATTCATTGGAGTAGTTATAGCCTCTGGTTTAGGAGGGTTCGGTTACGGTGATATTTTTGCTCTAATAGGGGGTTTCATATGGGCAGTGGGGACAGTATACTTTAACATTCACTTAGCTGGAAGTGATCCCTTGAAGGAGAACGCAAGCATGAATTTAATATCAGCCATATTTGCCCTACCCTTCATCTCATTACAACCTAGGCTAATCCTCAGCCTTATGGGTGTGTTTTACCTAGTGCTAGTAGCCTTGATTGCACAAGTGCTAGGCTTCTGGATATGGTTTAGAACTGTGAAGTCTTTAGGTGCAGTTTTAGCTAGTAGCTTTGGATTACTAGTCCCCGCCTTCTCTTACCTCTTTACATTTCTCATATTAGATGAAATCCCAACATTGTTCCAGATAACAGGTTCTATAATAACACTAGTTGGAGTGTTCCTAACGTATGTAGAAAAAATAGTGAAAACTTCAAGAGCCCCTTAACTTTCTTGTAACCTCACTTGTAACCTCTTTTGAAAGCTTTCTGGTCTGCTCAACACTACTTCCAACCCTTCTGGTCTGATCTAAAGCATCTGCTAACCTCCTTGTCGTCTCCATGAATTCAATTCTCCTAGTCTGCTGTGATATCTGTGTTAGCTGATTTAGAGTCCTTGTAGCCTCAACTAGGTTTTGGGCCTGGATATCGCTAGCGTATTTAGCCAATAACTCGTAATACCTGTATTCTAAAGTTACATCCTTATTTATGGAAGATAAGAAATCATTGTTATCAATTGCCTTACTCACACCTACCTTCTTTATTATCTCTTGGACTCTATCTTGAACTGGATCGACGTAGCTAACCTTAACGGTAAGTAGATCTGAGCTATAGTTTGGCGGTATTGTAACCTCGCCATAAATTCTAACAGCACCTTCAACCACACCTAAATTCACTGGGGGACCTTGATAGTTCAATAACTTAACAGGTGTTCCAGCCTCCGATATTATGTCAACCACTACGTTTTTAGCGCCTATCTCTGTAGCAACACTGCTGGGCAGTTTCTGTTCTATTTCAGTGGGATCTTGAAGATGGTAGAATATCCCACCAGACTTATCCGCCAGAATCTTGAGGATCTCCTCTTTATAATCATCTCCTATCCCGAAAGCATAAATCTTTGTATTTGGTGGAATATCTAACTGTTCATATGCCTTCACTTCAATGATATCTGTGGGCATTCCATCTGTAAGGGCTAACATATATGCTGGCTCATTGTATTTCTTGACTATTTCAAATGCTTTAGAAAGAGTAGAGTAAAACGGTGTTGTTCCCTCAGCTATAATGTTGTCAACCACATTCTTATCGATAGAGGAAATATCTACATGTTCACTTAAGACTTTAACACCGCCTTGACCTGAAAACGTAATTAATGTAACATAATTTCCTTGCGGTATCTTATTCAGAATTTCTCGAGTGCTCTTCTTAGCTAATTCTATCTTCATTCCCTTCATGGATCCACTAGTATCAAGTAAGATAATATAGTGAACATTTCTTGCTACAGCAACCTTTTCTGGGACCAGCAGCATTTTAAAATATCCCTTAACTTCTGTATTAAATGACTTAGGGTGACTGAACTCTACTCTTACGCTAATGGTCATTAAATTTCACTCCTTAACGAATTTAACAATAGTGCTATTCCCTAACTTGATCACAGCATTGTTGTCTAATTTAGTCTTTGACTTTATCGGCTGAAATTGTTTCCCGTCGTATAGCCAAGTACCATTTGTGCTGTTTAAATCCTCTATGAACACTTCGTTATTTTCTAGACTTATTAAGGCGTGCTTTCTTGATATAGCGGGGTCAGGAATTACTATTACGTTCTCAGGACTCCTACCTATAGAAATGTTGGGAAACGTTTCGAAATCTAGAGGAAGCTTAGTCTTTATTAATGATTCCACGGGAGAAGCTATGAAGATGATGTAATACCTATTAGAGACTGAAACAGGTTGTTGAGGTACAACCACTTGTTGAGCGTTCTGCTCAGGTTGCTTAGGGGCACTCTGCTCTGGTGTAGACTGCTGTTGAGGTAAACTCTGCTCAGGTTGCTGAGACTGCTCCTGTACCTGTTGTGCAATTGCTGAAGTATTAGATTGCTGTTGAGCAGAGACAGATTCAGGCTGAGGACTAACTTGCTCAGGCCTCTTCGCACCGCAGTTAGTGCAATAAAGTACATTATCGTCATTCTCAGTCCCGCAAACAGGACATTTCCATGGCATAGTTTGTATTATGGATTCCCTACTCTTAAATATTGCTCAAATAATATACTTCATGTATACACATGACAGTTAACGTTTCAGTTAAATTAACCCACACCTACGGTAACACAAATAAAAAGACCGAAGTAGGAGCTGTAGTCTTTATAAATCCTGAGACGAAATCAGCTATTACTGGTGTTAACTACTTTATAGTCATCGATAACAGCCCCTCAATGATGAAAGATGGAAAAATCGAAAAGGCTATAGATGGTGCTAGGCAACTAATTGGTTCAATACCACCTAACAATTACGTTATGGTAGCTACGTTCGCTAATGATCTAAAAATAGTGTACCAGGGGAATTCAGGAAATGACATCAATGTCGATATAAAGGAACATGGATATACCACGAACCTCTATAAGGCTATGAACGAGATCGTTAAACTAGCGGAACTGAGCAATAAGCCCACTATAGCTTTTTTGATAACAGATGGTGAACCGACTGACAAGAGAAACCCTAAGGATTACGAGAAGTTAAAGAACGTGAAAAACCTAAAAATAATAACTATAGGCGTAGGGAAGAAGTATAATGAGAGGATTCTAGGAAAGATAGCTTCTAAGTTTAACGGGGTAATGTATAACGTGAGCCAAATAGAGGAGGTAAAGAAGATATTTTCAGAATATG
The DNA here is from genome assembly GCA_026627305.1 of Sulfolobaceae archaeon. GTDB lineage: Archaea > Thermoproteota > Thermoprotei_A > Sulfolobales > Sulfolobaceae > JAPNVD01. The sequence goes on from JAPNVD010000005.1 coordinate 65,228, forward strand.
CTGTCAAGGAAGCTGGAGGTTATAACGCTGAACTCGAAACCCCTAAGGAGTTCATACCATTAAATTTCAACCTCCCAATAACTATTCCAGTAGTGGATAAGAGCTATGCGATTTATGGTCTAATTGAAGTACCGCCAGGAAAAGATCCCTTCATATCCCAGTTCAAACTGGTGTATGACGACCCTGAAGTTAATGATAGGATAGCCAAAGTGGTGAACATAAGGATAGAGAGGAGTAATAACGAGAACCTAATCAAGGAGACAATAGATTCCAAGCTCATGGACTTGGTAAACTACTATAGGCTATTGAATGAAATATTGGATTCTGAGATATCAGGCAAGGAACCAACTAAGAAGCTAGAAATTATAGGTCAAAAAGGGAAAGACTCCAAGGAAGTTATATCTGAAGTCACTAGGAAGTTGAGGAATGAGGCTTAAGGAAATACTCTGCAGGGAACTGAAGGAGAGAGGTATAACAGAAATCTTTGTTGGCAACTTAAAGAAGAAGTATGGTAAAAGTTACATGCAGACCCTAGCAGTAAAGATGCTTATAGAAGGTTTAACAGTTGTGAAAAGTACCGTTAAAGGAAAGAAGATCGGTGAAGAGTGTGGTATTGAGCTTTATGCTAAGGGTGATGAAAAAGTTGTAAGTTATACAGTTGAGAGGAGTAATAAAGGACTTATAGAGCTAGACCCTCCTAAATATCCGTTTTTCTTGATAGACTTTAGCTTATGGGATAGAATGCTTGAAGACGAAAAGAAATCTTTACTCTTACAGTTTATTCTATCCTTAAACGTTATACGCAGTTATCTGTGGGATAAAAACCTTGGGATTTATAATGCACCCGACGATTTTTTCAAAATGTTTAACTCGTTCCAAAGGGGATTAAAACATTCCTTAACTATAGTCAACAAATTGGAATTTTCAGGGGTAAAGGCAATAGTGCTTAATCCTTATGGCAATATAGATGCAAACGAACAGCTGTTGAAGGAATCAGAAGTCTTTATTCTAGGTGGCGTAGTAGATAAGGGGAGGAGGATAAGGGAGGCTACCACAGAACTCTCTAAAATCTCTGGATACTACGACTTACCTCAAGTTAGGATAGCACTTAAGGGCTCTATTGTAGGAGTGCCAGATAGGTTGAATTCTATCATAGAGATAATCATGAAGGTAAGGGAAGATTGTTCAAGTTTAGAGGAGGCAATAATTTCGTCCCAGTCAAATGCTGATAAATTAAGGAGGATTTACTATGAGATCTCAAGAGGAAATAGAGATGTTGAAGGACTAGTGAACTGGTTAAGAGCAAAAAACCTGTTGAGTAAGCTGAGTAAAAACTTTCAGTCAAACTCCTCTTGAATCTTTGTCTTACCTTCAATAAGCCTCATTGGGAAAGGTGGCTTATTCACCTCTTCAACGCTAACTCCTAACTTCTTTATCTCCTCAATTGCCTTCTTAAGGTCATCCTCATGGGTTGCATATTTCACCATATCTCTAAGCTTCATCAAGTTTGAATCGTTTGTCCTAAACTTTTCAGCACTGATTGAAGTCCAGTTATTCCCATTTTTGTATATAAAAACAACATCCTGAAAATATCCAGGTACTACATGAGCTACTCCAGCAATATAGTAATCACCTATTTTGTAAATCCTCGCCATAGTCCTCTAAACATTCTTATATTTAAATAACCTAATTAAAATTATGCAAGTAGATTATATGATAAAAGCTATTGCTGAATCCTTACTTAATGATAGAGAGATAGTGTTCATCGGTTTAAACTCCTTTATACCTTACATTGCGTCATTTATGGCTAGGGATTTTTACAAGAAGAAAATTAGGATAACTGGAGTCTTTGAAACCGATAACCCAGAACCTCTCATCCTATCACCATCCACTGGAAATCCAAATATTGCTGAAAAGGGTCCAATATTTACAACGTATGAAGCCTTTGATCTAGCACAAAAGGGTAAGCTTGATGTAATGTTCTTAGGACCTGCACAGATAGACGATAAGGGAAATGTTAATATATCCGTTATAGGCAGTTACGATAAACCTAAGGTTAGGTTACCAGGAGGAGCTGCCACGGCTTTTCTAGTCCCTCTGGTCAAAAGGGATATATTCTGGAGCGTAAAGCACAGCAAAAGAGTTGCAGTAAAGAGGGTAGATTTCATAACAGGGAGCTTCGCTAATTCTAATAACGAGGCTTATTTCGTAACGAACTTAGGGGTTATGAAATACTCAAGAGAAGAGAGGTGTTGGATAACAATAGCAGTTTACGAAAACACTAGCTTCGACGATATAGCCCTCAATTCAGACTTCTGTGTAAAGCCTAGCGAAAAAGTGGACATCATTAAGCTCAATGAGGAGGAGAGAAAGTTTATAGATAGGTTAGATCCCTATTCCCTTAGAAGTTCTCTAGAAAGTTAGCTATAGCCTCATAGTCAGGATCATATAGCCCATACATACCTGTTGGTTCAGCTCCCCTAGGTGCGTGAACTACTGCTGTAACATAAATGCCGTTAATTGTAGGTCTCCTGCCATAAAAGTAGCTTTTATCAACTATCTCCTCAGCTGTTATTATAACCTTTTTAGCAGCCCTAGCCTTAAACTCGTCTTCATATAGAGGACCTAGAATCTCTGCGTTACCCTCCTCATCAGCCTTATGTACATGAATTATAGCCACATCTGGGTTAATTGCCTTAACTAAAACGATTTCATCTCCATTAAACGGATCTTGAATTACCTTCCAAGTTCCATATCTTTCATGTAATTTAACCAGATCAGAGCCTAAAACTCCTCTAACTGGGATAAACGGTACCCCCATAGCCCCTGCCCTGATCCCTGCCATAAAAGCACCACAGGTATCTTCTAACAACTCCACTTCTTTACTTTCTATCTTCTTTCTAAAATATGGGGGTATTCCAAACCATTCTAGCGTAGACATCGCAACTCTGACCTTTTTAACTATTCCATGCCTCAAAAGGACTTCAAGCCCAAACCCAGGCTCCCTATCAACGAAATATAGATCCTTTTTATTGGACTTAACCAACTCATAAATGAATGCCATAGGATTTCTATAAATCGAGATCCCACTGATCGTAATCATATCGCCATCATTTATCAACTCTATTGCGTCTCTCATGCTAAATATTTTGCTCACAAGTTATTTTACGTTAGGGGGATAAATAAAGTAATGAGATCAAATAGTCGAAATGCATCCAATTCTATCCCTTTATTGCCCTCTTCCTACCCTCGATTATCCAGAACTTCCTCTTCTCCCTAATAGTATTTACCGCAAATTTATAAGAGAGCACTTTCACAGCCTCTACAGGGTTCACTCCTCCCAAACTCTTATCCTTTATTACCAGGATTGCTTTCCCGTTATGTTTTAACACCCTTTCAGCTTCCTCAACTATAAGGAAGTCTAGAATGTCAAAAATTAGCACAAAATCAAAAGAGCTGTCCCTAAAAGGAAAAGGTACTAAAGAGATAACATCATCGTTACCTAGCAGAGAAGTACCTATCATTACGCCGTTATCTACAATTTCTCCACCTATTTGTAGAACCTTACCCGAAATCTTTCCATTTAACTCCAATTGATATACCTGCTCTGCTGAAGGAATAAACGTTTTTACGTTATCTTTAACCACGACTAGTTTACAGATGTTTGAGAACAGCCTAACCTCTCCATCCAATAGAAAATCATCAGCTATTAAAACATCACAGCCGTTATTTATGGAGAATGTGAAAACTTTTAATGAATTATAGGGAGAAGATATTTCCTTTCCATCCACTATAACCTTAATTACGTTTTTCAAACCCTTGCCTTCTAACGCTATGAACCTTACTTCACTACTACTGTGTTGCATATGCCTCCCAATAAGCTTTCAACTGAACCCTTCTAGGCTCACCATATTTTATTAAGTCTTCAAAGAGGGTAACCAGGAAGTCCTCTGATTGAACACCCCTGATCAACCAATAATCGTTAACCAGGATCGCTGGAACTCCTCTTATGCCCTTAGCTTTGGCATCAGCCTCATCTTCCTCTACAGCTAACCTAGCCTTTTTTGACTTAAAGTCTCTCTTAAACCTATCCAAATCGAGCCCTGCCTCTTTAGCTATTTCTATTAGTACGTTATCATCAGCTATGTTTTCCCCTTCTTTAAAGAACTTATCCTGAGCTATATCGAAATATCTCCAATGTGCTTCGCTTCCCCCTTGAAATTCTGCTGCTTTGCAAGCCATTTGGGGTGGTAAAGACCAGACGTATGTTATCTTTCCTTTACCTATTACAGCTTTTGGATCATAATCTGGATAAAACCTTTTTAAAATAGAAAATTCCTCCTCGAAGATATGTCTAGCCTCTTCTTCAGTGGGCGCTATCTCCCTAAGTTCCTCAATGGATGGCAATAACATGAAAGCCTTATGGATTATATCTATTTCTCCTTTGAAGTCTTTTATTGCCTTTTGTAGTCTCTTTGACATAACATAACAGAAGGGACATAATACATCGTGATAGAATACTAGGGTTATCATTTTTGACTACCTTATTCCATTAGCCAACTAAATTTTATATTTTGTTTCATAACCTATAACGATAAAAAAATTTAAAGAACTGATGTTTATAAAACCATTAAATAAACCCAACATTTTTATCCTCTAAGAACAATTATAGTTTGCCATGAAGTATACTGAAACAGCACCCAAACTTTTTATGAATACAGGAACTAGGTTTCCTAGAAAGATTATCTGGAGTTTGGGCTTACTGAAATACACAGCTGCTGTGGCAAATCAAAAATTAGGCTTACTTGAGCCTCAAATAGCCGATGCCATAAAGAGGGCTTCAAAGGAGTTGATGGATGGAAAATATGACGATCAGATAGTTTTAGATGTATTTCAGACAGGTTCTGGAACTGGACTTAACATGAACGTTAATGAGGTTATAGCTGAAGTAGCCACTAAATATGCTGGTAAACCGGTACATCCAAACGATCATGTAAACATGGGACAATCGTCTAACGATACTGTACCAACTGCCATAAGAGTTGCAGCAGTAGCCGAGTTTTATGAGAAACTACTACCAGCTTTAGATAAGATGATCTCGTCACTGGAAAGAAAATCACAGGAGTTTATGAACATAATTAAGAGTGGAAGGACACACTTAAGGGATGCCTTACCTATAACGCTTGGACAAGAATTATCAGCCTATGTAGATGCTTTTAAGCATGACAAGTCAGTCCTCGAGAGCATTATAGAATACGTAAAGGAATTGCCAATTGGCGGAACTGCAGTTGGAACGGGTTTGAACGCTCATCCTGAGTTCCCTAAGTTAGTTATTGAAGAGTTCAACAGGCAAACAGGCTATGGATTTAAAGAGGCTAACAAGTTTAGGGCTATGAGGTTATTAACCGATTTACTGGAGCTTTCAGGAGCTCTAAGGACGCTAGCTGTAAACATGTATAGACTAGGACAGGACATGAGGTTAATGTTTTCAGGTCCATTGACAGGCTTAAACGAGATAGACCTACCTACACAGGAGGAAATAGCCGGGAGTTCAATAATGCCCGGTAAGACAAACCCAGTGACTGTAGAAGCGTCATTACTAGTCTCAGCACAAATAGTTGGGCTTGATCACGCTAACCAGTTCGCCTCAATGTTGGGAGAGTTTGAACTAGCTATGGGCGTTCCGTTAATAGGCTATAACATAGTTACTGAAATAAACTTAGCTGCTGAAGCCTTAAATAAGTTTGCAAGCCTGGTAATTGATGGAATGAAACCAAATGTGGAACAGATGAGAAGATATGCCGAAAGTTCACCTTCGTTAATAACCGTTATCTCCCCAATAATAGGTTATGATAAAGCTTCTCAAATAGGCAAGAGGTTGTCAAAAGGCTATTCAATAAGGGATGCATTAAGGGAGCTGGGCTTCAAGGATGAGGAGATAGACAAGCTCCTTAACCTTGAAAACTTAGTTAAGCCAGGTATACCCGCAAAGGGAAGCAATAATAAGAAGTAATTAATTTCTTATTTCTTCTTTTTCTTACTCTTTACCGTGTTTGAATCCTGCGTAAGTATAATAAAAAAGGGAGATGAAATACTGCTTATAAAGAAACTGAGAGGTTTAGGACAAGGACTTTACAACTTCCCAGGAGGAAAGAAGGAAGAAAACGAGTCCATAGAGCATTGTGCAATAAGGGAGACAGAGGAGGAAGTGGGTTTAAAGATTAAGAGCCTTGAAAAAGTAGGGGAGATATGGTTTTATGTGAATAGTAGGCTTGAGGAGATAATGCACGTTTTCTTGGTTAACCAGTATGAGGGTGAACCAAAGAGTTCGGAAGAGGCTATACCAATTTGGTATAAGATAGCCTCCATACCTTATACTAACATGTGGGAAGACGATAAGATTTGGCTACCAAAAGTTCTAAAAGGAGAAAAGATAAGATGTAATTTTTATTTCGGCGAGAATTGGAAGGGGTTTCTGGGCGGAACTTGCTCACCTGAAGAATATTGATGCAACTATAGCTAAACCTATTCCCACTACTATGAAAATCGTTCCAACATAAAGAAAAACATCACCAAACTTCGGATACAATCTTATCTTCCATAGGAAGAGATACCCCACACCTAGAATTATGAAGACTACAGCTATTATGTAAAAAGAGATCTGAAGAGGAAAAATGGGTGAGATGACCATCAATTATATTATGCTAAAACTAACTATTAATGATTTCTCTAGCTATATACGGAATACTAACGTCAAGCCTAAAAGCTGTATCCATATGACCACCTTCAAACTCCTCAAAATAGTGAGGTATGCCAAATTTTGTAAGTTTCATATGGATCATTCTAACTCCATATTGTAAATTAAACTCATCTTTCCTCCCTACATCTAAATAGATTGCTTTTAACCTCCTTAAATTGCCTACAAGAGAATCAATAAACCTAACTGGATCCTTCTGTAACCACTTATCCCACACACTACTAATTATCTCACCTGTCTCAAGGTCAAAGGGCAGTTCAAATTCACCATTTAACTTAGGGGAATAGAACGCAGAAAGCCCAACTATCATTAAGGTTTCTAACAGCTCATATTTCTTCTTAGATTTAAGAGACCAGAAGTAATCCACCCATTCTTTAGGGTTCTTAAATTTGCTTAGGTTCCTTATAGCTAAGGGAAATGAAGGTATATATGCATACTCAAAGTAGGCATCAGGTGAGTGGGAGGCTATAACGTTTATTAAACCAGCATACTTCATCCCTAAATAAAGTGCACCATAACCTCCAGAGGATTTACCGATTAAACCTATTTTGTCAGATTTGTAAATGTCCTTGAAATACTTCACCACATCATTTATTATAAAATCCTCATAGTTGCCTACAGCTGGACTGTTTAGATATTGGTTACCGCCATATCTGGTAAAGGTATCAGGTAAAATGAATATTATATCCTTAATTCCTAGCCTCTCTAACCTTTGGACTATAGGCTCTGAATAGGGATCATAGTTTAACTGTGTTATCGAAGATGAATGATATCCGCTTAAATAGACTACTATAGGTTTACCTTGTGGATTATCTGGAAGTATTTGATAAACCTTTCTCTTATAAGGGTCTTTCAAGGGATTATCCTTAAGACTTTCGCTCTCGATTTCAACGCTTTTAACTTCAAGCATGTGAAACAGTTCACTTTAGAGCAATTTAAATGTGCTATCGTTTACCCTCATAATTTTTACACTGTAGCCCTTTGGAACTAAATATATCCTACCATCAACTGCCTTAATCTCCATTGCCTCCTTCCTATCATATAGGTAAGCTACTAGAGAACACAGCAATGCATCAAACTCGTCCTTGACTTTGCTGTAATCCTTCCAATTTAAACCTAAATTTTTAGCTGAGGATGTAGGATGGGTTTCTATCACTTTATTAAAGGCTTTAGACAGATTTAAAGCCCTTTCAACAAGCGAGTTCATCCATGATGGTGGCAAGACCTTATAGCCTCTCCTAATCATTTCCTTATCTACCTCTCTGAATCCCTTAGTATACGATAGCGGAGAATCTATGGCAACTACTTCTGAGCCTTCACAATATTCAATAATCTCCTCATCATTATTCTTTGGGAATACATGGACTTCGATGCCTTCTTGCTTTTTCAGCAATAAGGCTACATAAGTCTTCCTCTTTACTGCTAGATCTATTCCGCAGTATTGATTCATATCCATATCGTCTTCGCTGATGTTATCCTGACTACCTTAGAGACATAAGGTACTAACTCCATGTATTCTTCCCTTACAAACTTAACAATATCCTCATCTTCAAAACCTAATAGTCGCATGTATTCTACTAAATAAAAGGCTTTTATACACCTTTTACTTTCATCGAGATTTCTTGCAAAACCTTCTATTGGAATAACGTTTATCCTTATCTCTCTTTCAGCTTCTGAAAAGCTAACATAACGCCAAAGAGGGTCTGCTACAAGTTTATAATTCACGTGGATTTCTTTTTTGTACTTCCTCTTTATCCTATTTTTTACCTCGTTAATCTCCTCCTCAAGACTATTATAACTGTACAATTTCAATCATCTTGTATATAATTGAGTCTTTCCCATATTTTTCGTTTACTATCGTTAGAAGCTTGTTTTTCCAATCATCTCCATAATATTCTCTTAATACAGCATACAATATCACTAATAAAAGATAGGAGGAGATTATTCCATACTCATTACCGCTCTCAGCTGTAATATATTCATAATGCACAGAGTTTATGTATACTGTTCCGTTCTCGTATCTTGCGTGCTGACCAAAGGGCAATGATTCAAATAAAACTGAGTTCACACGCAAAGGTACTTTATATTCTTCAAGTATTTCATTAGCCTCCTTAAGCACACAGTCTAAATCCTTACAGTACATTATGATAAAACTTCTGCATTACTTATATAAATCTGAGCTCCTCCCCGCCTTAAAAGGTGAGGTTTGCCTCATTTTATCATGCTCGTTTCACAATAATAAGGAATTAGATCCTTGCATCAGCATTCGAATTGCGAACACAATATCTCATCCAATTCGGAAACCAAATCCCTTAGTAAAACGTAGTATTTATATAACTCGTCTAATCCCTTATCGGTTACTCCGAATATTATATCGTTATAAATGTATGCCTTCTTCTCCACTAAACCTTTTCTTTCCATATTCTTCAATCTTTTTACTAACTCTTTAGTTTCAAGGCCTAGTATCTCTTTGAGTTCTCTAATGCTCAACTCGTCGTATTCAGCTAATTTCGACAATATCGTTATTGAAGTTATATCCACAAGTTCGTATATCACAGCAATCCCTTATAAATTATTAGCTTAATCGCACTTTCAGTTAAAAATTTTTTCATTTAATAGATAAAAAGATTTAATTTTATAATACGATATAAATCATAATTATCAGTAAACATGGAGAAATGATTATGTTTTATTCCATAATAGTTATAAAATGATAGTTTTTAAAAGATTATCTGAAATATGTCTGTATCATTTTACTATGTTGTTGAAAGCTTATATTTTTGTATTTTTAAAAGATCATTTATGGCAAAAGAAAGTAAAGGTGGAGCTGCAAAGGATCTCGGATTAGAAACAGATAAGCAGTTAAGAAAAGTATTAGGCAAATGGGAGCTACTTTATCTATCTCTAGGAGGAATCATAGGTTCTGGTTGGTTATTCGGATCGTTATATGCCGGAGCGTATGCTGGAGGCGCGGCAATCATATCATGGATAATAGCAGGGATCTTAGTCCTCTTCATTGGATTAGCCTATTCTGAAATAGGCTCTGCGATACCGAAAAGCGGTGCAATAGTTAGATATCCCCACTATACGCACGGAGGATTGGTAGGTTACTTATTGGCTTGGGCTTATTTCTTATCAGCAGCTTCAGTAGCTCCTATCGAGGCGACAGCCGCGGTAACATACCTCAGTTATTTCTTCCATCCACTAACAGTTTCTGGAGTACTAACACCCTTAGGCTATGCTTTAGCATATGTGTTACTAGTGCTCTTCACTATACTGAACTACTTTGGAGCAAAAGCTGTGGGATTAGTTAGCCACATAGCAGGATGGTGGAAGCTGATAATACCCACTGTTACCATTGTATTACTGATTGCACTTTATTTTCATCCGTCTAACCTTACAGCGGGAGGAGGCTTCTTCCCTAGCGCAAGCCTTACCGCGAGCGGTTTCTCAGGATTCGCTGCAGTACTTTATGCTATACCAACTACCGGAGTTATATTCGCTTACTTGGGCTTCAGGCAATCTGTAGATTACGGAGGTGAAGGTAGGAATCCGAGAAAGGATATACCATTTGCAGTAATCGGCTCGTTACTTATTGCTTTAGTTATCTATACACTACTACAAATAGCGTTTACAGGCGCTATAAACTGGAAGGCTGCCTGGTATGTAAACTCTTCAGGAGTGCCAGTATTTCCATTAGCAGTAGGTAACTGGTCAGGTCTAGCGCATTCTAATTATACTACAGGTCCATTTTATGCTGAATTCGTTCACGCTAGTGTGTTTGGACCAGTTCTAGCCTTATTCTCGATTTGGGCTATAATATTACTAATAGATGCTGTGATATCACCGAGCGGAACTGGCTGGATCTATATAGGAACTACAACAAGGGTCATATATGGTTTCGCTGCAGATGGTTATTTACCGTCGGCGTTCTTAAAGTTAGGAAAAACTAAAATACCAATATGGTCATTAATAGCCTCATTAATAATAGGAGCAATATTCCTAATACCATTCCCGTCATGGATATCTCTAGTAGGCTTCATATCCTCAGCAACAGTTTTCACATATATTATGGGAGGAATTGCCTTAACGGGTCTTAGAAGAGTAGCCCCTGACCTAAAAAGACCTTATAAACTATCTGGGGCATCAATTATTGCACCACTAGCTACAATGGCTGCAGGATTAATAGTCTATTGGTCTGGGTTCACAACACTGTTCTACTTGTTCACTGCAATCTTTGTAGGCTTGCCAATCTTCTTCGGCTTCTACGCCTTAAAAGAGCTGAAATTAAATAAAGCACTAGCTGCAACCCTAGGTATAGTAGATATTGTTATAACCCTAGCTCTAGCGTTCCTGTTTTATGGAGCCACTAGCGGATTAACAGCTGCCAATAATTTATGGTTCGCAATTTACTACATTGTAATGGCTGCCTTAGTTTTTGGAAACATATTTGCATTACTGAAACTAGTTAAGTCTGAAGACGTTAAGAACGAGATAAAGGCTGGTGTATGGCTACCAGTCTATATGTTTGTTATGTATCTGTTATCATACTTTGGAGCATTTGGGCTATATACAGTAATTCCATTCCCATACGACACGATCGCCGCAGCAGCAATAACAATAGGGTTCCACTACTGGGCATCATATAGTACGATCAGAACTAAAGCGTTGGATGAAATCATTGAAACTGCTGTAAAAGAAGGAGTTTAACTTAACTTGTGCACGTAAGCCTCAAGTAAAACCTCTTTTTCTTTTTCTAATTTTTTGGTCTTATAGTCATAATATATTTCAGCCTTAGTCTTCAGCCTAAGAGTGTTACCGTTTATCACATCATCTTCAGGTGCCTTACCACTAAATTTTGAAACATCGCCCTTTTCGAACTCTACTTCATTATTAAAAGGATATACGTTATTCGCTAAAATTCCAGATATCAAGAGTAATTCCCTTTGCATTATTATATTAGTTACTAATGGTAACTTTGAGGATAAAGAGATATCAACTGCACGTTTTTCCATAAATATGTTACGTTTTGACTTTACCGATACTACACGCGAGTTAGAGACCTCGATAACTACATCGTCTTCATCTTGTTTTTCAATAGTTCTGTTTAACTCTTGTAAATCGTTATAAAATTGAAAAGTTAGCCTAAATGTTCCATCAACTAGTTTTGCCTTTACAGGAAGCCAGTTATTCTCTACAATAGTTATCTTAAAGCTATCGCTTATAGGAAAGGCGTAATATGAAAAATAGTGGTAAGCTTCCTGTCTTTCCTCACTGGAAACTTTATTTATGAAGATATCTCTACTCCACTTCAATTCCTTATAATATTCACTAAATTTTCCATCTAATGATTTTATTAGATTTTTCAAGAGCTTATCCTCAAAGTAAAATGATAATAAAGGCACTAGGTTGAGCTCTTGAGATTTCTTTTCCGCGAAATTTATTAAATTGTTTAAATTTTGATATTTTCTTAATATTTCTAATGATTTTGTCTTAATCAATTCATTATATAAGAGGGGTATATATTTTTGAAATTATCTAGCGTTTCGCAATGAAAAACAGTGAAACACGGGCTATATTTATAAATATGAAACGTTGAACAAGGAATCAGAAAGCAGTATGAGGACAACTGCTCTAATAGCCTTAAGCCTTATAGCTGGATTAATGGGAGGAATAGCAGTAGCTGGTGTTGCTGGATTTGGACCTCTAGCATATATATCCTACCATATAATGGCACCACAGGCACAGCAAGGAGCGATGATCATACCTGCCTATATAAACTTAGGAAATCTAACACCATCACAGGCAGGTGTAGTGAAAGCTAGTGCCACACTTGATCTAAAAACAAATGGAACTTTCAAAGTAATACTATTGCACAGAGAAAAGTTCTCTAAAGTATTCTCAAACTTCACCGTTGTCCTACAATTCTCTAATAATAAAACAGTAGTGCTTAGCTTAACACAAACCATGGAAAACATAACGTTAAGCAGTGGCAACTATACTGTGCTAATAACGCTTTACTTCACAGTCTCTTCTAGTCCTCACGGAGACCTAAACGTTTTCAAAGAACCATTCATAATAATACATCCGGTAGGACAAGGAGAAGATTAAAATAAAGTAAACATTTTTTATCGTGTTTTTATTTATATAATATCTTCTCTTCCTCCTCTTCACTTTCCTCTGACAATATAGACTAAGTGACCCACTTCTGGTAAGATCAACTCCCTCATAGCTAACTTAACTGCATCAGGAGATCCTGGAAGCATAAATATAACCTTACCGTTCAACACACCAGCTGATGCCTTACTTAAGTAAGCGGCAGATTTAACCTCAGGTTGTGCATAACTGACATACCTGAAAACCTCACCAAATCCCTCTATTTCCCTATCAAGAATTCTTCTAACCACCTCTACAGTCATATCAGTAGTTGAATAGCCAGTTCCACCTGTTGATACTATAACATCGACCTCAGGTATCTCAGCAGCTTCTATAAAGGCTTTAAGGATCTTCATCTTATCGTCTGGTATTAGGGTGTAACCAACTAGTTTATGCCCTGAAGATATTATCATCTCCTTAATGGCATCTCCAGACTCATCTACAACTGGCTCCCTCTTCATCATCTTCTCATATCTAGAAGTGCTTATTGTAATAACGTAGAAGTTTAGAACTTTAGGAGCCATCTCCCTATGTTTTTTGTGAGCCTCTGACAAAACTTAACACCTAATCATATTTTCTATGTCAGGATTTTAACCCTTCTTGCAGTGTCCAAATCATAATCTATAATCCCCTTCCTCACGTAAACAGTACCCTCAAAGAAGATCTTAGCTCCCTCTTTCAATTCCGTGAACCTGATCCTAAAGCTAGTAGCAAACCCAGACCCTACATCATAAATTACAGGTAAAGAGAAAGGTTTTAAGGACCTTCTTATCTCCAGAACGCCTTCATAATACCTCTCTTCTAGGACTTCGCCAAAATCAGTACATTCAACAATCTTAAAGGTATAAGGAATACCTTTAAAAGTACCCTCTAAAACCCTATTAGCCTTTAATGACTTGAAGTCTTCATAATCTAGTGTTTCTATCTCCTCATCATTAACTACATCTAACGCTTTGGTCACGCCGTTTTTCCTTAACCTCAACAGCTTTTCGTAATAGCTATTATTAAATGTCAAGAAATCCATATCCTTGGCTTCTGAAGGATTATAGAGGAGACTGCCTGTAATACCTACATCACCCTTAGAATTCAGGGCATCAAGGAACTCGGTTACATGTTTAGGCAGGTTACTGAGCTCAAATGGATCCAGTATTTCAGAATCTTTTAGGGGAACTAGAGGTACCTCAAATCCTATTTGCTTTACATATTTTAGCAGCTCTGGAAACTTCTGCTTAATTAAGGCAATACTATCGCTTAACCTCTTTATCTTCATACCGTTGAAATACCTAATTATAGCTACAGCAAATCCCTCAGGGTGATAACAACCTTTAACAGCCCAAATACCTCCCCTATACTTCAGCATATAACCCTCTACAAGATTCATTAATTTTTAATCTGAATCTGGACTTTTGAATTGATTGTTGAAGACAGTCATAATAGGTGGAGGAATAGTAGGTAGTGTACTATATAGGTTACTTAAAGAAACAGGAGATGAAGTAATAGTAGTGGACAATAGATCTAAGGCATACTTTCAAACCCTTATACTATCCCTTCTCCTAAAAGGTAAAGATATAGAGCTCGCCAAAGAAAGCCTGAGGTTATACAGGAGGTTTAATATACCATTATATCCCTTCACCTCTTATACCATAGGCGGAAAAATTGATGAAAAGACAATAGAGGAATGGAAAGAGGCTGGGGCTGAAATAGAGGAAAAATACGTTGATTGGCTCAACGTCAGTGCCATAGTGTCTAATAACTCTGATTGGTTAGTACATGTTAGCAAGCTTATACGTTCAACTCCATTTATTAAAGGTAATGCGAAGGTTATAGTTAAGGATGAGGGAAAGAAAACAGTTGTAACTATCGATAATAAGGAATATAATTTTGATAGAGTAATACTAGCGGCTGGGCCTTGGAATAGTTATATAGCAGAGGGTATAAGGATTCCAACGAAGTCCTACTACTGTTGGGCTTTATTGGTTTACAACAATAAAGGAAAAATTTATGATAAGGCTATAATTTATGATTACGAGCTGAGGTTCTACTCGAGACCGTTTTTAGGCATAGGATTGCCCTTCTGGGTTGTAGGGGATGGGAAAGCTATACCGTCTGAACCAGATCCTAAGAAGAGGATAGTGCCATGTGATGAGAAACTGTTAATTGAAAGGGTTAGGAAGAGGTTAGGGAAATTCACTAAGCTTTACAGAAGGGGGAGTTATTGTGAAGCTACACCAGATATGAGACCTGCCTATGGAATCCTAGCTGATAACCTATATTACGCTGGCGGGTTAAACGGTTATGGTGCTGAAGTTGGACCAGGTCTAGCTATGTTACTCTTTAGACTACTGAAAGAGAACTATGAGGAAAAAGAATACTTATTAAGCAGATTTAAGGACGTAAAGGATTTTGAAATCCAGGACCTAGAACCTCACGAACTATTGTAGATCTCTAAATGCTTCCTCACAATCTCTTCTATACTCAAACCGTTTTCATTTATTTCCAAGTGCTCTTTCTGTTTACTCTTGCAGTTCTCACAATCGTATAACACCCAGGCTCCAACAAACTTCCAATCGATGAACTGTTCATAAGCCCTCCATCCCCAGAACTGGGTCAGCCTCTCTGCTACTTCTAATCTCTTTGTAGGGAAAGCAACGAATCTAGCTAACTTCAAATAGAATGGCCTTAGCTTTTCTAAGTAGCTTGGGGGCAGCAAAACAGACGTTGGTTCTTGAAATTCATCTATATCACTTACCTTTACGACTTCTATTACACCTTCCTCGTTTACATATACTCCAGCGTTCCTATAATCCGCAAAGACGTCGTCGAGATACTCCCAAGATTTGGGTTTACTACCTAATAATAAGCTCATCATTACAATAAAGTTTAAACCCAGATAGTTATAAAATTAAAAACAAATGATGAAGTGACGGTTTCCTGTATCGATGAAGAACGTTTCCCAGACTGATCAGATAATCCTCGTAAGTAATATAAGGACAACTAATGTAGTAATTGGAACTGAGATGTTATCGTCTAAGCCCTTTAACCTTTCCACAACTGTTGCAATTATCCCCGAGATCAAACCAGGTATTGATAACAAAAAATACCCTATAATGGTTGAAAATATAAGCATACCAACACTGCCCCAAAAACCCTTAATTCTCTTATGGTAGACATAGTTACGAATGATCCCAGTTATGCCATCACCTATACTCATGAACAATAATGGCAATAAGGCAATATAGATGGTCGGGGGATCCCATACCCTATAGATTAACCAATAAACTAAAAGTATTGAGCCAAAGGAGATAGTGAAATAAACTTCACCTTTATTGTCCTTTTCCTGAAACCAATAGAGATATTTATGTCTTCTATGGAGCAACAGATAAACGGTTAACGCGTAAGAAAGTATTATTGGTATTAATGGAGACGAAAAGAGATATGGCATGAGTATTGCAACAACTCCACCAGCAAGGATGTGAATAGATTTTCTAGCTACATAACTGTTGGTCTTCTTATATATTATCCTGGAGATGAAGATAACTACAAATGCCACCCAAACGGTTAACACTAGCCCCCATATTATGTCAGTAAGTGTGATATACATAACAGAAGTGTATTCCATGCTTTTATAAAAATATCTGATATTTTTTATCTATTAGTCTTTATAAATAATTACTGTAATTATGTGAATCAATTAATTAGCAATTGTTATTAACTTGTATAAACTTTAGGCTTCGGTGTTTATATCTTACTGTTTTGTATTTTTATTAATCGAAACTTTTTTGAACCTACTATAAAAGTATATAAATGATGATCATGAATTTTTATGATGTTATAAAAAGGGCCAAAGAGGAGGGGAGAAGAAAACTATTGGAGCATGAGGCTTTTGAGCTTATGAACTCCTTTGGTCTACCAGTACCCAAATTCGGGCTCGCTAGAAGCCCTGATGAGGCTGTAACTATTGCATCAAAGATCGGCTTTCCCATAGTATTAAAGATAGTAAGTCCAGATATAATTCATAAAAGTGATGTTGGAGGAGTAGTCCTAAACCTAAAGGATGAGGATGAGGTTAGAAAAGGATTTGAACAGATAATGAACAACGTTAAGAAAAACGCACCTAGTGCAAAGATTGAGGGAGTACTAGTCCAAGAAATGGTGCCCGAGGGTTTAGAGGTCATCGTAGGTAGTACTAGGGATAGGATATTCGGTCCTGTTGTGATGTTTGGTCTTGGAGGTATTTTCGTTGAGATATTAAAAGATGTTTCGTTAAAGATAGCTCCTGTAACTGAAGTTGATGTTGATGATATGATGGGAGAAATAAAATCTGGTAGAATCCTAGTTGAAGGTTATAGGGGCATGGCACCTAGAGATATAAAAGCAATAAAAGAAATCGTAACTAAGGTTTCTGATATAATGATAGAAGTACCTGAAATCAAGGATATAGATTTAAACCCAATTATGCTTTATGAAGAGAATAGAGGAGCTAAGGTAGCAGATGCGAGAGTGTTATTGGGGTGATAGGAATGGTTGACTTGTATAGATTGTTTAACCCCAGAGGAATAGCAATAGTTGGGGCATCAAGAGAACCTAATAAGATAGGCTCCGTCATATTGAGGAATTTAATAGAAGCTGGATATGAAGGAAAGATCTATCCAATAAATCCGAACGCTCAGGAGATAATGGGATTAAAAGCATATCCGAGTATTTCTGCAGTTGAAGGTACAGTAGATGTTGCAGTTATATCTGTTCCAGCCCCTAAAGTCCCTGACGTTATAGAGGATGCTGGAAAAGCAGGGGTAAAGTTTGCTGTAGTAATCGCCTCAGGATTTAAAGAAGTAGGCAACGTAGCTTTAGAGGAAGAAGTCGTTAAGAGGGCTAAGAAATACGGTATGAGAGTGGTAGGTCCTAATGTATTTGGTTATGTCTACACACCCTCGAAGATAAACACCACGTTTGGTCCTAACGATATAATCCCCGGAAATGTGGCATTTATCTCACAAAGCGGTGCTTTAGGAGTAGCCTTAATGGGTACGGCATCAGTAGAAGGACTAGGAATATCTGCAATAATAAGCATTGGAAATAAGGCTGACCTTGATGATTCTGACTTCATAGAGTACTTAGGCGATGATCCAAACACTAACCTAATCCTAATATATATGGAAGGGATATCTGAAGGGCAGAGGTTCATGGAGGTAGCGTCAAAGGTATCTCTAAAGAAGCCAATAATTATCATAAAGTCAGGGAGGAGTGAAGCGGGAGCTAGGGCAGCTGCAAGCCATACAGGTTCATTAGCAGGGAATTACTCGTTATATAAGAGTGCGTTCAGGCAATCAGGAATACTACTAGCTGAAACGATAGAGCAAGCCTTCGATTGGGCAAAAGCTTTAGCTTGGAACCCGTTACCTAAAGGCGATAACGTTGTTATTATAACTAACGGTGGTGGAGCTGGAGTTCAAGCTACAGATGCCCTGGCTGACTACGGCATTACTTTGAGGAGGATCTCTGATACTTTGGCTGCAAACCTTAAGCAGATATTACCGCCTTTTGCCTCGCTAGGAAACCCAATAGATTTAACAGGGCTAGCTAATGCAGAATGGTATTACCAGTCCATATCGTTAGCGTTAGACGATCCAAATGTCGATTCACTAGTGGTAATTTACTGCAGGACTGGGATGACTGATCCTAAGGAAATAGCTGGCGCAATTAAAGATGCGTTAAAGAGCTCTAAGAATAGGAAGCCTATAACCGTAGCGATGATAGGTGGAGAAGCGGAATATGAGGCTATGAGAGAGTTGACTAGAGAGCATATCCCAACTTATCCAACCCCAGAAAGGGCTTCTGCGAGTATGGGTGCTATTTATAGGTATTACTATGCTAAGAAGTATGTTGAAGAAAGGCTAAAAGAGTTAGATAAAAAGAAGCTAACTGCTTTAGAGAGAATAAGATAGATAATTTTGTTTAAGTGATACGTTTCTATTTATTTTATGGAATTAGGTACTGTATTTTTACAGGGTTCTAAGAAAGTACTCCTTTTAGGTTCATCAGGTCTATTAAAGCTTGTTGGCTTAAAGGCCCACGAGCTCTCTTTAGAGGTCATTAACATAAGCAGTTATGATCTCTCTCCTGCCTCGCAAATAGCCCATAGAAAATACATATCTGACCTAAATAACATAGAGACTATAGCGAGCCTCATAAAGAGGGAAAGCCCTGAGGTAATTATTGCAGATCTTGAGGAGGTTGATCCTAAGGAAATAATAGAGATAGAGAACGAGGGTTACAGAATTTATCCTAACTCATCTAGCCTAAAGTTCATAATAGATAAAAACAAGACAAGAGAGTTAGCCCTTAGTTCTACCTCACTTAAGATACCTAAGTTTACGATAAATGATAAAGCTGATGAAGTGTTTGAGTCCTGTAAAAAACTAGGCTTTCCTTGCGTTTTGAAGCCAAATAGACCTGGAGAGATGAATACTATTATTGTGAACAACGAAGAGGAACTTAAAGAAGCTATCAAAAAGTTACCACAAACACAGATAATAGCTGAGGAATATATAGCACCAGTAAAGGAAATAGCGGTCTTCTTCTTTAACTATTTATACAACGGGATAAACACGTTAGTTCTAGACCCAGTGGAATATCAAAGGAAAGGAGAGTACTTCATGGAAGCATGGATGCCTGCAAATATATCAGGTGAAGAAGTGAAGAAACTTACTAGCGCTACGGAAGAAGTAGCTAAGAATATGAAGACGATAGGAGGCTTCTTTATAACGTACTTTATAGATAAAAATAACGATATTTATATTAACGATATAAATTACGCACTATCCGAATTAGCCCTAGTAACGGAAGGCGGATATATGTGCAATGTCTTCGAGCTATTGCTGAGGTCATCATTGGAGTTACCATTGTCCAGTACCAGAACAACTTGTTCTGCTGCAATGCATTTACTAATCTCAACTATCAATAAATGGTCACCTACTTACGTTAATATCGATAGGGTTTATTCCATTGAGAACACTCGTTTAATACTTTTTGGAGAGCCAAAGGTCTATGATGGCAAAGCAATTGGTGCTGTAATATCTACGGATTTAGATCCCAATAAGGCTAGAGAGAAGGCTAGAATAGCAGCCTCGATGTTCTTAATCCTATAAGTTATGTATCTCCTTTAACCTCTTCACCACATCTTTTACCCTATCCCAAACGAAATTTGAAGAGGTCGTCTTTTCCTGATCATGTAGTACCTCAAATTCGATATCATAAATCCCCGCTATTTCTGCAGTAGTAATTGCCCATTCTCTAGCTGTAGCGTCATAAGAATACCCACCGCCTCCTGTCATAAGTAGCCTTCCGTTTGAATACTTATGAGCTAGATCATGAAGGCTTTTCACTACCTCTAAGTAGCCATGAGTGGAAAGCTTTAGCCCCACTAATGGATCAGTAAAGTGGGAATCACCGCCGTTCATTATTACTACTACTTCCGGTTCAAATCTTTTAACGGCAGGAATAACTATCTCATTGAACGCATACAAATACGCATCATCTCCAGTTCCCGGTGGTAATGGTATATTAATTGTAAATCCTTTTCCTTTACTCTCCCCTATCTCATCAACGTTACCGCTCCCTGGGAAGAAGTTTCTATGAAACATATGTAGCGATATCTTAAGGGATTTAGGATCATCACGCAATAACTCCTGAGTCCCATCACCGTGATGACCATCTATATCAACAAGTGCTATCCTATTGAACTTCTCCTCTCCTATTTTTATCGCTAAGGCTAAATCATTAAAGACACAAAATCCTGAAGCCTTATCTCTCTTTGCATGATGAAACCCACCTCCCAGGTTAATTACATGATTGTATTTCTCTTCCATCAATAGCCTCATAGCATATACAGTGCCACTAGTTCTAACTAGTGCTCCTTCAAATATCCCTTTAAATGCTGGTGTATCTCCTTCATCTAGCAAGCCTGAGCCCTTTTCATCCATCCTCTTAACGAACTCTACATACTCTTTATCATGAACTAAGTAAAGCAGTTCCTCTGGTATTAAGGGAGGTTCTAATATGTCAATCGTCAGAAATGCACTTCTCTCTTCTAGAAATTTTTTAGCCATGAATTCCCTAATTGATTTAAACGGATGATCTCCTGGAAACGAATATAGGGAATATCTATCTGACCATATAAATGCGGTTTTATGCAAGATCTCTTCTCTATGCTAACTTTAATACTATTAAAAATATAAATGATAATGATGAGTGTTAGAGAACTAGTTGAAGAACCGGAAATAATTACATCCCCTCAAGATAAGCTAAGTGATATAATAGGAAAGATGAGGGAGAAGAAGCAGTGGGTAATCCCAGTAGTTAAGGATAAGAAGCTCTATGGGATTTTCTCATATAAGGATTTACTAGCTAGGAGGATATCTCTGGAGACCCGTATTGGAACTTTGATGAGCCCTTCAGTCTCACTTAGCATAAACGATGATCTTACTAGGATAATTGCTAAGTTCTACACCTCAAATAGTAGGGCAATACCAGTGGTGGATGAGAAAAAGAGATTCCAAGGTATGATAACAAGAGAAGGATTATTGAAATACTTGTTAGAATCAGGACAAATAGATCCAGCGTGGAAAGTTAGAGAATATATGTCCTCTCCTGCAATAACCATTGAAGCAGAAGAAACTGTGGCAAGAGCTAGATGGATAATGACGAGAGATAATATAACCAGATTGCCCGTAATGGAAAACGGAAAGCTAGCAGGGATCATTACTACGAAGGATATAGTCGATAAACTGTATTCCTTTAGCGGGAGGAAAAGATCATCAATATTAACTGAAGAGGAGAGGATTGTAGCTATGCCAGTGAAGGAAATCATGGTTTACCCAGTTATCACTGTAACTGGAGGTATAAGCTTAAAGAACGCTGTAAGTACGTTATTAAATAAAGGGATCTCAGGAATGCCTGTAGTGGAAGGAGAAAACGTTGTTGGAGTTATAAGCGGTATTGATATCATAAAGGCAGTATCTAAGAAATATGAAATCAGCGTGCCTATAGAAGCAAAGCTGACAAGAGACCTTAGAAGCTCCGATACCAAGGCGTTAATAGATGGTATAGTCGAACGTTATATGGGCAAGTTGGAGAAGTTGGTGGATGTAATGTCGTTTAAAGTATCTTTCAAGGAAGAGGCTAAAAGCCAGGATAAGAAGTACTATAAAGTCACAATAAAGGTTTCAACGAAGCTGGGTAACTTCGTTACAAGGGATAGCGATTGGGATCCTGCAGTGGCTGTAAAAAGGGCAATAGAAGCTCTAGAGAATAGGCTAAAAAGATATATAAGGAAAGTTGAAGAATCTCAAAAAAGACCGCCGAAGGAGGAGTAAATGAAAATAGGGATTGTTCAACCGACAAATAAGGAATCAGCAATTAGTTTAACTAAGAAGGCTTTAGATAGTGGAGCCTCTCTAATTCTTTTACCTGAGAAATGGGTACAGCACTTAGATGAGGCACCTTTAGAGGAATTTAGAGAATTAGCGAGAAAGTACACTGCAGTAATAATTCCTGGAGCATTTGAAGATGGGGTATCAGTTGTTTCACCGATAATATGGACTGATGGAAGCATAAAGGGCATAGCTAAAAAGATCCACTTATTTAAATCTGAAAGAGGAAGGCTTTTTTCGGGCGATAAGGCAATAATTTTCACATATGGTGGTATAAAATTCGGTATTGAGATCTGTTATGATATAGATTTCCCCGAGGTAACCAGGGCGTTAGCCCTCAAAGGGGCTGAAGTTATCCTAGTTCCCTCTAAGGTTAAATCAGAGGGAATTGAGATATGGAGAGAATACCTGAAAGTGAGAGTATTAGAGAACAGGATATCCGTTTTAAACGCAAATGCTTTACAACCCCCTGAATATCCTGGAATGGGTGTAGCTATAATCCCTGAAAAGAAAAACGATTTAATCATACCCAAAGTTGTAGGTGAGCTGGCAAATGGTAAAGAGGATTACATGATAGTAGATATAGATCCTTTATTATACCTAAAGATTAGGGAAGATAGGTTAAAAGAATACGTAAACTTCGATGTAATTGAGCTCTAAACTATTGGCTTACCCCACCTCTCGTTTTCGTTACTCTCCTTGTTAGAATGTATCAGGAAGTCTATTAGCCTCATTGACTTCTTCCTCGATAGAACCCTATTGTTATTACCACAATAAGGACTATAGATACACTTAGGACATCCATCTTCACAATCACATTTACTCACAATATCTAAAGCAACCTCATAAGCATCTTCTAATCTTTCAAACAACTGTTTAGCTACACCACTTCCTCCAATAGCGGAATCGTATATAATCACATGACCGCTAGGATAACTTATTCCAGCTAAATCAGTTTGTGAAGCCCCTGCAACAACTCTACCCGCTGAGATTAAAACATGTTCAGTAGCATGAAATGCCTCCATTGAATCATCAATAGTGAAATCGGGCAGTGATGGATGGGGTATTATAATCCCTTTTGTCCAATAACTAAAACTAATTGGCTCCTCATACATCACCATCCCTCTATCTTTTTCCTTCTTTGCGTAAACATCCTTTATGACATAACCGGTGATATAAACAGTTATTAGCATCTCTCCATACTCAGCTTTCATTCCATATACCTCCTTATTGGATATAGGTTTGAACTCCAGAAGGTTCACCTCATATAGAGGCTTCGTATAGTAGCTAAGATCATCGTTAACCCTACTAACTCTAACCTCAAGACCTTGAAGATCTAGCTTTTGAACTTTGTAAGTCCTCTTCGATATTAAATATATAGCATCAGGGTATAAATCATAAAGAGCCTCAGGTAACTGTCTCTCGCCCAAATTTTGACCACTAGTATCGCGGATCTTGATCGAAGGACCTATACCCCTTATGCTGCTCTTCAAAACGAACTCCCTAGCTTTAACTGTGGGATAAACGTATTCGCCACTGATTTTTACAATTCCGTCTTTTTCCAACTCTACCAAAGCTTTTCTATAAACTTCAGGGAAAACACTTAACTGAACTCTCTGCTTTTCTAAAACATATGCTGCCGCGTGGACTTTAGCAACCTCAACATTAGTGATATCTAAGGGAAGTGGAATTATTTCCCTATTGAAGAACTCCTGAGGTCTCCTCAAATAGTAGGCATCTATCGGATCTGTGCTCAACAAAGTAAACACATAACCTATTTTCCCACCCCTACCAGCCCTACCAGCCCTTTGAAGATATTTCGAATAGCTAGGAGGTTGTTCAGCCATTATAACGGCATCCAGGCTTCCTATATCTATGCCTAACTCCAAGGTTGGTGTAGCAACAACCCCATCTAATCTTCCGCTTCTTAACCCCTCTTCAATTTTATGCCTCTCTTTTGCAGGCAACCCTGCCCTGTGAACGGGTAAATCAATACCAAACCTTTCAGCCCTTTTAGCTATTAGCTCAGCTAATTGCTGAGAATCCACAAAGATCAACGGCTTCAAACCCATCTTCACTAGTACATAAGCTAAGTAAGCTGACAAAACCCATCTACTGCCGCCAGCAGTATCTATTAAGGAATGAATTGCTATACCTCTCCTCCTCTTAGTACCCTGAATTACAACCCCATCTTCCCCAAAAAGTTCTTGAAATAGAAATTGTGAAAAGCCTATGGTCGCACTGGATCCTATAATATTTATATTTCGTTTGAAATCCCTCAACCTATCTATTATCATCCTCAAATGAGCACCTAAGACTCCCTCATACACATGAATCTCGTCAAAGACAAGATGATCCACACTTCTTATAAGATCCCTGAACCTCTTGCTTAAAGGTAAGCTTATATGGATCATGTCAGGGTTTGTTATGAGTACTTCAGGAGGATTGTCATAGATCTCATCCCTCTCTTCTTTCGGCGTATCTCCATCTAGAACAGCTACTTTAACGCCTATTTCATCAGCAAATGCCTTTATTCTCGCCAGCTGATCCCTTGCTAACGCCTTAGTGGGGTAAACAAGGACAGATCTTTCACCCTCTAATGCCTTATTTAAAAGGGGTATAAGAAATGCCTCAGTTTTCCCTGTTCCTGTACCTGAAATGATTATGACGTTTTCGTTTTTAGATATCCTGTTAAAAGCCTCTTCCTGAAATCTATATAACCTCTTTATTCCTCTTCTCTTCAATGCTTCTTTTAATTTAAAATTGATAGGCAAATCATCAATTAGCGCCCCGCTTTCTGGCTCTAAAGCTGTCTCAACATAAGTATGAATTATCGATGCGTTAAACACCTTTAACTTCTCATTAATTTCACTGAGAAGGTTATCACTCACAAAGGGAAAAGTAGTATTTTCACATATATAAGTTACACTGTCCTAACATAGTAGAAATATCTGCCTCTTCTTGAAATCTTGTTCTCCTTGATTAGCTGAGTTAAAGCAATAGATATTTTATTAGCTGGATAGGGCATGTATTTTAGTAGATCACTATAGGTAATCCATTCCCGCTCCTTCAATAGGTCTTCTATTCTTTTCTTTATCTCTTCTATCTCATCGTTTGACATAATATATCTACCCTTTTCTATTTTGTATTATTATTCATTTTCCATATATATAATATTATTCCCAATACCATTTATTTCTTTAAGGAAAAATATATGCACACGGTATAACAATAATATAAACAGCATCGTTTAGGCTAGAAGTAAAGAAGAATGTTTTAAACTACAGCCGCAGCTAAACTTCCTTTACGATATATTTATCATCTCTTTTGACCAGCAAGCCAGAATAGATACCCCATTCAGATAATATAACCTCTAAATCGTATTCTGCAGTAGGCCCTTGATATTTTGTAATACCCTTTTTCTGGAGCTCATTAAGTAGCTGAGATATTGTAAACTCTTTTAACTCAATAGCAGTTTCAAAAGGTTCAACCTCTTTCAAGCTTTCCCTCAATAATTCCTTCCTGTGTTTTATATTCGAATTAACGAACTCAATTCCCTTATCTGTTATTATTATGTCCCCCTCCCCAACTGTTACAAATCCTAAAGCTGCAGCGGAGTACACTATCGGCATTAGATCATCCATATCCACTTCCATCTCCTTTTCGACTAGAAAGATGTCTGCCCTTCCTTCAAAGTCATTTATAAGAGTTGTGAGAAGTCCTAAAAGATCCGCAACTCTAGAATTTGGATCTATCACGTCCACAATTTATTATTATAGATATCGCCTATTTTGAAGTTTTCTAATTTTACTTAGTTATGATATAGAGAAGGAGGTGCAGATATCACATAACTTTTAATGAAAGTTTTCAGAATACAATTACTCTTCTTAAGATAATTTTTTAAAATTTGTAGATATATCTAAACCACATGAACTATAAGGTATTATTAGTCTCAGGTTTCTTGATACTATTGATAACAGGGTTTTTATCTCCGTTAATGGCACAAGCACAACCAGTAGGCTCGCCAACATTTCTTGCATATCCACACGCAGAACTAATAGCAGGTGGAGAGACATTCGTGCCAATAACGGTAACATTAGTTAATACGGGCGGAACGGCTTATAATGTTAACATTACACCCCTATCCTCTTATCCGTTTAAACCTGTGGCTAATCAATCCTCAATAATAGTGCCCGAATTATCAACAGGACAAGAGGTTAACGTGACCTTTTTATATGATATAGCAAACAACGTATCGTTAGGGTTTTACAAACTATACCTAAATTTGACATATCTCGCTTCCAATGGTTTACCTGGGACTCAAAAAATATCAACATCAATACCAATATTGGGCTACGTTAACTTCACCATAAAGGCTATATGGGGTAGTACAACATCACCTCTTGTAGTTGAACCAGGGGAGTCAATGGTACCGCTAACCCTAATAATTATGAATACAGGAAACGTGCTTGCTAGTAACGTAACAATTACGTTTAAATCAGGGTATCCCATTAAATTCCTAACTAATTCAACTACAATCGGTTATGTTCCAGCAGGACAGTTTAGTGAAACAACAGTTTATGCTGATGTTTATACCAATGCTTCAGCTGGAGTATATAACATTCCAATTACAGTCCACTACTTTACCAATGCAAAACAGACAGTTATGGTAGAAGTGCCAATCAATGCAGGGAACTTCAGTGTAGATGCAGTATGGGGAACCCCAAGCTCTCCACTAACTGTAGGTCCAGGTGAGACAGACGTACCATTAACGTTAATTATATTCAACACTGGAAGCACTACAGTTGCTAATGTTTCTGTGAGCCTAACCTCAACATATCCTGTTTACTTCCTAGAATCCTCTGCAACCGTTGGCTATATACCAGTAGGAGGATACAATGAAGTAACAGTATATGCTAATATTGCTAAGAACGCCACTGGAGGTGTGTATCATATACCTATAACTATTCATTACTTCTCAGGTGCTAAATATAAGACAAACTTCACCGTGCTAATAAATAACGCCAATTTCAGTGTTGAAGCAATATGGGGAACCCCCTCTTCACCAATGGTAGTAGCACCAGGAGAGACTATGGTTCCATTAACGTTCATAATCTTTAATACAGGACAGTTTGTCGCATCGAACGTTTCTTTAACGTTTACTTCAAGGTTTCCTGTGAAGTTCTTAGAGTCCTCTGCAACCGTTGGCTATATACCAGTAGGAGGATACAATGAAGTAACAGTATATGCTAACGTTTATAATAACGCAACTGTAGGGATTTATACTATACCCGTAACGATACATTACTTCGATGGGTCTATTAAAGTTGTAAACGTTACGATAAGTATAAGCGGTAACGTATCAATAACCTTACAGACGGTCTGGGGCACACCTAGCTCACCAATTACCGCTTCTCCTGGTGAGCAAAATGTACCTCTAACCATAATCTTTAGAAATACTGGAAGCGTAACTGCCTCAAATGTATCCATTTACTTTATAAAACACTACCCCATAAACTTCAGCAAGACTTTCGAATCTGTTGGATTTGTCCCAGCTGGCGAGATAAATGAAATTACCGTAACAGCAACTGTCGCACCTAATGCAACACCAGGGATATACGAAATTCCTGTTATAGTCCATTACTTCTCCATGAACGTCACTGAGTACATGCAAGTAGTGATTTACAGCCCTAACATTACCATAACAGTAGTTACTTTGCCACCTCAGGTATTTCCAGGATTTTTCGATGTAAGGTTAGTCGCTATATTGTTAAACTACGGTGAGGGAATAGCTGAGAATTCTACAATATCCATATCTTCGCCTTTCGAGGTAATCACGCAACAGACACTAAAAATCGGTGTTATACCCACAGGTACACCAATAAACACTACTTTCCTGATCAATGTACCTAACGATACGAAACCTGGAACTTACTACGTTAATTTCACAGTGAGATATGACGGAGGCAAACTCGTTTACTCCTATCCTTTAAAGATATATCCTAAGGCAAACCTAATTATTACAAACGTTTATTATCCTACCTTAAACCCAGGATCCTCTAAGGTTCCAATAACTGTAACTATAAAGAATATAGGAAACTCAACAGCCAAGAATGTTAGGGCTATATTAGGGTCTTCAGATGCCATATATCCCTATGTTAGCTCCTCCAATCCGTTAATGGCATTAACAGCCTCAGAGGCTTCGTTAGGAGACATAAAACCTGGTCAAGAGATAAACGTGACGTTTATAATAGAGGTATCTAGCGGTGCAAATACAGGCAAATATCAGATACCTTTAACCTTAGTGTGGAATCAAACTGGCTCGCTTTACCCGTTTGTACAAAACGACATGTTTAACGTCACTGTCTCACCTACAATATACCAGCAGTTTGTATCAAAATACCTATCAAACCCACTAATCGACGCTATGGCAGCTATAGTAATAATCTTATTAATAGTAGTAATAGTTGTAGCTGTTAGGGCATCGAGAAGGTCTGCAAACAAATAAAAGAAGAAATTTTTATCTCTTTTAATTTATAAAAACTTTTTTAAATACTAAAGTTCTTATACATCTTACCTAGTTGTTCTAAAATAGCAAAAACCACTCCTAAGCCTATCTTTACATCCTCATTATACCTAAACCTCGAATACATATCCCCTATACCTTTAACAGGCTTTATTTCGCCTGGGCTTCCTATAGCCTGCACAAGATTTAGTGCATTTTTAAGGCTCTTCTCGTCTATACCTTTTAACGCGTTTAGCAAAACCTTTAACTTACTGACCGTTGACTGATCGGTCAAGAGGACTAATAGATCAGATAAATCCTTCCAACTTGAAGCTAATTGACCAACTATCCCCAAGACTTCTGGGGAAAGCAAGGCATCTAAGATCTGTTGTTTCAGATCCTCGTTTTCTAAAACAGCCTTTGTTAGGTCTAGAATACCGCTTTTATCCAATAGTTTAGCGATCTCCATTACCTTATCTATTACGCTAAGGTTTTCCTGAGAGACAAGCTTTTCGATTATTACATCTTCCGAAGACATCAATATAAAATAAAAGTGGAAGGATATAATATTTGTTATGATGAAAGCTTTTAAGATGAGAAAGATACAAAACTTCAATGGCAGTAGAAGAAGTTTATAAATTAACGTCTGATTTAATCAAGATTAAGTCAATAACACCTGTTCAGGATAGTGGACTTTTAGAGGCTTCTGAATTTATAAGGGACTGGCTAAAGGATAAGGGATTTAACCCTGAAGTGAAGGAGTTCTACAAGGGATTTCCAGTAGTTATTGCCTCAAATAAGAAAGAGCCATTAAAGTTGTTACTTAATGGGCATTTTGATGTTGTCCCAGTAGGAGATCTATCGAAGTGGTCTGACGATCCTTTCTCAGGAAAAATTATTGAAGATAAGATATTTGGGAGAGGGGCTACCGACATGAAAGGAGGACTAGCCGTTCAAATGGTTACTTTCGCTGAGCTTGCAGATAAGGTAAATTATGGTATAGTTTTTACAGCAGTTCCGGATGAAGAGATAGGTGGTGATAAAGGAAGTAAGATATTAGCGGAAAAATATAAACCTGAAGTAGTCCTTATAGCAGAACCCTCAACTTCAACATCGATGAATGTTGCCGAAAAGGGGCTCTTTCAAGTAAAATTGGTAGCTAAGGGAAAATCAGCTCACGGGAGCTTACCTTCATTGGGAGAAAACGCAATAATGAAGGTAGTTGAAGATCTGAAGAGCTTGGCTAAGATCTCAGAAGTTAAAATAAATATTCCTGATGAGCTAAACGAAGTAATAAAGGATACGTTAGAAATCCTAAAGTCACAAGACGTCTTAAGGATATCGTTCAATCCTGGAGTTATAAGAGGAGGGTCAAAGATTAATATGGTTCCAGACTATTGTGAGGTTGAGGTGGATATGAGGCTTCCACCAGGTATATCATCAAAGGAGGCTGAGAATATCTTGAAGGAGTTAGTTAAGAACTGTGAGTATGAGTTTCTAGACATCTCAGAGCCCAATTTCACCTCTCCCAATACAAAATACGTGAAGATCTTAGAGGATTCCATTTCAAAGGTCTTGGGGGTGAGGCCTAGAAAATACATGACTACAGGCGCTACAGATGGCAGATTCTTTAGGCAAAAGGGAATACCAACTATAGTTTACGGACCAGGAGAACTAGGAGTTGCACACTCATATAATGAATTTATTTCCTTTAAAGAACTAAGAAATGCTTATGAAGTTTACAAAGACTTTATGCTTAAGCTCTAGCTATTCATAAATAACCTCCTTAACGTTCTTGATGAAATCCTCAACCCTTTTTTCCGCTTCTTTCATGAATTCTTCATCAATAATTCCATCAACATAAATATAATAATGCAAACTTAAGGCTAGATCCCAGGTTTCGCTCACCCATGAACCCAAAATATCAGACAACTTTATGGCTATCTCACTTCTAGTGCCATCGGTAATGTAAAAATAATCAGCTAAAGCTTTCAAACCTAAGTTAACTACCTCATACAGCATTTCTGCCCTTTCCCTAACATCTGCTTCCTTTATAGCCCTATCCAAGTAGAAATCTGCAAACTCCAGTTCTGTAAAAGTCTTCATCCCTATTGGTTGTAAAGATAGGCTCATGATTAACTGTTTGAGAGGTATGTATAAATAAAGCAATAATCTAGCTATTACCACTAGCTAACAAATACTCTTTCTTCTAATCCCCCTGGGATGCCTTAAACAGATTAGCTAACCCTCTAGGTATTTTAGCAGGTCTATTATCCTTTTGGAACAACTCTCTTCTTCTAGCCTCTAGTATTATAGGTTCTAAATTCAAATATTCAGCAGCGGTAAGAACTCTAGCTCCTAGATCTCTGGCTACATCTTTTACAGGCTTCAATATGTTCTCATAATTTGGATCCCTCAACACATGGTGATCCACTATCATGGTCTCCGCACCTTCCTTTATTATGCTTTCCATATTCTTTATAGAGTTATTAAGCTCCTCTTCACTCAACGCCCTTCCTAGGAGGTAACTAAGAGGACCGTCTATTATAATATAGTTGGGCTTTACTTCCTCAGTAAATCTCAAATGTTGATCTCTAGGTGCACCTTCAATATCTGAAGTCACGAGAAGGGTTGAATCTTTATCATTGATAGCTACTTGTACCACATATCCCAACCTTTCATCAGCTCCATGAGGAACGGCATTAGAAAACTTTATCGTAGTTGAGCCATACTTCACTTCTTTTCCCTCTGCAACCTCAATTTGCTTTGCTTGATCCCTTATAGCTCTCAAAAACTTGGGAGCTCTCCTATATTTCTGACTGTTATTTATCATATTCTGAGGGTCTTTAATAAAAACGATCTTATCTTTATATATGGTTTCAGGAACTATATAACCGGGATCATGGTGGTCGTAATGATAATGAGTAACTATTATGATATCGGACAATTTAGCGTAATCAATTATGACCTTTGCCAGTTCTGTAAGTCTATCTACCTCTAACTGATGTGGAGGTAAACCAAACCTTCTAGGAGCTAAAGAGACTGCAGGATCTATAAGTATACGTAAATCCTTAGTCTCAACAAACGTAGCCTGAGACCTAACCCCTAAACTTTCAAATGCTATTGGTGTGATCTTCACAATAAGAAAATATAAAAAGAAGTAATATATATAAGATGTGCTTTTGCCCAACTATATTACAAGTCGTTTACCTCTCTAATTAACTCTTGATGCATAGCATATATATCCCTTAACATCATCTTTAGCCCATAGTTCGTCCTCTTCTCTCTCAGCTTTCCTATACCATACAGTGTCAATCCCGTTACTGTAGTGATGTGAAATGGGTCGTCAAAAGCAAAAGCAATAATCTTCCCCACAGCCTTTAGTGTGTCACCCTTCTTTTCTTCATCTCCCAGAATTTCTCTAAACATCTACTATAATAGCTTGCATCGAACAAAATTTAAGTACTTAGGTATAGTAATATGACTATATATTTTATATAGTGCTATATAGGTCACATTGTTATATATATACTACTTACGTTATGCATTTTAAATCCAGTTACTAATGTAAAAGCAGAGATAGAATTGCTACCTTATAAGAAGTTCGATAGTACTAAACTGAGTTGGGCTCACGTCAAGATTTCCTTCATATCTGGCGTCGGTTTCTTCACAGACGCTTATGATCTATTTATAGTAACTACTTTAATAACATTGTTCCTACACTCCAACGTTCCTGGATTTTCTAACTATCTGACAGGCCCTAGTAGTGCCTTCTGGCTCTCAGTTCTAACTTCTTCAGCAATATGGTCAGCCATTGCTGGACAACTCATATTTGGAGGAGTATCTGATAAGAAAGGGAGGAAAAGCGTTTATGGAATAGAAGCGTTAATCCTTACGATAGGTGCGATAGCAAGTGCTTTTGCACAAAACCTTCTAGAACTAGTAATAGCAAGAACGTTTTTAGGTTTAGGCATTGGTGGAGATTATCCTATTTCATCAGTTATAGCTAGTGAATACTCGAATACAAATGATAGAGGTAAATTGATAGCCTTAGTTTTCTCGAATCAAGGGATAGGGATATTAGCAGCTATTGGTATAAGCTTTCTGTCAACTCTGTATTTACCACCAACACTTGCTTGGCGAGTAATGGTCGGGATAGCTGCAATTCCTTCTGCAGTGGTAATATATTTGAGAAGGAAAATGCCAGAAACTCCTAGATATTCTCTGCTAGTTAAAGGAGATGTAGAAGAAGTAAAGAAAGCAGGAAAATTATTTAATATAGATGTAAAAGATCTTGATAACAACGTTCCAAAAGCTAGGGAATTAAGCGTTAAAGAATTCATTAAGAATTACTGGATCACGTTGATCGGAACAACATTACCCTGGCTTATACTAGATGTAGCATTATACGGAATGGGACTCTACTCGGATTTCATTACATTCGCAATCTTTCCCACGCTCAAGGGAAGCCTAATACTTAACGAGCTTAGGGCAGGAATACCATACATAATAGGATTGCCAGGATACTTTGCAGCTGTAGCCTTAATAGATAAATTGGGTAGAAAGACACAACAAATTATTGGATTTATGATGATGAGCATCGTTTATTTGCTCACTGCTGTCCTATTGAATACGACATTTCCCTCAATAGTACTATTAGGTTTGTACTCGTTATCGTTCTTCTTCATAAACTTTGGTCCAAACACTACTACATTTATTATACCAGCTGAAGTATATCCAGTGACTTACAGAAGTAGAGGACACGGACTATCAGCTGCCTCTGGTAAGTTTGGTGCTGCGATAACAACCTACATATTTCCCGTAATTTATCCGCTATTAGGAACTAAAGCCATAATGATGTTACTAGCACTACTCAGCATTGTTGGAGCTATAATAACAGCGTTTACCTTAGAGGAGACTAAGAGGAGGCCATTGGAAGAGGTAAGTAATGATCTGAAGATAATAACTAGTGAAGAATCTGTGCTTTCAATAAAAAATAAATAACATGAGTTGAAATTAGAATTGAAATGAATAGGTATGTTGTGCTAGCCCTTTACCTATTGATAGCCTCTCTTTCTGAATATTTACTCATCAAGTTCCTCAATATGGGTTCGTTTTATACTTCGTTAATTCTTTCACTTCTAGTTTATCTTTCAATTGTCTTCATTGGGAAATTCACTATAAAGCTAAAAAATAACTACTTGTTCACAATTCCACTCATAGTAGTAATTCTCACTTACGTCTTATTCTCTTATTACACTATCCAAATAAAGCTCCTCCTTTTAAGTTTAAGTATATTGAGTGTTAGATTCCTATTTTATGAAAACCTGAACTGGAAGTCTGTACTTCTACTCGCCTTAATTGGTATCTATCCGTTTTACCTTTCAGCTTCATATTATTTACTCACATCCAGTGTAGTTTCCTGGATCTCCGCAGGAATTATCTTGTTTGCTTCAATGCCCTTTAAGTTATCCAATTCATATTATGGGCTTTTGAATGCACTTGCAGGTATGCTCTCTCTCGCGTTTTTAGTTTACGGCAACATATTTTTACTCTTGATTTCAGCTTCGTTGCTAGCACTAGAATTTACCATAAATAGATTCTTGGTGAATAAGCATGAATAAAAAGATAGTTGAAGCGATAATATTACTCCTGATATTCGTCCCAATAATACCATTGTTTAGAGTAAAAGCTTTTAGTTATACCACTCAGGTTTACGAAAATTCGCTCAGCATATTAGAAACGTCACCTTTGTTGAAGGTTAAACTCCTAAACGATTCAGGGCTCTATCTTTTGAATTTTAAATTGATACAGCAAAACCTGAGTTATGGTTACATCAATATAAGTTTTATAAGTTATTCCTCACGTTTAGAAATAGTTAGCAACATTTCTCAGATATTGGATATACGTATTTCGTTTTTATCATTAAAGAATGTCACAGTTTGGAGCGGATTTAACTTCAGTTATCTCGATTTCCTTCTGCCTTTAAACAGTGAAGTGTTAGTGACGTTTTTGATTCTATCCGGAAGTAAAACATTCGACGTAAGCGCTAAGGTCTATCCTAACTCAGACGTTTTGCTTGATTTAGCCTATACCAAAGATAAACTAGTCCTAGTGAATTCAACTCATATCCCTCTTACTGGTCTTCAATCTAGTAGCCAAATTGTGCCAACTATCCCAACATTTATAAATTTCTCTGGTTATACGCTCCCCGCACTAGTCGGCGTAAACAATAATAGCTTTATTGTAGTCGGCTATGGTCTCAATTTTACAAAGGCGCTATTTTACTATATTGTGGAAGAGCCTAACTATACTTTTATCAATATAACATATAACCTAGACGAAATGAGTAAGTATTTGTTTGGCGGGATAGTCACAAATTTGCCCTATGCTATAACACCTAAAGGGTTAGAAGGTCCCATTAAGCCTAACGTAGTCTATACCTTAAATAGTGGTTTGCTAGTTCAAGTAAACGAGTCTGATCCGTTATACTTCATCGATAAAAACGGGACTACTTATGTAGTTAAAGAAGGACCTGTGAATGTTGTAAAGAGAACAATCCTATTTTACGGAATTACACCTACACTTTATGAGGAGATTATTTCGAGATCTCCAGAACTGCTTTCGTTGAACTCTTCGATATACAAATACGCCGGAGTTATTATTATATATAATGGTAAAAGGTACCTATTGATATCCCATGATATTACAGCCATAATATATATGTACTATAAACCTAGAATCATTGAAGACTTTAACTTGTTTTTAACATCAATTTTAATATTTATAATTTTAGCTATTATAAGTATATTTATTAATAGAAAATATATATTGAAAAAATAATTTACTATTTATTGTGAAGATTAATCTTATTAAAAGGCTTACATTAATTCTAAATTAATGAAGAAATTTAACGAATCCTCAATCATTAACCTAATAGGTATAATAATAAGAGCACTACTTATATTCGTTATTTTCGCTCAACTAGCATACACATTATACCATATAACAGTAACAATAAGGCAGGGTTTTGAAGAATTCATAGATAGTACAATAATAGATACTTTACTAGTCCTCGTATTACTCGAGATATATTTAGGTATTGCTGATTATATAAAAGGTACAGGCAGAACAGTCGTATATGTCATCGATGCAACGATTTCATATCTAGTTAGAGAAATAGTTATTCAAGCATTAAATCCTCAAGGGTTGACTATGACCACTATAATAGCTTATGCCGGAGGAGTACTAGCTCTAGCTGCAAGTAGATTTTTAATCTCTAGGACAACACAAAAATAATAGTAGTTAATGCAAAATGAGATAGCTATTCTAGCATTATTGTTGGCATTTGCGGGCGTTCTAGGCTATTTATTTAGATTAGCTAACATGTCCGCAACAATTGGTTATATCATCACAGGCATAATCTTTGGAAGCGTTTTGCACATAATATCGCCCTCATCAAGCCTATTACAGTTCTTCTCTTCTTTAGGTATAGTACTAATCTCATTCGAGATAGGAATAAATTTGAAGTGGAACTACTTAAAGGCTGACTTACCACAACTCCTTTTAATAATATTTATAGAAACCGTATTAGTTGGCTTAGCTACTTTCATACTGAGCAGGATCCTTAACCTAAACTTGGGTGATAGCTTAGCTATTATATTTGCAGCTATAAACACTAGTACAATAATAACCTTTAAGTTCCTTGACGAGAAAGGCATGCTAAGCATCACTAAAATGAGAAACCTATTGTTAGGATTAGCGTCTATGGAGGATATTGTCAGCCTCTTAGAACTTTCAATTTATCCCATTTTAGTAGAGGGAGGTAACCCAATAAAGACTATAACAGCCTTGAACTACGTGATATTATCTATATTATCCGCAGGACTATTGGGCTTCTTAGTAATAAGAAGGATATTTAAGAGGTCATTAAGGCTAGGTTTAGATCTAGCCATTTTACTTACGATGTCTGTTTTGATGTTTTCAATACTAGTATCCCCTCTTTTCAACATATCAGCTGCATTACTAGCACTGATATTTGGTATATCGTTCTCCATGGACAGTGAATCTGAAGTCATACTAAATAACATTAAACCCTTTGGTGAGCTCTTCTATGCGATATTCTTCGTCTCTGTTGGTGCTGAAGTTCAAGCCCTACCATCTTTAGCGGGATTTGTAGAAATAGCTGCGATGATTATCTTTATCATATTTGTAAAGTATGTAGGAACTGTAGTGAGTTTGGCTACTACAGGAATATCTATCAAGGATTCCTTAACCCTAAGTATATATCTATTACCCATAAGCGAGTTCGGTATTGTAATAGCGGCTTTTGGGTTAGAGAACGGCTATGTTTCTCAACTGGTTTACTTAGGGATAATATTAACAATTGTATCATCTTACATAGTAACATCTCTACTATCTAGGAACGAAAAGATCATCATAAATTATTTAGGTTCTAATATACCTATAACAATAGAGAACTTCTTCAAAAAGTTCTCAGTAATTCAGGAAACTTTAACCAAGAAGAACGAGATCTTCCAGGAGTTATTGGGAAACTTATTCAGAAAGGAGCTGAATGCCTTTATCCCTATCATAGTTACGATCTATCTCCTATTAATTGCAGTCTATCTAATGTATCTATATAATATTACTTCATTGCTTAGGATTTTGGGTTCCCCAATACTATTGGCTATAAATATCCTCCCAATTTATTTTGCACTTACTGGTATTAAGCAGATACCCTCCTTATCTCAAGTGTTTAAGGGCAGGCTGCCTAGAGTAATAGGAGCATTAGCGTCCATATCGATATATGTATTAAACGTTATACTCGCATTCCTTATATCTATTGCCGCCTCAAATATTATAAGACCCCTCTCTAATTCGATAATGGATTATCCTATAGAGGGAATTGTAGCTGGTATAATAATCATTACTATCTCGTTTATGACGTATAGATATCTAGAAAAAGAGATTATAGAAAGATCTAATTCTAAATGATAAATTACTAAAATTTAATTGATATTTAAGCCTGATTTTATAAGTTAGAAAAGAGAAAAAACTGTTGTGAATATTTGATGTTAACTTTAACAAAGTTGAGATATTTGTTATTAGGTAATGAGGCAATAGCTTTTGGTGCTCTTTCTTCTGGCGTTTATGTTGCTGCTGGCTATCCTGGAACTCCTTCATCTGATATAATTGAAACCCTAATGAAATATGGAAAAGATAGATACGTAGAGTGGAGCACAAACGAAAAGGTTGCTTTTGAGACTGCTTTAGGAGCAGCTATGATGGGAGCTAGAGCTATGGCTACGATGAAGCATGTGGGTGTTAACGTTATAGCAGATGCATTGATGAGCTCATCATACTCAGGAGTTGAAGGTGCATTAGTTATAGTTTCCGCAGATGATCCCTCTATGTGGTCATCGCAGAGCGAACAGGATAATAGGTATTATGGGCTAATGGCACTTATTCCTGTTCTTGAGCCATATGATCCACAAAGCGCATACGATTTAACTATTAAAGCATTCGAGCTAAGTGATAGTATTAAGCATCCTGTGATGTTAAGGACTACAACGAGGATAAGTCATTCAAGAGGACCAGTGGAGCTTTTACCTCCTAAGGAACCGGTTAATGGTAAACTGATCAAGAACCCTCAGAAATACGTCCTAGTACCTGAGAACGCTAGAAGGAACAGAGTGGAGCAGTTAAAGAGATGGGAGAGGATACAGGAAGAAGTAGAAAAACTGAACGCTGTAGAAGAAGGAGACGATAAAGTTGTAATATTAGCCTCAGGACTAGCTTATGCTTATGTAAAAGAAATAATAGAGGATATGAACCTAAATCCCACAGTAGTAAGGATATCAACCCCCGTACCTATACCCAAGAAGACAATCCTTAACGTTGTTTCTAACGCTAATAAAGTATTGATAGTTGAGGAATTAGAACCAGTCGTCGAGATGCAGGTTAAGGAGTTATTATATGATAACAATATTCATGTTGAACTTCATGGAAAGGATTATGTATCTAGAATTGGAGAGTTGACTTTAGAGAGGGTTAGAAGCGCTGTAGGTAAGCTCTATGATATTCCTATAACAGAACCTCAAGTCATTTCAGTAAATCCTTCTCCAAGACCACCTGCATTATGTGCTGGATGTCCTCATAGATCCTCATTTATTGACCTGAAAAGAGGACTTGCATTAGCTTCCCTCAGCAATACTTTCTTCTCAGGTGATATAGGATGTTATACATTAGGCGTTCTTCCTCCGTTTAACGAACAAGATTCCGCACTAGAGATGGGATCTAGTCTAGGGGTTATAAATGGCGTTTATAGGGCTACTGGCCAAATACCTGTGGCGATAATTGGTGATTCAACATTCTTCCATGCCGGTCTTCCAGCTTTAGCTAATGCAGTATATCATAACTTACCTGCGATAATATTGGTGTTAGACAATAGATCAACAGCTATGACTGGGCAACAGCCAAGTCCTTCAAAGGAAATAGATATAGCTAAGGTAGCTGAAGGTTTAGGTGTTGAGTTCGTCAAGACTTTTGATCCCTTTGATATGAAAAATGCGATAAAAATAATCAGTGAAGCAGCTAATTGGGTGAAGCAGAACAAGAAGCCTGCTGTGATAATAGCTAAGAGGGCATGCGCAATAGATGTATTAGAGACACTAAAAGGAAAAGAACTGCCCGTAGCTGAAGTGGACGAGAATAAATGCACAGGCTGTTCTATATGCTATGACTACTTCACATGTCCAGCTATCATACCTCTCAATAATAAAAAGGCTAAGATTGATCCCTTACAGTGTATAGGCTGTGGTGCGTGTGTCTCTGTATGTCCATATAACGCTATTTCAATTAAAGGTAAACCTCCAGAGGGGTGGGAGGAGGCATGGTTAAGTTAAATATCTTATTAGCAGGAGTCGGTGGGCAAGGAATTGTAACTATGGGAAGGATGATAGCTGAAGCTGCGATAAATGAAGGTGTCAAAGCTCTTATAGCAGAAACACATGGCTTATCTCAAAGAAACGGCGCAGTCAACGTTCACGTAAGGATGGGAGATGTTTATGCACCACTTATAGAGAAGGGTAGTGCTGACTATCTAGTTGCCCTAGAGGCTACAGAGGCCTTAAGAAATCTCTATTATGCTAACCCACAGAGGACTATTATAGTTTTGAATAATTACACATTAAGACCAGCCTTATCTAAGGCTAAGGAAATGAATATGAGCGAGATTTTGGAGAAGCTTTCAGCCTTCAGAGTTTATGTATTCAACGCTAATGACATAGCTATTAAAGCAGGAAACCCGAAGGCCTCAAACGCGGCACTTATAGGGTTCCTATGGAGTATAGGAGCCTTTAAGGATTTAATAGAGCATGAGGAAAGCTTCTACAAGGCTTTAAGGCTCGAGAGTAACATAAAGGCTTTTAAGATGGCGTTAGAAGAGGCTAAACAGCTACTCTAGTTAGAACAATAACGACAAAGTATGATAATAGTAAAGTAAGTGATTCCCATTTTTTCACGTTTCCGTCTAATAACACTATCATTGAAACAACATTAATAATTGCAACAGTTAAGAGCTCTATTGTAAGCGAAGTTATCTTTATTGGCGTCCATGCTAGTAAACCTATTATTCCCAACAACATAGTACCGTTCTGGATCTTACTCCCTATTAGAGAGACCAGAGCTGTAGATCCCATCTCACTGTTTTTAGATAAGGCTAACCTTATGCCAGTTACAAGCTCTTCAGCATCTGAAAGGATTGGTATGAAAAACAGTGCAAACCATGCAGGAGTAATACCGAGTTCCGTAGAAAATTGAACTATTGAGTCAACTAGTGGTCTTGCCAGAAAAACTATGAGCACTGAGGAAATAACTATCATTAACACGTCTTTCTTAATATTTACTTCTTCCTTCTCTAGATCTCTTCTAGGTTTATGCTTAATCCTATATGCCACGTAATACACGTAAAGTAAGATAAATAATACGCTCAAAATTATATTTAAATAACCTATCAGTATTGCAATTGAGAGCAAAAATGTAGAGAATAGTAAAAATCTCTGTTCAACGTTATAATCCTCTTTCATTTTCAGATCTTTTTTCCACTTAATAGAATAGACTAGGCTAATTATGCCGATACCAAACGTGAACAAAATTACATTGCCTCCTATTGAAGCACTTATAGCTACGCTCATCTTGTTGTCTAGTATAGACTCGATAACCACAATAGTCTCTGGCAATGCAGTTATTATCCCCGTTATTACTCCGCCCGCTAATCCTTGACCAAATAATACCTCTAAGTCCTCTGTTGCCCTCGACAGAAGTTCTGCAAGTAGAAATAGAGAAGCACTTATTATAATTAAACTAACAACTGTCTGAATATGCATTTACAAATAATTTATTTTATTTTTACCCTATAAGCTTTTCAATCCTAGTGACCTTTTAAATAATATATATCTACACTGAAATATTTGTTAAACTGAGTCGTGCTCAAGTTAGAATAACCGCTTATATAAACGTAAAGCATGTATCTACCATGTTTTAATGCCAACATATAAGGCTCGTTAGGGCTAACTACAAAGGATGAAATCTCTCTATCCCCCTTATAAATTACAACTAAGACCTTTACATCTGTTATATTTGGATTATTAATCTCGTTAACTTCGATATAGTAAACCCTGTCCTCTTTAATATCAAGTACATAAGAGTACTGGATGGAAAAAGGCTTGGATAATGAAACTGTTGGCAATTGAGTAGTGTGGGGTGATACTATTATACTCTTGACCATTACATAACCTACAGTAACGTTAACAAGTATGGCTAAGGTAAGCAGTATTATTAACAGTTTAAATTTCTCCACAAGTTGAAATATTATAAAAACAGAATATTAACGTTTTCACCAAATTGAGGAAGCATTTTTATGATTAGAGTTCGAATATTTAACTATGATAGTTAAATATACTTCGGAATTCGCAAGGCTAACTAAAGTGCTAGTTCATACTCCTTCAGACGAGATCGATAGGCTCACTCCTAAGAACTATAGGGATCTGTTATTTGATGATATACCTGATAAAGAGGAGATGAAGAGGGAACATGACGAGTTCAAACAGATATTACGTAATAATGGCGTAGAGGTATTAGATGTGAAATCAGAGCTTAGCAAGTTACGTAAAGAAGAACTATTAAACATTTTGGAACAATACAACTATTGTAACATACCCTTTTCCTCCCTAGACGTCCCACAACTTGTAAACATTGTAATAAATGGGCTCACTATAGAGGAAGCCAAGAAATTAGGTTATGAACCAGCAGTTAACGTTGATGATGAGTTCTGTATACCTCCAATACCTAATATACTCTTTACTAGAGATCCTGGAATAATAGTTAAAGATTCGTACATAGTAAGCAATATGAAGTTCGAAGCTAGAAAGAGAGAGCCTAGCGTGTTAAGGGCTATAGTAAGCCCTGAAAAGGTAATAACGGTGAAACAGGGAGTTATTGAGGGAGGTGATGTTATGCCAATAGTTGAAGGTGTAACTCTATTTGGTTTTGGAGTGAGGAGTGAAGTTAAGGGTTTAACAGAAGTTCTTAAAAAGCTTAAAGAGTACGGAGATCTTGATGAGGCAATTCTTCTCCGTATTGAAACACCTGAAGCCAGACCAGGAAGAGCTATGATCCATCTAGATTCAATATTGGGGATCCCTTCAGATGATATCATGGTATACTATCGCTATGTAGATAACTTGAAAGTTTACGTGTATAAGAATAAAGAGGCGGAATTGCAGTCTAAAAACCTCATAGAAGTTATGAGAGATTACTTAGGAAGAGATCTTAGACCTATTAGAGTGGGTGAAGGGACTTATTTTGATGAGGAAAGGGAGCATTGGCTATTAGCCAGCAACTTTTTAACAATTAATAATGGAGTAGTGGTATCATTTGAGCATAATAGGTTGACGAATAGATTATTAGAAGAAAACGGTGTAAAAGTATTAACTTTCAGAGGGAATGAACTCATAAAGGGCGGTGGAGGACCTCGTTGTATGAGTTTACCAGTGGTTAAGGCATAGACTATCCCTTTCCCCAATTAACAATCTTTTTATACTTATTCTCTTAATGAGTGACTATGAAATATAACTACTCCTATGCCCTAGATTCTGGCGTTGCATTAGGTGGTATAGGCACAGGCATTATAGAAATAAAGGCTGATGGGAGGCTTTACAATTGGTCGATCTTCAATAACGGATTTTTCACTACTTTAAGTGAGTATAGAAGAACGTATTACCTCACGCCCAGAGATTTTGCCTTCTTCGTGAGGGTCAAGGATTCTAATGGTAGAATAAAAGTTAGGGTCTTACAGGCTTATGACTATTACTATGCGGGAAGCCCCTATACATTCCCTTGGGTAAGACCTATTAAGGGAATAGAATTTAACGGAGAGCCGCCATTTGCATTTTTAGAATATAAGGATGATGATCTACCAGTCAACATAACTCTAGAGGCTTTCTCACCATTGATACCTGGAGATCTAAAGAACTCTACAATACCAGTAGCGATATTTAAATTCGTAGTTGAGGCTAAGGACGATGTGGAAATATCCTTATTATCACTACTACGCTCGCCATTCGAGTTAACTGAAGTATTTGTAAGATCTGACGGTTTCTCTATAGTTCCTAGAGAATTAAGTCAAAACGACCCAAGATATTGGGGTTCGATGAGCTTATCAGCAATAGTTGATCAAGGTAAGATCTTCGCTGGTGCAATAAGGCAACAAAAGGATATAGCGCCTAGCTATCACGATTCAAAAGAACTAATAGATATCCTAATTCAGCTTAGAAGCAAAGGTTACGTGGAGGTAAAAGAGCTGTTAAAGGCTGAAAAAGATATCTGGGGATTCACTGGCGCCATGAAGAGCTTAAAGAAGGGTGAAAAAACGGAAATATATTTCATCTTAGGTTGGTATTTCCCAAACCATATTGATAATTATGGTGAAAGGCTTGGTCATTATTATGAAAGATTCTTTGGCTATTCAGAAGATGTGGTAAATTATGTGAAGCAAAACTTAAAGTATCTGGAGGAGAAGACCAGGAAATTCCATGATATATTATATAACCCAGAAGGAGTTGAGAAGT
Source organism: Sulfolobaceae archaeon (assembly GCA_026627305.1). Taxonomy (GTDB): domain Archaea; phylum Thermoproteota; class Thermoprotei_A; order Sulfolobales; family Sulfolobaceae; genus JAPNVD01. The sequence goes on from JAPNVD010000005.1 coordinate 109,208, forward strand.
GGATAGCAGACCTAGCAGGCGCACAGCTCTCAACGCTTCTTAAGGGTACTTGGCTAACCAAAGATGGAACCTTTGCTTGGTGGGAAGGGATTTGGGAGAGCTATAGCGAGAGAACATTTGGAAACGGCTATTATTATGATGGACCCATGAATAATGCTCTTAACACCACTGACGTGATGCTCTATGCGTTGCTTATGTTAGTTTCGTTATTTCCCGAACTAGCTAAAAATTATGTGAAGAGACAATACTCTTATGTTCTAAAACCTGATAATCCAATGTATATCCTTTATGTATTATCAATACCTGAAAACCTTCAGGAGTATAGGAAACTACTACAGCAGAACCCTGAGATCAGCACAGATCTCGAGAAGTTAAGAGCTGCGGTTGAAGAAATAGTAAAGAAGACTGGCAAGGATCCGAAGTACAGGGCACCACACTTCTTCTCTAAATCAATAAAGAGGGTAGATCAGTACCACATGATCAGTAACGTACCTGAACTGGTCATTAGTGCTCATCTTGTAGCCTCGTATACCGGAGACCTAGATATGGTAAAAGAGCTAATAGATACGATGTTAGAGAGCATGAGAAGTATTGAGAGAACGTCGTTCATAAATGATCTTCCATATCACACATTGCCTAGTGGTATAGATTGGATTAATAACATAAATAGAATGTTTAACGATTTAGATCCCTTCTTGAGGAACTTTCTCATATCCTTACTAGGCAATTCCTCTGTACCTATTGGCTTTACAACATACGACGTATGGTCTTGGATAGGACATTCAGCTTATGTATCTATATTGTGGACTGCAGCGTTAAAGTCCTTGATTACCTTAACAAAATTGCTGAATAGGCAAAAGGATTATGAGGAGCTGGATATTAAATACAAGAAGGCTATAGCTACAATAAATTCAGAACTGTGGAACGGAACCTATTTCAGGGCTTGGAAAGATCCCATTAGCGGTCTACAAGATGATTTTATAGTAGCAGCCCAACTAGTGGGCGAGTATTTCGCAAAGATCCTGAATTTAGGTTATATCACTTCAAAAGAACAAGTTAGGGCAACGTTGAAGACGATATTTGAAAACAACTACTTTGATGAGGAGGGATTAATAAATGGCATATATCCAGGTGCTGAGAGACCTGCATTTAAGGGAGAGATGAGATATGAATTCAATATACCCTTACTCCCAGGATACCATGCTGATACACCATGGTCTGGCATAGAGTTTATGGTTGCCTCTCATATGATTTACGAATCCATGGTTAATGAAGCTAAAGAGATCTTAAAGAACATCAAGGAAAGATATGAAGTTGCTGGACACTTCTGGAACCATGTGGAGTGGGGTGCAGGTTATATGAGACCAGCTTCAGCGTGGGGTCTAATTCACGCCTTTGAGGGACTAGTATATGATGGTCTATCTAAAACTCTATATATATCTCCTAAAGCAGAGAAATTGAAATGGCTATTCGCAGTTAGTGGAAATTGGGGCATTATAGAGTATAATAACGGAAAAGTGAGGATACAATTAGAGAAGGGCAACTTAACGCTGAATAAGATATACGTTAATGATAAGTTAGTAAAAGAGGGAGAAATAGTAATAAAAGAGGGAGAATCCATAGAGATCTAACGCTACTTAACATATTTTTGAATGAAGTGCTCAACGTTTCTGGTTATTGACTGTGCATAATGAAGTAACCAATAACTGACCTCCTCCCCACCCTAAAGGGCGAGAGTCGCCACTCTTTTTATCAATTGATTTTTACAGAAATTAGCAAAATTGTTATTAACACTACACATTTTTAGCAAAAACTTTAAATTGCAAACTATTTGCTTTTCATACATCCCAAATGGGAGAAACAAGAGGTTTATTTATACGTGAAACCTCAGGTCTAGTAAGGGAAATAAGTCCATGGGCTTCATTAACAGCGACTTTTGGTCTAGTAACTGGAGGAATACCAATAATTATAGTGTCTTGGCTATATTTAGCTCCAGGTGCAAATTGGACTCTAGCATATTTAATAACTCTACTGCCAGTACTCGCCCTGGCCTTTCTCTTTTTTGTAGGCGGGGCGTCAATGCCCAGATCTGGAGGAGACTATGTGTTCAACACTAGGGCAGTACACCCTCTGATAGGTTATATGAACTATTTCGGGTTATTTATCGGCTTTGCACTATCATTAGGTTATTATAGTTATCTTGCAGCACAATGGTTCGGTTACTTATTCTCCGGTATTGGATTATATTATAATTCTTCTTTTTTGATTAATCTGGGTAATTTCTTTAGCAGTGTAGAAGGCAGTCTGATTGTTGGGACAATTGTCGTAATCCTTTCAGCTGGTTTAGCCATGTTACCCAGAGCCCAATGGAAGTTTGTGTTGTATTCTGGTATAATAACTCTAATTACAACAATTATCATGTATATAGCCCTATGGAAAATTACACCCACAGTATTTGCTAACACTTTAGCTCATTTCACGGGAGTCCCTAACGCTTACTCACAAGTAATCTCAGATGCAGAGAAAAATGGCTTAACTTTCGTATCACCAATTTATGGTGCCATGCTTGCAGTGCCGGTTGTATGGTACTATTATAGTTGGTATAATTTACCAGCTTCATGGGCAGGGGAGCTAAGAAAGGCGAGATATAATCTGCTACTTTCAATAATAGTAGGAATAATAATAATTGCAATATATTACATGAGCTTTACTTACTTCATACTCAGGTCTTTTGGACAGCAGTTTTTAGTTTCGTGGAGCTATATAACAGCTAATGGTATAAATGATACAGTTTATAACCAATTGTCATCCATAGGGCCGTTCATACCGTTCTTCGGACTTCTAGTACTCCATAGCCTACCGCTTTACATTATAATGTTTATAGCGCTCTGGCTACCTAACTTCTATAGTAATCCTCCCTTAGTTACAGGTCTAGTTAGATACCTGTTTGCATGGTCTTTCGATAGGATTATGCCAGAGTGGATGGCTGACGTAAATGAAAGGTTTAGGGCTCCAATAAAGGCTACAATAGTAGTGACACTCCTAGGTGAATTGGGCTTATTAGCTTATGCATACAATACTGCGATAAGTATAGTGGATGTAACAGTGATATTCCAGATCTCATACGCTATATTTGCATTATCCGCAGCCCTAATGCCCTATTTGAGGAAAGACCTGTTCAAAAACGTGGTGATAGTTAAGAGAAAAATACTAGGTATTCCAGTGCTTACTTGGATAGGCTCAGCAACTTTCGCGTTCTTATTATGGTCACTGATATATACATGGGGTAATCCTGTGCTACTACCAATTAACTTACCTACAATATTGTCTTTAGTAATAATTTACGGTGTAGGACTTGGAATATATATCATAGCTAGGGAGGTTAGAAAAAGAAGACTAGGAATAGATATAAATCTTGTATTTAGAGAAATACCACCCGAATAAGAAAAATTCTTTTCCTTTTTTCTTTAATAGATAACTGCTTTTACCAACGCTGGTGGAGTATCTATGGGCATGTTTCTCTTCACTCCTATTTTATAAGCTAGCATTTGAAGAGCTACTGCGACTGAAATGGGCATTAGATCCTTAACCGTCTTAATAACAGATAGCCTCAGTAACCCCTCTTCCCCTTTTTGCCTATCGTCATAGCTCTCTATAGCAATTAAGTTAGCCCCCTTCTGTTTAGAGTTCTCTAGTACTTTATAGTATAGCTCCTGAGCCTCATCCTCTACTGGTCTTATAAATATTATAGGCAGACCTTTAGTAGCCAAAGTTAAGGGGCCATGCATCAATTCTCCCATTTGAAATCCTTCTGCATGAACACCTGAAGCTTCCTTAAGCTTTAATGCACCCTCTAATGCTAGTGGATACATTATACCACTACTTGCCACATAGAAATCGCCCCACGTATATATCTTTTCAGCGATCTCTTCAGCGCTTTTCTCTAATCTAGGCATTATTTCTTTCAGACTTTTACTTAATGCTTTGACGTTTTCGTTAAGGCTCGAAATGTCAGATTGAGTCCTTTTGTTCGTGTTTAATCCAACGTAATACGAGAGTTCTAACAAGGCAAGTATAGTAGAAGTAAAAGTCTTCGTCGCAGGTACAGCCATTTCTGGACCTGCTGCGATAGGTAAGTAAACGTTAGATTCCAGAGCTAAACGCGAGCCGACATAGTTCGTTACACCAACTATTACAGCCCCCCTCTGCTTTGCCAATTTTACACTTCTTATGACGTCAGATGTCTCACCGCTTTGGCTTATAGCTACTATTACAGTTCCAGTTGTTACGTTATTTAACGCATAATATGGAAACTCTGCTGCACTTATTACATTAGCGTTTAACCCGTTCTGGAGTAGATAATAGGAAGCCAACATTCCCGCATGTAAGCTCGTGCCGTTTCCAATTATATAGATGTTTTTAGCACCATAAAGTATCATAGATGATAGCCTAAGATATTTATCCATTAAGGATAGGCTAGTACTTATTAGGGCATCTGGGACTTCATAAATTTCCTTCAACATGTAGTGTGGAAATCCAGCCTTTTCACCACCAGGAAAAGGCTTCACCCTCTTCTTTTCCCTCAATTCGACTTGCTCACCAGTGTAGATATTTACAGCCTTTATACCATCTAGGGAGATCTCAACGAGCGTGAAATCTGGAACTATCAACGCCTCTTCCGCGAAGTTATTTAGGCTTTGGATATCACTGGAGACGTAATAGCATTCTTCTTTATCGTTTATGCCTATTACTAGAGGCTGATCCATCTGCACAGCGTAAATTACATTCTTTTTAGAAAAAAGAGCCACAAATGCAAAAAGACCTTTCAGCATGTTAGCGGTATCAAACACACTATTTTTCTCGAGCAAGTGAGGTATGACTTCTACATCTGTAGTTGAAACAAATTTATGGCCTTTACTTTTAAGATCATCCCTGATTATCTCATAGTCATAAATTAATCCATCAGCAACTACACCTATTTTTGAATTACAGTCTAACAAAGGATGAGTGTTTTCATATGTTGGCCAACCTCTACTGGCATATCTTGTGTGACCAACAGCTATATTAGCAAAGTAGTCCTGGTCAAGCTTAAATTCATCAACTTTTACAGGCTGTTTGACAACTTTTAGCTCCCCATTTGCATCTAGAAACATTATTCCGGTACCGTTATAACCCCTATATATGAGCCTCTTTAACCCTTGAATAATATCACTAACCCTTCTCTGCTTCTTACAGATGAAGCCGAATATTCCTCCCAACTCTTATCAACATAAGATTAGCTCAGAAATATATAAAAATGGATACGTGTAAAATGCCTTAATGAAGACGCTCTTTAAGAACGCTAAAATAGTGAGCCCCGAGTATGAGTTTATCGGTTACTTTGTTGTAGATAATGGCAAGATTGTAAAGGTTAGAGAAGGGCATACGTTAGAACAAGGAATTGATCTTAAGGGTAAGATTGTAATCCCAGGTTTTATTGATATTCACGTGCATGGAGGTTTCGGAATAGACTTCACTGAGGAAGCCAGCAAGGGAAAACTAGTTGAAGCGATAGAGAATTACAGAAGGAAAATAGTAAAGCTAGGCGTAACCTCTTTTTCTCCTACAACTGTTACATCTCCGCATGAGGTTCTATTACAAGCGTCCAAAGAAATAAGCGAAGTAAATATGGAGAGCGATGAAGGGGCTAGAGTTCTAGGACTACACCTTGAGGGACCTTATATAAGTCCGCAAGCTGCAGGCGCACAGGATGTAACTTACATTAGACCTGCAAATATAAAAGAGCTAGAGGAGTATTGGAAGTCATCTAATGGAAGAATAGCTAGTATTACTGTAGCTCCTGAAATAGAAAACGCCTTAGATTTCATAGAGTACGCAACACTACTGGGAATCCATGTATCTATAGGTCATACTAACGCCACATACAAGCAAGCGATTGATGCGATAAGGGCAGGTGCAGATAGGGCAACACACTTGTTTGATGCCATGACTAAGATTCATCATAGAGATCCAGGAGCTGTTATAGCTATATTACAGAGCGATATAATGGTAGAGCTCATAATGGATACAATACATGTTGTGCCCGATATGATAAAGTATGTTATCTCCACGATAGGTGTCAAGAGAGTAATTGCAGTAACAGATGCCATGGCTGCTGCAGGTTTGGGCGATGGAGAATACGTTTTAGGCTCTAAAAAGGTGAAGGTAACATGTAATACTGCAAGAACAGAAGATGGAAGACTAGCGGGTAGTGTTGCAACGATGGATAGGTATTTTTACACTCTCTTGATGATGGGATATAGCCTTTCAGATGTGAGTAGGATGCTATCCTTAAATCCCGCTAGGGCATTGAATTTGAAACTAGGCTGTATAAAACCAGGTTGTAATGCAGATTTTATAGTTTTAAATAGCGATATGAAAATTGAAGAAGTCCATATAAATGGTAAAAAAATAGTTTGAATTCTTAACCCCAACCTCCAGGGGGTTTCTCGAAATAGAAATACTTAAGTAATAGGGGTTTTCCAAGCTCCGTAATTTTCTGGTCTAACTGTTTAAGCAAACTACTAAGTAAATCGAAATCTACATCGTAATTCATATCCTTTAATAAAATCATCAAACCTCCTACTACCACTTGATATCCATAAAATACGTGAATTTGATGAGAAACCCTTTTTCTGACTTCATCTATTAAAACATTACCAGCTAGTGCCAAACCTCCTACAATCGAAATCCTAGGTGGGGATTCAAACTCTTTTAACAATCTCTTTATAACAGAGGCTATATAATCAGCAGCCTCCTCAACTACCATCTTAGCTGCCTTATAGTTTTTAGCAGCTAGAGCAGTAACTTTGGGTGCAAAACTAGCTACTTCAGGCTTACTATGGTTTATTTCTAATCTCCAAATTACTTCCTTAAACTTTCCACCGAAATGCTCCTCAACTGCTTTTACCAACTCATCACCTTCTAATAGGCCATCGTATTGCCGTACGGCATATGTTATAGCTCTCCTAGCAATCCAAGAAGCGGAGCCCTCATCACCTGCAAACCATCCCCAACCGCCTACCCTCTTTAACACGCCATTCTTTTGATAATAATTTACATTTCCAGTGCCTACATATACCAATATCCCGTCTTCGAAGAGATTAGCTAGTCTATAACCTGCAATCCCGTCGTTAAATAATAGGTATGGTTTTGACTCGGAAATACTATCCGCTATGTCTGTAGCTATCCTATCGGACTCTTCTGAATCCCCTACTCCAGCCAAGCTAAAAAGCAACTTATCTATATCATTAAGGGTTAGTGACGAATTATAAAAGGCCATATTAATAGCATCCCTTATATTATCAGTAGCCACTTGAGCCCCCACAGCATTAAAATTTGAAGGACCTCCTACACCTATCCCCGTAATTTTCATATCCTTAGGATTTAAAATCGCAGACACTGTCTTAGTAGCTCCTCCATCTATTGAAAGTAAATAGCCTGCCATCAAGTTAATTATGCCCATTGTTATAAATAAATTTTCAGTACTCTATCTTTGCATATAAATTACAAATTATTGAGAGTATAAACAATAATAAAAAATGATGAGATTTAAAATACAGCGTTTCTCGCTGCTTTCTGAACGCTTTCGAATATTGACGGATGAGCATCTGCAAAATCCGCTAGGTCTCTTGCCGTTAAGCCTCTCGCTACAGCTAACCCTATCATATTTATAACCATACCTGCGTCAATACCTATAACCCATCCTCCTATGACTCTCTGATTTCTCTTATCAAGGAATATCCTTATCTCGCCTTCTAGTTCACCATAGATCTGTGCCCAAGCATCTTTCTCTAGAGGGAACGAAACTTCCTGAACTGGAATACCCATTTTTTGAGCGTCAGTCCTTGTTATTCCAACGGTAGCTATTTCAGGAATTGTATATATTACAGATGGTATTGCATTGACATCGACTTTATCTACTGGTCTATTACCCGCAACTATGTTTCTAGCTGCAGTCATAGACATCCTAACAGCTGCATGGAACAACATCTTCTGACCATTTACATCACCTGTAGCATAAACTCCTTGAACACCAGTCATCATGCTCTCATCAGCCTCGATTCCCTTCTTTGTAACTTTTATCCCTGGAATGTTTTCTATACCCTTTGGAACTACAGGTCTTCTTCCTGTTGCACATAGTACATAGTCTGCATCAATAGTCTTCTCAACGCCTTCAGGTGTTGCATAATGTACCCTTACACCTTTTTCTGTCTTTTCTATTCTCTTCAATGGAGAGTTGAGATGAATCTTTATTTGAGGATCTAATGACTTATACAGCATATCAGCAAGTACGGGATCTACAGCACCAGGTAAGATGGTAGGCATCATTTCGATAACTTCAACCTTACTGCCAAATATGTTGAACATGACCGCAGTCTCTAACCCTATATACCCTGCACCTACAACGGCAAGAGTATCTGGAACGTCTTGTATTTTAGGATGTAACCTAAATATATCAGAACTGGTTATGCACAATTCTTTGCCCTCTACAGGTGGTAGAGCTGAATCGGAACCGCTAGCAATTATGAGGTTCTTAGTATTGTATATGACATCACCGTTATCAGTCTTAACTCTAATCGTTCTAGCATCTATGATTTCAGCAACGCCTTTCACTAAACTTACGTTTTCTCCTGCTTCTCTTAACTCCTCATCATGTTGCTTATATCTCAATTCCTGAACCCAATCCTTATGGGCGACAACCTTTTTGTAGTCTACCTTAACATCACCTAAAACCCCGTAATCTTGGAACTTCTTCTTTCTTAATAACGCTAGAGCCATCTCCCTAACTGCTTTACTGGGAATACAGCCTTCATATAAGCAGTTACCGCTCATAACGCCCTTCTCATCAACCATTACTACCTTATACCCAGCAGCTGCTAACATGAAGGCTCCAGGATAGGCTCCACCACCAGCTCCTATAGTCAAAACATCTACCTGTGGCATAAAGATCTACAAACATTAAACGTTTGGAAACTTTTTATAGCTTTCTCAGATAAAACTTTTTAATAAAATCGCAAATAAAATTTTTTAATAGAAAAAACGACTTATTTATCATCTAAATTATTTCATCAGTGTTTATATACTAATACAGGAATCACCTTACGACAACTATTGGAGCGATTACGCTTCTCTCTTCTTTTCTAAGTTCTTTCTTACTATTAGCCATTAACTGCAATATTGAAAATACACCACCCAATGTAGATATACTGATTAACGTCAATAACGCATCCATTGGATAGAACATTACTATTGCTAGCGTGAAGTTGCTTACTAGCGATTCGATAGCTAAAGCTCTCCTCGTGTTAAATATTTGTGCATATATTGTAGTTCCTGGTCCTATCTGCAGAAAAGCATTGGCTAATAAGTATATTACCAGATCGATCCTTACATCAGAACGGAAGATCAACATAAAGGCTAAAGCCACGCTAGAAGCTAAAAAGCCTAGGATTTGCAATGAAGGTAATGATATCCTTCTCGCCAAGATTGAAGATATCAAACCAGATGGAATTATAATTCCTATCTCGGTCATTATAAGTAACTCGACAGGGTTTATCTTTAAATATGAGGAGATAACTGTAACATTTAACGCAGATTCTGCAGTAGCCAATACCTCAAAGGCAACTCCAGCTATAGCAGTAATAATTAGCATTGATCTACTAATCTTTTTTCTACTAGGTAATGACTTCACTGTAATATTTACTTGATCTACTAAAATGAGTACTGATAATATCGCTATTAATGCTAGCCCAACATTCCACATCGATGGATCAAATGCGATATATACTAAGCCAGCTAGAACAGCCCCCACATCCCACATTATTGGTGTAATAGTAGCCTTCTCTGAAGTGTCTCTGCTCAGTAGGAATAGAGCCCCAAATGAAACACCAATGATAAACCTAAGTATTGCTAAAAGTGCTAATTCAGTGAAAAGATATTGAAGTATTATGCTTAGCATTAAAGTCAATGATAGTAGCTTCGACGTTAAGTTATTCCTTATAAATAATGCTAGAATTGAACCTATTGCTACTCCTACAAACAATGAAGATTCTAGTATATTCGCATACCTAGGGATAAATAAACTGGCTGCAATTATTTCATAACCTTCGACTATCAAGAGAATAGCTCGACGAATGTTGAATGCCCTTCAAAAAATTTCACCCCCTTTCATATATTATATTGTATATGCATATTTAAAAATTTTTTCTTTTTCTAATTTTTACTTAAAAAATTCTTTGAGCTAGATTCGAAAAGTGAAAAAGAGAAAGGGATTCATAAGAAGCAAAAAAGACAGGAAGGGGTAACGGTGAGGTCGTGCAACCCTTTCCTAATCTATTTCTCTACTATATTATCTAATTATTATATTCGCCAAACCCCTTTAAATAAGTTACCGTAAGTCATAATTTACCCAACCTTATATAAGTCATATGTGAAGATAGCAGTAATAGGTGCGGGTCATAACGGTTTAATCTCAGCCATATACTTAGCACAAAAAGGTTTTGATGTATCAGTTTATGAGTTAAGGGACAGACCAGGTGGCATGGCGTATACAGAAATAATAAAAGGCGTTAAAGTAAGTAGGGCATCTTACGTCTTAGGATTGATGCCCGAGAGGATTATAAGGGAGACAGGAGTTAATATTCCTATAATAAGGCAAGATCCATTCCAAGTCATCTATCACAACAACAAGGCCATACCCTTTTGGAGGGATAAGGAAAGAAGATTAAGAGAGTTAGAAAAGGCGGGAGAAGAGAGGTATAAATATTATGAAGAGATTGTTATGAAGTTTAAGCGTTTCTTTGAAGAAAAAATAGCGTTCACGGATGAGCCCCCATCACTAGAGGTGGTCAAAGAAGAGGCGGAGAAAGAAGGGTTAGAGGAATTATTTGAAGAACCCCTTCAGAAGTTTGTTAGCAATTACATATCGCCAGAACTCGAAGACTTCTTTATTTATCCAGATTCTCCTAACGAGTTAGCCTTCATGACAGCTTACAGGTTCTCCTTAGATTGGTCTTATGTAAGAGGAGGAACTGGAACTATCGGTGAAAAACTAGCTGAAAGAGCTAGGGAACTTGGTGTTAAGATCTTTTACAATACAAAGGTTACTAAAATATTAACTAAGGATTCAAGAGTGGTTGGGATAGAAACAAACGGTAAACAGAAGGTTGAGCTTGATGCGGTTATTAGTGCTATAAGCCCCATAGCCACATCAATGATGCTAGATGAGGGCTTAAAGGGTATTAAAGATATTAAACTACCGCATGCAGGATGGAGGAAGTATAACATAATCCTCAAGGAAATGCCCTCAATACCTGATGAGCTAAAACCATTTGCCCACTCGATAATAGATTACGATTACGGTGAAATGACGTTTCCGTCTTTAGCGGATGATTCATTAGGAGGTTTGGTTATAACGTTGATGGGCTCTATCGATGAAAACCCATTTAAAGGCTTAAGGGAAAAAGCCCTAATCATAGACACTTTCACACCCGAGGAATTGGAAGAGAGATTCAACGTACCTTATGGTTATTTGGATCATTTACCTATGAGAGGACAATTTCTACTTGACAAAAGGCCCAAATATAGGACTGAAATCTTAGGCCTATATCTTAGTGGAGTTGGCACCTACCCTGGGGGTCAGATAACTGGAATTCCAGGAAGGAACGCAGCATTCGCGTTAATAAAGGATTATGAGTCAGGAAAACTAAAATGAGGTTTTAAACAGGCTTCAACTAGGTCTACCAACCTCTCGAAATCATCATCAGACATATATTTAGGTATAAACATAGACCAACTCTCATCATTTAACGCAGGTATAGTTTTTAAAAATTCTTTAACTCTTATACATTCTTCGTCATCGTCCCTTAACTGATCAGCATACTCCTTAAGGAACCTCAAGGCGTTTAATTGCCTACCTTTTCTAGCCAGTTCCCTAATACTATTTAAGCTCACAATAACACTTAATTATTCTAGGGTTATAAATTATATTGAATTGGTAACGCTAACATACTATAAAGGACTTATACTTAGTGACGCTTTCGCTCCAGGTCTAAAGTGGAACTCCCATTTCAAGAAATACATAGGTTTTGCATCAAGCTATAGAGATCTATTAGATTACTTCTCAGAAACTGAGATAAACGACCACGTGCTTGACCTCTTGCCTTTCCCACCCATAAACGATAAGATAGAACTCAGGGATTATCAGAAGAAGGCATTAAACGCTTGGCTTAAGGAAAAAAGGGGTATAATAGTTATGCCGACAGGTGCTGGAAAGACTAGAGTAGGAATCGCTTCTATTGCAAAATTAAAGATAGCCACATTGATTGTAGTCCCAACTATAGACCTGCTAAACCAATGGCATAGAGAAATACATGAACTTTTAGGCGTTGAGGCTGGAAGGATAGGCGGAAATTACGATGAGTTAAAGGGAATAACTGTGATAACTTACGATTCAGCATACAGTAGGGCTGAAGAACTAGGAAATCGCTTCGGTTTTCTAATATTCGATGAGGTTCATCATTTACCATCAGAGGGTTATATGCAAATAGCCCAACTCTTTGCCTCACCCTATAGGTTAGGTTTAACAGCCACTCCAGAAAGGGAAGATGGAAGGGATAGCCTCTATCCACAACTAGTGGGTCCAATAGTTTATAGAGTTTCAGTAAGTGAACTTGCAGGGAAATATCTGGCAGAGTATGATATCGAGAGAGTTTATGTTAGCCTTACTGAAGAGGAGATGAAAAAATACAAACGGTTGAGGCAAATTTATAGGTCATATCTACAGGAGAAGGGATTGAAGCTTAAAAGTTTAGAAGATTTCTACAAGTTCTTAAAGATCGCTGTAAAGGAAAAGGATGGTAGGAACGCCATATTAGCCTGGTACGAGGCTTTGAGGATTGCAGTGAACTCTAGATCAAAGATAGAGAAGTTAAGGGAGCTCCTCTCACAATATCCAGAGGACAAGATAATCATCTTTACTAGGGATACTGAACTAGCGTATAATGTATCTAGGGAGTTCCTGATCCCAGCAGTAACATACAAGACACCAAAGAGTGAGAGGACTGAAATCCTGGATAAGTTCAGGAAGGGATTTTACAGAGTTATTGTTGCATCGAGCGTGTTCGATGAGGGTGTGGATGTGCCAGATGCATCTATAGCAATAATACTAGGAGGCTATGGAACTACAAGACAGTTTTTACAGAGGTTAGGGAGAGTTTTAAGGAAAAAGGAGGGAAAGAGAGCAAAGTTAATAGAAATAGTGACCAGAGGGACTTCAGATTATAACTTAAGTAGGAGAAGGAGACAGAATGTTTCCGTTTGAGCTAGCAAGGTATAAAATAATAAACGATGAGGTAAAACCCCTATTCGCTACAGAAGAGGATTATGAAGCAGCAGAATGGGTAATAAGTTTCTTCAAAGAGGGCAGAAAGGTTGGCGATATTCTTGAAGATATAAAATACTTAGCTAAGGTATACGATGAGAAGCTAGTAAAAGGTTTAGCTAGAGAATATCTAAAACGTTGCAAGCTAGATAAGGAGTCCCCTATTGAGCCTATAATAATAAGGAGAGAACTATTCACAGGAGGACCCGCATTAACGGAAGAGGAAAGGGAGAAAAGGGTTAATGAGGTAAAGACGAAGTTGGGCTTGGATCCGCTGAGATTTCTCTACTCTGATCTAGATGAAGAGAGAGTTATAGTTCAACTGCCGTTTATGACCCCTGAAGAGCTGATAAAACTCTACAATATGTCATTACTCCAAACCCTCTTACTGAAAAGTTATAGAATGTTAGTTTACGTTAAGGGAAATTGGAAGGAGATCATAAGGAACTCTAAGTACTTAGGCTTAATGTATTTCGCATATGATAATCCAATAAGGTTAGAGTTCGTAGGACCTGGAGCGTTGTTAAAGATGACTGAAAAATATGGCAGAAACCTAGCTATTTTATCCAAATTCGTAGTTAATAGCCCTGAGTGGGTAATAGAGGCTGATGTGATTTTAGGTAAGAAAAAGAACACGTATAGGATGAAAGTGAGGAAATTTCCGCTGATAAAGGCTGAAATTGAAGAGGAAGATAAAAAACGCTTTGATAGCAGCGTGGAGGAGAACTTCTATAAGGATTTTAGGAGGATAGTTAAGGATTGGGATCTACAGAGAGAACCTGAACCGCTAGTAGTGGGTGATAGATTATTTATACCAGACTTCGTGGCGGCTAAGAGAAACTTAAAAATATACATAGAGATCGTCGGCTTTTGGACTAAGGAATACTTAGAGAACAAGTTAGAGAAGTTAAAAATGGTAAATAAGCCAATGCTTGTATTAGCTAATGAAGAACTCTCTTATCAAGACTTCTCGGATCTAAATGTAATACTCTATGAAAAGAAAGTAGACATCACGAAGGTTTATAACTGGTTAAAGGAATATGAGGCTAAGCACCTAACTATCGAAAAGGTTGAGATCAACATAAGCGATAATATGGTGAGCATTGACGAATTGTTGAGGAGGTTGAACGTTGATAGGACTAGCCTTCTGAAGAGTTTAGAAAACTTACAAAACTATATAAAGATAGGGAACTGTCTAATCAGAATTGATTACCTAGAGGAGTTGAAGAAGAAGCAATTCAAAGGACAGAAGCTTAGCCAATTGACTAAAGAATACGGGGAGTGCATACATTACGTTCTAGAACATTTGGGTTACAAATTAAAGTGGATTAATATTAGTGATGCGGTAGTGGAGAAATGATGAAGAAAAAGATAGCAATAATAAATTATGGCCTCGTAGTCCCCAGATTCTCAGGTGGTGGTCCAGTACATACCAGCGAAGTGGTGAAGAGGTTAGCTGAAAGTTTCGATATAACATATTTCCCAGCTTCGAACCTCTTCCCTCTAACACAGAGAGATAAGGAAGTAGTTAAGGAAAAGGTAAAGGAATTGGAGAGCAAGAGAATCAAGGTAAGCGAGAGCTTCAAGCAGTTCTTGGAAACTGATAAAGAGGCTTTAGACAACATGATATATCTATATAGGAAAGAGATGGAAGATTTTGACTTCATCTACGATCCGGACTTGCTCGTTACAGATGTAATCGAGCTCAACATTAAGAACTATGGCTTTACAGTCCACGGTCCGCTTCTTTTACACTCTTCTCTATATAGATCGATAATTAACACGATAAAGATCTACGGTTACTCCCCCATAACTATTAGAAAGGTCGGCAGGAGGATTTTAGCATATAGATTCTGGAAAAGGTTGGCTAGCCTGTTAAAGAAGAATCCACCTAAGTTTATAGCAGGGGTTAGTAAGTCCGCAATTGAAGTGTCTAAGCTAGACTGGGTTAATACTAAAAAATACGTGCTTAAACCAGCTAATGCAATAAATAAGGATATAATGAAGTTTAGGGGAGAGAAAAAGGAGAATTATATAGTTTATTGGGGTAGAATACTCCCTGAAAAGGGGATTCTAGAGGCTTTAGACGTTGTAAAACTTACAGGAATGGAGTTAAAGGTTATGGGCTCTTTCGCCAGGGATATAGAGGGTTTATTCTACAAAAAAGTTGAAAGGCTAAACATAAAGGATAAGGTTGAGGTCTTGGGGTTCGTTGACGAAAGGACAAAGTATGAGGTGGCGTCTAAGGCAAAGGCATTAATTTATCCCACACACTTTGACGCATTCTCCATCACTGTTCTGGAATCCCTAGCTGTAGGAACTCCTGTGGTAGCTTATGGGATACCGGCAATTAAAGAGCTATATAGTGGATTAAATGCGGTAAAGATCGTTAAGGAATTTGACGTAAATGGGCTAGCGGAAGAGGTTAAGAAGATAGCTAGCTTAAACGAGAGCGAGGTAGAGAAAATTATGGAAGATCCAAAATTAATGGACTTTCTAAACTTGCACTCATCCTGGGATAAAGTAGCTGAAGGCGTAAAGAATATATTATTAGAGAATATGGAGTAAGATTATTCTTCTCCGGAGATAAAGAGTAATTTATGAAAGTATATTTTGAAGAGATCCCCGTTTCAACAAATAAAAGGTTTGAACTAATTGATATCACAGACAAGGTTGAAGAAGCTGTAAGGAATAGCAATATAAGGAATGGTATATGCCTAGTTTTCGCACCACACGCTACTGCAGCTATAGTTGCGAACGAACACGAAAGAGGGTTAATGGAGGATATCCTAACTAAAATCCAGGAAATAGTTCAACCGGAAAGGAACTGGAAGCACAACCTAATAGATGATAACGCCCATGCACACCTTGGAGGCGCATTAATAGGGGCTGATAGAGTATTTCCAGTTAAAGATGGAGAGCTTGTCAGAGGAACGTGGCAGAACATATTCTTAGTGGAAATGGACGGTCCTAGAAGTAGGAGGCATGTGATCGTTGAAGTTTTAGGCGAATGAACTAACCATTTTTATAAGCTTGTGCTATAAATTAAGATTATGGACGAGAACGAGATAAGAGAAGCAATCGTTGAGACTTTGAAGAACTTGTACCTAAAGGGAATGATAACTCCAACAGCAGGAAACATAAGCGTAAGGCTAACAAATGATAGGATAATAATTACTCCTTCAGGCTATTTGAAGTTTAACCTAAAGCCTAATGATTTATCGGTAGTAGATATAAACGCAAACCATATTTCAGGTCCTAAACCATCATCTGAGATAAAGATGCACTTAGCTATATATAGAGTATGTAAGGAATGCAACGCAATAGTCCACATCCACGGCTTATTGGCACCGTTTCTAGATCTAAGCTATTTAGTCAACGATACAGAGTTCCAGTACGTTTTAAACCCAAAGCACTGCATGGTTGATGTTATAAAGCCAGGGAGTGAGGAGTTGGCTAAAGCTGTGAGTGAAAAGTTCGCTGAAGGCTGTAATGTAGTCATTATGAGAAATCACGGAATAATAGCTGGAGGTAGAAGTTTAGAGATTGCATTAGAGCTTGCAGAGTCTACAGAAGTTTCTATGAGGAGGGGATTTATGTTAAAAAAAGGAGGTATATTAACTAACCTTTAATTGGGCTAAATCTATTTGTTTTGTCTCTGGAAGTACAGTCGTAATAAATCCTAAAGCTATAAGTATTGTTATTAACGTAAATACTGGATACAAGAAGAAGTTGATCGAACCCAATAATGATGAGATGAGTGGTGTAGGACCTCCTATAAACGAATTGCCGAACTGATAGGAGAAAGAGCTCCCGCTATACCTCACTTCAGTAGGAAAGATCTCGGATAGCGAATCACCCAATGCCGTATAACCTAAACCGTGGGAGAAACCGAACAACGCCACAAATATCAAGAAGGTTATAGGGATCTTCAACAGCACTGAGGGATATAACATTAGCAAGGCTATTATATTAGAGGCTATGAGCAGGGGTTTCCTTCCTATGATATCAGTTACAAATCCGCTGACATATACCATAGAAGAGTCTAGAACTCCAAATATTACCGTTGCAACTAACCCATAACTGACAGGAATTATCTTCAAAGTCTCAAAATATCCTGGAAGGAATATGGCACCGTAATAGAAGAAGTTCCCTAATGCACCTGCCATAAACGTACCAATAAGTACTTGCTTCCAGTATTTCTTGAACACTACAGAGGCTGGCAGTTTTAGGATCTTTCCTTCCCTCTTTACCGCCTCGAATATAGGAGTTTCAGGAACTTTTAACCTCACTATAACTCCTATAACAACCATGATGAACGATAGGAGGAATGGAATTCTCCAGCCATAAGCCAACATTTGCGATGGCGGTAAAATTAGAAAGACTAGAGAACCTAAAATCATTGCAATCCCTACTGTTGATTGAACAAAGGCTGAAGCCAAACCCCTTTTCTGAAGGCTCTCAATAGAGAGCAGTAATGCTCCACCCCATTCGCCTCCTAGACCAAAACCCACTAGGAGTCTAAAAAGCACTAGTAGACCAACACTTAAAAACCCTGCAATTGCATAAGGTGGTAATACACCTATCAGACCTGAGGATATGCCTGAAATTAGTATAGTATATATTAACATCCTTTTCCTACCTAACTTATCGCCATAATGACCGAAGATAAAGGCGCCAACTGGTCTAGTGAAATAAGTCAAGGCAAACGTTAAGTAAGTCAACGTTAGACCTAAAAGTGGTGTAACGAAGGGATAGAAAACCTCCTTTAAATAGTACGCACCAGTACCGAAAATGAACGCATCATACCACTCTATTAAAGTCCCTATCATAGATGCGATAATAATAGTTCTAGTAGGTACACTACACATATTTTATAAAAGTTTTTCAATTGTTTATAGGCTTTCATCAGATTTTAATTTAATAACAAAGTCAAAGAAATACTTTTTAACGAGTTATGTAAAGGTATGAATAATGGAATCTTCTTTAGTCCTGTCCATCGATATAGGCGGAACATTTACGGATGTTATAGTTCAAAGAGGGGAAGGAGAACTGCAGTTCATTAAGATACCCTCAACTCCTAGAAACCCAGAGAGGGCAGTAATTGAGGTACTGAAATTACTGAAGGAGGAAAAGATAGTTGAAGTACTCCATGCCACAACAATAGCCACCAATTCCATCTTAGGACAAGTAGGGTTAGAATTACCCAAAGTTGCTTTACTTATAACAAAGGGGTTCAAGGATATAATTGAGATAGGAAGGCAAAATAGACCAAGGCTTTATGACTTAAACTTCGAGAAGCCTAAACCATTGGTGAGCAGGGATCTCAGGTATGAGATCGACGAAAGAACACTTGCAAATGGAGAGATATTACAGAGGGTAAAAGAAGAGGAGGTAGAAAAGATATCTAAGGAATTATTAGAAAGAGGTGTAACGTCAGTAGCTATCTCCTTTTTACACTCATACATAAACCCCCAAAACGAAAGAACAGCTGAAAGTGTTATCTCTAAATATTTCAAATATGTATCGCCATCCTATAAGGTTGCACCAGAGCCTAGAGAATATGAGAGAACTAGCACAACGGTTGTAAACGCTGTCCTAATGCCTATCGTATCTAGATATATTGAAAGCCTAAAGGAGGCCTTAACTACCATTAACTCGCCACCCCTCTATATAATGGCTAGCTCTGGTGGGCTAATAGATACTGAGGAAACTATAAATAGGCCAGTCCAAATAATCGAGTCAGGTCCTGCGGCTGGAGTACTTGCTGTAGCTGAGCTTTCAAAAGAAATAGGTGTAAAGAACGCCATTGGTTTCGATATGGGAGGTACAACAGCTAAAGCCTCAACAATCGTTAATCATGAAGCGGAGATAACTAGCGAATATGAAGTAGGAGGGGAAGCACATCATGGAAGGATAATCAAAGGCTCTGGATATCCAGTTAGATTCCCTTTTATTGATTTGGCAGAAGTCTCAGCTGGAGGAGGTACAATAATTTGGAAGGATGAGGCTGGAGCGATAAACGTTGGACCCTTAAGTGCAGGGGCTGATCCTGGACCCATGTGTTATGGAAAAGGAGGGGATAAGCCGACAATTACAGATGCTAACTTAGTTTTAGGGAGAATACCGGAAAGCCTTTTAGGAGGAAAGATGAGGCTTTTTAAGGAATTATCCTTCAAGGGGTTATCGAGTTTAGGAGATCCTTATGAAGTAGCTAATACTGCGCTCTCATTAGTTAACCAAGAGATGGCTAGGGCAATTAGGCTAGTAACTGTGGAAAGAGGACTGGATCCCTCAGAATTCTCACTCTTCGCCTTTGGAGGAGCAGGACCGCAGCATGCCTTAGAGTTGGCTGAAGAATTAGGGATAAATACCGTTTATATACCGCCAGAGCCTGGCCTGTTTAGTGCATTAGGGCTTTTAATGGCTGATGAGAAGTTTGAGATTAGGAAATCCTATCCTAAAGATCTAGAGAAGGATTTCGAAGAGCTTGAAAGAGAGCTGTTGAATAAGTTAGGAAGGGTGGATTATTTTTTGAGATATGCAGATGTGAGATACGAGGGTCAGGGATGGGAATTAACGATACCTGTTGATTATCCATCTTTCGAGAAGATCAAGGAAGATTTTAACAGAAAACACCTAGAAACGTTTGGATTTAAGCTGGATAGGAACATAGAGGTAGTGACTATTAGAGTGTTTGGTATAATAAGGAGAAAGATAAAGCCTAAGATCAGAGCGAAAAGTAGAGGAGAAGGTAAGCCAAGAGGAACTAGGAGAATTATGTTTAACGGTGAGTGGATTGATGCTAACATTTATTGGCGTGAAGATCTACCTTCACAAAGCATAATAGAAGGTCCTGCAATAATCGAGGAGTATAGCTCAACTTCAGTAATTAAACCAGGATGGAGAGTTGAGGTTTTGGAGAACGGAGTCCTAAAGGTGTGGAGAAATGGTTAGCTGGGAGATAATCCATAAGGCTATGGAGTTTACGGCTGAAGAGATGGGCGTAGCGCTGAAGAGGTCTGCTATGTCACCAAATATTAGAGAGAGAATGGACCATAGCTGTGCTATTATGGACTCTGAAGGGAATTTAATAGCTCAGGCAGAACACATACCAGTTCACCTGGGCTCCTTTAGGATAGGAGTAAAGAACCTGTTGAACTATATGGAGAGAGAAGGGTTAAGCTTAGAGGAAGGTGACGTTATTATACTCAACGACCCCTATATCTCTGGTACACATCTAAACGATGTAATGGTAGTGACTCCAATCTATTATAAAAGTAAGCTAGTTGGTTATGCAGTGAATAAGGCGCACCAAGTTGATGTTGGCGGACCAGTTCCCGGGAGTATAAACCCTAACGCTACAACACTTTATGAGGAAGGGATAATAATACCTCCTAGCTACCTAATGAAGAAAGGAAACATCAATAGAGATGTTATTAGTATAATCCTCAACAACTTCAAATCTCCACAGACCTCCATAGGTGATTTAAACGCACAAATAGCTGCAAACAGGTTAGGAGTAAAAAGGGTTCTAGATTTAATAGATAAATATGGACTTGATGACGTAATTGAAGGTTGGAGAAGGTCAATAGAGTACAGTAGAGAGTTGACGTTAAAGGAGTTAGATAAGTGGCCTAAGGGAACGTTTGAGGGAGAGGACTATCTTGAAGGTCTGGATGATAGGCTAATAAAGATAAGGGTTAAGGTAGAAATAAGGAATGATGGAATTATTGCTGACTTCAGCGAAACAGATAAGCAAGTCAACCAACCCTTAAATGCAGTTTATGGTGTAACCTTTTCAGCTACAACTTTTGTAATAAGGTCTCTCATCGAGAAAGAGATCCCCACAAATGAAGGATTTTATAGCTTAATTCAGGTTAAAGCACCAGAAGGGTCTCTAGTTAATCCCATTAAACCTGCACCTGTTTCAGGTGGAAACGTTGAGACTACACAGAGAATCGCAGATACAGTTTTCAAGGCTATGTCTAATGCCTTACCAGACAAAGTCCCAGCAGCTGGTTCTGGCACAATGATGAACATTATGTTAGGTGGTTATTATAATGGGAAATACTGGGCTTATTATGAGACCATAGGCGGAGGTACGGGAGCAAGACCAAAGAAGGATGGGGTTTCTGGAGTCCATGTCAATATGACAAACACGTTAAACACCCCTATAGAGATAGTTGAAAGGGATTACCCTATACTCTTTACAGCATATCATATAAGGTATGATAGTGGAGGAGAGGGAAAGTTTAGAGGAGGGGATGGGATTGTTAGAGCGTTCAAAGTCCTAGCTGAAACTAAACTAGCTATAATGGCTGATAGGTTTAAGGTTCCTCCATGGGGATTACACGGTGGTAAGCCTGGAGCTACAGCTAAGGTAACTATAGTCAGGAAGGATGGCAGAAAAGAAGAGACCCCTAGCAAGTTCGTTACAACACTCTATGACGGTGATGAGGTAATAATTGAAACACCTGGAGGAGGTGGTTTCGGTTCTAAATAATAAATGTTGTAAGTCTTAAACTTTTTTAGTAACAATCTGTTTAATTTTAAAAATCCCACCACAAAATAAACTAAGAACGCTAAATATGAATTCACCGCAGAAGAAATTGCCCTTTATATACGCAGCTCTAATCCTGTCTCTTGAAACCATAACCTTTAGAGCTACCAATAACATGGTCTTAACCACAGTACCACTACTAAGCAAATATGATTTACACTTCTCCAACACTTTTGTAGGTTTTCTCGCTGCGTCTTTAACAACAGCTACACTTATCTCCACTACATTCCTCAATACGTCACTTAATTCTAAAACCAGGAGGTTAGTCTTTATCTGTGCAAGCTTCTTCATTCCGCTCAGTCTATTGCTTTATCACTTTTCTACTGCACTTACTATTTGGGCTATAGCAATAGCTTCAGGACTAGCTTATGGTATAATAACACCGAATATTGTTACCTCCGCATCAATAATGAGCGAAGATAAGAGGACAATTGAGAGATTGTTGGGATTGTATTCCACCAGCCTAAGTTTAAGCCTTATAATTGGACCTATATTAGAGACCTACCTTTTGAATTACGTGAGTTATAGGGAGATCTTCCTGTTCTTCCTGCCATTAGCTATAACCGAAGCGATCTTATCATTATACATACAGTTTCCCACTGAGAGTATTAAAGTGAGAATAAACAAATTAGAAGAACTTAAGAACAAGGGACTAATAGCATCTATATTAAGCATAACTACTTACAATGTTCCCTTTGTTGCTATAACCACATTTTTAGCCATATTTGCTAGAGAGAGATTTCTGACATCTGCATCAATCTCTTACTTCTCGTTTATACCATTCTATGTAGCCTCTTTCTTAACCAGATTTACTATGACGCTTAGACCCTTCAGGAATCTAATCAAACCGATGATGGTCTCTGTAATTTTGACCATAGCAGGACTTTTAGGGATGGTGCTTTCCCCCTCATATGCATTGTTCATAGCCTTCTTAATAATTCTAGGTATACCTCATGGTTCAGTCTATCCCATGTCTACCATAATGATATCAAGGTATACTAAACCAGTTGACAGGAATATCGCTAATTCCTATTTCTCATCTTATGTTGCAATACTAGGAATAGTAGTTCCACCTTTAGTTGGTGCAATATCTTCGATCTCTGACTTACAGACAGCGTTTTTAATCCTCATTATACCGGTTGTTTTTTCAGCAATACTATTTTTCAAAACATTTTCAAGGGATTCAATACTTTCCGGTATCGCAACATGAATTTAATTAATTAGAAAGTTTTATTTTACAATCATCAAATTATCATAATTGTATGATGGAAGAAAACTATCTAGTTATTAAGGGGTCAAACATCCATTATTTGAAAAAAGGATCAGGGCCTCCTGTAATAATACTTCATGGTGCAAGTTATAACTCTACTGTATGGGATCAGATAGGCCTTTTAGATACTGTAGCCGAAACAGGATATACGGCAATAGCTGTAGATTTTCCAGGTTATGGAAAATCACAGGAAGGCCCTTTCGACGGAATGCATGCTTTTGTCTACGATTTTGTAACAGCCATGGGATTCAATAAGGTAGTTCTAATAGGGGCTTCCATGGGAGGTGAGGCAGCCCTAGGCTTCGCTGTAGAGCATCCAAATATGGTCAAAGGATTAGTATTGGTAGGTGCTATAGGCGTAAGATATTATAGAAGTAAGCTTATAGCATTAGAGGGAATTCCAATACTGCTTATATGGGGAAGAAAGGATACAATCTCATCACCAGAAAATTATAAGATTGTTCTCGAAGCTGTAAAGACAGCAAAGGTAACACATATAGGCATCAGACATGCGTGCTATTTAGATGATCCAATTAAATTTAATGAGGAGATAAGAAAGTTCTTAAAGGAGCTAAGATAAGATAAGAGCTACAAATTAATTAGCATTTATAATAATAAAAAATAAACAACCTTTTTAAGTGTAAACTTCCTAATGTATAGTGGAATTGAACGAAGAGGATAAGATTATTGACGAATTAATACCCAAGGTATTAATAGATTATAGGAACTTACAGGTCTTACAACACTTGAAAAAAGCTAATGTAGATTATGGAAAGTCGATAATGTTAAACACTAAGATACCATTAGAGGAAGTCCTAAACATATTAGATTACCTAGAAAAGTTAGGATTAATAGAAAGAGTACATGGTGCCTCACTTAAGAACACTGAAGCTAAGTTTAAATTATCTAATGAGGTTCATAAACATCACACATACTACACTCTTACCAGATTAGGAGACCATTTATTGAGAAAATTGGAAGATAATCTAATAGAGGCTTATGTAAACATGGTTAGAAACGACAGCTTTGCCCTACAAATTTTAGGTTTAGCTGAGAAATTGAACGCAGACCATGCTGAAACCTATGCTAAGTTGACCAAGAAAACGATCGAAGAGGTTAATAATAAAATAGAGGAATTGATGAGAATGGGCTTAATGGAGGAAAACAAGGCTAAAATAATAAAGTTCAGAGAGAGAAAGTCAAAGCCTAAAAAGGAGACAAGGACGCATCATAAATATTATGGACTAAGTAGGTTAGGAGAGCTAGTGGT
This sequence comes from Sulfolobaceae archaeon, assembly GCA_026627305.1. Classification (GTDB taxonomy): domain Archaea; phylum Thermoproteota; class Thermoprotei_A; order Sulfolobales; family Sulfolobaceae; genus JAPNVD01. The sequence goes on from JAPNVD010000005.1 coordinate 133,731, forward strand.
AAGGGAACTCAAGAAAAGGAAGATCATTATAGTTTAAGGCTTAGCGGAAAGCCTAAACAGTTGATATATTGACCATATTACCCCGCTAACTGTGTTTAGGTTTATGTTCCTAAACTCTAAAGATTTCTTGCCCTTAGTCTCCTTCAGCTCCCAAAAGATGTTCTCGATATTATTGAATATCTTATCAATCATGTTCTGAATTATGTTCCTTACGATCTTGTTCTTTATCCTCCAAGTTATTACCACAGCTAGATCTCTAGTTATCTTTAAATCATATCTCCAGCTAATATATAGTAAATCCCAATATTTAGACGGCAGTTTCTCCATCACTGGGAATGGATAATCCCTAAGCCTGCTCACACCCATTGGGATGACGGGTAATGGAAATATCCATGCCTTAAACTGATGATCGATTATAGCCTGAACCAAATCGATACTCTGTTGCACATCTTCATCTGTCTCCTCAGGGTAGCCAATTGTCATGGTATAACATGGATATATATAGTTATCATTCATTATTGCTGTTGCATCAAGTATAACGTCTTTCCACTCGCTCGGACTGTATGGGAACATCTTTGCCCTCATGTACTTGTAAAGGATTTTCTCACTTCCAGTTTCTAGACCTACTACAGGTGCAACAGCCCTATCCTTATCATATCTAGCGATCTCCGCTATAGCCTTAACAGTTCTAGGGCTCTCCCTAACTGGTGCTGCTGAGATATGTGGGAAAGTGGCTATTGTTACATCCATGCTCATAACTTCAGTAAACAGCTTAACTAGAGCATCATGATTTACCCTTAACTTCTGGGAGCCATAAAGCATTATATCGTCAGTAATTAAGTTGATGTTCTTCCAGCCACCTTTAACGTTAACTTCAACTTCCTTCTTTATTATTTCAAGCGGTATACTTCTGAAGGTCTCAGGAGTTACAGGGCAAAATCTACATCCCCTAGGACAACCTCTAGTTACTTGAACCTCTCCCCTTGATGGTGCTATTATTGGAGGAATTCGATCAGCCTTTGGATTCCTCCCATAATATACTGGTGGGACATCTTGACCATCAAGTATCTTCTTTGCTAGTATAGGAAAATCGACCTCACCTTCACCTACAAATAGTACATCAACCCAATCAGGCCTCTCTTTTTCCAGTTGCCAAGTCCCTGGCCCACCAACTACAACCTTGAAGTGATACTTCTCCTTCAATTTCTTAATCTCCTCTCCAAACTCCTCAAAGAACTTAGCAGTCCAAGTTTTTCCTCCTCCAAATATCATGCTCAACTTAAACGAAACTGGTTCTAGACCTAAAGGATCATGGACTGATAACCCAACAATCTTAGTCTTCTCGTTCACAGCCTTCCTTATCTTCTCTGGAGGAACTACTGCAACATCAGAGAAACCTGATGCAACCAGACTTGCCTCTAACTTCCTTAAGGGATATGGCGCAAATACTGCTCTTCCATCCTTATAAGCTGATACTGGTGGTGCAAATAATTTGTCCATGAAAATCCTGGGTATAAGTCTGTAAGGCATACAAGCTACATAACCCATAACAGAAGATCCGCCAAAATCACTAAACTCTCCCCTATCGGCAGTTAATACTATTTCCCAAGGCATTATATACATTTATGTTACCAAGCTTAAAAGATATATCTTTGAATAGTTATATACAAAATCTTAATAAATCATAAAGTTAGTATTAGTGATTCACATATGAATTTCATTTTCTGTATTTAAATTTAGCTAAATTTAATAGGAAAAAATATAATTACATGTGGTTACAAGTCTATGTTATGAGAAAATTTTTACTTAACTCAAACAGATTCCTTGGAATTGCTACATCTTATATACTATACCTAGGCCTAAAACTATTGAACAGCAACAATGAAATAGCCACAGCGATAGCTTTTGTCTTATTTGCCCCATACTTTTTCCTAGATTACACGACATCACAATACTTAGTACTGACACTATTTAGGTCGATTGGCCTCTTCTTCTTAGCTATAATAACTTTCCTAATTTTATTAGTAATAGTTGGAGTTTTAAGGCTCTATAAGTTAGTAAAGGAAAAAATATAGGGAGAATCGTTTTATTAGTCATAGCAAAATAATATTTCACGTGGCAAAGCTTTCCTTCATACCAGCCGCCCTATCCTCTCTTATAGATCTAATTCTATCATTAACGTACTTCAATTACTTAGTCGAGATCGTTATCTATCATAAGGTTATCCCTTTCAAAGTTTATTTAACTTTACCAACTCTGCAATTCAACACTGTAGGAATACTTTTCTCTACACTTTTAGCAATACTTTATTATCTTGTCATCACTACTCTATTAGATACAATCATAACAAGAAAGACGATAATAAAGGACATATTAGGAATCATTGTAGCGTTTCTTGTGGTGTTCATCAATTATGGACTCTTCCTCTCCATTAACGGCATTATAGCTGCTGGGATTCTAGCTGGAATACTATACGTTATAAGGCAAAGTAGGATTGCTGAAGAAATGGCGGGAATTCTACTCCTCATCTATCTATTATTTATAGCTTATAATGTGTTACACCTATACAAGCTTGAAATTCCAATACCCTATCTTCTCTTTCTAACCATAACGGGAAAGTTAATGTATCACGCCACATCAGGATTACAAGAGTTGAGGATAAGGATTAATATAGAGAACAGACCACCAAATCTTGAGTTAAACCTGATTCTTAGAAATAGTGCAGGAGAGGTCAAAAAAATACCGATAAAGAAGGATTCTGTCTGGATTAAAGTTCCTAAAGATACTTATTATTTCAGTTTTGAAAAAGCTAAAATAGGAAATGAAGAGTACGTTGCAGATCCTTCAGCTGGATATATAACATCATCAATTACCACATTGAACGTTAAGCTCATAAAGAAGGTTTCATTTGTTGCAAAATTCGTCTCTAAAGGGCTTCCCACTGGAATTACGTGGGGGGTTAAAATAAATGGTAATAAAAAGTATACTACTACTGGTTCTATACTATTCGTTACAGTTGATGGGGAGAGCGCGAAATTCGAGGTAACAATATCAAATGTTGGAAACTATTCATATAAGCCATTAATGAGTAGTGGGATAGTTAGTAAGAATAACCCAACAGTTGAGATAGAGTTTCAAAGCGTCACACAAGTAACCTGTTCACCATATATGTGGATTGGTAAGATTATAGGAAACTACAAGGTTTTAGATTTATTGGGTATAGGAGGAACATCTTATGTCTTAAAGGCTGAAAGAGAAGGGAGAATTTATGCCTTAAAGATCCCTATAATATCTTCAGGGGACACCATAAAAACCTTCGAGGACTTATCAAAGGAGTTCTCTAACCTTCAAGAAATATCAAGTAAGACTGATGCAGTAGTAAGGCTTTATGGAATTGGTAATGTTGATATAAACAACATTCAAGAAATCGCCAAGGGTAAATGTGATGTATACATGAGTTACCCGCCTTATATTGTCATGGAATATATGGCAGGAGGTACAGCTAGAGAATTAAGTTTAAATGACATATTCTTCTATTCGCCCTATTGGATGAAAATAGTAATTCTAATAGCATCAAAGATAGCATATGCTTTGGCAGTTATACATGAGTCAGGATATGCCCACCTTGATGTAAAACCACAAAATATATTCTTCTCATCATCTTTTAGTGGTGACCCCTATACCTTTTATCAAGAACTCAAAAGTGGGAGAATTAAAGTGAAACTTGGCGATCTTGGTTCCGCAAAGAGAATAGGAGAGAAAGTGGAACAAATAACACCACCATATTCCTCCTTTGACCAATTCGAGGCGGTATTGTATAATAGAGGAGCAACACCTCAAATGGACGTGTACTCTTTAGGTGCAACAATATACACTTTACTAACTAGAGAATTTGCAAATCCCACTGAAGTGATAGATTACATGAATAAAGCACTAGATGCGAAGATTAATGGCTCAGATTTTACATCTTATTACACTCAAGCAATGCAGTTATTACAGAAAAGGACATTAAAATTAAACAATCTAGATGGAGAATTGAAGGATATAATATCATCTATGCTTAGCATAGATCCTAAAAATAGACCAAACTTAAGAGTAATAGGTAAAAAAATGGAAAAATTATCTTAAGACTGCGTTACTGTTGTAGTAGTTATATACTCTGTAGTGGTATATGTATAAGTATAGTTCTCGTAATAGATCATATTATACCAGTAACCTGCAAATGGATTATAAGTAAAGCCATGAACATATGGTTGAACAAAGAAGTAAGTATCGGGCACTGGTAACCATACGTAAGGTGTATAATTATAGATGAGGAAATACACGTAAGCAAGCAATATAGTTTGTGTACTTCCGCTAGTCATAAACGGCAAAGTTTGGTAAATCTGCTGAAGTTGTGGAATATCAACCCATGCTAAATTACCTGATATACCTCCAAATTGAACGTCAGTTAATGGCATTAGCTGCTGATAGATAGGATCTGGCCAATCAGGAAGCCAGCCTAACATTACGAAGTTTGGCGTAGCATTAGGAGTTACCCAAGTATCCACTTGTGAGGGAGTTACAAGAATAACTGATGTTGATACACCTATCTGTTCTAGATCAAACTGTATAATCTCCAACTCTAGCTGTTCTAAGGAATTTATAGGCGCAATTGCATAGATAGGAATAGTGGGTAACCTTATGCCATTAGGATTACCTAGAATTGTACCATTAGGCAAAACTACATAAAAGTCTCCAACATATCCTGCTTCGTTCATGTAGTGTAGAGCTAGACTTAAGTTATAATTATATGGTGACAGCTTGTCAAATGTTACCACTTCATTATAAACTGGATACTGAGGTGAAATAGGACCTACAAAATAAGTAGCTAAGCTACTACCATTATATTTAAAGATGTCTAGCAATGCAGTATAATTAATTGCATGAACAACTGCTTTTCTGAACATCGAGATATTAGTTGGCCATTTTTGAGTATTCATCGAAAGATAAAGCGTTTCAGGTACAGATCCCTTATTAATGAATATTGCTGTTAGTGGTACTCCCTTGTATTTATAACCTGAATACATTTGTCCAATAAATGGAACGCTAACATAAGAAATCTGAGCAATATTCTGATCAAAGTCCTCAACTCTATCAGTGTGTGATAAACCATAATAAATGACTATAACAGGAATGTGGGCTGGTTGGGCTACTGCTGGAATGTTAGAGGCGTTCATTGCCCAATAGTTTGGATTAGCCTTTAGTATTATTTCTGAGAATCCTTGGGCAACA
>JAPNVD010000009.1 GCA_026627305.1 Sulfolobaceae archaeon
CTGGCGATCTCATCATCAGAAAATTGTAGAGCAATATTATTTTATTATTTACTAATTATTTAGCTATAAATTAAAAAGTGCCGCGGCCGGGATTTGAACCCGGGTCACGGGCTCCCTTCGAGTTTAAAACTCTCGAAAGGCCCGCATACTCTCGGCGCAGGCCTCCTGACCGGGCTATACTACCGCGGCACCAGGTAACTAAATATGTTATAATAGGGATTTAAAATTAAAGATTATCGCGTCTTATCTTAGAGTTTGCTTAAAGGGTTAATGGCTGGCAATCTTTTACACTTACAATGCTCTACTGATAGTTATTAACGTATGCTTTAGCTTAATCTCGTTGGCTAAGGAAACTCTGTTTAATATAGTGCTAGTTTTCGAGATTGGTGAAAATCATTTATTCACTTTACAGTTAACAATACAAATTGTATTTAATAGCTATTATATCTAGGCTAAAAGATTAGTTACAGATATTATTAGTTAGGCGGTAGCAAGATTTTGAGGTAGTCATTAGACAGGCATTCTTAAAGATATTTGAGCTAGAGATACTAATTATCTTTTATGGAGTTCCATAAATTTCTATCTCAGGATTGTAGAAGGCAAATAATAAGTATATTATTAAGGAGGATTCCTGCAAAAATATTGGCTCAATCTTTAGCTACGTCTGTAGCGAAATTATATAGTATGAGGGATGGAATTTCAGAGATTGATGACGATTCGCTTAGGATAATGTTAATGCTTTTAAATGAGGAAGAGAAGATGATATTAGCTTTAGATATAATACCTGAGATGGAGAATGCGATAAAAGAGGCTAAGAAGTTCTTCATGTATGACGAAGTTAATAAGATAATATCTTCTGTTCGCGAATAACTTTAAAGTTTATATAATTTTATTGTAAGCCGAATGCCTGAAAAACCTGAAACTCATTTTACGAGAGTAGGGATTATAAACCTTTTCTATAGGGTTTTATCAGCTCCAATATCGTTTATATTTACATTTCTTGTAGCTAGGTATCTTTCAAGTCCTCCTTATGGTGTCACATATTTCGCTACGTGGCAAACTATATTTGTCTTTGCAACAGGTTATTTTGTTATACCTGCCGACTTATTCTCACTTATAACTTCTAGGTATGCTGCAGAAAAGATGAATGTTGGTGGAATAATAATAATGAATATAATTAGCGGCTCTATAGCGGGACTGATTTTTGCCCTGCTAGTTCCTTACTATATGACATTAACCTCCTTACATGTTCCAATTTATTTTTATGCTTCTATCTCTATTATAGCCCTAACTTATGTTATGAGAACCACTAGTGCAATAACTACAGGTAAGACTCCTAAAGTTGTAGGGCTTTCAGCGTTTCTTTTTCAAATAGTAAGGTTATTAGTTGGTTTACTGCTTATGTTTGTCTTTAATCTATCAATATTAGCAGTAATATTAGCCTATGATTTGGGCTATTTAACTCAAATCTTAACTAATATGTTTTATATAAGGTCAAATTTAAGGGTTGACTTTAATGTTGCGTTTAAAGCTGTCAGGAAGTCAGTGGTTTTCTTAGCTAATTATCTTCAATATATTTTAGAAGCTTCTATAGTGTGGATTGCTTTAGCTATTACCTTTTCTGACAGAGTTGTTGCCTATTTTGAGTCCGCAATAATTATAAGTAATATTGTGCTCTGGTCTCAAGCTGCTTACTCCGGTTTGATATTAAGGCTATCAGAAAGTAGAGACCCAGAAGCAATAACTACAGCCTTAAAACTTTACTCTTTGGCAGGATCGCTATTTTTGCTCTTGGTAGGCGTAGATGGTTTAGGTCTGTTATACAAGCTAAGACCAGAATATGTTGAAGGCGTTTATGCCATGTATGTGCTTTCCTTTTCTAACTACTTGAGAGGGTTTTATCAGATTTTTTATCAAGGAATAACAATGGCTGATTCTACTCTTTCAGTTTATTCTAAAGATGAGTTCAAAGGGTATACTGCTAAGTTAACGATATTAAACTCCTTGATGTCTGGAATTGGAATAGCTGTTTCCACGGTTTTGATTTATTTCTTTAGATATTTGCCTCCTAGGTATATTGCGTTATTAATGACAATAGGGATAATAGTAAACTCCGTGACCATGATAGTCAACTCCTATAATCTCTCCTCAAAGATTTACAAATTTAAGGTACCAAAGAAGGAAATATTAGTACCGTTAATTACGGCAATTTTACTTGTTGCTATATTTCCTAGACCAACAAGCTATTTGGGAATGATTATTTATGGTTTATTAGCATTCTCAGCATTCGCGTTGATAAATCTTATCTTTAATAGATATGCGAGATCATTAGTATCCGCCGCATTGAAAGAGCTTATTGGCTAAATCTTGTATACTTTTATTATATACGTGGCGATTTTTAACCGGGTTATATTAATCTTACAGTTGTAGTTTCTGACTATAGTTAATATTTATGAAATCTAATATTAAAAAGAGTATAAGGTTAAGGTCAGGTTAAATAGTATTATGTGAATAATGGATAGCTGAGGATTACGTTTTGTTAAAAACTTTCATTTTAACGTCGTTAAGGTTTAACTATGTTTAGCCTTAAGATATTATCTTAAGTTATACTTATCTGAAGACCGTAAAGTATATTTATAGCAAACCTTTAACATATCTTAGTGAAAAGATATGGCAAAAATAAAGTTCAAGTATAAGGGAGAAGAGCACGAGGTCGATACCAGTCAGATAAAGAAGGCTTGGAGAGTTGGTAAGATGATAAGCTTTACCTACGATGCTGGCGGTGGTAAGACTGGTAGAGGAGCTATAAGTGAGAAGGAAGCTCCAAAAGAGTTACTTGACATGGTTGAGAAGGGCAAGAAGTAACGTAAATCTGAACAATAAGAAAAAATATTAAAAGTATTTTTTGTTTTTCTTTATCCTTCTTCTAATGAGTTAAATATGTACGAGTCAATTAGCAATAAAACTCCTGCTATAATAAAATCCATTCCATATCCTAGGGAATGTACTATGTATCCCGAAAGTAAGGATCCAAGAAATAGTGAAGCACCAACAACTGTACTATATACACCTAGCCCTGTCCCCTGTCTACGTTCTCCAACAATTTTGAATATCATGGTGGATGAGGAAGTATAGTAAAGTGAATATGCTATTCCCGCAGCTAGGGGATAGAATATTGAGTTAAGAGCGATGAATAATACATTCCCACTCATCATGATAGCTACTAAGCCCATTGTTGAGTAAGAAGAGCCTCTTAGTAAAAGAGATAGGTAAGCAATTCTCTTTTCTCCTTTTTGTTCAGTCAGTTTTCCTGAGATATAGAATGCACCTATTTGAAATATCATACCTATCGAAATGACCAGGAGCACAAGGGATCTTGAAAGTCCCTTTACATATAAACCTGCAGGGTAAACTGTGTTAAAGATTCCACTACTTATGTAGAAAATTATTATTCCTATATAGAGTAAGGGAACATAGTTAATCGGCTTCTTTGTAAGTCTTGATAACCTGAAAACTTTGAAGCTGTTCTTGCTTGGCAGATGTAAGAAGAAAAGTGGCAAATGTTTTAGCCTAATTAAGAACGATTCCCTATTATGTATTATAGCCACTCTTTCAAGCGGTATTTGAGGTTCTGGTACCATTTTTAATCCTATAATAAAAGTGAAAAGGGCTACTAATCCTAAAATGAAAAACAATCTCCTAATCGAAATAAAGAGAACTAGAACAGAGCTTACTAATAAGCTAATTAGAACTCCAATTGAGGATAGGAAAGAATAGAGTGAAAATGCAGAAGCCCAATGTTTCTTATCTTCAGTTTCCATTATAAGCATATTCATAGGGGTTACAGAAGCTGTTGATATGAAGGTTAAAAACGCATAGTTAGACGCTAATGCTATGATATCGTTAGAGTATTGCATTAAAATTAAGGATATAGAGGTACCTGCAAATGAAATGAGAATTTGTTTTCTTCTACTGAATCTATCTGCTGCCATTCCCCAAAAGATTGATGCAAAGATTAAAACAGCATTTGATAATGACATCACGTAACCTATGGTTAATGCATTTCCACCAATATCGAGTATTTGTAAGGTTACGAGGGTTGAAATCGATCCTGTTGAAACGTTAAAAGGCAATGATAAATACATCCACTTTTTATTTCCCTTTACTAGCACAATTGTTAATGATGGGTGACTATTATAAATCTAGTCTATTCTATGTATTGACTATAGAAAGTAAACTTTTCATGTCACTTATTTTTAATTGGCAATATTTGCACTAAATAGTTACTTACTTATACTGCAGATTTAGTGTAAAGTTCCTTATTCTTAGTATAGACGTATCTGGATTCATACTTCAAAAAGTCAGATGAAATAATTTATCGCTATCGTAAACTGCTCTAGGTTTGAATTAAAGAAAGCTTGCCCTTTAATGTGAGGAGGAAATGATTCTGCACTAATAGATAAAAAAGAATATAATCGTTATCCTTTAACATTATGCCAGGATGATAACTGTACTAGGCTCTTACAACAAGGATATTTATATAATGATAGATCACTTTCCCTTATCAGGAGAGACTGTATTTATAAAAGATATCAAATATTTTCACGGTGGTAAAGGTTCTAATCAAGCAGTTTCTGCGAGAAGACTAGGTATTTCAACTACGTTTTTAGGTGCTGTGGGCGATGATCAGTTTGGGAGAGAAGCATTAGAGTTCTGGAAAGAAGAAGGAGTGATAGCTGATAACGTTAAAATAAAGAAAGGAGTGTCTACAGGTACAGCATATATTATATTAAATCAGAACGGTGAATCGCAGATATTAGTAAATAGGGGTGCAAACGCATCATTAAGTGTTGATGATGTAAAAGAGGCATTAAAGGGCGATATACTCTTAACTCAGTTGGAAATAAATGAGGAAGTTGTTAAATATAGTTTGAAAAGCTTTGATGGACTAAAGATACTTAATCCTGCTCCTGCAAATCTTATAGATCCTGAAATATTTAGCTATGTTGATATCTTAACACCGAATGATATAGAGATCCACGAGCTCATACAAAACGATGATATTGTGGGAGGTGCGCAGTCTCTCTTAAATAAGGTTAAAAAGGCTGTTATAATTACTTTAGGAGATAGGGGTGCCTTGATTGTTCTTAAAGATAGAACAATTCATATTGAAGCTCCTAAAGTTCCAGTAATCGATGAAACTGGGGCTGGAGACGTGTTTAACGCAGCTTTAGCAGTTTATCTCACTAAAGGATATAGTATAGAAGAAGCTACAAGGCTAGCAGTTTATATAGCGTCATTTTCAGTAACTAAAATGGGTGCTCTAGGACCAAAAATAGATGAAGTAAGACCTTTTCTAGAGGAAAAAGGATTGATATAAAAAGAAGGTTATGGAGGTTTTACATCTATAGCAGCTACAGGACAGACGTTAACACATGCCATACAGAATATACATGCTTGCTCGTTTACAGGATCTGCTTTCTTTTCAGAGGCAGGATGACCAGGCGTATCGTACCATTGGAATACGTTAACTGGACAGGCAGTTATACAAGAACCATCTGCAATACATATATCGAAATCTACACCCACTATTGTTCCATGTATACCTAATACTTTAGGAGGTTCTACTGGTCCATAAACTTTATGGCCTGCATGCTCACCTACAACCTGACGATTTGTCCTGTAGTTGGGATCGATTCCGCCCATATTCTCACTCTCTAATTAAACAATTAGTGGTTGGTTTTTAATATCTTGTATCCCAAATATTTTCGGGATGTTGTTTAGCGCAGTTATTGAAGTGGATATTGAAGATTGGCTTAAGGACATTGATTGGTACAAGAATTCACTTAATTTCTTATATCTTTCAAACAATAAAAACACTGTTAAGACTTTAGTTGAAATAAAAGGGGACGAGGAAGCTATAAATAAACTAAATTGTTATGGTGTTACTAAAACTTTTAAAAATAACTATATGTGTATAATTAATACAAATTCAAAACTTTTATCCATTTTATCTAATTATATTATTTTAAATGGTTTTATTATGGATGGCAAAGAGATGTGGACAATCGTTCTTAGTGATTATAGGGAATTAAGATCTCTTCTTAGAAAGATAAATGAGTTAGGTTCAAAGGTCAAGGTTACAAAAGTTGTGAAATTAAAGTCAGAATCTGCACTAACTGCTAGACAAGAGCAAATAATCAAGTACGCGATAGAGTTAGGCTATTATGATTTCCCTAGAAGAATAACATTAAAGGAACTAGCTCAAAGGCTCAACATAAGTCCTTCTAATTTAGCTGAAATATTGAGAAGGGCAGAAAAGAATATTCTTGAAGTATATATAAGGGAGAGAATAAGATGATTCATGGAGGTATACCGTGGAGCTTCGGAAAACCTAATAACATAATAAAAGATTTTAGCGTAAATTTGAACCCTCTAGGAGTTCCTGATTTTATAAAAGAGTTAATTAACGAAGCTGTAAGGAATGAAGTTTATTCATTTTATCCTGATGACTATAGATCCCTTAAAATAAAAATTGCTGAAGTGTTTAATGTAAATCCTTCGTATGTGGGAGTATTCAACGGATCTACTCAAGCAATAAAACTTCTAGAGCCAATGGTAGTTCCTGAACCAAATTTTTCTGAGTATAACAGATTAGAGAGTTATTATGCCATAGAAAAACAAGATGAGTTCTTTTACGTATTAGACAAGAGTTTCAAGAAGATAATCACAAGTAATCCCGTCAATCCCACAGGTTATTGTATTCCAAAAAAGGAGATTGTTAATTTCCTATCTAGTGGAAACTTTTTAGTACTAGATGAAGCGTTCACTGATATAAGCCTATGTGAGACCTCTAAAGATCTAGTAGAGGAATTCGATAACTTATTAATTATCTCCTCATTCACAAAATCTTTATCTGTTCCAGGCCTTAGATTAGGCTTTACAATCGGTAAGCAGGCTGAAAAAATAGAGAAATTAGCATATCCTTGGAGGATAGATAGCATTACTTATTACGTATTTTCAAACGTCAACCCTAACGAGGTTAGAACATACTTTACAAAGAGCAAGAGCGTTGTGGATAACCTAATTCAAAAATATATGAGCTTGTTGAAAGGCGTAAAAAAGTATAAGACGACTGCGCCATATATTCTAGTTGAGTTTAATAAACCTTCTTCGGAAGTCAATAAAATATTAAATTTAAGAGGATATGCAATAAGAACTCCTCAAGGATTTAAAGGGTTAAGAGCTACTCATGCTAGATTAGCTTTAAGATTTGATATAGATTCTCTATATGAGGAATTAGTTATGGAAAACTTAATCTAATTGTTAATGTATAATTTATTCAACATGAAAAGAGAAGAGCTAATTGATTTCGCCATAAGGATGATAAAATTTGCCATAGTGGGAGCTTTAGGCACTATAGTAAACGATGGGATCTTTGTAGTATCTGTTAGATATTTATCTGTTATCATCTCACTACTAATTGCGATAGAAATCTCAATACTCTTTAACTTTTCGCTTAACGATATATGGACTTTTAAGGATAGAAGAAACGATCCTCTCATAAATAGGTTATTAAAATTTCATGGAAGTTCATTGTCAGGTGCAGTTATTCAGTTCATAGTTGTAATTCTCTTGCTCATTTGGTTGTTAAAAGCCGCCTCAGTCCAAGTAGCGCTACAGATAACTTTTTCTCCTATTCATAACGTTTCTTCAATAATGCTTGTAATAATAAACACCATAGGTATAATTGCAGGTTTCATTATAAGATTCTTAACAAGCTTCAAGTATGTTTGGAGAAAGAAAATTTGATTATGGTTTTACAGTGTAATAGACTCTCTTTCTGTTCTTGCCTCTATTCTCTATCTTAAGTAAAACGATATCTCCTATTTCTCCTGTATTTTTAACGTGAGGACCGCCATCTGCTTGGATATCTATTCCTGGAATTTCAACTATTCTCCATATTTGAACTTCAGGAGGCATTCTTTCAGCAAGTTTGACTATTCCTGGGATCTTTAATGCTTCTTCTCTTTGAAGGAAATACACTTTTACATCAATGTTTCTTTTAGCTATTTCATTAGCCTCGTTCAAGATCTGTGGAAGTAAATTTTTATCCTCTATATTGAAATCGTCCTTAGCGTATTCTGGTGTTATATGCCCTCCTGTTATTAATGCGTTATATTTTGTATATGCTATTGCAGCGATAATGTGGGAGGCAGTATGAAGTCTCATCATCCTGTATCTTCTGTTCCAGTCTATTTCACCGTATATTACATCTCCCACAGAAAGCCCCTCTGTAGTTTCTAGTTTATGATAGATTTCATCACCTTCTTGCCCTACCTCAATTACTTTGTAAACTCTCTCGTCTTTTTTCAGAAAACCTATATCGAAATCTAACCCTCCTCCACCTGGATAAAATGCGGTTTTCTCTAGATATACTTTATTCTCCCTAATATCAATAATTTTACTATTAAAGTTTTTAATATAGGAATCCGTGAGGTATAACTTTTCTACCATTGTTAAAACTTTATTAGTTTACCTTTTTAAGCAGAATTATTAAAATCCCATATTTCACATTTAGAGAAATATAATTAGAGTCAACCTTTGTAGGTAGCGATATAACTTTTATCACATAATTCTTGGTTGAATCAAATAAGTATAACTTATTGCCATCCGTTCTCGCTCTGATATTATCATATTTAAGCTCTCTCCCTCTTAAATCCACGTAAACCGCTACAGTTCCATCGTTTTTAAGAAATATATCTACATCAGGATCTTCATCATTATTTTCAACTATAATAGGCATCCGCTATCACAAATAATATTTATGCAATAACAGGATAATAAGCCCTTGTATATTATATGCCTAAGTTCTTTTTAAACTTTCAGTGAAAAGATTATATATAGACATAACATGCTTGGAAAAGAATTTGAGAAAATATGGGCCGGAAATGATAATGAAAAGTTAAATTGGAAGTCCTTGAAGGGTAAAGAACCATTACGCTATAGATTAGTACATGCTGACTATAAGATTAAGAGTATGGTTAGTAGGCTTGATGTTTATGTTAGTAGGATGCAGGAGAGGGATAGGGTTCTTTTTGAGAGGGTTGTTGAGGCTCAGATGAGTAAGGATTCTGCTAGGGCTGCTATGTATGCTAATGAGATTGCTGAGATT
>JAPNVD010000036.1 GCA_026627305.1 Sulfolobaceae archaeon
ATTGACGTCTTAGTCAACAATGCTGGCTTTGGAGTCTATGGCTCCTTTCTCGAAACTGAGCTTGAGGAAGAGGAATACATGGTAAGGACTAACCTTCTGGGGGCTATATATTTCATGAAGGCTGTCCTACCTTATATGGTCTCTAGGAGGAGTGGGAGCATTGTTAATATAGTATCTGAGGCAGCCTATGTGAGCAGTCCAAAGCTTTTAGTATATTCAGGAACTAAAGCAGCGTTAAGCAGTATAACTAATGGATTATGGGCTGAGATGAGGAAATATAACGTAAAGGTAAGTGGAGTATATCCAGGACCAGTGAAGACTAGTTTCACTTCTCACCCATCTTTTAAGAGAGCTGGGAATGGAGATCCCTTCTCCAAATACGCTGTAGAGCCTACAGAAGTGGCAAAGGCTGTCCTAAAGGCAATAAGGACTGGGAAGAGGGAGATCTATGTGCCATCAAAGCTTAAGCTAGACCCATACTTCCTGAAGTTAGGCAACCTATTCCAGAGCTTGACCTATAGGATAGTCAGCAAGTACTTCAGCTGATTTATAAGAAGGAGATTTATTATCCTTTGATCTGAACATTAACTATGCTCGAAAAAATTTATGAGAGCTTTTCATCATTTCCTTATACAGAGGTCAGGTGGCATAGGAACTATCATCACTTTCTTAGCTTCTTGAACGGTAGGTTAACTAGTTCAATAAAGTTCACCAACGAAGGTTACTCAGTTAGATACTATAAGGATGGTGTCTTGTACTTCCTATCTGCTTATACTCCAGAGGAGTTGAGACCTACTGGAAGTTATTCAGTGAAGGGATGGGAGGTCGGATATGATGATACTCAGCCAAAGGGAGGTAAATACGAGGCTAAGGAAAAGAAGCCTCTAGACTCGATGTCTATAGATGAGAAGATAAAGTACTTTAAAGAAGTTTATAACGCTATTAAGGACAATCCCTCATTGGTCAGCTTTTCAATATTCTATAATGAGAACATAGAGGAGAAAGAGGTATTAGTAAATAACGTAAAGGTTCAGGGAAGGGTACCTAGGGTTTATGTTGGGATAAGCATGGTAGTAAAGGAGAATAATAGGACTGCCACCGCCAGGTATGAGATAGGAGGGAGTGGTGGGCTAGAGGTTTTAGAGGGTTCTAGGCTACAAGAGTTCGTCCAGGAGAAACTTAAGGCTGTGGAAGAAGTGCTGAAGAAGGGTAAGCCTTTTGGGGAGAAGAAAACTGATGTAGTGTTAAGCGGGATGCTAGCTGGAATCATGGCTCACGAATCCGTTGGGCACCCATTCGAAGGGGACAGGATATTGGGAAGGGAGTTCGCACAGGCTGGTTTAAGCTATTTGGC
Organism: Sulfolobaceae archaeon; assembly: GCA_026627305.1. Classification (GTDB taxonomy): domain Archaea; phylum Thermoproteota; class Thermoprotei_A; order Sulfolobales; family Sulfolobaceae; genus JAPNVD01. The sequence goes on from JAPNVD010000036.1 coordinate 1,355, forward strand.
TGAAATCAAGGAGGGGAAGATAGGTAGCGATGTGGTTAACGTAGTTGATGACCCCACTGTTGAGGGCGGATCAGGTTATTATAAGATCGATGATGAAGGAGTTGAGGCTAGACCGAAATACATGATAAAGAACGGATACATAAATGAGCTGCTCCATGATAGGTTTTCAGCTGTAAAGTTTAACGCTAAGAGCAACGGTTCAGCTAGGGCTTCGGACTTCGATAGGGAGCCTTTAGTGAGGATGTCAAATACCTTCTTTAAGCCCGGGGATATGAAGTTTGAGGAACTCTTAGAGGATGTAAAGGAAGGGGTTTTTATAAAGACTTATATGGAGTGGAACATCGACGATTTGAGGCTAGGTCAGAGATATGTGGGTCTTGAGGCTTATGAGATCAAAAACGGTGAGATAGGAGACCCTGTGCTTTTCCCCGTTCTGCAAGGTAAGACACCTGAGCTTTTGAGCTCCATCGACGCTGTAGATAATACCCTATCCTTTTACCCTGGTACTTGTGGTAAGGGAGACCCTGATCAAGGTATTCCAGTATGGTTAGGTGGACCAGATATGAGGTTGAGGAATGTCAGGATAAAGGAGGTGATAGGAAATGAATGACGAGATGGTTAAGTACGTAGAAGAAGTGAAGGGAGAAGAAGCAGGTCTAATTAGGTTAACTACCAAAACCATAGTAATAAAGGTAATAGAGACAAAGATCGCCACAGTTCAGAGGCTGAGCAATAAACAATACTTCTTAGCCCTGAAGAGAGGAAATGAAGGCTATATAGGAAAGCTCTCGAACCTTAATGAAAAGCCCTCACTTACGCCAATAGAGTTCTATCCAATTATGACTAAGAACGAAAAGGAGTTCAAGAACGAGAGGCAGAGCAATATAGAGCCGCTATTTGAAGACCTTTCGCCATTACTTTCATTGATAGATTCTGAATACCCACTCTACGGCACTATAACTTTGAGTAGAGTTGAAAGGGCTCTGGTAACATCAAAGGGTTTCAACGGTGTAGAAAGCGGTTATTTAATTAACGGCTATTTCAGGGTTAAGAACAAGAACTACAGCGGTCAATGGGCTTTCTCCTCAACCACGTTCAACCCTCAGCAGGTTAGGGATACCATAAAGAGGGCTAACGAACTGGCATCAATAACTGGGGATTACGATCTGCCAGAAGGTAGGTATGATGTTGTTATATCGCCGTTAGTTGTTGATAACTTAATGGAGGCTGTAGCCCACATGGCTTCTGGCTTCTCCATAATGGCTAGGATGTCGATGTTGAGGTTAGGGGAGAAGAACTCCTCAGAGAAGTTCACGATGTTTGACACACCTAAGAACGAAGAAATACCTAATTCCTGGAGTTTTGACGATGAGGGAACCTTTACCTATAACAAGCCAATAATCGAAAACGGCATGTTTAATAAACCGCTGCTGAACAATGAACTAGCACCACTGTTTAATTCTGAGTCCACTGGAAATGCGGGCTGGATAAGACCTACAGTGTGGAATTTAGAGATTAAAGGAGGGGATGTAAGCTATGAGTCGTTACTTTCGGGGAATGTGATATTCATAAACAACGTGTGGTATACTAGGTTCCAGAACTTAGTAGAGGGGTTATTCTCAACAGTCTGTAGGGATGCGACTGTTGTTTATAAGAATGGAAGCCCTGTTGGTATAGCTAGCAGGATAAGGATAGCTGACAGTTTAAAGAGGCTATTGATGAACATAGAGGAGCTCTCTAAGGAGAGGTTCCTGGTGAGCTGGTGGGACGCTAGGACAAACGTTTTATCGCCTTATATACTGATAAAGGACGTTAAGATAACTAAGGCTTGATCAGCCGGGACGGACTATATCACCTCTTCAACGTCTGTGCGCCTCATCACTACAATTGTTTTTAAATGAAGACGTTTAAGGTTTACCTATATTAATATGTGGCTCACGTTAGGTTACCTCCTAAATAAAGGATGAGGATTTCCCCGCTTCGTAATAGATTGAAACTACTTACAAAGAATGAAAGCCTCACCCTTTAGGGCGGGAGGAAGTCAGATTGCATCAAAATATAGTTGTGGCTATCTTACGTGGGAAGAACGTTTTGAATTCACCTGATCTTCAGCGAGCTCAAGGGTGAAGAATTTCCTAAGCTATTTCTCTAGCTTAATCTATTTTCATGATCTTTACATTCCCTTTATCGTCCTGGTGTATATAGAACTTCACGTCTTTCATCTTCTTATAACTCCAAGAAGAGACTATTTTACCCTCGCACGGCTCTAGTTCTTCAGCCTTTACGTCAATAATGATCTCTAACTTTCCTAATTTGCCGCCTATCCTGATAACGACCATTAATCTAAGACCTCAAATAGTTGAATCCTATTATCTTCGCTAACCCTCAAGACGTATTTTTCTCCTTGGATCTCCACTAAGTAAAATTTTCCTTTCTCTATGTCCTTTGAGTTAAATTCTATCTCACCTTCCTTATTAGCAATAATCTTGTGTTTTGAGATGTAATCCCTTAAAGCTTCTTCAACAATAGAACTCAACATACCCTTCTTATAACCGTTGATTGCCACAAAGCTTCTTAATTCCTTTTCCACCTCATCCGATATCTTTATCGTAATCTTTCCCATATATCTGCATTTACAGATATAAGGCTTACCACAGAATAGCTCCTCCTCTGATAGCATAGCTCTGGTTGGTTAAGAGGTATAGCCATGAAAGAGAAGTCCAACCGAGACTATATAGAAGTACTGCAGGGACCCTTATGCATTACAAAGAGTTCCTTAGTAGATCTCAATATCATGTGAGATCTCGAACCCACATTTTCAGTTTTACCTTATCAAATAAGGCTTTTCGTTGCATGAGGTTATTTACAGAATAAAGAAGATTTCGAGAAGAACTAAATTTATTAATCTTATTTTTAAACAATAAGCCGTTAAGGTAATCGTTTTGAGAACGCTTTGGGTCATTGGGGCTGGTCTATCAATTTTGCAGATAATTATAGGTAACATCATGATGCTTTACGAAGTAATTAAATCCCTTCTCTACTTACATATTGCAATTGGTATAGCCCTCTTCGGATTCTCATTATTCTGTTTGAGGTATGCAAAAAGGGACATAATAAGGAGGATGCTACTTGGAAATATTGGCTTAATCGTCATAACTGGTATACTAGGTCTTATATGGCTATTTGCCGTAAAGAGCCCAATAATCCCAATAATACATCTTTTCCTAGCTTTAGGGCTAGTATCTAACTTTTCAGTGATGTATGGTATTGAGAGGGGGACAAGCTAGTATTGAGAAGAAAACATTGGAGTTGTGCTGAAAGGCTAAAAACTGTTATGAGAATTGATAAGCTAACGATGTGGCAATAGAGATCGCTTTGCGTTTGATCACCTTATATAATGAAGTTCCCTTTAAGCGTGTTCCAGTATAATTTCATGAAGGACCTCTTAGCGATATAAAATAACGAGCTGGGACCAGCTATAGAGCCCTTTTCGTAGTTCATCTTCACCAGCATTCCCCTATCTGAACCGCCGTAAATTGCACATAGGGCTGAGCCATCAAACCTCTTCTTCTCATAGCCGTTTATATCAGCGTAGATGCTGTTAGCTACAAACTTCGCTTCAAAGTGTGCTAGACCACCAGTCTTAGGCGGTATCATAATGTTTGTAACATCGCCTATTGCAAAAACGTTATCGTAATCCTTATACCTTAGAGAATATTTGTCAACTGGTATAAAGCCAGTATTGTCAGTCAGGTTTTCGAAGGCTTTCCCTGCCCTTATAGGAGTGTCGATCAAGGCTAAATCATAGGTGACCTTCTGGCCATCTTCTGATATAATGGTCTTGGAGTTCCTATCTATATCCCTGATCTTAAACCCTCTGATCACGTTTATTTTGTAATCCTTTGCCAACTTACCTAATAGCTCAGCCATAGGCTTCTGGATCTCTGGAGGCTGTGTCACAGGGTTGAGCAATGTTATTTCAGCCCTCGGGAATCTCCTCCTAAAGAAATAAGCAAACTCAAAGGGTGCTGCTGGACACTTTATTACTCCATAATAGCCTATGACTATTTTATTTCCATCAAACTTATCTATCTGCTGTTTAAGTAGTTCAAGATCCTCTAGGGAATGCCAAGATGGAAACCCCTCTAACCTCTTGTTCTCAGCCCCTGGGGCTATGACTAAGTAATCATAGCCTATGGTCTTACCGCTAGAAGTGACTACTGAGTGGTTTTCAACATCAACCTTGACCACTTCATCTTTAATTATATTAGCTTTTACTGCTTCCTTAACTGGCTTTATCACATCCTCCTTTCTCGCATCTCCAAAGGCTACATCTATCACTCCAGGCTGATAAAAGGAGAACTCTGACCTCTCGATGACTGTGACGTTAATTCCCAAACTTTGGAGTTTGTTAGCTACTATGCTTCCAGCGTTCCCTGCACCAATCACTACAACGTTTTTCATAGATTATGCAAAATTCAATTTTAGCATTTAAGGTTAACTCTAAATAAACTTTAATTGAATTTTATAAGATATAATAAATTTAATAAAAAAGGTAATGTAATGTCTAGATGCCATGATGGAAAGGGAAAAATCCCTCACCACGGACTAATGTCGCTTTCAGCTATGGAACAACTTTTTTAGAATATCTAATAGGCACAATTCAAACGTTCGGGATAACTATAGTTATACTCTGAGTATCTTCTACTATAATATCCATTTCATTAAAAATTTTTTATCAAACCTCAGTAATATGGACATAATACGTTAATTAGAAAGTTTTAATAAATAACTATCATCGTAGTTGGTATGAATACTAAATCCCTACTAGTTGCTATATTATTTATATTATTAACCTCAATAATAGCTCCTATAACATCATTAACCACGCACTCAATTCAACAAATTCTACCTGTAAACGGTCTTAGAGAGGTAGGTAGTCTAAATCCTAATCAAGAAGTGATATTTACTGTATATATACCGCTGAGGAACCTGGGAGAACTATACTACTATGCCTCTGCGGTCTCCAATCCTTATTCGCCCCTATATCATAAGTTCCTTACACGGGAGCAGGTAGAAAAGATGTTCTTGCCAGTGGCACAGTTCAATAGTACGCTTTCCTATTTGGAACAAAAAGGTTTTCACATAATCTTCACCGTTATGGATTCTGTTATAGTAGCTGAAGGTAAGGTCTCCCAAGTAGAGAAGTACTTAGGAGTGAAATTCGCGGTCTATTCAAACGGCAACAATACCTTTTACATATCTTATGGACAGCCTAAGTTAGACGTCTATGTGTACTCTAGCAATATCTCAGCAATCCTGTTTGCACACCCTACCACTTTAATTACACAAAAGGATATAGAGAAGTTTTCCCAAGAGGTTAACCAGACAACCCCAATAGAGGGTTATTGGCCCACAGTCCTTCAGAAGGTCTATAATACGACAGCCCTACCAACCCAGGGAGCTAATACAACGATCGGGATCTTAGATTTCGCAGGTGACCCTGAAATATATCAAGAGTTGGTATATTTCGATAAGGTGACTGGGTTACCTAATCCTCCTAACTTCACAGTTGTACCAATAGGTCCTTATGATCCTAACTTAGGTCTCGCTTCTGGCTGGGCTGGTGAAATAAGCCTAGACGTTGAGATAGCCCACACAATGGCTCCAAAAGCAAGCATTATACTATACATAGCCAACCTTAACCTACCTTTATTTACTGCTATAGCTTATATAGACCAGCAAGACGCTGTTAATGTCTTATCCCAGAGCTTCAGTATTGCAGAGAGCTTTTTGCCGCTCTTATTTAATGGGCCTACGTTCTATTCATGTGTAGTATTAACTGACCAATTTTATGCCTTAGGTTCAGCAGAGGGAATCACTTTCCTAGCCAGTTCTGGAGATGCAGGAGGTTCAGGTTATAGTAGCGGTCCCATAGGCACAGTAGGCTATCCCTCAACTTCACCTTTCGTTACAGCAGTGGGCGGTACTACGGTCTATGTCCAGTTCCCCAACGGGTCTTACTATCAGACAGCCTGGTCTAATTACGGTTTCGTACCTAATGGCGTTAACTATGGTGGATCGACAGGTGGTATAAGCATTGTCGAGCCAAAGCCCTGGTATGAGTGGAACCTTCCAACCCCATTGACATATCCTTATGGCAAACTAGTCCCAGAGATCTCAGCTAACGCTAATGTGTACCCTGGGATATTCATCATATGTCCTGGAAATGTCACACAGATCACTGGCGGTACTAGCGAGGCTTCACCGCTGACTGCAGGGATTTTAGCTGATGTAGAGAGCTATATTCACTCTGAAATAGGGCTTTTAAACCCGGTATTACAGTACATGGCCCAAAACTATTACGGTAAAGCTATCGAGCCTATAACCTATGGTTACAACATACCTTGGGTAGCCAAGTATGGTTTTAACCTAGTCACAGGTTATGGTACAATAAATGCGGGATATTTCGCCAACCTATTCCCCATGAACTTGTCTTCTAGTAGTCTGTCTATTGTCGTTAACGTCTACAACTCCACTACGATAGGTGTAGCCCCAGCACAACAGTTCTATCCTGGAGAGCCAATACTGATAACTGCTAACATAACCTATAACGGAGAGCCCGTTACCAGTGGAACATTCAATGCCATTATCGAGAGCTTCATGGGCAACTTATCAGAAGTTAAACTAACCTATAATCCTGTACTAAAGCTGTGGGTTGCAACTACCCCAATGCCTTTAACAGCTAATGGTGTGGTTTTCTTCTACGTTTACGGAAAAGCTAGCAACGGCATTGGAGGGATTGGGTACTATGAGGCTTTCTCAGGCTTCTATGTTGAGTTCCTGAACCTTTACGCTTTTTCACCTATAGATGCTGAACTTGGGTATAACTTAACTGTTCAAGTAACAAACATTTACGGCATGCCCATTATAGGACCAACTAACATAACATTCAGCGTTTATAGTTATAATATTACAACGAACAGCTACACCTATGTGACCTCCTTTAACATAACTGTAATTGATGGCCTTGGTGAAGGTCTATTACCTATGAATCTACCCTATGGTGACCTACTGATAATTGCAGATAACGCTTATGGCTTTGATCCCTTCACTAACGGAGCCTTCTTACAGAGCTTATTCGTATTACCAGAGGTTATATCTGAGCCAGGTAGCGTAGCTCCAGGGCAGTATGTTGTGATCGAGGGTTCAATAACTCCTCCAGTAAGTCTAGCTCAATTGCCCACTTATACAGATTTAGAGGTGGGATCAAACCTGACTGCAGAGCTAATAAATAGCGATGGCAAGGTCGTTAGTAAGGCTTTCATCCCATTCTCGCCTATTACTGGTGTTTATCTGGGCTACTTATACGTTCCTAAGGGATTACAGCCTGGACTATACACAATCCTGTTATTCTCCAATTATAGCTCTTACACCTTAAACGTTGCAATACCTGGGTTCTTCTACGGACAGATATATGTTGCACCTCAGTCCATTGTTAAAGTCAGCTCAGTAAAGTACGCATTTGAGGGACAGAACGTGATAATCTATGCTAACATAACTAACGGTAGTGGAGAGGTGAAGTTTGGAATGTTCAGCGCTACAGTATATCCCTCCAGCCTATCCTATGAGTATTCAACAATTAGTCAAGTTGTAGAAGTCCCACTATGGTATAACCCTAAGATAGGTCTATGGGAGGGGAACTTCACTTTACCTTCAGTGGTAAATCCAGGAAGCTTAACATATTTAGCTGGAATAGGCTATTACGGTGAACCCTTCAAGATACTTGTAACTGGGGAGTCAGCACTGGGAAATCCAACTTCAACTAACGGTAGCCTAGCTTACACCCTATATGTCTTACCTTACAGCTATATAGCTAATGAGGTGGTCTCTGACCCCTTAACATATTACGCGAGCCTGGTTAACGATACTTTTGTTAACCTACAGGGGACTATGATAAACGATATCTTAATTAACGATACTATAAAGAACAGCAACGTGACCATTACTGACAGCAACGTAACAGGACTAACAATTTATGGCTCAACAGTAACATTAGTGGAAAGCACAGCAGAAGACATAGTCGCCTATAACTCAGTGATTTACGTAACAGGAGGTAACGTAAATGGTATAAAGCTAATTAACTCAAAGATCATACCAGTAAATACACACCTGGCAAACGTTTATCCAGCTTTACCAACAATAAGTATAACTGCACCAATAAACGCTACAGGTCTAGTCAATGTAACTATAAAGGTAACTGGCGCTGATGTGGATAACGTAAGCGTATATTTGGACGGTATGTTAATACAGTCTTTCGCTAGCAACGGAACTTACACTATATCCTTAAACACCACCAAATACCCAGATGGGACTTATCAGCTTAAAGTAATAGCTGTTCAGTCAGATGGTCTGAGCTCTTCATCAGCTGTAAACATAAACTTCGAGAACTCCCTGAGTACAGTTAACAGCGAATTACACAAAGTGGAGAGCAACGTATCCAACCTATCTTCAACCGTAACGTCCATAAGTAACAACGTGACGTCACTTAACAACAAGCTAAACAGCGATGTGAGCTCTCTAAACGGCACTATAACCTCAATAGACCATACCTTAAGCAGCGAAATATCGTCGCTCGAGAGCACTATATCTAGCCTTTCATCTGAGATATCATCGTTAAAGAGCATGGTAACGACTTATGGACTAATAGCTATAGTCATCGCAATAATCGCCATAATTGCTGTAATTGTAGTGTACGTGATGATGAGAAGGTAAATAGAATAAGATAATTATTTTATTTAATTTGTTTTTTAAAAATCCCTTCATCCATCTTTTATTTTGCCTCTAACGTTTCCTTTAACATTCTCTTAACACGTTCAATGATATCCTCATCTCTGTAAGTGTAAAAGGTCACAGCTCTGCCCTTCCTTCCCATTCTCGCAGTCCTACCAACTCTATGTATATAAGTCTCTAAATCTCTAGGGGCGTCAAAATTGATCACCTCATCTACATCTATTATGTCTATTCCCCTTGATGCCAAGTCTGTGGCAACTAAGACGTTGTATTTTCCCCTCTTAAAGCCATAAAAGTTCTTTAACCTAACTGATTGAGGCATATCTCCGCTGAGCAACGCTGTCCTTATACCCCTTGAGTTGACCAAGTAATGTAGCCTCTTAGCCCTTTCTCTAGTCCTAGTGAACACTATTACCTTATTAGCGTTATTGATCTCGTCCAAAAGTTTAGAAACCTTATCGGTCCAATCGTTCTTCACCATGATGAACTCGTGTTCCACTTCCTCTACAGGCTTGTACTCATCGAGTATTATTTCCTCTATCTGAGGGGAGAACTCCTTAGCCAACTTTCTCACCTCCGGTGGAATGGTCGCGGAGAAAAATCCTATCATTTTAGGTCTTGTATGTCCCAATATCATCCTTACATCTTCAATAAATCCCATGTCTAACATCCTGTCAGCTTCATCAACTATAACTACGTCAAACTTGTAGAAGTCTATCTCACCTTTTCCCCATAGATCCAATAGCCTACCAGGCGTCCCAATAACTATATCTGCCTGCCTCTGCTCATTATAACTTACGCCACCTATTATTAGGCTAACGTTTAGTCCCCCCTTATATTTGCCTAATTTCTCAGCCTCATCTAAGATCTGTGACGCTAGCTCTCTTGTGGGTGATAGTATCAAAGCTTTAGTGTTCAACTCTAATATAGGTATTAGATAAGAGGCTGTCTTTCCAGAACCTGTCTTAGCCTGAACCATTACGCTTTTTCCGTTTAACATTTCGGGAATAACTACCTCTTGAACCCTTGTGGGCTTCTCATAATTTGCATCCCTTAAAGCCATCCTTAATTCATTGCTCAGTTTTTCGAACATAATTGGGTTACATTGTGATCGTAAGTTATAAAATTACTGTTTAAGTTAACTACACGTGAGCATCTGACCTCCTCCAAGCCCTAAAGGAGTGAGGCTTCCTGTTCCCTTTATGAAGTTATAGATTCTAAGGTAAGATATGCTGTAATAGAGATAGGAGAAGAGAGGATTTATAGGTTGATGAAGAAGGTCCCTGTAATAGTCATTCTCTTTTCATGGGTTCTAACCGCTGTTATGATCTTGATAGATTACAATAGGATCACATCAACATTTCCCATACACAATTTGCCGGTTGATAAAAGAACGGCAAACCTCGCCTTTTAAGGCGGGAGGAAGTCAGATACTCTAATCCTTCTCTATAATTACTATAACCAGTACAAGTAAAAAGGCTATGAAAGACATTGCTGAGGCGAAGAAGTAGGCGTAGGAGTAGCTTAACTGGTATAGGAATCCCATGACAACGTTACCTATTAATATCCCAATGCTCCTGCCCACAGATAACATCCCCATCCCTTGACCCATCCTCTCAGCTCTCACAACTTTAGAAACTATAGTCGGCTCGAAGACCTCAGTGGCGGCTACAGAAGAGCCTAGCAAGAAAGATAAGGGGTAAAAGCTAATTATACCGTAGTTGCCTAGAAGTCCAAAGCCTAGAGATGCCATAGATGCTAAAAAGTAGCCTAAAAACGCTAAACCCTTAGCCTCAGCTATACGTGTTTTTCCAAAGATATAGCCTAAAAGGGAAGAGGATCCCAAGAATATACCATAAGCTATAATCCCCATGTAGTCTTTACCAGTTAGCTGGGCTACCGTAAGTATTGGAAAGCCGAAGCTATAATAACTGAAACCGAAAAACATTGTGGAAAAAACTACAGTCCAAAATACCCTACCCCCCAGTTTTTCCCCGCTCTTTACCCTCTCATGCCTATTACTCCCAGCTCTACTGAGCCCTAATAACACTGTTGAAACTACTAGAGGTATTGAAGTGAACAGGAGTATCTTAAAGGGTGAATAGCCCAGAAAGAGAAGTACTGAAAGGTAAGTTATAGCTAGGAGTGCACCAGCTATATCTAAGGAATGGAGTATGCCAAAAGCCTCACTCCTCTCTTCAGGCTCCGTAACTTCAGTCATCATAGCCCTCCTTATGGGAGACCTAAAGTTCCTGAACCACCAGCCTATCATGAAAAATATAAAGGCTTGAAT
>JAPNVD010000008.1 GCA_026627305.1 Sulfolobaceae archaeon
ACTCTTAGTCTTAACACCAAACCTCAAAGTAGGAGAAGCCTGACCCTTAGTCAAACCATAAACACCATTATCATGAACAACAACAACCAAATCCACATTCCTCCTACCAGAATTAACAAAATGACCAGCACCAATACCTAATTGGTCGCCATCTCCAACATTCAGCATTACTTCTAGATCTGGATTAGCCAACTTAATACCAATAGCAAAAGCTAAAGACCTACCGTGTAAAGTATGAACTCCTGAAACAGGTATTGTCATAAAGTGTGGAGTCTTACCTGAGCAACCTATTCCTGAGACTATGACAACCTTCTTCGGATCTAACTTCAGCTCTTGTATAGCCTGCTGTTGTGCACTTAAGATTCCGAAGTTTCCACAGCCTGGGCACCAATCAATCCATTCTACTGCTCTACGCGCCGCCATGTAAGACCACCCTCTTTTCGTCTTTTTCTAATATTAACTTAATTGCATCCTTTAGCTCATCTCTCATAACAGGTCTCCCGTTCCACTTCAATATATAGTTTGTAGGTGATATTCCAGTCTTCCACTTTAAAACTTCTCCAGCTTGGCCGAAATAGTTACTCTCCACATCTATAATCCTTTCCTTTCCTGATAGAAGTTTAGTCATCATTTTTACTGGGTATGGATTGAACATTTTTACCTGTATCATGCCCAATTTAATCCCTTCTTCTGCAAGTTCATCTATTACATCCATTATAACACCCTTTGGTGAACCCCAGGTAATTATAATGTTTTTAGAATCTAGATCACCATAAGTCCTTATCCTCTGTTCTTCAGGGACCTCTCTATCAACAGTCTCTAACTTCTTAATCCTCTTTTCATACATTGTCTCTCTAATAAATGATGCCTCTCTAATGTGGCCCTCTTCATTATGCTCATCGCCTGTATAGAACATCCTTACTGTACCTAATGGAGCTCTCGGTGATACACCGTCTGGAGTTATCGCGAACCTCTTATAGTCTGGAGGTGGTGTAAGTACTAACTTACCTCTATCTATAACGAGGTCTTTCAATCCCAGCTCATCAACATCAAATATTGAATATGAGTTAGCCAATGCTTTATCAACTAAATGAATAACAGGAGTTTGATATTTTTCTGCTAGATTTAGAGCCCATACAGAGTCTTGGAAAGCTTCTACGTGATCCCCTGAAGCTATTACAATTCTTGGGAACTCACCATGGCTTACATTCATTGCAAACAATAGATCTGCTTGCGATGTCCTAGTAGGTTGACCAGTAGCTGGACCTCCTCTGATATAGTAAGTAATAACTACTGGAACCTCGTTCATCCCAGCCCAACCAATTCCTTCAGTCATTAATGAGAAACCGGGTCCTGAAGTAGCTGTTGCAGCTCTAACACCGGTTAATGCTGCTCCCGAAGCCATATTAATTGCTGCTAATTCATCCTCGGCTTGAACAACAACAATGGTTTGCTTATACTTTTCTCCAGTTTCAGGGTCTTGGACAAAAACCTCTTCATGAGCTTCAATGAAAACGCTTTCATCGCTGGCTGGCGTTATTGGATAGTAGCTTTGAAATCTTAATCCACCATAAATCTTACCCATTGCCACAGAGGTATTACCATCTACCTGTATCCTCTTCTTACCCTTTATATTAGCCTCAAGATCTTGCAAATTATAAATTGGCTGAACTAGATCCATTCCATACTGAGAGGCTAAAATGTTCATTTTAGCGAACAGTTCGTTCTTAAAGGTTTTCCTTATTGAGTTAAACAAGTAATCAGACTTCAATCCCAACAGCTTAAACGAAACTCCAACAGCTATCATGTTCCTTGCTCTCTCGACTACTGAAAGAGGTACTTTCAAATCTCCAGCTATCTTCTTCAATACTTCGTCATAATTAACTGGTATAACCTTAATGCCCTTAGCTTGCAAACTCTTTACAACATCTCCTATTGTTTCGCCGAAACCTTGCTCGTTCAAAAGCTTGGTATAATACTCCACTAACTCTGGTTCCATGCTTTGTATTGTAGATATCTTAATGTTTTCCAACTCTTTGTTATATATTAATATGCTTTTTACCTCTGTGAAGTGTTGAAATACTGTTTCAGCATCAAATGAAGCTAAAATATCAACATGTTGTGAGATGCTATGAACTCTTCTATCGCTTATAGTAACGTTAAAATAACTGTGCCTACCCTTAATGTTAGAATAATATTCCCTGTTTCCGTATAAGTAATAACCAGCAGCAGCTACAGCATTACCGAATAGAGTTGCAGATGTATCTACGCCAGTTCCTTGTGCTCCACCTATCATCCATGTAATTTTCATGTTAAATCTAGTTTCATTCTTTGTATACTTTTAAATAAACATTTCTATCTAGAAGTATATTTATGTTTAAGAGGTAGTGATAATTAGTTACTTATTCATATATAATTTCTTATGTTTTAAGAATATCAACATTCTAAACTTATATTAAGCAAAACTTTAATAGATGAACAAAAGAAACTTTACTGATAAGCTATGGCTAAGTTCCTTCTTGTTGTTAAGTCACAAGATCAATTAAACGTAAATACTGCTGTAAACGTAGCTCTTGGATTAAAAATGATGGGAGCTGAAGATGTAAAGATAGTTTTCCTAGGCCCTGGAATCAATGCACTGAATAAAAATAATACTGAGCTCTCGAGCATAGTTCAAAAGAACTCTACATCGTTAAAACAATCTAATATTAAAGTCTATGCTTGCCAAATGGCTATGACTAACTATAACGTGAAGCAACAAGACTTAATATATTATGATGAGATATCTAAAGGAGCTGACGTAATAGTTAAATTCGCTAATGAAGGTTACACCATATTAACCTTTTAAAAAAGAAAAATTAACGCCAGTTTAATTTTCCTTCTAAGTAATCATTTATTATTGGAGCTGCTCTAACTCCTGCACCTAATGCTTTACCTATTAATGAGGGGCCATGTGCAACATCTCCAACTGCAAAAACGCCTTTCCTAGTGGTTCTAAAGTTATTATCAACATCAATTGTACCCCATCTGGTCAGTTGTATTCCAGCACATCCACTAGCGAATGGAGGAGTTGGAATTTCACCAATAGCTAATAGAACCGTATCATACTCTTCCTCAAACTCGCTTCCAGGTACAGGCTCAGGATGAGGTCTCCCAGACTTATCCGGTGCACCTAATCTCATCTTTATAAATACTACTTTTTCCAGTCTATCCTTTCCCTCAAACCTAATAGGATCAATTAACTCTCTAAATTCTATCCCCCTAGCTAATAGGTTTCTTTCTATCTCTGTCTTACCTGCAGGAGCCTCATTTAAAGTCCTCCTATATGCAACTACAACCTTTTTAGCTCCATAAATCTGAGATTCAACAGCAGCATCGATAGCAGTTAGCCCTCCACCCACTACTAAAACTTTGGATCCTACGGGAAACATCTGCTCTTTGGGCGCATAACCTAATTCGTAGAGATATATCCTAAATAGGAATTCTAGAGCACCATAAACTCCTGGAAGTTTTTCTCCTGGAACTCCCTTTTCCCTCTCCTTCCAAGTTCCTGTAGCTATAACTGTAGCATCGTATTGTGATATTATCTCGTTTAAGTCCACAAATTCCTTAGCCAAGGCTATAGCTAGATCTTCCTCTTTAGAAGGCCTCTTATCACCACAGTATACGAAGGTTGAAGTATGGAACTTTACGCCTATATCTACCAATTCTTTTACTCCTAACCTTATATCTTGCTTATTTACCCTCCATGCTGGAATTCCGAATAGTAATAGACCTGATGGTTCTGGCAAAGCATCATAAACGTGAACTTCGTGACCAAAGCACCTGAGCTGTGCTGCTACACCTAGGCCTGCAGGTCCAGCACCTATTACTGCAACTTTTTTGCCAGTAGGGGGTTTGATTGTCTGAGGTTTACAACGGAGTAAGAATCTCATATATTTAAAGATTTAACATTGACTTTTATATTTATGCATACAATAAAGGGCAAATTATATTTTTATTGTTAATATCTATTAAAATATTTGAAGTAACTCTACTTAACAGTTATTTTATCATATGCTACGGCAAAGAATATATATTGCATCATCTCTATAAACACTGAAATAACTTGAGCATATTGACTGCTATCTTAAGTCTAATTACTAACCCACTCGTTCTTTTTTCAGCTATGGTATTAGAAGCTTTAGGATTACCAATACCAAGTGAGGTTGTGATGCCTTTGGTAGGTTATTATGCAGCAAGAGGCCAGATAAACCCCTTCTTCGGATTACTAATAGGTACAATGGGAAGTCTAGTAGGCTCGTTAATATCATACGAGTTAGCGCTCTACTTAGGAAGGTTTCTTCTAATAAAATATGGAAGATATATCGGGTTAACTAGTAGAAGGCTGAACTCCTTAGAGTTATGGTTTTCTAAACATGGCTCATTAGCTGTTCTGCTCTTTAGATACGTACCAGGTTTAAGGGCGTTAATATCTTACCCAGCGGGTTTGGCTAGGATGAGAATAATGGCGTTTATTGCACTAACCTTTATAGGACACATAACTTGGGATAGCATATTCTTGGCTATAGGAATAGTATTCAGTAATCAGATAAACTCAATAATAGTAGAGGCTGAGAAATTTGGAAACATTTTTGCAATAATAGCAATTATACTCATAGTAGTATATTTAATTTACAAAATTTTTATCGAACGCTAATGGGAATCCTTTAGTATAACCTTATTTTATAGCTAATACGTATCTTAAACTATGAAAGAGAAAGTTTTAGTGTTCGGCTTAGGCTTTATAGGATCCAATGTAGCTAAAGAGCTAGTAAAGGATTACGAGACTTATATAACTTACAGAAAACTAGAGGGAAGCAAAAAGCTCATTTATGCTGAACTCGTTAACTCCGATGTACATACAATAGAAAGCGGTGAGTTGACAAGCGAAAATATAAGGTCTATCCTTGAAAAGGTAAAGCCTGACTTTGTGGTGAACACAATAGGTATCATAAAGGGCTCTACTGAGGACTTCATGGAAGCCCACGCTAACATTCCAAAGAGGATTGGAGAAGAGATGTTAAAGGTAGTGCCTTCAGCGAAGTTAATACATATAAGTGCCATGTCCGCAGTTGGACCTATAGGGAACCCAATAAAAGAAGAGGAAAGACATTGTGATCCATCAATTGTAAAGCCGTTAACAGACTATGACAAATCTAAATGTGAGGGGGAGAGATATATTGCAGCGTTAGGTAATAGCGGATTGAATTACGTAATAGTAAGACCAACTATGGTTTATGGATATTATAATGATCATGTAGAGTTTTCATATTTATATAAACTAATAAAGTGGGGGCTAATACCAAAAATTGACATAAACATTGCCGCCATTTATGTGAAGTACCTTACACAAATCATTGCTAAATTAATTAAAACTAACGAGTTCGATAAAAAGTTCCTCATTGCAACTGAATGTGAGCTATATAACCTTGGGGATATAGCCGTTAAAATGGCACACTATATGAAGATTACTGGAATTGAGTTTAACGTTCCTAAGTTGCTAATTGATACATTCACTCCTCCTAGTCTAAAATCATTTTTAGCGTATGCAGGAATAAAATATGATTGTGCTACAACAAGAAAAATTTTAGGTGATATAAAGCCAGGACTAGATGACGGTATAAAGGAGATGATAGAATGGCTATCAAAAGTATATGGTTAACCAGTTTTTTCTAACTCTGCCCTAAACTCCTCCAGAGCTTTCTTAATCTCCTCTACAGATGCCTCATCTTCGAGAGTCGTTATATCCCCTACTTCACTCTTGGTAACGACAGCCCTTATTACCCTTCTCATTATCTTTCCGCTCCTAGTTTTAGGCAATTTTGAGACGAAGTATATACCATTCAGCGAAGCTATTGGTCCAACTTTTTGTCTAACTGTTTCCTGCAACTCCTTCTCTAATTCCTTGCTTGGAGTGTATCCTGCCTTTAATATAACAAATCCTACGGGTACCTCGCCCTTTACAGGATCAGGAATTCCAATAACTGCAGCCTCCGCCACTGCAGGGTTCTCTATTAACGCTGATTCTAATTCATAAGTTCCTAGTCTATGACCAGCGACCTTTATGACCTCATCAGCCCTACCTAAGATCCAGAAGTAGCCATCCCTATCCTTTACAGCATAATCTCCAGCATAGAAGAATCCAGGGAATTTGCTCCAATAGACCTTAACATACCTTTCCGGATCTTTATATATTGTAAGCGGCATCCCTGGCCAAGGATTCTTGATAACTAAATATCCTCTTTCCTCCACCTTAGCCGGATTACCGTTTTCATCTAAAACATCAGCGTTAACTCCTAATATCGGCATACCGTTAGTCCCAGGCTTTAATGGAATTAGGTAAAGCCCGGGGAGATGCGAAATCATTATTCCACCGGTCTCAGTCATCCACCAGGTACTGCCAAATGGAACTTCACTTCTGCCTACCAACTTCCATAACCACTCGAAAGCCTCAGGATTTATCGGCTCACCAACAGTATGGATTAGCCTTACAGTAGAAGTGTTGTGTCTCTTAACCCACTCATCTCCATATTTCATGAACTGCCTAACTGCAGTTGGTGAAGTATAGAATATGGTAACTCCATAACGTTCAATAATGGAAACCCATCTATCGGGTTGTGGATAATCTAAAGCCCCCTCATACATTATTTCAGTAGCACCCTCTAGAAGAGGTCCAAATACTATGTATGAGTGACCTGTAACCCAACCAATATCGGCTGTACACCAATATATATCATCGTCTCTTATATCAAATACCCACCTCATTGTAGCATGAAGTAATGTCAAATAACCTCCAGTATCGTGAACTATACCCTTAGGTTTGCCAGTAGTACCTGAAGTGTAAAGTATGTAAAGAGGATCCTCAGACTTCACCCTTTCAGGCTCAACATATGCATCTAAAGGTACCTGCTTCATGAGCTCATCATAGTATGCATCTCTTCCAGGTTTCATGTTTACATTAATTCCAACCCTCCTCACAACTATAACATCTTTAACTGTTGGTGCTTTTTCCAGAGCCTTATCAGCTATTTCCTTGAGATTTATTATTTTTCCTCTCCTCCAAGCACCATCAGCAGTAACTAGTAGTTTAGCCTCCGAATCGTTTATCCTTGAAGCTAACGCATCAGCACTAAAGCCTGAAAATACAACAGTGAACACAACACCTAATCTTGCAGCAGCTAACATGAATATTGGTAATTCAGGTATCATTGGCAAATAAATAGCGATAGTATCGCCCTTCTTAAGTCCATATTTAGTCTTAAGTAGGTAAGCTACTCTGTTCACTTCTCTGTAAAGGTCATAATATGTTAACACACGCTTTTCTTTAGGATTTCCATTTTCATCAACAGGCTCTCCCTCCCATATTATAGCAACTTTATTTTTCCTCCAAGTTCTAACATGCCTATCTAGGGTTAAATAAGATGCGTTAAGCTCACCACCTACAAACCACTTATAGAACGGAGGATTGCTGTCGTCAAGCACTTTATCCCAAGCTTTAAACCACTCAAGCTCAGACGCTACTGAAGCCCAGAAACCCCTGAAATCTTCAATGCTCTTTTGGTGAATCTCCTTATATGTCTCTATGGTAACTTGCTTGTTACCATTCAGTTTAGGCTGAATCTTTGTCTCGAAGGGTAAAGCCCATGTTACAGACATACAGATCTATAGATAATATGAGTCTTACTAATTTAAGTCTTTTATTAAAATATAAATTTGTAGAATTAGAACATTATAGTATACGTCAAATTACAAACAGCTAATAGTTTATAAAATATCCTCTTGGATCAGCTATAGGATAGGGATAATCCTTCCCTATTATTACCCCCACCTCTCTTTGTAGCCAATAACTCATCTTCCATGGCTCATGAATGTACTCTTGGGGAACATTGCTGAGTTCCGTTACCCACCTCTTTATATATTCTCCCTTACTATCGTACATTTTACCCTGAGATATTATATTAAACCTCCTATGAATTCTAGTATCAGCCCCAACTCCTGCTACCCATTGCCAATTTGCCGTATTTAGGATGTAATCTCCGTCCAATAGTTGCTGCATGAAGTACTTAGCCCCCTTCCTCCAGTCTATTCCTAACACCTTTGTAAGGAAATACGAGACGAGGAGCCTTATCCTGTTATGTATATAGCCCGTGGAGTTCAACTCCCTCATACCAGCATCTATTATTGGTATACCTGTCATACCATTAGTCCACGCATTAAACTCCTCTTCATTATCTTTCCATTTAATATTTGAATTGAACCTCCTTATAATCCCAGTTTCTAGGTAGTCTCTCCTCAAAGTGTAAAGCTGATAGTAAAAATCACGCCAGGCTAACTGTCTTCTAAACTCCTCACTTTTAACTCCCCAGTAAACAACCCTAATAGATATTAGACCAGTATTTATGTAGGGAGAGAGCCTAGAGGTATATGTCATAGAGTAAAGGGACTCGTTGAAAGACCTCAATGTCTCCAAGGCAGAATCTTCGTCAGCTTTAGGAATTTCAAAGGCTTTAACCAGTTCTGGAACTTCAGACCTATCACCTAGGAATTTGCCACTGGGATATCCCCTCGGTTTCTCCTTTTGAACATCCCTCCACCTCTTGTAATATGGCGTAAATATCTTATAAAGAGGAAGCTCTCCTGGCTCTACGATAAGGAAATCTTTATAACTCTTACACTTCACTTGTTTACATAGTTCGTCATAGTTAATGAAAGGGTCAAAATCCTTATTATAGAAAAGGTATTCTGCACCCACATTTCTCATGAACTTCTTTATTTCTATGACTGTATCCCCATTCAATATAGTAATTGGAATTCTTCTTGATAAAGATTTAAGCGCTTGAAGATAGAAATACAATCTCCTATTTGACGTATAATCGTTAAACGTCAGTCTGCTATCAAAAACTACGATTGGATAAACTTGGTCACACTCTTCAGAAGCCTTAATAAGTGCAGTGTTATCGTAAAGTCTTAAATCCTTTTTAAACCAAAAAACGCACTTCATTTAATGAGTTATATTAATTCCTATAGTTTAAATAAATTTTCACTTAACTATCAGTTCCGGTGACATGGGCATCTCTTTAATCCTAACTTTTAGACAGTTCTCAACTGCATTAACTATTACTGGAGAGGATATAACAGCACCAGCTTCCCCTATTCCCTTACTTCCGGTTGGATGCGTAGAGAATCCCATCTCGATGTAGTGCCATTCAATCTTAGGTGCTTCAACTGCTGTTGGAAATCCATAATCCGCTAATGTAGCGTTAACTAATTGGCCGCTTTCATTTAATACGGCCTTCTCGTATAGGGCTTGTGCAATACCTTGCATAACTCCACCATCTATTTGACCTTCAGCTAGCAATGGATTAATGACCCTGCCAACATCATCTAACGCTATATATTTTACTACACTGATCTTTCCAGTCTCTTTATCAACTTTAACTAGAGCCATATGTACTCCATAAGGTGTAGTTGGTGAAGATACGGGATATACGTAAGTTACATCTAGTGATACACCCATATTGTAAGCATTAGATATTATCTCGTTTAAACTCACAGACTTGCCAGTAGTCTTATGCACAACCTTTCCTTCCTTATATTCAACCTCCTCAACGTCAGCGTTTAACATTTTTGCGCCTACTTCTATTAATCTTCTCCTCAGTTCTTCAGAAGCCTTCATCATTGCTGAGCCTGCTACCGTTACTGTTCTACTTCCCCAAGTTCCAATTCCGTCTTCAATTATGTCAGTATCTCCCCATTCCACATCTATTCTCTCTATTGGAATCTCTAAAATATCAGCCACTATTTGTGCGAAAGCTGTTGGATCTCCTTGTCCATGGGGTCCACTACCAGTTATCGCAATAATTTTCCCATCACTTTTGGCTAAAACTCTAGCCGTCTCCCAAGGACCAAAGGCAGTAATCTCAACGTACATCCCTAAGCCAACACATCCACCTATCTTTTGGGCTTCGTTCTGGAGAGTACTATAGTATTCCCTAGCAATCTCCAGCATCTTTACGTAATTTCCAGAATCGTAAGTGACACCAAAAGCGTTTGTATAAGGCATCTCTTCAGGTCTTACAACATTTCTTAACCTCAACTCTATAGGATCGATATTTAACTCGTTCGCTATAATGTTCATTATCCTCTCAATAAAGTATGTAGCCTCTGGTCTACCTGCACCCCTATATGATTGAGTAGGTGGTTTATTGGTGTTAACAGCATATGAAATTAGCTTAGCATTTGTTATCTTATAAGGTCCTAAAAGCATCCTTGAAGTAGAATCTACATTTCCGCTTTCGTCATCGTTAGCATCTGGATATGGTGCACCTAAGTCTGCTATTAAGGTTCCCTCTAATGCTACGATCCTTCCATCCCTCTTTACACCAACCTTAAACTTTAACCTCTTGTCTCTACCATGACCAGCACTCATCATCTCTTCGCTCCTAGTTGGGATCCACTTCACCGGTCTCCTCAGGATCATCGCAATTTTAGCTAGTGCATACTCTTCAGGGTGTGCTATTATTTTACTGCCGAAAGCCCCACCAACATCTGGTTGTATTACCCTTATATTATCGAATCCCAGAAAGCTAACTAAGTTCCTTCTTAAATAGTGTGCAGATTGAGTAGAAGACCAAAAGGTTAGTCTTTGACCATCAAAATAGGCTAACGCTCCCCTGGTCTCCAATGGGTTTGCGATAACCCTTTGATTTATTAGCTCATCCTCTATCACCATGTCAGCTTCTTTAAATGCCTTATCCACATCTCCTCCTTGCCATAGCTTCTCTAGATAAATATTACTATCCTTCTTCGTATAAACCTTAACCTTATTGTTTAGCGCTTCTTGAGGATCTAGCACATAAGGTAAGTTTTCGTACTCTACCTCAATACTCTCTAAAAGATCATAAACTTCATATCTATCCTTAGCAACTATTGCTGCTATGGGCTGACCTACATATGTTACTTCTCTTTCAGGAATCGGAAAATCTTTACCTGGATTTATATCAGCACCTGTAAATATCCCTTCTTGTTTCTTCACTTTTATATATGCATGAGGTACTTGTGACCTCAAGAAAGCTACGAACAGTGTTCCAGGTATTTCTATATCATCAACATAAGTAGCCTTCCCTGTTATGAATTTAGGGTCTTCTATTCTCTTGACCGGTTTACCTATGTAGTTCATCAAACATTATTCTCTTGAGTAAAAACTCTTAAAGCTTACCATAAATTATGCTTATTTTATTCACTTTTTATATTAATTACTTGCTTATGCTTAACTTTTCCAGAGAAATACTTTACTAATAACTTTCCTAGCCAGCTCATCAATTTCAGCCTACATTAAAAGGAAGTATATCAAGAGGCAACCAGCCTCCCTCTAGTATTTTAGTACATATAACTATTTGAGATTAAGAATAGCGTCTCTCTCCTCTTTTCTAACAAAAACCATAGAAATTAATACTGTTGAACTAGAGATACTTGTTTACTAAGATCTAGTTTAAGGAACTCTAACCCTAGCTTCTTTAATAAATCCAAAGCATGAGAAGTTATATCAGGGGCAACCAATATTCCTCTAACTTTACTTCCATAGATTTCAACAAAATACATATAGTACCTATAAAGCTGTGAAACTGCCTGAAGTCCAGCCTTTGCCCTTTTAAATTCTATTACTACATAATTTCCTCTACTATCAACTCCTAGTAGATCTATTTTACCATATGGTGTAGCATACTCTCTACCAATCACTTTAAAACCGTCTTCAATAATCCAAGGATTCTTAATGACTTTATCAACAATATCGAGTTCCCTACCTACTATTTGGAACTCACCATCATTTATGTATGAAGATGTGATGTAATAGATTTTCTTTAGAAATATTTCCAAAACCTCTTTCGGTCTTCTCCTCGTAGCCCTTATTATTAAGTTGCCGTCTATTAGAAAAACTGAGACTTCTGTACCAGGAGGTTGCCAATTCAATGGCTCCCTCTTAGTGCTCTCATGTACTATTACAGTACCATCCGATTTCAAAATTATTAATCTAGAGGCGTTATCTGCCTTTGATGTTGCCCTTCCAACATAGTTTATACTACAGTCCGCAAATATAACTATCAGTTCTTTTCTCAGCTTACTTTCCAGAAAATTCTTAGCCTGCTCGTTTGTAGGCTCTAGTAATACCGAATACACGGTATTACTTATTACTTGCTGATATATAAGTTGATGAAACTAGAAATGGAGAGCGGCAAGGCATGGGGGTTAAACCCCCATTACGCGGGCCCGCCGGGATTCGAACCCGGGACCTACGGGTTAAAAGCCCGCCGCTCTACCTAGCTGAGCTACGGGCCCAACTAGTAAGATTCTAAAAAGGTTTACATAATAAAACTTTCTATAAGCCTTCCATTTTTAATCTTATATTTCTCAATATGATTTTATAAAATCGAGAAAATCATAAGGGAAGTGACTCAGCACTGCTGCTAAATCGTTTACCACACGGTTAAATCTAACACTAGCTTACCCAACGCTTTCAGGACATCCCTAATTGAAACAACCCCCAAAAGTGAACCATTAGAATCCACAACAATTA
This sequence comes from Sulfolobaceae archaeon, assembly GCA_026627305.1. Taxonomy (GTDB): domain Archaea; phylum Thermoproteota; class Thermoprotei_A; order Sulfolobales; family Sulfolobaceae; genus JAPNVD01. The sequence continues at coordinate 12,617 of JAPNVD010000008.1, forward strand.
AATGTCTTATTCCCTTTTGCATCATAAGTGCTGCAGCTTCAGAAACATCTTGATCTCCATTTATAGTAACAAGATTCTTAGACATTATTACCGATACAGGCATGTTAAGGTCAGTCTCATCAGCAATAGCTCTTATGATGTCCCTTTCAGTGACTATTCCAGCTATTTTTCCTTCATCAGTAACTACTACTGACCCCACATTTTCTTTTGACATTATTTTTGAGGCTTCTTTTATACTGTCATCTATCTCAACAGATATGGGTGGCCTTGAGATCAATTCTGAGACTTTCATCCAAATATAAGATTGTCTGACCAGTTTATAAAGTATTTATGCACTGTATAAGTCTTATCCAAGATTAACAATAGAATATTATAGTAAGGTTTATAAGTATGTTTTTTCAATTTTTATCACATGGAAAGAATTATTGAGAGAATAGATAAGGCTAAATGGTCTGGAACTCATTGGCTTTTATTTGGATCTACATCAGTAGGGTTCTTCCTATGGGGATTGATAACCTCAATAGCACCCTTAGCTTATGAGAACATACAAAACATATTCTTCCTCGTAGCACCCATAGTCGCGACCCTTGTAGGAGATCTCTTACTTTCTTACATTTCCGATAGGATAGCCGGTAGGAAAAAGATGTTTATAATAACCATGAGTTTGTACGGTATTGGCTCCTTCCTTGTAGCTCTCTCAGCACTTCTCTCAGGGGGACATTTCACTTTACCCTTCCTTATTTTGCTTTCTGCAGGAATTGTATTAGGAATATTTGGAGTTGAGGGAGAAGTTCCAGTAATGCTATCATATTTAGCTGAAAATTCCCCTGCGAAGCATAGGGATAAGATCTTGATATTATCACCAAACTTCGATAACATAGGAGCTTTAGCTGCCGCGATAATATTCTTTTCAGTTTACTACTTAACCAACTCACTAGAGATTGAATTAATCTCAGTCGCTATAACATCTCTTATAAGTCTAGGTGTAGCTATAGCACTAAGGATAAAACTTCCTGAGAGCATAAGGTGGCTAGTTACTAAAGGAAAAATAAATGAAGCAGAGAAAGAATCTAAGAATCTACAGGAGGATAACAATGCTACAATAAACTACAACGTTAGCAGTGTAAGTTTTTGGAAAAGATATCTCTTCTTGGTAATTATCGGAGTTTCACAATATTTAACTTATGGATTGATGGCATTTTACGTGGCTGATTTCTTCTTCAAGGGGGTTGCATATTATTTAATAATGATAATGGCAAACCTAGGAGCTTCAGCTGGAGGGTTTATAGCTGCTTATATAGTTGATAAAATGCTATCCAAAGGTTTCAGTTTACTATCTTACGTTGGAGGTTTCATAACCATGCTAATAATCTACTTGCTAGCACCATATTTAGGAACCTACTTAATGATCTTTTATACATTATTGTTCCTTAATATGATATTCAGCGAGTTTGGCTGGGCTGTAAGGACAATATATGAACCAACCCTAATGCCAAACTCGTTAAGAGCCTTCCTGATAGGCTCGATAAGGGCGTTTCCAATAACTCTAAACGCTATCTCGGTCTACATAACGTCTACTTGGAGCTTTAACGCGTTCCTAGCTTACAATTTGGCATTATGGGGGATTGGTGCTGCTGCAGCCATCTGGTGGTACATAGAAGGAATCAATATTAATAGGGCGCCGCTAGAGATTACTGGAGGAGTAAAAGTTAGAAGTGGTTAGAATGTTAAATGAAATCAGAAATCAGTTAAGACAGCTTAACGAAAAGATATTATCACACCCGTTTATTAAACAATTAGAGGAAAAGAGAATTAGCCTAGAAAAGGCTTTAGAGTTGTTTAGACAGGAATGGTATATAGTAAACCATGATGTAAGGTCTATAGCAATTATGTTTTCTAGAGCACAATATGAAGAAGAGTTGGAGTTCTTTTACAAAGCTCTCCAAGGGGATTACAACGCTTTGTGGTTACTAAAGCCAATAATAAAAGATCAAGAGATAAAGCCTAACCCAGTATCTACAGCATACACCCATTATCTAGCATGGCTGGCACTTTATGCAAACTCTGGGGAGCAGGCAATAGCATTAACCGTTAATCTACCAGTATGGGCTGAGAATACAAGGAGAGTAGCAGATGCATTGGAGAAGAATTACAATTTTACACAAACCCAGTTCCTAAGAGCCTTTAGCATAGATCCTAAATTTGAGGAGTTAGCTGAGAGAATAGCCTCAAGATATCGAGGTCGCTACTACGAGATAGCTTATACAATTCAGAGCTATGAGCTAATGTTTTGGGATTCCCTTATAAGTTAGGCAATATTTTTCCTCCCTGATATTTTCCAGAATATGGCTTATCTGTTTTTTCAGTCAGCTTGAAAAATATTAAGTGAATAAATCTCTCGCCCCTCTTTAACATGTAATTATATGGAGGCGAATGAAGTGCGATTGTAATCTTCCCTCTATAACCTGCGTCTATAACAGTATTTGAGATGAGAAATCCAAGTCTCGCAAAAGTGCTTCTCAAAGTCATAAGTGCAGCTACATCATCAGGCATATTGAGTTCTTCAACACTTAAAGCTAAATAGAAACTGTTAGGGTTTAGACTGTAATACTCGTCATGTGACGTTTCTAATTCCTTTACATTTCCATTCTGTAAAACCATTAACTTATCTATCCTCAAATCGTAACCGTTTTCCCTAATACTTTCTTCAGCACAATTAATAATGATGCCACTTTCACAGAATTCTTTAATCTTTTGATGTGGTAAAATCATAAATTTAGAATTAAAAAAGGGATTTTATTTAAGGGTTAACCCTTTATCTTCTATAAATCATAATAGCTACTACTGCGATTATAACTATTATTACAATAGCGATAACTGCAATAATGGTGTAATTTGTGGATGGCTTTATCGAAGTAGATGACACTTGAGTAGGTGTTATTGTTGATACTGAAGAAGTAACAGTAGTTGATATAGCCGTTGATATAGTAGTGGTATAAGATACTGAAGAGGTAACGCTAGTTGATGTGGTCGTAGTCGATACTGGAGTGGCAGTAGAAGGATAAATAACATAATATATAGTGGATGGATCGTCAACAACTGCAACCTTACCATTAGTTACAAATACGTTTGTGGAGTTCACTTGAACTAACCCACTTGAAGTCTCCTTATAAACTATTGGTTGCTCGGTTGTATTAGTTAACAATGAGACGTTAAATAATATATATTCACCTGAAGGCGTTACCACAACCCTTTGAGCTGAATACGCTGTACCGTTTATAGCTATCCTTGTTATTGTGACGTTCACTGGTTTAACGGTTGTCACGTTTACAGTCTGATTGTTAACGAAGACTATTACGAATTTAGTTGTGCCGTTGAGGCTAAGTTCTGCCAAGGCTCCTGCTTGTCTTATGTACACTGGATGAGATAGATTTACATAAGCAGTGGATTCAACTTCTCCCCTATTGTTTAGTATAACCACTACAGGAACTCTGTTCATCTCAACAACACCTAATGCCTTTGCTGGTTTAACTACTACACCTTTACCTATGACTATTTTAAGTTCTCCAGATACTGAGTTAGAATAGAAAGATACTGCTCTGGCACTAAATGAAGAGACTGAACTTCCGTAAACGTCATGTAAGTAGCCTATCAGAGTACCGTTCTCGCCGTAAAATCCTATAGTCTCGAAACTGAAAGTGGTGTTCCTGGTGAACCTCTCATGTCCGAACATTGATGCTATACTTCCTATTCCTTCGCCTTTCCACACAATTGCAGGTACATATGTGCCATTAAAGTAAGCTATTGTCACATTATAGCCCTCTTTTGCACTAGCGTTAGCAAAATAATCATTAAATTGGGATTGAAATGGTTGATATCTTCTGGGGAAGTTGTTCTGGATAACAAAAGTGAAACTAGTTTGTATAATCCCTGTAACGTTTACTTTAACTAACGAAAGTGTTTCATTTAATGAATATACCTTTCCAACCTCTATTGGTAAACTAATGTTTACGAAATCAGTTCCATTAAGGAACTCCAACACGATATCTCCAGTCTTGTTAAGATATGAGTATGTAGTAATAGATGCTGAAGAGTTGGTCAATCCTGCCCATATTAACTCTTTGAGTCCATAAGATTCTATTATTATCCTAGCTAGTTGTGGTATACTAGTATTTACTGTAATATTAAAGTCATTAACGCTTATGTCTATATAACCCTTGTATTGGGTTAACGAACCTAAAGACAATGTCATAGATTCGATAGTTCCCGTGACCACATGTGAACCTCCACCACTAACTTCCTCGCTTTCTTTAAAGCTACTTACACTGTAATGAATTCCGCTTGCTGGGATAATTGGTTGCATCCCCATTATAGTAGAATTAGCTACAACTAACTGGCTGGTTTCCCTTTCATACATTATTTCGTATGAAGTAGCTGGAGGCGCTTGAATAGCGACTAAACCAACTAATGATATTAGGAACACACTTAACAGTATAGAACTTTTCAATATTTTACTTAGAGTCATCTTTTCATCCTAACTGTAAAATCCTGTTTCATCTATTTAAGTTTTAGAACGAAAGGAACGATGATTTTTGCGAAATACAGTTAAATATATAAATAAAGTAGAGTTATTGTTACAATTATTAATATTAATACTAATCCTGACATCAAATAATCCCTTGTAGTGTAATTGCCTGAGTTAAACACTAGTAAGTTGGCTTGATGACTATACGGGGTTAATACTGTAGTAGAAGAGGCCATAGCTATTACAGTGATAGCTTTTAACGGATCCGGGAATACAAATGCAAGGGGTCCCATTATTGTCGCAGCAGCTACATTATTTATGAAATTGGCTATAAGCAACGTAAACAAGAACAGATATACGTATGAGCTACCTATATACAAATGCAAGAATTGGGTTAAGTGGAGATTTGTAAATGCTCCTCCTATGGATAAGAAGGCACCAACAAAGACCACTATACGCCATTCTACATATCTATACACTTCATCGATATTTACACCGCCTGCTACTGTAGATACAAGAGCACCCAATAGGAAGCTTAACGCTATATTAATACCAATTAAGGAAAGTAGCGTCCCCAAAACGATTCCTGCTATCGCCGATATTCCTTTCCTTAAATTGTAGATTTTCACTGTTCTCTTATAAAGGGGAACTAATAGGAGGTCTGACATCATTGAGCTGATATCATCATCTTTACCAGCAACTAACAACACCATCCCAGGTTCAAGAGGCACTTTTGAAACCCTCGTCGCAATCCATCCCCTTTTTATACCTGCTAATCCTATCACTGCAACGTTATATCTTTCGTTTAATCTTAGATCCGATATTGATTTGCCGATGACCCTAGAATCTGCTGGGACTAGGATCTCAAATATTTGAGAGTTTTGAGGAACATCAACTGAGGGTGCTAGTTTTAGACCCTTTATTGACGTTAATAATGGTAAAGTCTTTACGTTTGTCCTTATCAATAATACATCTCCCTTATTTATGTACCTCCTAAAAATCCTAGGTCTTTCACTTATTATATCAATAACCTTTACTTGGTTATCCTTTTCGAATTTATCCACAGATTTCCCTATGAGCTCACAGCCCTCTTCCACTTCAGCTTCAATAATGTAGTCCGAAACCTTGAAATCCTCAACCGAAGCAATCTTTTTAACTCTATTAGGAAGTATCTTGGTTATCAGAAGTGAAATTGCAATAACACTAACTATTACCTCTATAATTCCTAAATTAAAGAATTGAAACAGACCCAACTGTTTACCATATCTACTTAACCACAGCTGGGATAGTATTACGTTAGGCGTGGTCCCAATGAGGGTGTATCTACCTCCAACTATCGCGGAGTAAGCTAAAGGTATCAAGAATTTTGAAGAGCTCTTGTTCAACTTCTCGCTGATATAAGAAATTAGGGGAATAAACATCGCTGTAATAGCTACATCGCTAACGAAACCTGATAATATTGCTATTGAAAGGAAAAGGATTAGTAATAGCACATTACCACTGAGCCTATTGACCAATAATTCTCCAAATTTTTCTAGTAAACCGCTCTCTCCCAGCTCCTTACTCAGTACCATTACAGAGATGAGGAGTATTACGGCTACAGAGGCGAAGTTTTCAAGAAAGGAAACAGGAGTTATAAAACCTAGAGCTAGAAGTACTAGAGCAGAGGCGATAGCCAACAAATCGTATCTTACTACTCTTAGTCCCAGAAGTATGAGTGTTACAAGTATATCTATGACTCCAATTATGAAGTAAATGTTCACAAACTAATTGACTTATAAGCCTCTAGTAAATTTTTTGTCTCTATCTCTCCCCTTTTCTGAAGAGTGGTTGGGTCTAAATATAACATCTTAATACCTTCTTTAAACATCTCTAGGATACCAGCACTTTGACCATGATATGCACTAGAGAAGACTGTAACCACTTTGCCGTTAAGGAATAACTTGAAACCATCGACAGCCTCGTGACCCCTTATTATTCCTTTCAGCTTATTGCCTTCAATGAACTTCTCTAGGATATCTCGCCCAACATAGTATATCCCATCACCCCTAACACTAGGGATATAGCCATCGATCATATCCCTAGGATCATTCCACAACACCTGAAATGCTTCGGGATCATTAGGTCCTTCATCAGGTCTTATCAGATTTTTTATTTCATCTAAACTCGTCATGTTTATTGATATTGCACCATGAACGCATAAATAGTTGTTAACTACCGCACCGTAAGGCATCACTGAGAACATGTTTTTTATATCCTCATACACGGTTTCGTTGAATTTCTTCAATACCTCCTTATAAAACCCGTAGTAGAGATTAGTTAGTGGGCTTTCATGATTACCTCTTATAACTATTACCTTATCCTTCGCGCTCAGAAGGGCATTAAGGATTGCCTCTAAATTCTCTACTCCATTTGGCCCTCTATCTACGTAATCTCCCAAAAATACTATACCTTCAACTTCACCGCTTTCAAACAACTTAAGAGCGTATTTAGTTATATGATCAGCCCCATGCGTATCTCCTACAAACGCAACACTGTCGAAGTCATAGGGGCCTAATAGGGAGCTCTGATTTGAGAATACATCGGTAGCTATATTTATTAATTTAGAGAACTCGTTTAGACTCACTGTCATTTCCTAATCAAACCTATATAGTAGGTAATTATTAAATCCTTTTTAAGTAGTAGTATAAATTAGTGATGAAAAAGGTCCTCCTTGCTGAGGAGTGAAGACCCATTCATGCTCTGACCCTTTATTTCTTCTCTAAGACCTTCATTATATTATTATAAAGATCCTTATCTTTCTCCTCAATTCTCTTTAAACTCCACGGTAGAAGTTTCTTACTTTTTACACCCCTAACAACTGATCTTAGCCACGATTCATAGACTTTGCCTCCTCCCTTCCTACTATAAAATTCCTTTAGCTCTTTTACAGCATCTTCATCTGATAATCCTTTAATATTAACTAAATACCTACTGGCTACATATAGTATAAACCTCTTTCTAGCATCTTCCATACCTTCTTCAATTACCTTCTCTATCCAACTATAATCTGGACCACTCATGGGCTTAGGAGGGAACACCCCTTTAACTTCAAATAATAGTTCTCCTTCATTATCATAAATCCTCGAAACTACACCATCAAATTCTATATAACCAGCAATAGAATTATCAGGATAATATAGCTTAAACTTCTTAACGCTGGGAATTTCTTCTTCTTTTTTGTCTTTCTCCTCTTTTTTCATTCAAATGGTATTTATAGCAGAAGTCAACTTAAGCCTTATTGCACAAAAAGAGCATATATCTCTACCAGGAGGAGTAGGCATACCACATATCTTGCACCTATGACCCTCTTTTTCTTCCTCCTTTATGCCATATTCTTTCTCTAAAGCAGGCCTTATCTTATTCTCAAAGTTCTCCACAAGGTATGCCATAAATCCGGGGAGTTCATCTTCTATCTCCTCAATTTTCCTCCTCAGTATTGTCTGAGATCTACTACCTAACCTAAGAGCAACATAGGGGCAGGAATCAGTAATAAATGGTATATTTTTCACTATCGCATATGTTGCTATCTCCTTTTCTGGAACTAAGAATAGGGGCTTGATCTTTTTTATAAATCCCTTTTCTGCAGGTGCTATAGCTCTTAACCTAGCAAGATTCTCTACATCACCACTGAAGTATCCATGAAATACAAATTGTGCTGTATCGTTTAAGTTATGGGCTGTAGCTAGCGTATCAGCACCTAACTCTGCCGCAACCTTATTTAAAATATACCTCTTTGTAAGTCCACATGTGCTACAAACTGGTCTTCTTAACTTCTTAGCAGCATCGTCTATAGTAAATCCATAATCCTCGCTAACCTTCACTATTTTGTACTTAACACCTAAAAGTTCATAATTTTTGATGGCGTATTCCACACTTTTAGCTGAGTACTTCGATTCGTGCTTATTTATACCTAAATCTATCGTTATTCCAATTAGTTCTATGCCGTACTTATCTTTTATCTTGTTCATCAAATGGAGAAGCGTTGTACTATCCTTTCCACCACTTACAGCCACTGCTACTTTTTTGCTCCCTTCCAACATCTTATATTTCTCTATAATTCTCTCAAACCTGGATTCGAAATACTCTATGAAGTGTTCTTTACACAAGTTAAGATTAGCATAACCGATCCTGATGATCGCTGGATTATTGCATTTACTGCATTTTACTGTCATACTACCATATTTTCACAAGAAGGATAAAATAATTAATTTGCTTAATGTTTATAGTAAGTAATATGGAAGTATTACTCGAAATAGTCCCCAAGCTGAAAATGGAAAAGTTCGAAAAGGAACTTAAAGAGACTGAGCCATTTGATGGCTATAACATACCTGATTCCCCAACGGGTATACCATCACCATTGCCAATAGTAGCAGCAACTATCATCAGAGAGAGATATGGAAAAGATAGGAGAATAATAATAAATCAAAGACTCATAGATGTAAACGAGCTATATGTCAGGTCATTAAGTATGACGGCAAAAATGATAGATGTAGAGATAGCCTTCACTAGGGGAGACATGCCAAAGTATGGTCAAGCTTTAGGTGAGTTAACGTCTGAGAAAGCAGTTATGATAGCTAAATCTTATGGTATAAAGGCAGGAATGGTACTGAGTTTAAGAAAACCAAGGAACCAAATAATTAATAGGCTAAACTTTGATGCGGACTTCTTCTTAACGCTTAGGTTTAGAGACGTAAATGATATAAACTGGATAGAAAGGGGAATTGATAGACTTATACCTTACGTAATAGTTGTAAACGAAAAGACTAAAGAGTTAGCAGAAAAATTAGGACAGCCTTATATCAATGTTAACGAAATAAGCGATTATATTACAAAGATTGAGAGTTCAGGTATAAAATCGGTGATAATATCAACACTGGGAAATGTGGATCTAATAAATGAGATAATAAGAAGATTTTAAGAAAAGCAAAACAAAAGAGGAGTAGAATAAAAAAGAAGGAAGAAAAACTTATTATATGGTTTACTTTAGCATCGTTATCTCTTCTGCCTTAATCTTCCCTGCAGGTCTCCATCCTAATGCATAAGCTATACCCGTGCCCACTAAACTTATTACTAAGTTTATTGATAATGCGATAACTGCTATATAAAGCGGTCCTATAGGCGTTAAGTAAGCTGATGTCTTTAGTGGACCGAAATGGTTTGCCAATAACGTTAAATATACTCCTGAACCTATTCCCGCTAACCAGCCGACAAACAAAGATCTAGGCTCTAGCTTATCAGTATATAACCCTAAGAACACTGGTGGTAGAGTTTGAGCTATAAGTATTCCGCCTAAGAGCTGGAGCTGTATAGCATAAGTTGCTGGAACTATAAATACGAAAGCTAGGGCTACAAATTTGAAAGCTGTAGAAATCCATTTAGCTAACGTGGCCTCAGTATGCTCAGGCATATCTTTCCAGAACTCCTTTATTACATTTCTAGTTAACAGATTTGCAACACCAATAGCCATTATCGCGGCTGGAACTAACCCCCCTATAAAGATGCCTACATAAGCTAGGCCAACAAACCACGAAGGTAATGTGTAACCAATTAGCGAAGGAACCGTTAAGGCACCGTTTTTAGTAGCAACCACTAGATTAACTGCGTTTGGAACTGAATATATCAATATCGCGAATAAAGCTATGAGCGCTAGACCTATTCCATATATAGGTAATAATGCCGCTGAGAGCTTAACAGCCCTCTTGGACTCGGGGCTTAGATATCCATTAACAGCATGTGGATAAAGGAATAGCGCTAGAGCACTTCCTAATGCTAATGAAAGGTAAGCAGAGGCGAAAGCTTCTACCGTAGGTGCATGAGCATAAAGTATAGGTTTACTTACATGGTTTATTGCACTATCAACTGCTGTGCTTAACGTTTGTGCATTATGAAGTGCAACGCCGAATCCTCCTACAGCTAAAGGCACATAAATTATTACTACTAATACAGTAATCCATATTAATAGATCTTTAAAGACCCCTGTTAATGTAGCACCTCTTAAACCGCTAGTAAACACAAATGCTGCTAGAATTATAAATGAGACTAATAATGCTAAATCCGTAGCGGTCTTAATAGCGCTTACACCCAATGCTAAGAATATAGGAATTAGCACAGCCTCCATTCCTATTATTTGCAGTGCTATATATGGTAATTCCGCTACAGTCCCTGTTAGAGCTATTGCTATAGGCAAAAGCCTAGAATTGAACCTATCTTTCACGAAATCTGCAGCTGTGACGTATCCTCTATTTCTAGCTACTGTCCATAACCTAGGAGCAATTAATAACTCCACAGCAAAGCCCCACGCAACATAAGGTACAGCGAAGAAGCCTACAGGTCCGCTAGCTAACAAAAGAGATGGAACCGCTATGAACGTATATGCAGTAAATAAATCTGCGCCCATCAAGAACCAATTCAAAAACCATCCGAGTTTACGTCCTGCTAAAGCCCACTCTGAAAGTTTTGACAAGTCTCCCCTTCTCCATCTCGAACCATAAAATCCTAGGAACGCAAAAACAATAAACACGACAATAAAAACTATTACAGTTGTAATATCGATATGGATTCCCTGAGCTATGGAGCTCACGTTTCTTCACCTCTTATTCTCATCTGGTTCTTTAACAAGAAGCACTGGTATTAACAGAAGTATTGATGTTACAACTAGCATTATCGTTTGATACCAGTAGAACATTGGCAGACCACCTATAGTTGGAGAAACTTTATTATATAATGGTAGCAGTGCATATAGTATTATTAATATTAAAAATACAACAGCCGTTACTATATAGAAATTCATTTTTGCTCTTAAAATTTACCCTGTTTTAAACCTTTAAATTTTACTTATATATCCCTATAGGAACCAATTTAAATATTTAAGCTCTTTAATTTACAATAAAAGTTAATATTTCTATCAGACCTTTCTTTTTCTTCACAAATCCGAACTCGGCAAATTCATCATTTGATATCACTTTAATAACTGTAAGGTAAAATATTTTTATGATGGATTTAGTTAAGGAAGTAGCCTCAGCTCTAATGGAGTCAATACATGCGATAGCCTTTACAGGTGCAGGGATTAGTACAGCCTCAGGAATTCCCGATTTTAGGGGACCAAATGGACTATGGAAGAAATACTCACCAGAACTGGCGTCAATAACTTATTTAATGTCAAATCCTAAAGGATTCTGGGAGTTTTACGCATTTAGAATGAAGGGGTTATTCGAAGCTTTACCTAATCCAGCCCATTATGCGCTTGCAGAGCTAGAAAAAATGGGTATAATAAAATACGTAATAACACAGAACATTGATGGATTACACCAAATGGCTGGTTCTAAAAACGTTATAGAAATACATGGAAGCATGAGAAGGTTCTATTGCATGGGCTGTAACACAAGGTACACTTTAGAAGAGGTCATGAAAAAGATAAACTCAGGACAAATACCACCTTTGTGTGATAGATGTTCAGGCACGATAAGACCAGATGTGGTGCTATTCGGCGAGCCCGTGTATCAAATACAGGAAGCCCTAGATATCGCTTCATCATCAGACTTAGTTTTATCTATAGGATCCTCACTCTCAGTATATCCAGCCAATTTAGTACCTAGGACTGTAAAAGATTATGGAGGAAAACTAATAATCATAAATGGAGAACCCACAGAACTCGATGATCTAGCTGATATAATAGTAAGGGATAGAGTAGAGGTATTTTTACCAAAAGTAGTCGAGGAAGTAAAAAGGATGAAAAGTAATGAGAGCAGGTGAAGTAGTTTACACTTTTATAGAAAAGCTAGAGGAAGCAATCATTTTAGAAAGGATTAACAGGTTTACAGTTAGAGTAAAGAAAGGTGAAAGTGAACTTCTCTGTCACCTTCATGATCCAGGAAGATTAAAAGAGCTAGTTTATCCTGGTAATAAGGGTTTAATAAGAGAGAAAAAGAATGGGAAGTTTCCATGCGTTCTCACGGCTTCTCTTGGAAATAACAGATGGGTTATAACTGATAGTAGTATTCATAACCAAATAGCCTCAAAGTTTTTGCCAGAAAACGCGAAAAGGGAAGTTAAGGTTGGTAATAGTAGGATAGACTTCTCCTATGACAATACTTACGTGGAAGTGAAAGGATGTACTTTAGTAGAAAATGGAATCGCTAAGTTTCCTGACGCCCCTACTAAGAGGGGAAAGAGACATCTGGAAGAATTGATTAAGTTAATGGATGAAGGCAAAAGGGCTAAGTTATTGATCCTCGTTATGAGGGACGATGCTTACTGTTTCACACCAAACTGGTCTACCGATCCGGAGTTTTCAGAGACTTTTGTAAAGGCTGTTGATGAAGGTATTGACGTTGAGGTGCATGCTTTTAGACTGGAACAAAACAATATAATATATGTGAAGGATCTGCCTCTTTGTGAAAAGTATTATATTAGAGGTCAATATTAATGTTCTTTGATGGCAAACAAAAGAGGAAAAAGAACAGGCGAGAAAAAGGAGAGTACAAGCTTCCTGGCATATATTCCATTTATAGTTTTAGTTGCAGTGATAATTGCATTTGTCACCCTACCCTATATTTCCTCAAAACCCTCTTTACCTGTAGTAGAAATGAATCAGTTTGAAAAGATTTCAAATCACGGTTTCACGAACAACGTTCAGATATACTTTATTACTTGGTATAAGTCCCCTGATGGGGCTACCGACTCTTGGGTCATATATACTGCATTACACCATTATGGTGTCTTTAACGTTACTCCTACTTACTCAATTTATGACCAATTTGTAGGCAACGCAACACCAGGCTTAATATTAAATTCTTTTACGCCTAATACAAGCAGTATATACTTTAAGGCAATCTATGTTTATGGTGATAACTATAATGAAACGATCAATGGCACAGTGATACCACAAGGAGAATATTTGAACTACGCTCTAGCAGTTATAAAGGCACAAGCACCTAGTTGGGTTTACAACATGATATTAAAGTACATCGTTAATGGAGTAGTAGCCTATGGTAAAGAAGCAGTTGAAGGAATAAGCCCAGCAAACTATACTGGTGTGACGAGAATGCCGACAGTTTTGATCATTTCAGGTCCTAAGGGGGTATGGTTACTCCTAGGCTATCCTGAACAGTTCACTCCCACATATTTAACCCTAGCGGTAAAAGAAACACCCACTCAGTTGTTGGAAAATATAGATGAAGGTAAGATACCAGAACCCCTTAATGCCACAGCTTCAACACTGTTGCAGATAATAAATATGGTTAGCTAGAGAGTATTTTGACCTTATCGGTTTCAGCTCTAACCTTGAAAGACTTCAATAACTCAGGACATTCATCACATTTATCTAATCTTTTGACATTACTGTCAAATAGTACAATTATGGTATCAAATCCCTTTAATTTCTCTAGCTCCTGGTTTATAACAGAATAGCTCATGACTACTGGAGTTGGTTCTATTTCATGAAACATCGCAGCATCTAAGAACTCCTTTAGATCGGTAGTCCAAGCCTCTTTTATTCCCTTAGCGTTTGTTCTCTTCCTCTTAGGTATAACAAATATTGGCACTATAGCTATCTCGCCTTCTGGTTCATCTGTTATATAGGATCTCCTTAGCGTGTCTAGAAGTTCAAAGCCTTTGGTCATATAATCTAGAGCTATCTCCTTATCATAAACGTTCTCTTTATCATATCTAGTATGCCTATAATCGTTTATCCAGTTGTAGAACTCGATGATCTCATCCCTCCTTTTCATTACCTCATCTCCCATCTTTACCTCCTTAGCGCTCATTATAGGACCTTTTGCTATTATATTGCCCAATAGAGCCTGGTTTGATATGTAAACCCTCTTTCCTTTAATCTGTTCAACGATAGCCTCTAATTCAAATGGAGCTTTATCAGTAGCTACCATAGGTTCGGCTGCAAAGCCCACCGTAATTCCACTTTTTATATCTGTAAATGAATACTCAACAAATCTATAGTAATCGTAGTAAACATAGTTGGGAAACCAGTTTTTATAAATCGAAAGACCTATATCCTTATTTTCCTTTACCTTTTGCATGATCTTCTCATAAGCGCTCTTAGTATTCCTAAACCTACCTGATAGTTCATCAAAAGGTATAAATATGGGCTCTCCCCACCTCGGTGTTACATAATCAAAGCCATACATCCTAATAACGTGAGCTATATTTGCATCAAAAAGCGTCTTCAAAACGCTCTTTATGTTCTTATCTAGCCAATCTATATGTAATATTTTACCCATGTCTTTTACTACATCGCTTTGGTATTAAATATTAACTTACCAAGGAGTACAAAAGTTTTAGAAAAAGACATAACATAGCGCTAAAATTTTTGCAAATATTACATAATATGAGCGAAAAAATTATGTTTTTATACATGAAAGCAAAAAGATAATTGATGAAGTGGATTATTATCGGTCTACTCTCCCTATTATTTACGTTCTTCGATTATTCAATAGGCATAGTAGAGGTTAGAGTAGTATATGGAGTTGAAACGTTAAAGATCTTAAGCTCTTTTCCCATAAACGTTATTTATCTCGCTGTTATATTTGTTACAGAGTTCTTGGTACTCTATTTCTTACAGAAAAAGGTTTTAGATATTTATAGAAAATGGAAATCTTTCCATTCTGTACGCTGAATCCCAGAACATGTATTCATAAATAGATGCTTGCCTAAACATCCTCTTCATCTCATCGAGTTCTTCTTTGGTCAATTTTAAGGAGTCAACGATTCGAAGTACCTCATTTACGCTCTTCTCATACTCTTCTCCACCATAAGTGTTTATCCACTTTTGATAAACCTCGCTCCTAGAACCTCTTTTCTGGAGCTCCTTTCCCACTTCTAGATATATCCAATAACATGGCAATATTGCCCCTAAAGCCTCATGATAGGGTCTGGAGTAAACAGTAGAGAGCAGGAAGTTAACATAGGCTAAGTTAGTTGGAGAGGGCTCTATCTTCTCTACATCAATATTCAACTCCTTAATATAATATCTGTGCAGTTCAGCCTCCACATTCATTGCAGTTTGTACTTGACCAGCAAAAAAGTTCATTACATTATCGTCGTCAGACTTAGCTGAAAGTACTGCTAAAGCTCTAGCAAACCCTTTCAAGTAGTGGAAATCTTGGGCTATATAATACTTGAATTTCTCCAACTCAAGAGTTCCATCAACCAATCCTGTAATAAAGGGATGTGATAATATCGCCGAATATATATCTTTTATTGAAGACCATAAGATGGATGTAATTCTCTCTTGCATTAAATTGTATTAAGCGACTTTATAATTTATTTTTATCTTACCTAAAGAGTGTATTATTTGCTGAAAAGTATTAAAGAGTAATTAATATAAAATAAAAACATGGCACTAGAGGTTGGAACTCAAGCACCTGACTTTCAAGCGGAATCCACTCAAGGCACTATAGTTCTCTCAGAGATACTAAAGAAGTATAAGGCTGTAGTACTGTATTTTTACCCTAAAGCGTTTACATCAGGCTGTACTAGAGAGCTCAACAGATTTGTGGAACTCTATGACGAGTTTAAGAACAGAAACGTTGAGATAATAGGCGTTAGTGCAGACTCCGTATCAACCCAAAAGAAGTTCGCTGAAAAATATGGCGCAAAGTTTCCATTAATTGGAGATAAGGAGAAAAAGGTCATAAACCTTTATGGAGTCCTGAACGAAAGGGGAACAAGTGCTGAAAGGGTTACCTTCATAATTTCAAACGATATGAAAATTGTTAACGTATTCAGCAAGTTGAAGAAGGCAGAGGAGCACGCAGACAAGGCATTAGAGGCTATAAAACAATTATCGTAAGTGCCTGTACTCTAACAGGAGCTTTATCATACCGTCCTCAGTATCTTCTCCATCTATGATAGCAAAACCATACTTCATGGCTATAGAAGGTACTTGTTCTACTATATTTTCACTGACTATTATCCCTATCGTATCTCCTATTCTCAGAGCCTTCTTACTATCAGCTAAAAACTCATCTACTTCACTTGTACTGTTAAGTAACGTATATTCCATAAATTGGAAGGCGAAATAGCTGATATTAAAGTTTTTGATCAGCCCGCTGAAAGTTCTTCACAGTTCATTCTCCCCGAAAAACTCATCATCCTTATATAATAATACCAATAAATCTACTTAAACATGACTATTATCAGTGAAATAACTGCTTATAGAATACTCAAGTACGAGTACGACAACGCAATAAAGAATATAAATAGTACGGGTAGATTGATATCCGTCCTTAGACATATTAAGAGTATCGTACAAGGACTACTTATTAGAATTAAAGACGTTTCTATTAGAGAAGTACTGATAAAACAATTAAACCTAATAAATAAAGCGCTATTCGTGCTTAAAGTCAGGTATCTTATCTACGCATTTTACAAGAGGATAATAAAGATGTTGCTCAACAGGTTAAAATCACTAATTTACGCAATTATGTGATCAGACCTTGTAAGCTATGTCATCAATCCAGGGCGGCTCCATCATCATCTAATGTTTTTCTTCCTCATCTTCTACTTAAAGATTTTCTTTTTATTATTAAATATTGAGAGCTAAAAATAGAAGCAACGCACCTGCTAAAATAGCTAAACCATTGACTGCCGGATTGTCATACCTGAAATGAGCTAGAGAAAACCTATGCCATCTACCGTTTTTCTTCACATAAATTCCGTGCTCTGTAAACACGTCAAGGAGCATATGTGAGGGACCTACAATTATACCTGCAAGAACTGTAGGCAAGATTAGCCTCACACTCATAATATAAATAAGGAAAATAAGTACAAGTATTGCAGGTATGAAACCCCAGGCAATAGATCTTGGAAAAGTGTGAGTCCTAGGAGTTCTTCTAACATATCCGAACCTCTCTTCGTGACCTAGCCGATCAATTATCAGATTAGCAGGAATCGATATAAGTGCTGAGAGGACAAATGAAGTATAGAAACTAGTAAATAAGGAGAATATAAATGTGAGAAGGCCTATTGAAAAGATGTAATGTGTTGATAACCTCATGCGTTATTAGTGATTATGCATGGATACATTTAAATATATTTCTTTACAATTAACATCTTGTGGTTTACTGGCTAATACCTGTTCAGGAGGATATGTGGTATACGATACAGCAGGTAAAAATTTACGGCTATAATAGGGAGGAAATAACAAGGTTAGTAAAGCCTGGAGACTACTTCATATTTTATGTTAGCAAATACTATGCAAAAAGGTATGGTGGAAAGATAGTAGGTATAATGAAAGTTGTCAGCGATTGGTATGAAGATGATAAGCCGATATTCCCAGAAGAGATAGTTAGGAATAAGGGGATATACAATTATAGAGTAAAACTAGAGCCCGTAAAAGAGGGGGTCTGTGACTTAAAGAATATACTCTACAAAGTATCCTTTATAGAAGATAAATACCAGTTTGCTAAATACCTTAGGAATGCCCCTGCCAACTTGAGGAGACCAATACCTGAATCTGACGTAAAATTAATAGAGGAATGCATAGAGGCTTCAGCTAAGAAAGAAGAGGAAGAAGTAGTCTAAAGTTCAGCTTAGCTTTACTAGTAGAGTTTACGTTATAACATTGGCTATTTACATAGGTAAGTAAATGTATAAAAAGATTTGCATTGAAGGCTTTAACTAAATAAGTTAATCTTATAAACGTGAAGTGTATAATAGCGATATGGCAGGAAAAGCTCTTTTTGTAAGAGAGTCCTCAGGCCTCATAAAGCAAGTAGATCTCACTAGTGCGATAATGTTAAATTTAGGGAATTTATCAGCAGGACTAGCCCTTTACGAATCCATATCTCCATATATATCTAAAGGAGGAGTACTCTGGCTAGCGTCAATTATTGCATTCCTATTTGCTATTCCTCAAGGCATTATATACACTATTATGACACAAAAAATCGGCAGGACAGGAGGAGATTATGTATGGATATCTAGATACCTAAATGGAGGCTTAGGCTCGATATTAGCGTTATCCTTGCTCTTGCAGTCCACAGCGTTCTATGCCCTAGTTACATTCTTTTCTGTAGCGTCAATAAACACTGTATTGTACACAATAGGCACAGTAAGTCATTCAAGCTTATTGATCTCACTAGCAAACAACGTGTTTGTGAATCCCTATTCAAGCTCTTTAACAATTCTACAACGTGCACTGTTCTATGGAATATCAGCACTTGTTTTTTCAGCAATGGTTATAATAAACATCGTTAGGGCTAAGTGGGGCTATAGGTTAGTTACAGTTTTGGGAACCTTTTCACTGTTAACCTTAATAATTGCAATGGCTGTTATAGCTCTGAATTCAGGAGATTTCTTCATAAGGCTACATCCGTTTTTGCAGGCGATAAATCTAACAGCAACAACAAACAGGGCTTTCATGCCCAATAACATATCCTTGATAGCTACACTATCCTTATTGCCCCTCTTTGCATTATACACATACCCTTGGATAAACGCAGGGGCAGCAGTCTCAGCGGAGTTCAAGGATGGAAAAGTGGCTAAATACAATGTATTCTTAGCCTTAGCTATAACTGGCCTTCTCGTAACTGGAGGCTTCGCACTAATGGACTTCGTTGCTGGATACAACTTTAATTTGCAGGCATATCCTTCTGGAATATACAACTTCTGGAGTGTTGCAATAGCTTTGGCAGGAAACCCAGTATTACAGTGGTTAATAGGTTTAGGGCTAATAGTCTGGAACTACTTCACCTTAGCATATGGAGTGATAGTCTTCTCTAGATATGTCTTTGCATTATCCTTTGATAGGGTTCTACCAGAGAAGTTCACGCAATTGAATAGGAATGGCTCACCAGTATATGCTCATAGTTTAGATCTAGCATTAACATTGATTTTACTTCTGATACCAGCTTTTTCCATCTCAGCAGCCTTAGCACTTTATGGTGCAACAATTGTAGGTGCTGTGTACTTCTTTTTCAGCAGTTTAACTGGATTAGCATTTGGTTTAAAGAACTCTAACAAGCTGATGATAGCTTCTGGAGCTATCTCTTCAGCTTACTTCGCATACCTAACATATGTGGCTGGGACTAACCCACTATTTGGATTTACGGACGGGACAGGCGTGAATCCAATAACGCTAGGTTTCGTAGTTTCGGCTTACTTAATAGGTGTAGTGGTCTATTTTGCATCTAAGTACATTCATCTAAGAAGAGATGGCATTGATATAAGTATAAACTTTAAGGAGATTCCTCCTGAATAAGGGAAACCTTTTTTACACCAGCGTTAAGTAAAGGTGTTCCGCCATATTTTCCTTTCTCCTTACCTATTATTGCATTTACCAACGTCTTGCCTGATTCTCCAATCAGAAAGTTCTTATACATAAATATTACACCCTTAGGGACATCCTTAGACCTAACAAACTTGACCTTGATCTCCCCACTATCTGTTATTATTTTCCCATATCCCTCTAACTCGCTATTATAAGCTATTGGTTCTCTATATCCATAAACCTCCTTGAATTGACTGTTGGTATAATTAGGGTGTGAAGCAAACGCTATGGTCATTTCATTTAATTTTTCATTTAACCCTGAAGGTAGTGGGTTTACCTTCACCTTTTGAGGAGGTGGTACTAAGTTTACTTTAACTACCTTCTCCTTCTTTAATTTATCAACAGTAATCCCTGTATTCCTTAAGGCATAGTTAAGGGCATCCCAAGGATCTTCAGCTATTAATGGATGACCACTTAACCCCAACTCTTTCGCTAACAACTGCATCAGCTTTATCTCAGTAATGCCGTATCTTGGAGAAATTATAGGCTCATTATATATTAAGTACTGGTGCCAGTAACTATAGACTACATCCTCTTTCTCTAAGAAAGTATTCGCGGGTATAACTACGTTAGCAACTTTGGCAGTCTCAGAAAAGAAAGGATCGTGAACTACAACAAATAGCCTGCCGTCATTTATAGCCTCTAGAATCCTATTAGCGCCTGGTAACGAGTGTAAGGGATTTGAATTCCAGACAAACATAAATTCGTAATCGTCAATCTCATAACCCAATTCAGCCATACCTACAACTTTCCTAGGTTTAGAAGCATGAAGTCCTCTTAAATAGCTGAAATCGATCCCTAAACCCATACTGTTGGAATAAAAGAACCCCCTGTTCACCCCTAATAATGCAGGAATCAGGGAAATGAGAGATATAGCCTCTCCACCGTTAACAGTCCTGCCTAAAGCGAAACCTATAACCGTTAATGGTTTAACCTTAGCATAAAAATCCGTTAGGAAATCTAAATCACTCCTACTTACCCCTGTAAGAGACAAGATCTTCTGATAATCGTATTTATCTACAAAAGCCTTTAGACTCTCGAAATCATCAAGAAGTGAAGTAGTATAGTTACCAGAATCTATCAGCCCCTTAATGATACCAATGGCTAAAAATACATCACTACCTGACCTTACAATGATGTATTTTTCACTCCTCTTTGCTGTCTCACTCACCCTAACGTCTATTACCACTTTAGGCTTATCCTTCATCAACCTCCAACCATGTATGAAAGATATTGAGGCTTCAGATCCCCATATCACGTACCCCTTAAACTTCACCATTTCTTCTGGAGTTGCACCAGCACTGTTACCATAGTGCACCGCTATTGCTGCATGACCCTCAGCGCTACAAATGGAGTAATCAGTAGTTGTTGCACCGATTAAATTCCACAATCTTGCGGGATAATACCAGGTAAGTAAGCCCTGATTACCATCATAATCTACATGAACGATTCTCTCTACTTGATCCCTCTTTAGTATCTCACTAACCTTTTTAGCTACATATTTTACAGCCTCCTCTAAACTTACTTCTTTACCATCGATCATAGGTGAAGTAATCCTGTTCTTATCGTTTCGTCTTATATCAGCCATACCTCTAGAACACGTAAAACCGTTTATTGGAAATATGTTAAGGGGCTTATAACTTTCACTAAATATGCAAGTATCGTAGCAATCCCTAGTACAAGCTATTACCATGCTTGAGTGCAACTTAGATGATCGCACTATAAATTATTTTTTATGATATGCCTGAATAAGACTTAGAAAATATTATAATATTAATGGGATAAACTTTTAAGAAATGCGAATAAGCTTTAACGCAGGAGGCTGGTAAGTTGGAAGAATCTTAGAAGGTATAAATTTAGCATATAGCTATGATGGTAGGTCCCTCATATTTGAGGATGTTAACATATATGTGGGAGATTACGAATTAATAGCTATCGTGGGACCTAGCGGTATAGGAAAATCAACCCTCCTACGTATTCTCGGTGGATTCATAAAACCGATAAGGGGAGAAGTAAGATTATTGGGCAAGAAAATAATTAAGCCCACACCTAAAATAGCCCTAATTCATCAAGCTATCGTCACCTTTCCCTGGATGTCTGCATTAGAGAATGTCAAATTAGGTTTAAAATATAGGAATTTGCCGAAGGAAGAAGAGGATAAGATTGCCAGAAAGATGTTAGAAATCGTAGGTTTAGGAGGTTTTGAGGATCTATCTCCTAAGCAGATGAGTGGAGGCATGAGACAAAGGGTAGCAATAGCTAGAGCATTAGCAGCAGATCCTCTAGTACTCCTAATGGATGAGCCATTTTCACACTTAGACGAGTTAACAGCTGAAGGTATAAGGCAGGAAGTCTATTCCATGATTTTCAATAAAGATACGACATTGAGAGGAGCAGTATTAGTATCACATAACCTAGATGAAGTAGTAGAATTGGCTGATAGGATCTATGTCATAAACGGTTCTCCTGCCACAGTTGTCGGTGAAATAAAGGTTGAACTGGAGAGACCTAGAAGATCTAAGGATCCTAGATTCCAGGAATACCTTGACCAGTTATATAAACTCTTGACTCCAGTTAAAAAGCCAGTAGTCAGCGGTGATAAGAATGAATAACATATATTTAACGCTTGTACTAGCAACACTTGCTACAACAGGGAGAGTATGGCTAACAATAGGTCTCTCCATAGTAACTGGGTGGTTTTTAGGCTATATCGCTGTAAAGAATAGAGGTTTCGAGAACGTATATATATCATTTATAGAGGTTTTTGAGTCAGTTCCAGTTATAAGCTTCTTCCCCGTGGTTTTAATCTTCTTCATTTATAGAATTGGAGGTTATTTGGGCATAGAAATGGCTGTAGATTTTTTAGTTTTTACAGCAGTAGTCTGGAATATTTGGGTTGGGATATATCAGGCTTATAAAACCATTCCTGAAAATTTTTTAGAAGTAGTGGAAAATTATAGGTTAGGATTTCTTAGGAAATTTACAACGCTATATATACCATACTCCATGCCTAGGATTGCCGCAAACTTAATCCCAAGCTTCGCTGATGCGTTCTTCTATATAACCGTAAGTGAGGTATTTTCTATAGGTACATCAGCATATCATGTTTTCGGCATTGGAGCAATTCTAGCTGAGCTAGTGAGTGAGGGAAGATATAATTTAGTACTAATAGGTTTAGGAATTCTTGCATTTGATACTACGTTAACTACATTCTTCCTTAGAAGATTTGCAACGTATACCGTAGAACGTTATGGTATAGACACTGAAATAAAGACATATAAAAGAGGAAAGCCAAGAACCAGATATAATTTAAGGCTTACTAACACTTTAACTACAGTAAAGAAGATTGCAAGCGCATTCTTGCCACCTAAAAAATATTATGATATATTAGCTGAGGAAAAGGAGAGAAATTATCACTTAAGGGAGATCGGTTATGCTTTGGCTTTCTTAGTTGTGGGTATAGTCTCTTATGGTGTTTTTACTACTGTCAAAAGTATAAGCGCTCATGAATGGTTTTCACTATTAGCTAATACACCATCGATGCTTTTAGGTTTAGCTGTAGATTATGCAAGGGTCGCTATTATAGCAATAATTTCATTCGTTATAGCAATATTCGTAGGATATTTACTTGCAGCGCATAGTCTAGCGGAAAAAATTGTAATACCTATAATTCAAGCAATAGCAGCATTTCCTGCTCCTGCTTATTTTCCACTACTTTTTGCCTCCACTTATGTAATAGTTAGGGGAATCTTTGATCCATTAACAAATGAATTTTATGTATTATTATTAGGATTTATATCAACATTCTACTATGTATTTTACAGCTTCTGGTTAGGGGTGAAAAATTTACCATCAGAGTACTGGGAACTAATGGAGAACTTAAACTTAACCTTTTGGCAAAAACTTAGGAAAATAATATTGCCTGCAACGTTTCCATACATTGTAGCTGGTATTTCAAGTACTATTAATAGCGCGTGGGGAGGTCTAGCTATAGGAGAATATTGGCCAGATATCTATAACGGTTATACACTTCAAGTAAGGACAGGTTACATGAAAGATATAGCAGTTTACACGGATAGTGGTAACATAGCGTTTGCCGCTTGGTCTTCATTCCTGTTCGGGATAATAGTAGTTATATATTCAATACTCTTTACGAGGAAGCTCATGGACTTAGCGAGGAAAAGATATATAGCTGAGGAAGGAATATATGCGGCTTAGAGTGCTGAGGAATCCGGGACCTGATTAATGAAGAAATGCGCGAGCACTGAGCCTTTTTCTTTCATTGATGTGAAAGGATCTTAGCAGCTTCTTGAACAACCTTTTCTCCTAATTTTGGTCCTAAAATTATCTTCACCTTATCAGCCTTAGTTATAACATCCTCTAGATGTCTTATATTAGCCTTAGCTAACATCCTAGCCCTTTTCCTCCCTATTCCAGGTATTTGAACTAGCTCGAGTAGATCTTCCTTCACTCCATCCTTAACCCTTAAGTTAAGGATCTTTAGCCTTTGCTCATGCTTTGCCATATTTAACACCTTAGCTATCTGATAACCGCTATAAGTTAGCCAATCCATAGTTTCAACAATGCTCCTGAGATCACCAGATCCTATACCATAACGTTGAAGTATGATATCCTCGTCAACTTCTTCAATCCAATCCTTTATGATTAAAGCTATCTTCAGTGCTGAGAGATATAACGCTAGTTCGTCTTCGTCATAAGGCTCTTCAATTAATAGTTCACAGTTAGCCATTGTAGGTAATTCCTCTTCATCCTTTTTACTTACACCAATAGTTGGAGCATCAGGAGTATAAGCTAACATGTGGAGATAAGCTAGATCGCAAACCTCTTCATCCTTTACGCTGCTTAATGCATCTTTCACTTGCCTAGCAGTAAAGGGATTTATGTAAAGATCAGATACTCTCTTTCCAAAATCCGTTAAATGATATTTACCATCAATATCATCTATAAAGCCGTTATCCTTCAACCAGACAATAGCCCTGTCAAAATAACTGTCTAACAAGTTCCGAGGTAATAGGCTCTCACTTACATAATTATACAGCTCTTTCTCATTCATATCCCCTTCTGAGGATAAAATGCCTAACAAAAAAGTATAAAACGCCCTTTCTGAGCCTAACCTGGACTCTAATGGTTCAGGCGGGGATTGTATATACTTCTTAAAAACTTCCTCAACTTGATATCTATCCCTTACCACTATTACCGCTTCCCCTTTCTCGTCAAATCCTGGTCTTCCTGCCCTGCCGCTCATCTGTTTGTACTCCATTACAGATATTCCCTCCCAGTAGCCTATGATATGCCTATTAAACCTATTAATATCTCCAATTATTACTGTCCTAGCGGGTAAATTGACGCCTGCAGCGAGTGTAGGTGTAGCGACTATGACTTTGATCTTCCTATTCAAGAATTCCCTCTCTATTATATCCCTCATGCTTCTAGATAGCCCTGCATGATGATAGGCAACTCCCCTAATCACTAAATTGGCTAAATCTTCCTTCTCTTCACTACCAGCGTCTTCTAAATTTCTTATCTCCTCTGAGACCTTGAGTAAATATTTATCATCTAGATCCACAAGACCCATACTTTGAGCTAACTTTTTCGCAGTGGATTCAGCCAACCTTCTCGAGTTCCTGAACACTAGGACTTGACCACCGTTAAGTAAACTTTCTATAGTATAAGCTAGTATTGGATCCTCTCCCTTAACCTTTTTAGTTGTGCCATCATTGAAGATGACGGTATAAGTATTCTTCCTCCCCTCTTGGAACATAACACCCTCTACTAATGGAACAGGTCTCCAAGGAATGTATACATATTCCGCGTTAAGCCACTTGCTTATTTGTTCATAATTACTTATGGTTGCACTTAACGCTATTAAGTTCCTCCTTTTAGCCCTAATTGCTACTGACTCTACAACAGGACCCCTATCGCCATCATTTATATAATGAAACTCGTCTAACGCAAAGTATTCTACTTCTTTTAACCATTCTGGTCTATGTCTCCATAGAGAATCTAATTTCTCATATGTCGTGATTATGATATCATAATTTTCTAACCAGCTATCATCACTATCATAATCTCCAGACGACATAGCCACTTTAAACCCTAGCTCTTGCCAATCTAGAAATGTACGATACTTCTCACTCGTCAAAGCTCTCAGTGGAGTTACGTACACGGCTTTACCACCATGATTTAAAAGGTGTGAAATTATACCAAGCTCAGCTATCAACGTTTTCCCTGAACCAGTTGGTGAGGCTAGAAGGAGTCTTTTACCCTCCAACAGTCCCTTCTCTACAGCTTCAACTTGAACTGGGTTCAGTTTAGTCATTCCTCTCTTCTCTAAAACTCTCCTGATCCTATTATCAATATTAAATGCTGAGATATCACGCCATTCCAGTTTTGACATGTCTTAGAAACTTAATATTTATTATCTTTAGAGTTAAAAGGATTATGCTAAAAATAACTTCTAGGTTTATTAGGTGGGTATTACTTCCGACGAGTAGTCGGATGTTATTTTTATGCCACGAAAAACATCCACTAAAGGTTTTTATTAATGCGATGGTATTACTCCTTTATGGAAGTCCGTAAAGTCTCCGACATCCTTTTCGAGCTAGATGTAAACCAAAGTATTACTATATCGTTTAAACTCGAAAGTGACCTTTTAAAGGAAATAGACGAAGCTGTGAAAATTTTAGGTTATACTAATAGGAGCGATCTCATAAGAGATGCAATAATTGAATATATTAAGGAGGTAAAAGAATCATATAAGGATGCAATTAGTTGATGTGCTGATCTTTGCGAGCGGTCTTGTTTCATCTTTCATTGTAGGAGGAAATAACAACGCTACCGCTTTAGGAATACTTATATCAACAAGGGCTATAAAAAGACGGCTAGCTTACCTCTTAAACGCTATAGCTTCTTCCCTTGGAGTTTTTACAGGATATTTTACGATGTCCTCTAGCGTATATGGACTTTTCCCTGACGATAATAGCTTTTTAGTTAAATTGCTCATATTATCGATGCTTTTATCGACTGTTATTTCCTTTTACTATTTAAATAGATCAGGAATTCCATCATCGTTAAGCCAAATGCTTTATCCATCTGCTGTGGTCTTAGCTATTATATCCCATAGTAGATTCAACTGGAGTAAGTTTATCATTACAGCAATCTCTTGGGCTATATCGCCTACATTAGCAATAGTTGCTTCTTTAGGGCTATATTATCTTTTGGTTCATTCAATCATTAGCGAAAGAAAGGTAATTAGACAGATGAAAGTGTATAAAAGTTTAATAACTTTTTCAGCCCTTTTCACTTCCTTTGTAACGGGAGCCAATGCAATAGGTTTAATCGTTTCAGCCGGTCTAATCTCGTTTCCTTCAATAGTTGTAATACCAAGTTATGCCCTTGCTACAGCGCTAGGAATTTACTTAACATCAACTAGGGTAAGCATAACTGTTGGTTTTAGGATAACGAGATTGGGGTATATAGCATCGATTTCTGCCCTAACTGGTGGAAATATAATATCTGAAATATTTACCATTTTAGGAATTCCAATATCCATAACTCAGACAATAACTGGAGGGATAATAGGGTTGAGCTTTAGAAGTATGGGAACTGACGTAAAGGAACAGTTAAGTAAAATAGGTAAGGGATGGGTGACGTCCCCAACTTTATCAATCCTAGTCTCATTAGCAATATTTGGGATACTTAGGAGTATAATCTCTTAGGCTTTTAACGTTGCTAAGAAGATCTCAACACTTATGGTAGCTTCCTCCATTTCATCTAATATATCATCCATAAACAATACAATATCTTTCATCTGAAGCAAGCTTAACAAATCTACATATTGCTCCATATCGTAGAGTTTTCTCAATATTGAGTCTTTTATTTCGTCGCCAGCCCTTTCTAGCATCTGTATCTCTTTACCGACTTTTACAGCCTCTTGAAGATCTTTCGGAATAAGAGAAATCATCAGTTTCATCTTCTGTGTAGCTTCTTTTATTAATGACAGGTATTCTAGAATATCGTTAGAGAGATTATCAATACAATGCCTAGCGGGTGTTCTTGAATTAATTGCAGTAGCTGAATCCTTAGCAGCCTTTATCGCATTATAAATATTATAGGTCAAATTAACCATGGATTCTTTGAAATCAGGTAAAAAGGCCTCGCTGTACAATATTGACATTATCTCTTCTCTTATCATTGCAGTCCTTTCGTATATGGTTTTTATCTTGACTAAACCGAATTTCTTTACGTCCTCGTTATTATCCTTTAGACCTTTAAACACTCCGTCTAACTGGTTAACCGTCTCTTCTAGAGAACTGGCTAGTTTCTCTAACCTTACAAAGATATCGTTCTCTTTGTTTATCTTTATCTTTAACAATGGTATTCACTATAATAAGTTATCTTCTTTAGGATCTATTTTAAATTTTTAGCCTAAGGATTTTTAATTAACTTCTCAAGTTTTCTTAGGGAGAACTCCTTATCTTTAGAATCTAACTTAGCCCTTGTAACATAATCCTCTAACGTAGTAATTACCTCTTCAGCTACTTTAAAGTTTACAGGAAAAGGTATGCCATCTTTGCCGCCAACTGCAAAAGCGTATTTGAAGGGATCATAAGGATGAGTAACTGGGTCTTCATAGGATGGGGGTTCATTGTATATTAGGTCAGAAATCAATAGTAAAGCTCTAGTTGTAGAAGGTCCAAGACCATAATATAACGCTTCTTCAAGGTTCTGCGGATCTTTCTCTCTCAATTCTCTTAAGACATTCATCACCCTTCTTACATCTACTGGTTTATAATATATGACCTTCGCTTCTTTAGAAAGAGCTATAGTAAACGTTTTACCAAAGAACATATCGAGGGTCAGTTGATTGTTTAACAGCGCAGTAGCTTGCTGATATTGACCAATTATCTTTTTAGGCTCTTCTTTCAATAAATCTAAAAGTAGCCTCCTAACTTCTTCCTTATCCCTTTTAATCACATTTAAGGCAACCCTTTGCTTAGTACCAGCAATGGCTGAATGTGGTTCAACTGTTAGATTATTAGTTTCCTTCCAATGATACCTTCTAGCGAACTTGGTTTCCAGATTCATGCCCTGCTGAACTACAACCCATTTACCGTTAGATGTGACAAACATGGCATGGTGATAAAGTTGATGTCCGTCTTGGACTAATGTAGTGTCGACCTTTGCTATTACCTTGCTAATTCTAGCCAATTTTTCAGGATCAATATCATAAATTCTGCTCAGCTCCATAAGCTCCTGGGGAACTTTTAAGGCATTTTCGCCTTTTCCACCTAAAACTGCAAAACCATGCTCCTCGGGGTTTACCACTTCCTTCAATATACCTGTGACTACTGTAGTTGAACCTGAGGAATCCCAATCCATACCTATCGAATTGTTAAAAGCCTGAAACCAGAGAGGGTTTGAAAACCTTTCAATTACCTTTTCAGGTCCAAGCTCTACAACCATAACATCAATTATGGCCTTAGTTAATCTCTTCATCAACGGTGCCAACCAAGGCGGGACATGTCCAGTATGTAGAGGTAAATCTGCAATACCTTCTATTTCCATTTATAACAAGAAATTTCTATACCCTATTAATTAAAAATATTTGTGTTAATAGCCGCAATCTCTGACATACACTCTCCCAGATATCTCAACGAGTTTTTCATCGCTTTGAAGAGCCTACCACAGACCATAAGCTTGGTATTACTAGCAGGCGATCTCACAGATGAGGGAAAAGTTCTACATTTCGATCCAATTTATAATGCCTTAAAGAACTTTAAGGTCATTGCGACTTTCGGCAACGAGGATTATTACGAAATTAGAGAGCAATATAAGAAGAAATATCCTGATATTATATGGCTGGATGATAGCAAAGTAACAATAGATGTTGATAATAAGAAACTAATGATAGTAGGTAGCGATGGAGTTCTTGAAATGCCAACTAAATGGCAGGCACTACACGGCTATGATAAGACATTCTATGAGAACAAAAAGAAGAAAATTGAGGAGATGTTATGTAGTGAGAATGGTGTAATAAAGATCCTTTTGACCCACTACGCACCAACATATGATACCTTGTATGGTGAAAGAGAAAGGGCATATCCACAATTAGGTTATAGGTTACTTAATGAGCTAAAATGCTTACCAAATATAGCAATTCATGGACATGCCCATTATTCCAAGAAGACATATAGTGTTGTAAAAGGTGTAAGAGTATATAATGTAGCATTGCCTGCAAATAAAAAATTCACCATAATTGAATTGTAGTTATACTCTTTGATTTGGAGGTAACTCCTCATACTTCTTAAATACGATATACCAAGATTTTGCAGTAGGTAACTTCATCCTTAATTCTGCTTCATCTACAGTCATAGCTGTTGGTACAATTACATCTTGACCTGGCTGCCAGTTAGCTGGTAAAGCTACCTTTGCCTTATAGTTGACTATCGCAGCTTTTACAACTCTAACAATTTCATCAATATTTCTTCCGAACTCTGTTGGATATAATGCAATGAACCTTATTATTCCATCCGGTGACGCTAATATTACAGCCCTAATAGTAACCCCTTGATTCTCATCATAGATATCTAATAATCTAGCTACCTTTTTATCAGGATCAGCTATCACAGGGAAGGGAACTTTTATACCATATCTATTCTCGATATCTAGTACCCACTGAATATGGGAATAGACACTATCTACGCTTAACCCTACAAGTTCTACTCCTAGTTTCTGAAACTCTTCGTACTTCTGTGAAAAAGCAACGAACTCCGTTGTACAGACGGGTGTGAAGTCCGCAGGATGACTAAAGAGTAATAACCACTTCCCCTTTCCAAAAATATCCTTGTAGAAATCTATTGGACCTTTAGTAGTTAGCACTTGTATATCAGGAAACTTCTGGTAAAGTTTGACCAAAATTAAATCACCTATGAGATAATAATATTTTCACTTTTTAAGTTTTTCCAACTTCTACCTGTTTAAACTTAACTTCTTGAATTATAGGAATAACTTTGTTAGAAACCCAATTTAAAGAGGGTCCTATAATTCCAATCTTCCTAAAAATTCTGTAAATTAAGGGTATCCTTAACGATGCACCTGCAGCTAACGGATGACCTCCGCCACCTAATTTCAATGCAAACTGCCTAACGTCGTATCTATCACTTCTAAATGATATAGATTTGCCGTTAGCGGATACAAAGACATTAGCCCCTGTCCTTGCCATTATATATTGAGCTGCATAACTTATATCAGGAGGTCCCTTCCACCTTATCGCTACTGCAACTTTAATCCCATCGACCTCATAGACTTTAACATATTTCATAAGCTTAGAATAACCTTTTAGCTCCTTATCTATCACATCTTCCAAAATGTTTTCAAATTCCTCATCCCAAATCACACCATTAAAGAACTTCTTGATTAGATATTCCTTCCAAGAGTAGTCTCTATTATTTTCAACGATTCTCCTCAGTTTCTCTCCCATTGGGTCGTTATGTAACCAGATATCAACAGAGCAGTCTGCAGAGACTAGCTTTTTTGATACTTCATCATCGCTTTTGCCAACATTCTTAAAGACCACACCAGCAGCACACGTCGAAGTGTCAACTACTAGCTTAACTCCTGCATTACTTATGGCAGTTTTCCATTCATCTTTCCAGACATGATGATCGTACCACTCGATTTCTACATTAAACCTCTTTATTTTCTTTAGACCACTAATAGCCTCTTGCAATCCATTTTGATTCATTCCTAGATCAGCTATTACTACCTTCTTTATTCCATCTTCTATTATTAGAGTGTTTAATAGCTGAGGTAACTGTGTTGGTTCAGTAAAGAAGACCTTTCTAGGCAGATAACCTATAGATCTCGCGTAAACGCTTGCAGATGCAGTACCATCAAAATCGTTATGAACAATTGCGTAATAATCCATCCTAACTTTTAAACAATTGTTTTTATTACTTAATAAGTTTTACGCCTTCACTACTAACGTTCTTTCCTGCATACAAGAACTGGTTCTGCCTTAGAGCTAAGTAGTAATCGAATTCCGTTAATGCTGAAATGCCGTCTGTAACTAGGTAAGTGTTATACCATCTTAAGGCTGCACTTCCTGCTGTGTGCAAAACACATATATTAGCCACTGTACCGGTGATGACCAGATTCTTAACCCCTTTAACTCTTAGCAAGTAATCTAAAGGTGTCTCAAAGAAAGCATCATACCTGTTTTTCTTTATTACGAAATAATAGTCTTTTTCGGGCTTTAGTTCGTCGATTATCTCAGCTCCCCAGGTATAGGCTAAAGCGTGCTCTCCCCATATCTTGAACTCAGGATCGTCTTTCATATGCCAGTCCTGAGTATAAACAATTAATGCACCTGCATCTTTGAACTTCTCTATTAAGCTCTTTATAGCTGGGATAGTCTTCTCTGCAGTAGGTACATATAACTTGCCTTCTTTTCTCACGAAATCGTTTTGCATATCAACTATCAATAGAGCAGTATCCTTAGGATTTAACAAGACCTCCTTTTCTATCTTTATTTCAGGAACTTCCACAATTTTTTGCATAATTATACATATAATTAGCGAACTTTTATTCGTTTCTCTTTGATTCCTTAGAAATTTTATCAGCTTTCTTTAACTCTATAGGATATCCCTTCGAAGCTAAATAAATAACATCTTGTAAGTCAACTAAGTTACCTATACTATAATAATACTTTCCAGACTTTACCCCTACCTTCTCCCCATTTACAATGATGTATGAAACGCCGTTCTCGTTAACTATATCTCCTGTTAGCCTCGACTTAGCAACACCAATACTCGGTTTCTCCAACAGAACACCTATTACCGTTGCAATACCACTTTTTCTGGGATGTGCGAGTCCTTGACCATCAACTAGGATTAGTTCGCACTCGTCTAAATAAGGCTTTAACGCCTCTATCATCAGAGGGGCTTCCCTCATAAATAAATATCCTGGAATATAGGGAAAGAAGACCTTACCCTTTGCGACGTTATACTTAAAAGTGTTCGTGGACAAATCGTGAAATAGCGCCACTGCATACCCAATATCTTTATTATAAGCTACATCCAGTGCACATATTTTGCCCACCTTTTCTAGACCTAAATGGCTTATCTTAACGTTCTTTGCTATAATCTTTTGAAAGAGGTTGAGAAAGCCTAGAATGTGAGATTCTGCCATTTTTCCTTTACCTTCTCTAAATTAAGTAAAAAGGTGTACTGCTCTAAGGTCTGTACAGCATCTGGTTGATATCTTCTTACCTCATATATCGCTTCATCTGCATCATAACCTTCTGTTATCATTAGATATCCAGCAATTACTGTACCCGTACGTCCTATGCCAGCAACACAATGCACCAGATTTCCCTTTCCCCTCTCAAGCCAATCCATAATTTCCTTAAATTGTAAAAGGTTAGGTGCTTCACCGTCAGGTATTGGTTCATGTAAGTACTCAAAACCCATATCTTTTAAGATCGAGAAGTAGTACTCAGAATCTCCCCAGTCCTCAGCTATTTCCCAATCCTCGGCTAAAACTAAAACCCTCTTAACCCCTTCCTTTTTCCACATTTCAAGCTCATATTCTGTGGAAGGTAAATGAGATCCGCCAATTATACCTCTTCTAACCCAATACATCATTACACCTCAGGAGATCCGCTGTTCTTCATCTCTGAGTTTATAAACTACGATTCAGAAATTTAAAATTATGATAAGGCTTTCAACAGGTATACCAGAGTTTGATAAGCTGATCGAGGGTGGAATACCTCAGGGATTCTTTGTAGCCATAACAGGAGAGCCAGGAACAGGAAAAACTATATTCTCTTTACACTTCATAGCTGAGGGATTAAAAGAAGGAGACCTTTGCATTTACGTAACTACAGAGGAGAGCAGGGATTCAATAATAAGGCAAGCTAAACAGTTCGGTTGGGACTTTGAAGAATACATAGAGAAGAAACTAATAATAATAGATGCTCTTATGAAGGAGAAGAACGATGAATGGTCTTTGACCGAGTTAACGCCTGAAGAGCTAATCAATAAAATAGTTGAGGCAAAACAGAAGTTAGGTTATGGAAGAGCTAGATTGGTTATAGATTCAGTAAGTGCACTGTTCTTGGATAAACCAGCTATGGCTAGAAAGATAAGTTACCAACTAAAAAGGGTACTTAATAAATGGAACTTCACCATTTATGCTACTTCACAATACGCCATAACTACCTCTCAAGCCTTCGGGTTTGGTGTTGAACATGTGGCTGATGGTATAATAAGGTTCATGAGGAGGATTAGGGATGGGGAACTAAAGAGGTATATCATAATAGAGAAGATGAGACAAACAGACCACGATAAGCATGTATGGGAAATAGATATACAAAAAGGTAAAGGACTCGTATTGAAAGGCAAATTAGAGAAGAGGAAAGAAGATTATGCCCTACCTGAAAAAGTTATTAAAATGATACTTGAGGCTGAAAAGAAAAAGAACGAAGAGATCTAGGCAGGCTTGAAATGAAGAGCGAGAGCAATAACTGATATATCAGTATTGATATATGAGTAGATATCGAAAACTATATAAGCATAGATACTAATATAGATCTAGACTGGGGGTGTACGAATTGACAGCTAAAACAAGGAAAATGGAAGAGATCGAAAGCGCGCCCAGGGGATTGCTGTTCCATTATGTACTTTATAGGCTTAGCAAAGGACCAGTATATGGCTATCAATTATTGAAGGAAATAAGGGATAAGACTGAAGGTGCATGGAATCCAGGACCTGGAGCAATATATCCCCTACTTGAAAAAATGGAAAAGACTGGTTATATTGTTAAGAATCAAGATGGGCTATACGAGATCACAGAAGAAGGTAAAGAAAAACTAGAGGAAATAAAGACGGAATGGAAAAACCATTGGGAAAAGGCTCAAAGTATTAGAAACTTGCTCATAGAAATGCTGAGCATCACAGATATTGAAGGTTTTGTTAAAGCTATAAAGAACGACGCTGAAATCATTAGGGCACTACTAAGCAAATCTGAGAAAATAGACGAGGATACTGTTTTCACGCTAAAGGAGTATAAGTTGATCTTAGAGAGAGAATTAAAATGGGTAGAGAGCAAGCTAAAGGAGGTGGGAAGTAATGAGTGAACGTGAGGTTATAATCAAGGTTAGAAATCTTGAAAAGATATACAATGGAGTTGTCCACGCAGTGAAGGGCATCTCATTTGATGTATATAGGGGAGAGATATTTGGACTTTTAGGACCTAATGGGGCTGGTAAATCCACAACCATTAAGATGTTAACTACAGTGCTTAAACCAACATCGGGTATAGCAGAGGTATGCGGTTATGATGTGGCTAAACATCCTGTTGAAGTGAGAAGATGCATAAGTGTAGTGCCACAGGAATATACATCTGACGAAGATCTAACTGGATTCGAAAATATGATGTTAATGGCTTCTCTATATGGAATTCCTAAGGCTGAGGCTGAAAAAAGGGCATGGGAATTACTGGAGATGGTAAATCTAAAAGATGCTGCAAATAGAAAAGTTGAGACTTATTCGGGCGGAATGAGAAGAAGATTAGAAATAGCTATGAGCTTAATAAACAGACCTAAAGTCCTATTCCTTGACGAACCAACATTAGGACTTGATGTCCAGACTAGGGCAGCTATATGGGAATATATCAGAAAGTTAAAGGAGGAGTATGATATAACGATACTCCTTACAACCCATTATATGGAAGAGGCTGATTCATTATGTAATAGAATAGCTATAATTGACCATGGCAAGATCGTTAAAATTGGTTCTCCTGACGAATTAAAGGCTTTACTAGGAGGAGATATAATTGAAATCAGTATAGCTGAAAAAGAAGACATTTCAGAGATCCTGAGCAAAATACCGGCTGTGAGAGAAGTTAAGAAGTTAGATACTTCAACTTATAGAATGAAGGTCGAATCAGGAGAAAAGGTTGCTCCTCAAATAATTGAAACTATCCTACAGAGGGGTTTCCACGTTATTAAACTCTCAATGGCTAAACCTACTCTCGATGAGGTCTACTTGGAGCTCACTGGAAGAAGCTTAAGAGACGAAGAGGGTGGAGAAGATATGTGGAGGTTAAGAATGACGTTAAGGAGGGCTAGGAGGTGATATAAATGAGTAGAACAGCAGGATATAATAATCCTTTACACGGTTTAGGAGCCCTACTCCATAGAGAGCTAGCACAATGGTATAGAGATTTCGTAGTGTTATTTATCTCACTAATACAGCCCGTCATCTGGTTAGGTTTATTCGGAAAAGCCTTTGATTTATCTAAGCTATTCACCACTAACGCTAATTTACCTCCAGCATATCAACAGTTAGCACAACAAACGATGCTAAATATATTCGGCACAACAAGCTATTATGCATTCTTCGCAGCAGGGATGTTATCGTTTATAGCTATAACAACTGCTGTGTTCGGCTCTATGTCAATTGTATGGGATAGAAGATTAGGATTTCTCGAGAGGATACTGAGTACTCCAGTATCTAGAGGAGTAATAATAATGACAAAGGTGTTCTCTGCTACAATTAGGACTCTGATACAAGTGGCTGTAATTCTTATATTTGCAGTAGCCTTAGGATTTCCAACAACTTATCTAACACCGTTAAGGATATTAGGAACGTTCGCAGCAGTAGCCTTATTATCAATGAGTTTGGCCTCCTTACTTATATTATTAGGAATAAGAACAACAAACTACCAGAGACCTATGGTAGTAGCTAACCTGATAACTTTACCGTTGATGTTCACCAGTAATGCAATGTATCCTATCAAGTTAATGCCTGGCTGGTTACAAATAGTCGCAAAGGTCAACCCAGTAACTTACACTACAGACATAGTGAGGATCTTGTTGCTGAACGTAAATAATGGTACTGGAAACCTATTTATAGATTTCACGATATTGTTAGGTTTTGCAATAGTGGCATCTGCTATAGGAATAGTGACATCCTGGAGATATCTTACAATGTAAGAGAAAAAATTTATTTTTGGGTAACCCTAAAATACACATATGAACAATTTACTAGAATTATTGCTAAATCCCCCGACAAACTTATCCTTAACAACAATCCTTCTTTTCAGTTATTTATTAGGAATACTTCATGGTATCACGCCTGATGAGCATACGTGGCCCATAACATTTAGCTACGCAATAGGAAAATATTCAACGAAGGGAGGAATGAAGGCAGGATTTCTATTCTCCCTGGGTTTCACTCTGCAGCGTTCATTTTTAACGACTATTGGATACCTAGGATTGGCGTACTTCTATCAAAAGTATAACCTAGATGGACCTGTATATATTGTAGTTGGAATAGTTATGGCTATTGCTGGATCATATATACTAAAAGGAAAATATCTTCACATACCTATCGATGAACTGTTGAGGAGAAGGAAATCAGCTCAGACAGAAAATATAAGAGATATACCCTTAAAAATGACCATTATTCATGGGCTGATAGCAGGATTCGGCTTTGGCGCCTATGCATCAATAATTACGTTCATATTAGCCCCTCAAGTAGGTTCTCTATACTTTGCACCTTTACCTGGAATGTTCTTCGGGCTAGGAACTATGACTATGCAGATAATTTTAGGTGCTTTCTTCGGTAACTTAATGAGGTTTAAAGGCCTTAATGAGGAACAGATGAAAAGCCTAGCCTCTAAGGCTGCTGGAAGAACCTTGTATTATGGAGGCATAGCCTTCACTATTGCAGGTCTTCTCATCTTAGGATTCCCGATAATTGACAATCTCTCAATACCTACAGGATTAATAATACCCAACCTTGACGCTATTGATATCGGTTTCTTATTAGTCATAAGCGTAGTTGGGATTATTGGAGTCTACAGTATAATTAAGTCTTACCTAGAATTCAAGAGATCATAGCATTCGGTATGTTTTTTACAGATCTCAGATAATCTTTGTTCCACCATGTCCTTAATTTTTTGGTTATTTAAGGCTTTAGATAGGACTATAATATACTGATTAAAAAGCTGCTCAAATATCCACTTATATTCCTCTTTATCAAGGAACTCTATAGCTCTGCTCATCTCCTCTACTGCACTTCTTATTAAGGTTGTATCTTTCTGACCGTTAAGTAGATATAAGCAATAATTCCCTAAGGAGCTAAAGTAAAGTGCCAAATAAAAATCTGCACCTTCAAGGTATTTTTTAGATAGTTCAAGAAGTTCTAAACCAAGCTGAAAGAGCTCTTTATCCCATTTATAGTACTGCAAATCTGATGGAACTGTAAAGGTTTTAATGTTTTCAGTTATACTACATACGATAGGTCTATAAGCAATTAATAGATTAAGACCTAAAGTTCTCAATAAAAAACCAGCTTCAAATTTCTTCATTAAATCACACTTAGCCTTCAATGTCTTAGCTAGATCTTTTAGATTAGCCTTATTGCTGTAATCAATAGATAGGAGCTGATAGTAAGTCTCTAAAAAGTGATTCATATTATCTCTATTCATTACTCTTAATTGTTAAACTTTACTTTTTAGTCACAACTCTACAATTATTTTTGATGATAGAGGTTAGAGAATTAAAGGATCCACAGGAGTTCTATCAAACAATAAACGTGCAAAAATCAGCCTGGAGAACAAATGATTGTTGCACAAATGTTACACCACCACCTAATTTAATAGCAGCTGCTAGAAATGGTGGGTTAGTTTTGGGCGCTTTCGACAATAATAGGCTTATAGGATTCTCTTATGCCTTTATAGGAAGGGATTCGCAGGGTTACTATCTTTACAGTCATCAAACTGGTGTTATCGAAGAGGAGAAGTATAAGGGAGTTGGTTTCCAATTAAAATTAGCACAAATGAAATGGGCTATAAAGCAAGGTTTTGATAGAATAAAGTGGACTTTTGACCCATTACAGAGTTTAAACAGCTATTTCAACATATCTAAGTTAGGAGTTATAGTTAGAGAATACCATGAGAACTATTACGGTGAGATGAACGATGGGATAAATAGAAATTTGCCCACGGATAGAGCCGTAGCAGAATGGTATATAAAGTCTAGAAGAGTTGAAATGAAAATCGAAGGTAAACTGAGAATAAAGAGCCTAAGCGATTTGAAAACATATTTCGAAGCTATAAGGATTGATGAAAAGGATAAAGTTCCAATAGATGTAAATCCATCTGGAGGGGATTTTAGGATCATCGCAATAGCAATTCCTAGGGATATTAATAAAATAAGGGATCAAGACCCCAATTTAGCCCTAAAATGGAGATTGATAACAAGAAAAGCATTTAACCTTTATTTGAAGGGGAGAATAGATGTAGAAGTCATAACTGAAGATAAAGACTTTAGTTACCATATTCTGATAAATAAGCCATTAGATAACATATTAAACGGTGAGCTAGTATGAAAATATCTAAAATAATGTTATATCACGTTGTTATGAAGTTAAAAGCCCCATTCGAAACCAGTTTCGGAAAATCCGTATATAGGCATGGAGTTCTAGTTCAAGTATTTGATGATGAGGGAAATACTGGATGGGGTGAAATAGTAGCTGATGAAGGACCCTGGTATAGTTACGAAACCGTAGAAACGGCAATTCATGTTGTGAGGGATTTCTTTCCCCTATTACTAAAAGATAAGGAAATAAACCATCCTGAAGAATTCTTCGACTTGTTACAGAGGATCAGAGGGCATAACATGGCAAAAGCAGGTGTAGAAGAGGCTGTATGGGATCTATATTCCAAAAATAATAATGAGCCACTCTATAAGGCTTTAGGAGGGATAAGGGATAAGATAGTCTCAGGAGTTTCAATAGGAATTCAACCAACGATAAACGATCTAGTTAAAGTAGTTGGAAGCTATTTAGAGAAAGGATATAAGAGGATAAAAATAAAGATAAAACCAGGCTGGGACGTAAACGCGGTAGAAGCTATAAGGAAAGAATATCCTGATATACTGCTTCAGGTCGATGCTAATGCTGCTTACACCCTATCCGATATAGAAGTGTTCAAGAAACTCGATAATTATAACCTATTAATGATAGAGCAACCACTTGAATGGGATGACTTAGTAGATCATGCAGAACTAGCAAAAATGATAAAGACACCTATATGCTTAGATGAATCGATAAAGAGCCTTCATGATGCTATAAGTGCGTTTAAACTGAACAGTTGCAAGATTATAAACATTAAACCTGGAAGGGTTGGGGGATTAAAGATTACAAAGGAAATCGCTAGACTATGCAATGAAAAGGGGAGGGGTGCTTGGATAGGAGGAATGCTTGAGACTGGAATTGGAAGAGGGATACTAGTAGCTTCTGCTACATTACCGGGCATTACATATCCTAATGATATAAGCGGAAGCGATAGATATTATGAGGAGGACATAGTGGAACCTCCTTGGATAGTGAACTCTGACGGAACTATTAGCGTAAGGAATAAACCAGGGATAGGAGTTGAAGTATTAGAAGAAAAAATAAAAGAAAAATATAGTAAAAAAATAATTGAAATTAATTTTTAACTACTTTGTTTGCTTCTCCATACAAGTCCAAAGTATATTGTTACTGCTATCATTATGTTAAAGAACACGAAGATCACGTCTGCAAGATATAGTAAAGCAGGGTACTGGGAGATATACGTACCTAGCACGTCTAATGTCGATATGAACGTTGAAGCCTTAAGAGTATTTGCAACTTGAAGAGCGAAAGTTAAGCCATAGTTATTAACTAAAGCCTCAGCAGCACTAACAGGTGGAACTATTGCATAAGGTAAATGAGCTACTAAATTCATTACCTCAGCTATATCTACCATTGATAGAGGAATGATGAAATTAATAGCTGCCAATATCTTGTTTCTTACCCTGAAAGACGCTAGCAAGGTTATTAGAGTTATTACCCCTAGTGCTATCAGAGCGTAGAACCACCCTGATAGTATTAGAGTTGGCTGGTATACCGAATAAAACGCTGACGGCAAGTAAGATGGTGGATGACCAAGAATTGACCAAATTACTGTTGGCGAGTACTGATATACTTCATATAAATACCATACACCTCCAATAACATAGATCGCTCCAAAAGCTAATGCTAATTTTTTCATGAACTTGCTAACCACATCATACATCTCATTTTTAGTTGAATCCCATTTCCAGTCATAAACTGAAGAGATTAGGATAGCTGTAAGAGCTAACGCTCCAAATATCGTTGCTAATAGCAGTGGTGGATATGTCGGGTTAGCAAATAGTTCAGCGTAATTCTTCACAACTAAATCGAACCCTATAAGTGAATTAGGATCTTTAATTACCTCTACACCTAATGGATAATTGACAACAGCAAATACTAGTCTAAACATGGCTGGAATAACAGTGGCAAATATTGCAGCTAAGTATCCTATTATTATATGAGCTCTCATACTTAACCTTCCCCTAGATCTGTTGTAGAAACCTATTAACGGTAACGCTATAACTACTCCTGAGACTATAGCTATTGCCCATACAGGCCACAATAATAGACCTGCTGCATTAGTAAATATTGGGTATAGTCCAGCTAAAAAGACTGTTATAATTGTACCGAAAACTCCACCAATAGCATATATCAGTATCAGGTAATTCGACATATTGGCAGCGGCATTTATGAAGTGCTGATTATTCGTCCTAACACCTATAACTTCTAATGTAGGTAATAGCCACAATAATCCTAGCACCGTGTATACTATAGGAATATGTACACCAAATGCCCATGCAAGTAAGTCTACCGCTATTGATATAGCGTTCATTAGTGTTCACCCCCTCCACTAGTTTTGACTTTTCTAGTTAAATACAGATATACCATGTACCATGCGAGAGCTGGCATAGCAAGTTCCACTACTATAATTCCTGCAACTACTGCAGGAGTTGGTGTAAATGTTGGATTGTATATAGCACTTACAGGTATACCTGTTATATTAGGTGGACCGTTAGGATTAGGATCTGCTTGCACAAATATGAAAGGATACCTACCACTTTCAGTTGTAAGAGCACCACCAATAGATGCTAAAGCTGCTAATATACCTATTGCGTACTGCCCACTCTTTAATATGAAATTACCAAACGCTCCTTTAAATAATGGGTAAGTAATAGTTAATGTTAACCCTAAAGCCCATGCTCCCAGTAAAACACCACCAATAACCATGAATCCCCAATAAGTAACGAATATAAAGGATGGTGGCCTTATTGCAGCTGGCCAGCTATAATAACCCCAGAACTTTCCTGTAGTATTTAAGTAAGCTAAAAGACTTAGTAGTGGATCATTTTTGTACCCACTCCAGAATAACCCTTCCATTGCTGCTAACTTTAACGGGTCGTCCTCTAATACTAACATACCTTGATAATGACCTAATACAAAGCCCTGTATAGCAGTTAAAGCTGTAATTACTGGCGCAGTTAACTTCAGGATCTTTAGCTGATACTGCTTATGCTCCCTCAAGTATTTATATAAAACTACACTAGTTGCACCAGACCATGATAGGATAATAGCTGCTAATATTCCATGGAATATAAAGACCTGAGCACCCCACCAGAACATATTCCAGATCTGCGATGGTGACTGGAATTCGGCTATATAACTTATTACACCGCTTATAGGTTTCTGTAACTGAATTATCTCCATCCCGGGAGGTCTCATGCTTAAGGATGCCATAACATCTAATATATTGTAAGCGCTCCACACACCACCGAAAGCTGCGAAGAAGCCAATAATCCAATGTAGCCACTCATTCTTAATTTTTCCCCATGTAAAGATGTATAACGGCAGTATAACAACCTCAAACAGAAATGCAAAGAGTTCTATAAAGAATGGAAGAGATATAGCAGAGCCCATCTGTGCGACAAAATTACTCCAGATCGTTACTAAACCGAACTCCACTAAAGTTCCGAAAGCTGCACCAACACCAAATATTATGGTAGATATCACAGCAAATGTATGAGCTAGGTCTCCCCAGTCCTTATCTCTTGTCCTTATGTAGATTGCCTCTGCAGTTATAGCTAACAATATTGTTCCTATAAAACTAGATGCTAAACTTACATGCATTAAAACTCCAGTTGCAGTTGCAACTCTTGCAAGAGTTGGTGCACCGTAATTCATATGATAAATATATATCATTGAGTTTTTAAAAATTGCTATTAATTGCTCAAGTGGAATATTATACTTATCATTAACTCTGTTAAAATAACTAAAAACTAAAATATAAGGGTAAAATTAGAAAAGTTAACCTAATTTCCTAAAAAATAAAATAATTCAATAAGCATATATAAGTTTGAACGTCTCATTATACACGATGGAAACACAACTTGCAAGGCTCGAGTATTTTATCAGAGAATTGATGAGTTCATATAACATTCCAAGTATTACCATAGGAATATATAAAGATGGAAGGACAATATATTCAAAAGCCTTCGGATTTAAAGATTTGGAGAACCT
This sequence comes from Sulfolobaceae archaeon, assembly GCA_026627305.1. GTDB lineage: Archaea > Thermoproteota > Thermoprotei_A > Sulfolobales > Sulfolobaceae > JAPNVD01. The sequence continues at coordinate 55,935 of JAPNVD010000008.1, forward strand.
AATTGAAGCCAACATTGAAACAGTTTATGGTATAGGTTCCGTAACTAAGACATTTACAGCCCTTTCAATAATGTTATTACAAGAAGAAGGTAAATTAAGCATAGAAGATTACGTAGATAAATATGTCGATTTAAGGATTAAGCCCTATGGCGAGAGGATAAAGATATGGCATTTGTTGTCTCATACCAGTGGAATTCCAGCGTTAGGTTACGCTGAGGCTTATATTGACTATCATCTATTGGGTAAGGGGAAATACTTTCCTATTTCTAAAGATGAAGATGTACTTGATTTCATAAATGAGTCCGAAAATTATGCCTTATATAAACCTGGTGAAAAGTTCCTCTACCTAAATGAAGGGTACGTAGTCCTCGGTATGATAATTGAGAAGGTTTCAGGCTTGAAGTATGAGGAATTTGTTAGGAAAAGAATATTTGAAAATGTAGGAATGCCAAAAACCTATGTTGATAGAGAAGTCTTAAAAGAGAATAATCTTGCAGTTCCATATTATATCGAAGGTAGAAAAATTAAAAGAGGAAAGCTGCCTCTTGGAATTAAAGCTGATGGTGGAATTTATAGCAATATCCCAGACCTACTCAAGTACGCTAAAAGCTTAATGAACAGGGAAATAGCATCTTCAAGGACTATGGAAGAGATGGAAAGGGTAAGAGTTGAAAACCCTTTTTCCTATACTGGCTTGCCGGGAGAGGGTTATGGTCTTGGGCTTGAAATAATACCTAACTTCTTCGGTAGAAGGTTAATTCATCATGGAGGTAATGTACTAGTTTACACAGCTTTTATGGGCTATATACCAGAGGAAAAAATGGCAATAACTGTACTAAGTAATACAAGCAGTTTCCCATTATCTGTAATCGCAACTTATGCCCTAGCCTTAATGTTAGGTAAAGATCCTGAAAAGGAATTGCCTTACTTGAGATCCTTAAATTTACTGAGCAAGCTAGAAGGGAGATATATTGGGTTAAAAGGTACAATAGAGGTAAAGGTGAAGAGAATTGGCGGAGCGATAATGCTCAAGTCAGTGGAAGAGATTAGTATTGCCACATATGAAAAGACTGAAGTCTACGAAGATAGGGAAGTTCACATATTTAATATTGAAAGTTTAGGCAAGAAGCTGCCTATTTACTTTATCGAAAGGAAAAAGGATCATGAATTACTATTACAATATGAAAGATACCTACTAAAGAAGGTAGCTTAATTTAGGAGTAAGGTATTGTACGCTCTTATTCGTTGTTTTTCCTTTCTTTAGAACATCCTGTCATTTATACCTTTTGGTTTCTTCAATGCTCTCTTCATTAAGATCTTTAAAGTTCTCCTCATAGTATCTGTTTATATAACTTATATCTCCCTCACTTAACCTCAGTTTTTCAGATGCCTCAATGTATTCCTTTAATTCCTCAACTGAAATTATATTAGGTAATACGGACGTAACTTTTGGATTTGCCAAGATATAGCTTACTGCGAGTTGTGATAACTTAAAGCCTTTTGACTTTGCTAATTCTAATAAACCCTGACTTCTCTCTATTGCCTTCTTTATCCAATCAATATTCTTGAACTTCCTGTGAAGCTTATTATCTATATATACAGGCCATTTATCCTCATTTAACGCATCAGAAGCATGAGGAACTCTAACGAAATGACCTATGTCATATCTTAAGAAGTCCTCTCCAGGATACCTCTCTATAATGTTATAAATATACTCTAAGCTCTCATATCCCATATTGATAGCCTCTATTCCCTCTTCTCCCCAACCCAAGGTAGGACCTAAAGCTACTCCTATCATCCTCGCAATACCATCTTTCTTTAGAGAAAGCATGAACTCTAAAATCTTCTTATCCCTAATCACATTCATCTTGGGATTATGTAACATTAAGATATCAACGTAATCAGTGTTAAGCCTCTGTAGCGATAACTTAACCGCTTTCTCTAGGTAATCAACTTCAAATCTCTGCTTTGGAGGTCTATCATTATAGAAATCATAACCCACCTTTGTCAATATAACAATCTTGTCCCTAACGCTAGATAAAGCTTTTCCAATCACCTCTTCACCCTTTCCGAAACCATAATAGTCTGCAGTATCAAAGAAGTTTATGCCCATTTCGTATGCATTTCTTAAGATATCTTCAGCGAGACTAGGATTTCCACCCCATTCGTCTGTAATTAAACTCCAAACTCCAATACCTATTTCAGAAATTAGTAGCGTAGTATTTTTAATTCTCCTATAATTCATAATAAAAACTACTATATAGGAACAATTATAAGTTTTTCACTTATATAGGAGCTTGCTGACCAGCCTTAACTTCAAACTTATAGTTCTGTGTGAATAATGCTACTATGAAGCTCAAGAAGAACATCCCAATCGCTAGTATAGCTATATCGTTAAACGCTGTAGACGAAGGTAATTGAGCAACAGGAACTATTAGGTTTCTATAAATCAAAAACGACCAGCTCTCATAGGAATCCATTATAGAAGTTGCTGCAACAGGCCCTATTGAGCTCCCTATGGTTCTTATTAGAGTATTCATTCCTATCCCTATACCTCTAGCATCTTCAGGTAGCGCCACAGCGACCATGTTTACTAGTGGAACCACAATCATTACAGTTCCTACAGTTATAACCAATACGTCTTCCAATAGTTCTAAAGGCGTGCTCCTATTGATTATTGTCAAGAAGAAACCTAGCATCCCTATTAAAGGTCCTATAACTAATATTGGTTTAGGCCCAGACCTTGACATAATCCTACCAACTGTTGGTCCAACAATAACCATAATTAAGGCCACTGGAGCCATTAATGTGCCTGTTTGTATTATCGATAAACCCAAACCATATGGGGGTGGTAATTCAGCATAATAAGTTACGAAGAAGAACATCATAAACATCGCTACTCCTGATATTAAACCCGCTAAGTTTGCTACAAAGAAATTCCTTATCTCAAATAGACTAAGTTTCATCAACGGCTCCTTTCTACTACGCTCAAATGGAATAAACGCTCCTAAGAATATTAAGGACAGTATTATTAGGCTTACTTGTCCTGGTGTGAACCACCCTACGTTTGGACCTTCCGTTAAATAAACTAAAAATGATGAAACTGCAACCATCAGAATTAGCGCTCCGGTATAATCTATACTCTCATAAGTTTTAGAGGGTATGTCAACAATATACTTAGCAGAAACTAGAAGCATCGCAATTGATAGGATAAATGCTGTATGGAAGGCGTAAGGCCAGCCTAAATCCTCCACGATATAGGAACCAACTAATAGACCGATAGCTGGTCCTATAGCTAAAGTAGCGCTAAGTATACCTTGAGCCCAAGCTAACCTCTCCTTTGGATATATATCAGTAATTATTGCTATAGCTAAAGGAAATACAGCATAGCCAAAACCCTGTATTGCTCTAGCTCCTATCAGGAAGTATATATTAGGGGAGAATCCAGCCAAACCGACAGCTATAGTATAGAATATTATTGCAATCAAGTATACCCTTTTCTTACCATACCTATCTCCTAGTTTTCCAAATAAGGGTGAGGTAATCGCACCTACAATTAAATAGGCTGACGTGATCCATGATGTTACTGCTGCTGTTACTCCGAATTGGTCTTGAATCTTGGGGATTGCTGGCACAACCATGGTTTCAACGTAGTTAGTTAATGTCAACATGAGGGCAAGAACTACCAAAGTCCTCATAGCATTCCTAGAATCCATAGTTAACAAAACAAGAGATTAAGAATAAAAAAATTTCGATATATCTTTTTCTAGGGTTTTAAGAAAGCGAACTAACTACTTTTTGAACCTCTGGATAGTTAGGCTCTACTCCAGGATCATCAGAAACCCATTTATATACAACCTTTCCATCTTTATCTAATACGAATACTGACCTCTTTGCCAAAGTATAGCCCTTTAGTACAGGCAATTCAAACCCTATATTCAGCTTAGACACCAATATCCTCTGATAATCACTTAATAGATCAAAATTCAACTTATAGGTTTCCTTAAATGCTTTAAGCACAAAGGGATTATCAACACTTATCCCGACGACTATTGCGTTTAGTTTGTTAAAGTTAGCCATAGAATCCCTAAAGGTACACATTTCCTTTGTGCAAACTGAAGTAAACGCTGCAGGGAAAAAGGCTATGACTAATGGTTTACCTGCATACTGCTCGGGTAGTTGAACTTCTTTCAAATCTTGATTTAACAACTTAATTGACGGAAATCTTTCTCCTATTTCTACCATACGAATAGTTTAGAATTTATACCAAATAAACATTTCTTTGAAAACTACTTAAGTTTTATTTAACTCTAAACTCTGTTTAAAATAGTTATTAATAGCATAGTATACTAAATGTAGGAAAAATTACTTTATCATTAGGGACTACATTCCGCAGTAATAAAAAACTAAAATACCGAGCAGCATATTAAATAGCATGGATAGAGAAAAAGAAGAACTAAAGTACCTAATAGAGCTAGTTGAACATCCATCAATTTCCGCCACTGGCGAGGGTATTAGAGATACTGCGGAATATCTAAAAGAACTCCTTAACTCCTTAGGGATAACCGCCAGGATATTCGAAACAAAAGGGCATCCAATAGTTTATGGTGAAGTGGGTAAAGGTAACAAGACTTTACTTATCTATAATCACTATGATGTACAACCACCAGATCCATTATCAGAATGGACTAGTCCTCCGTTCAAGGCTACCATAAGAAATGGAAGGCTTTATGGAAGAGGCGCATCTGACAATAAAGGGACTTTAATGGCTAGATTAATGGCTGTTAAAAGACTCTTAGATGAAGGTAAACTTAACATTAAACTAAAGTTCGTTTATGAGGGGGAAGAAGAGATAGGCAGTATACATTTAGAAGATTTTGCGAGGGAGAATAAGGAACTGTTAAAGGCAGATAGCGTAATAATGGAGGGGAGTGGACTTGATATCAAGGGAAGACCATTAATAGTTTTAGGTGTAAAAGGAATCCTTTATGTACAATTAGAAGTTGTAACTGCAGCAAGGGATATCCACTCTTCAAATGCGCCAATTGTCTATAATCCGGTTTGGGAACTGATAAGGGCTCTAAACAGCATTTATGATGGAGAAAGGGTTCTATTAGAAGGGTTTTATGATGATATAAGACCTCTAACTGATGAAGAGAAAAAGTTGTTATACTCCATAGATGTAGAATTAGATAAAGTTAAAGAAAGCTTGGGAGTAAAAGAGCTCAAAGTAAAGGATAGAATAGATTATCTAGAGAAACTATATACATCGCCCACTTGCAATATCGATGGGATCTATAGTGGTTATATAGGAGAAGGAAGCAAGACTATAGTCCCTTACAAGGCATTTGTAAAGATAGACTTCAGGTTAGTTCCAGATCAAGATCCGTATAAAATCTTCGAGTCACTTAAAAAACGTCTAAACGAGATCGGATTTAAGGGAGAGGTAAAGATGTTAGATAGAGGAGAATACCCTGTAAGAACATCACCTTCTAGCCCTATAGTAAAAGCCGTAACTGAAAGCGCAACAGAGGTATATAATAAAGAACCAGTTATAATAATAAACAGCCCGGGTACACAACCTATGGATGTATTCGTTAAAATCGTGGGGATAAAAGATGCCGTTAGTGCTATCGGTCCAGGGGATCCTTATTCAAGGGCTCATGCACCTGATGAAAGTATAGATATCAATAATTACTACAAGGCAATAGAGCACACTTACAAGTTTATACTAAGATATCAAGAGACCTGAGTTTTCCCTACCTTAAATAATGGAGCCTTCCCGATTTATAAAAGAAGACGATGAGAAGAACTGAACAATAAAAACAGCAACATATTGGCTTTTATTTATTGGACATATTCATATCCAAATAACCTCTGTAGATATGCTTGAAGCCAATTATCCTTCTGTTTTGTATATTCAGCTTTTGGTTCAGGATCCTTACTAGGTTTAGGCGGGTTTACGGTATAATCGAAGCCAAACCTAACTGATTGAGTCTCTAATTTCCCTTCAATATTTCCCATGTATGCCCAGCCTACGAAAGCGTATTGAACGCTAGCCCTCTCTGATGAGCCCAACATTTCCAGGATTTTGTTTGCAGCGAACAAAGCGCTTTCAAAGGCAATCTCTTGGTTCTTAGGATATGGAAGTTTAGCTACATCACCAGCAGCTAATATATCATCATACTTAGGCGTTCTAAGATCCTGAGGACTTCTTACATCAACCCATTCTTTACCTAAACCTGCATCTTCTATGAACTTCGGTGCCCTATTTGGCTCTAACATGGCTAATATATCGTACTTGTACCTCTCGCCGCTCTTAGTGATAACCTCATTTTCTGTGATCTCAACAATCTCCTGATTTGTAACTAATTGAATTCCTGCCTTCTGGTACAGTTGTGATACAACATCAGCTATTACTGGGGGCTGAGTTTTATCATTAGCATCTATGTGAATTATCTCAAACTTTTCCCTAACTCCTCTATATTTTAACACAGTATGGATAAGCATTGCCGTCTCTGTTGGAGCTGGAGCACATCTATAAGGCGCTTTGGACGCATAAACTATTATTTTTCCGCTACTCATACTCCATATTCTCTTTTTTAAGACATTAACTCTCCCTATATCATAAACTGTAGTGTTCTTATGCCAATATTTATCATAACCGGTTATTTTAGAACCATCATAGACAACACCAGGAGCTATGACTAAGTAATCATAATCTAGTACACGTTGAGAAGTGTTAGAGGTTGTTGTCTCATCAAAATAGACCTTCCTATTGTCAGGATCTACCTTAGTTACGTGGCCATAAAGCACCTTTATCCCTTTTAGGCCAACCTCCTCATATCCCCTTATAATCCTTTTGTAATCCTCCTCATTAGTCAACAATAGTGGTCTAGAGGGACCTGCAAAATAATATGGAGATTCCGTTATTACTGTAATTTCAGCGTTGGCATTTTTTTCCACTAGAGTATTAGCCACGCTCATTCCTGCTATACCGCCACCTATTATAACAACCTTCTTCATTTGGAATAACTATTATTTAATATGAAATAAAACTCTTAATACTAATTGATTTTTAGAGAAAACTTTATAAAAACTTAACTAAAACTTGTTTTTATTCTTATATGTTTCACTATTTTGTATTATTTCAAAAATAAAATATACTAGATAGAATTCTTAATTAAATGTAGTCTAAAAGTTTATAAAGAGGGTTTACAATATTAATTATTGATAAATATGAAAAGATCAACATATGAGATAATTATTGCAGTAATCCTAACAGTAGCATATATAGTAACATTTGCCGTAGGGTTTTTAGGAAGCGCATTTGTGGCTGGACCAGTAGCACCTAATATTGTTCACCAATATTTAGGAGGCTCTTGGAAAATACTAACATCAACCTCAGGAAGATCAATAAGCGTAATAGCTCCTGGACTATTACAAGTAAAGTCTGAAACGTTAGAAGATAGCTACGGAGATCTCCTAATAGTTAACATTTATACTTTCAACTCCCAGCAAGCAGCTAGTCAGTTCTTTAACAGTTTCTCTCCAATACCAGCAACATTACAGGAAGGTAATCTAAGATTAGCAGTAGAAAACGCAGGATTAACCTATACAATTTACGCTATAAACGGAAATACAGTGATTTATTTAAGCTACGTTAACGGTGGAGTTACAAGCACGGCCCCAGCTGTTACACAACTTATAGGGCTTATCAGTCAGATAAGTTAATATTAAAGAATAAATAAATAAATAGATATATTAACTCTCCACCTTTTTCCAATTTTTATGAAGTATTGGTATGTGGTTTTTCTCTCTTCGGCGGCATTTTTTATGAGTTATTTTAGCAGGATTACCTGGAGTATTGTATCCTCTTACAGTACGCTAAAGCCCACTATTCAAGAAGATAGCATAATATTTTCACTATTCTTTATAGGTTATATTGTAGTACAAATACCTGCAGGAGTGCTCTCTGACATGTTCTCACCAGCAAAGATATCGATTATGTCGTTATCCTTCTTATCCCTTTCACTTTTCCTCTCTGGCATAGCAAATAGTATAAAACTAGAATATTTAGCAAGCATTCTTATGGGACTATCAGCAGGATGGATATACCCAGCTACATTAAAGTTATTATCTTTAATATATGAGGGAAAAGATTTAGCCTTAGCAATAGGCTATTATAGTCTAGCATGGCCACTTTCAATAACTCTTTCTGGTTTAATATTACCTTATATCTCAATTAACCTCGGCTGGAGGGTTTCCTACTACTTGTTAGCTATTATTGGAATACTAATAGCCATTTCATTCATAGTAGTGACTATTAAAATAAATTCTATAAAAACGAAAGAGTTCATCACGAGAGACAACTCACCTAGAAAATTGTTCTTATTCAATAGGAATGTGGCCATACTAAGCTCTGCAGGATTTCTATTTTTTACCTCTTACTGGATTATCACCCTCTACTCTTATAAGTACTTTCTAATAATACTACATAACCCTTACGTTTCAGGATTAGCTTATTCTTTATTAGCTGCAGCTGGAATCCCCTCAACTATAGTCTCAGGCTACATTATAAATAGACTTAATGTCAAGAACACATTGTTTTTAGGAGAGTTTCTCTATGGATTATTAGTTTTAACGCTAGGCTTCTCAACTGCATTAACATTAATAATAGTGGTAGCCACGCTCATGGGCTTTATAAGATTTATAATAACGCCTGCTAATTCCACTGCAGCCTCCGTTATCGGTAAAGAAAAAGCTGGAGCAGTTGCAGGAACTGCGAACATGTTTTGGCAAAGCAGCGGCATCATTTCCCCTCTTATTGCCTCACTTATTATTTCATATTTCTCTTACTTTACACTATGGATAGTCTCTTCTGCTTTGATAATTATTTCTTCAATGATATATTTAGGACTAAAAATCAAGTGATCACTATTTGATATCCTTGACTCACCAGATCTGTAAACCCATAATGATGCTCCTCATCTCCTATTAACTTTATGTTCTTTTGCTTAAGCGCTGATACAATATTTAAGTGAGGAGGAGATGCACAATATCCACAAGCCCCCAATAGTAGCCCTTCAGCTAAAACTTTTTCATATGCTGGTTTTAGACCTTTATATGGACTTTCTGTTATCGGTATTTTAGTGCCTAATCCGTCTAAATAAACTAAAACTTCGTGTCCTGATCTCTTCAATTCCACTGCGTAGTGAAATGCATGAGCAGCTTTTATAGAGTCTGCAAGATTTGAAGGGTCAGACATTACAACAAATAAAATCCTCGCCATATTCTAGCTTTTTATTAGTAATTTATAAATTTTGTTATTTAAATTATCTAAGCTTATTTAAAATATATTCCTGAGCTCTTAAGTACCAGTGAGTATTTAATATCCAATTTAATCTCGAATAATAAACCCTAAGCTTAACAATTGACAAAAACATAAATACGATAATCTTTAACAATTTTTTACTTATCTTACTACCGCTCTCATCGTGAATGTAATTTATTTTCACCTGTTTAATCTTTAACCCCCTTCTCTTCACCGCATATATTAGATTAGTATCAATAAGAAAATCATTAATTATAAGCTCGTTTAAGATTTCCTTAGCCACTTTAGCCTTTATAATTTTTACACCACCTTGAAAATCTTTTATTTTAATAAGGCTTGGAAAGAAAAGCTTTACAACGAAATTAAATCCGCGATGCAGTATTCTCCTAATCAATGGCATCCCTAAAATCTTTCTATATGGAATTATTAGATCAGCATCTTCTATCTCTCTCAACATTTTCTCTAATTCCCCTTCTGTTATTGGCATATCTGCGTCTAATAGTAGTATAATATCACCCTTAGCACTCTTTATCCCCTCCTTTATTGCCCCGCCCTTACCTAATCTAGTCCTGCTTACACAAAGCTTTGCAGGAAATTTACTAACTACCTCAGGAGTCCTATCATTCCCGTCAAATATTACCACTACCTCAACGCTTTCACCAAACTTTGAATACAATCTCTTTAATGTCGTTTCAATCCTTTTCTCCTCATTATAAGCCGGTATGATAATAGTCAACGACATAATTTATTTTTCTCTTATTATAAACATTTTTAAACTTTACTGTCAAATTCGACAAAAGGTAGTATACATCATTTAAAAACAAAAATAAGGATATCTGATGGAAAGGATGAAAATACCAAGAAAAACAGTCCCTTAAGAAGACTGAGCAGTCACAACTACTTGGAACTTAATTCCATAAGCCTCATATTGCCCATCTGCATCATAAACCCTTATTATATAAGTTCCAGGGGGAACGGGTTTTGGTATATTTAGCATTACTACGCTTACCTGGCCTAAAGGAACAACTAATGCAAAACCATCGCCATGAGTTAGGTGCCCTGGTAGATCATATTTATTCCAGATATCCTTCTGCGGAATATGGCCTAGATAAGATGCATTCCACTCATAGAATACGCTTCCATTTGGATATAGCACTTGAACCAAGACTACGAATCCACCATATGTATCTGGACCGGCAATCCTAGTTATATGAAGGAATAGGGTACCATTAGTGTAAAGGACGGTACCATTTAGCGAATATGCAGGGGTCTTCGAGTAATTAGTTAAGTGTCCAAATCCTTGAAAGTTTATCTGATACAATCCAAAAGTGACACCTGTAGCCAGTAACATTCCAATGATCGCTATTATTTCAATTGTCTTGCCATTCATTTTAATCACCACAACGGTATGTGCAATTTACCTATTTTAAGGCCGTTAGGATATTTCTTAGCTATTAACTGATCTATTGATAGATAGTAACTGCCAGTAAACATAAACATAAGCGCGGCCGCACCTTCAACAGCTGCTATTTGCCATTCATCTACACATGTAGGACCTAACCATCCACCCGCTGCACCTATTGACCATGAGAGTACTGTTATAACAAATCCTGATAATCTAGTCATAAACCCTAATATCATGAAGAGCCCAAACATCGCTTCTAGAGCAGTGAACAGCAATAAGAAGTAATACAACAACGTAGGATGTAGTAATGTGTATTCAAGCGTTGGTACTATAGGACTCCATGCGTGGGGTAAGAAAGTTATCAACTTTCCGCCAACATAAGCAGTTGAGTGAGGGTTAAGTTTATCTGGCACATTTATAGTTCTCCTGACAAACGCTGAAAAAAACATCCACCCAAGCGTTATCCTAAGCACTGGTAAGAATTTTTGCGTGACCTCAGTTTGCATAACAGACATTCTATCACTAGTAGAAAAATTGTATATCATAAATAAAAAATTTTCCTACATTAAACTAATGGAAAATTTTTAAGTTAAGTCCGTTATTTTTTAATTTTATTAATTAAATTATTTCACTATTTCAATTATAATTTCTCCTTCTCGAATAGAGAAAACTCTACGAGGAGGAATTCTTTGATTTTTCAATCATACCTTATTTGCTCTTCTACAAGTTTTTTAACCTCTTCTTGAGCCCTCAAAGTTATATTATAACCTCTACGCAATATCCAATCATCAAGAGAGAAATCCCTATATCCACCTTCAACGCCCGTAACATCATTACCAAAAATATCAGATAAATATACGCATACATCATATAATGAAACTCTATTGCTCCCTACATTGATTATACCTCTTGAACCATTAAGGATTAAGTCTCTTACAATCCTAGCCAAGGACTTAATATTAACTATAGATAGAAAGAAGTTTGTATTACATCTTAAGACTCTACCCCTAACTGATGCCCTTATAAACGGATATAGAAGACCCCTGTAGCTTAAGGAGAAGAGAGCTCCTACCCTTAAGATCAAAAAGTTTCCCAAACTCACTATGCCCACCTCTCCCGCTAATTTCGTTAATCCATAATAGTTTACTGGATTAGGAGGGTTGTTTTCTTTATAATATCCCCTTTTTCCATCATAGATCATAAACGTTGAAAAGTATATGTTTTCAGCACCTAGCTTACTTGCAACTCTAGCTAGATTTATTGATAGCCATGTGTTAGTGTTCCATGCAACATTAGGTTTAAGATTGCTTTCAAACATTTCAATTTCATAAGTGTGTATTAGCACATCTGGCTTTATAGCGTATATTTTTGAAGGGTTATCTACAACGAAAAATTCTACTTCATTACTCTTTCTGTTGAAGGCTCTAGCTATTTCTATCGCAAGCTCATTTTCACTTGTTACTGCAATTTTCACTACGAGAGATTTTTATAGCGGACTAATAAAAATGGTTATCTAAAAATTACTTAAGGTATAAATGGCGGTATTCACTTACTTAATCAAATTAACTCAAAATACAATAAATACTAAACAACATTAACCTTATTATGCATAAATAGATCAATTTACTATGAGTGAAGAGTACTCCCCAGCCTGAGTAGATGATGAATCCTTTAAGTTCGGATATAAGCTATATTAATTATGACTACTGCAATAGTTACAGGCGGAGCTAAGAGGTTAGGAAAGGAGATAGCCCTGGCGTTAGCAAAAGAGGGGATAAACATAATCCTACACTATAACACTTCAAGAGAGGAAGCTGAAAAAACAAAAAAAGAGATAGAAGGGTTTAACGTAAAGTGCTGGACAATTAATGCTGACTTTTCCGATCAAGAGGCTATAAATACGTTAATAGATCGAGCATTTTCCCTAACTGACGATATAACGTTTTTAATAAATAATTCCTCAATATTTCCATTAGGCAAGTGGGATAAGGTCGAGTTTCAGGATTTTATTAATACATTTAAGGTTAACTCATTAGCACCTTATTTATTATCCATAAGGTTTGCCAATAAATTAGGTAACAGAGAGGGAAAGGTTGTAAATGTATTAGATTCCATAATCTCAGGTTATAATTTTGAGAGATATCCTTATTATCTGAGTAAAAAATTGTTAGAAACAATTACATACTCTCTAGCCCTGAAGTTAGCCCCAAACATAACGGTAAATGCGGTAGCACCAGGGTTAATCCTACCACCAGAGGGTAAGGGATACGATTACTTAGAAAAGCTAAAGGAGAATGTACCCCTTAAAAGGTACGGAAGTCCTAAAGATGTAGCTAATGCTGTTATCTTTCTCCTCAAAAGTGACTTTATAACTGGACAAATAATATACATTGATGGAGGAGAACATTTAAAGCCAAGAATAGTGGAGGGTTAAAGTGTTGTTAGATAAGATAATAATTGAAGGAATTACAGTACAAACAATTATAGGAGTAAACCCTCAGGAGAGGGTTAAAAAGCAAGAAGTTAAGATAGACCTTACATTGTGGGCTGACCTCTCTGAAGGAGAGGAGTCCGACAACATCTTAAAAACTGTTGATTATAAAGCAATAAAGAAAGAGATAATCTCTTATGTTCAATACTCTAATTTTTACCTGTTAGAGACATTAACTGCAAGGATAGCAAAGATATGCTTCCAAGATAGTAGAGTAAGAAAGGTTAAGGTTAGGGTCTATAAGCCAGGAGCATTAAGCAGTGCTGAAAACGTAGCAATTGAAGTTTCTAGGAAAAACCCTAGGGGGAAAGATGTTTCTCTAGTTTACATCTCATTAGGTTCAAACATTTCTCCAGAGGAAAACATATATAATGCTCTTAAGTTGCTTTCCTCGTACTTGAAGATAAACGCTATGTCTAACGCTTATTTAACAGATCCGATACCCGAAGGTTCGAATCAACCGCCATATTATAATCTCTCAATAGAGGCTGAGACCACTCTAGATCCTTATAGACTGAAGAACCTTTTAAGATACATAGAAGATGTTCTAGGGAGAAAGAGGACAGAGGACAAATATGCCCCTAGAACAATAGATCTTGACATTGAAGTTTATGGCAACTTAGTAATAGATGAACTAAAAATACCAGATCCTGATATTGTTGAGCGTCCATTTTTAGCTTTAACACTTTATGAAGTTAATGAAGATCTTGTAATACCCAAGATTAATAAGTCCATCAAGGAGATAGTAAGTAACGCAAAAATTGGTAAAATAAAGCTCTTAGAGGATTATACTAATAAGCTCTGTAACGAGTTTAAGGGAGTTAGGTGCGCCAAAGACACTCTCTTCCATTCCAAGAATCCTTAAATAGCTTGAAAAATTCATCAACGAATGTGAGGCATTCGTAGACTTCATTAGAATCGATATCTATGTCAGAATAGGAAGTTATCTTCCTGGCTTTACTTAACTTATCTAATTCTTTTCTATGAACTTTTACGAATTCGTTCAAATCTTCATCATTGAACTTGGATAACAACATCCTCAGATTATGTGTGTATTTATAATCTATGCCATGCAAGAGCAAAGTCGCTTTTATTAAAAGTTCTAGAGAAGTGACACACAAGAAATAGGATACGTCATAAAATCCGTTATTGTAAGCATGAACTGAGGTTAAATAATACCTGTTTGCTCTCCTGCACAAGAAGTCTGGGTTTGACACAACATTTGTATTAAGCGAGAGAATAAAAAGGTTCTCATTCAACTCTTAACATCAGCCTACCATCTCTAGAACTATCGTTCAACAGCTTTAGTGCTTCAGCACCTTCAGCTAAGCTAAACTCCTTCCACACTTTTACTTTACAATCTTTACACAACCTTATTAGGTCTGTTAACTCCTTTCTAGTACCACCAGTTGTACCTATGATCTTAACGTGCTTACCATAGATTTGTGAAAGGTTCAAATTAACGTCAGCACCTGTTAATGTTCCATAAAACACTAGCCTTCCGTTAACGCCTAATACTGAGAGGCTTAGATCCCATACCTGTTTACCTAATGAATTTACAACTACATCAGCCATCTTACCATCAGTTATTTCCCTAACTCTTTCAACTACATTACTGTAGTCAACAACATGATCAGCACCATAATCTTTTAGCCAACTCTTTCTCGTTACAGCCACGACTGTTGCACCGAACTTTTTAGCCAATTGAACTGCAAACATCCCTGTGTTTCCAGAAGCGCCAAAAACTACTACAACGTCGTTTGGTGTTAAACTAGCTTCAACATACCCATGGTACGCTGTCAACCCTGCAACAGGCAAACTAGCTGCCAAATCCCAACTCGTATCAGAGGGTACCTTAATAACGTTCTTTTCAGGAACTGCAAAATACTCGCTCCATCCACCATTAGTTATTACGCTCATTATACCACCATTCCTACAAAGCATCTCCTTCCCAGCTAAGCACATATCACATGTACCATCGTAAACCCTATTGTAAACTACAACTTTATCTCCTGGTTTAACGGTGTTTACGTGTTCACCAACCTTTTCAACTACCCCTGCTATCTCTGCTCCTGGTATATGTGGCATTGGTTTTACTGGTAAAAAGTTGACGACGAAATAGTCTATTGGATTTACACCAGATTTTATCACTTTTATTAATACATCATGTGCTCCCAATTTAGGATCTTCCACTTCTCTTAACTTTAAGTTATCAATTCCTGACTTGTCGAATACTAACGCCTTCATAGATTTACTATTTCGTTAACAATCTTATATAATTATCGTACATATCCAAAACAATTAAATTTATAAAATTGTAAGTTTTAAAAGAAAAGCATAAATTTATCTTGTATAAAAATAAATTTTTGATATGAAAATATTAGCACCTTTTGCGGGACCAGTATCCTTTCCTTTGTTAGTATATAAGCATGAAAAGCAACCTGATCTAGAGCTCATAAATTCCTGCACTTCAGCTGAGGTCAACGGAGATGTTATTCTAGACTCGATAACTAACCTCAGTAAGATGCCTCACATAACATTTTACAAAATAGTTGGAGGAGTTTATATAACAATGTATTCACTAGTGGGGAATCTAGAATCTGATGTAATATACACAGTGAAAGAAGGAACCTTGGCAGACTATAACGCTAGATTGTATGCTTTAAAGACTGCGAAGAAAAAAGTAATAAATGTTGATCCTCAAACAGCAGTTGAAAACGCGTTAAAAAACAACTATTTAGCCCTAGTTGGGAACGAAGTAAGAGTTGATGTATTACTAGATGAGGAATTTAAAAGATTAGGAATTTACACACCACAATGCTTGATAGCAGTTAAGGATAGTGCGGATGTCAAGTCCATCATTGACATGTACGAAGAGGGAATAAGGCTAATTAAAATGGATTATGAAAAAGCATCCCAGATTATAGTGAGTTCTTCTAGTTATTACTCCTTAGATATTATGAGACAAATTATAAGGTTATATAATCATAGGCTTACCACACGAAAGGAAGACCTAGAGAAGGCTATAGAGGTTTACTCATTAGTTGAGCCTAAAGTTAAGAGGCTAAGACTTATCTAAAAGGGCTACGGCCATACCGAAATACGTGGGAACTTGATACTCAAAGAGTGCTGTCCTTAAATCCCTTTTTACCTGCAATATCCCAAGCATTATCAGTAATTGCCAATAGCTATCAGGCTTAGCCTCGTTTATGATCTTTTCGTCAATCCTCAGTAGATCTTCAAACTTATTATTCTTAATAATATCCTCTATAACAGAATCGTAAACCTTAGCGAATTCCGAAAAACCATAAGGTCCTTTAGGATCATGAGTATGGGCGTGATCAGCACTCACTATAATTCCCACTCTTTTATTATAATCCTCTATTACTTTTGCTATTATGTTTCCAAACCTAACTAATGCATTCCTCTCAACTCCTCTGGCAGGTGTTAACAGAACGATCTTTCTCTTCTTTAAAAAGTAAAGGGGAATTAAAGCTCCCCAATCTAAAGCAATCCTGGATTCCCTTCCTTCTAAAGCACCAAAATTAACACCTACAACAGGTAAACCACTTCTCTTCGACTCTTCATAAATTCTATAAGCCAATTTCCTATCACACCTATAACTTCTCCTAATCTTACCTACTTTACCTTCTGCATATTGAGTTAATATAACCGCAATGTGGTCATCAATGCGTATATTGTGAGGAGTTATGACTACATATTCATCCACCCTATCATCAACTCTTTTTGCAACCTCTTTCATAGCCATGTTTAACCTAGAGGATTTTTCATCCTTAGGCTCCAATATTTCACTGCCATGTGGAGCTATTATAATGAACTCTATTGCCATCTTCATCACCTCATTTACTTCTCCACCTGCTCACCTTAACCGAAATTAAATAGAACACTATAAATTCAACAAAGAGCGGTATGAGATATTTTATATTGAGCTCTTGTAAACCCGCTAGCCCCTGTGCTATTATTGATGTTGGGGTAGTTGGAATCATAGAGAGGGCATAAATTACGTTAGAAGGCAAAAGTGTATATGGGTAATAGACTGGAGGCAATATGGTGAAGGCTATAAATAGTATGGTAGCCACTCCCCAACTATATCTGGTTTGAGGTATAAAAGAGGCTATCATGAAGGCTAAGAAGGATCCAGTGAAGAGAAGTAAAAGAGAGAGTAAAATTACAAACACCAGTGAAACGACGTTAACAACCCTTAAGGCTAAATTTAAGACTATGTAACCGAGTATTCCTGGACTGCTGAAGATCAAATTCGCAAAGGTTAAGCCTAATATATAGTCGGTGGGACCTACTTGTGAGGCTACTAAGAGATCTTGCAACTTTATCTCATTCCTCAAATAGACGTAATCTCCTATGGAATTGATACTTATTCCCATGATCATTGTAACTAGACCTCCTAAAACACCATATGGCAAATATCTATGGTTTATCATATAGAGGAGAAACATTAGGGCTAATGGCTCTGCCAAATAGGAAAAGACATAAACAAATCCTCTCTTAAGATAGGTGTAACCGTAAAACATCGCAAACGCTATTATAAACTTAAGATTCAAGATTCTCACCCGCATAAATTATAAATAGGTCTTCTAAAGTCACTGGCTTTATTGGATATTTACCTACATATTTTGCAGCCTCTTCCCTATTTATATACATTATATTCATTAAACCTACCTTTAGATCACCAATACCTTCAACCCTAACCATGTCCTTAAATTTGCCCAGCAATTCCTTTAAATTTCCTTTTAGTATTACCTTTCCTTTCCTCAACATTACAATCTCCTCTGAAAGCTCTTCGGCCTCTTCCATATAATGCGTTGTCAATATAACCTTACTAGGAATAGACCTTATTATTGACCAAACCTCCATTCTAGATAGAGGATCTAAACCTACAGTTGGCTCATCCAAGAATATGACCTCGGCATTAGAAGCTAAAGCCATAGCCACAAAGATCTTCCTTTTCATCCCTCCTGATAGCTCGTCTGCAGGTTTATCCTTAAACTCCCAAAGGTTTACCTCTTTTAAAGCCTTCCTAGCGCTCTCATAAGCATCCTTAAAGGAGAAGCCCCTAGCTGTCAAATACATTACCACATGCTCAAGAGGCGATGCAATACCAACAGGTTGGGCTTCTTGAGGTATTGAAGATATTATTTTTCTCAGCTTTTTCGCATCTTTAACTACATCATAACCCTCTACGCGTGCTATACCTGATGTCGGCAATAATTGCGTAGATAAGATCCTCACTAGAGTAGTCTTTCCTGCACCGTTGTTTCCTAATAGTGTCAGTCTTTTAACAGAAGAGCTAAAGGTTAGATCATCTAGAGCCTTAACACCACCCTTATATACCTTAGTAAGATGAAAAACTTCAATCATATAAAAAGAAAAAGAGAAATAGAATTAAAAAGAATTGCTTTATGGTGCGTGGGCTAAGTGCGCAGGTATTGTAAATATCGCTATGTACGCCCCTAATAGTCCAGCTAACAGAGCAAATATTACGAACAGATAGATCGCCCAAGACCATATCTTGGGATCCTTTCCTGCAACCTTAGCTACGGTTACCCTATCAATTGTGAGAGTCATGGGATAGGAAAACACACCAGTTAATCCATAAAGTACATATAGTCCTAATAGTGCTGGAGGTTCTTCTGTCATGCCTAATCTATAGCCCACAATACCATAATATATCGTTATAAGTCCACTTAAAAGTGCGAAGAAGCCTACCAACTGTAGCTTATAACCAAACTTTATAGCTAGGGCGAAGAGTAGTAAGGATAGTCCTAGTAAAGCGTAGACATCATAGAAAAGTATATTATAACTTCCAGGTAAAGTCCAAGTAAATTCATTAAATAATGCCATGACTAATACTAGGGCACCTAAGCCTGCTACTGGTATAACACCGTCTAGTAAATAACTCCTTATCTCAGTAACATTGCTTCTACTGTTATAGTAAGCCCTGAGTATAGTATATATCAATGTAGCACTGATCAACGGTAGAGTGAATAACTCAAAACCTAGATCATCTATGAAAATCATCTTATCACCAAAATAAAATTTCTCAAAACGAGTTTTTAAAATCGAGTGTGCATTTATATATATTTATTAATCCATACTAATCAAATAAACTAAATATATTTTTCAAAATCTTTTTATTCATTAGCGAATTATCTTCTCCTCTTATGCTAAAAAATAAGTATAAAATACCTTCCAAATTACATTATATTAGGCATGAGATACATACCAAGAACGATGTCAACACAACATCCTGATAATGCAGTTGTGCCTGAATGGGTAAAGGGAGAAATCATCGAAGGTGAAGATGAGATAACTGAAGCCTTCTTGGCTTATAGCGTTTATGGAGTTCATGAAGTTATGTGGGACTCTGAAGGTAAGGATGTGGATACGCATGTTGTTAGAAAACTACTTACGAAATATTCAGATTATTTCTCTCAAAAGATTTTGGGGAAAGACGTGTTCCTTACTTATAGGATTCCTAATCCACAAATCGAGGGAGCTGATAGAAAGGTATTCGCTGAGACCTTAGAGACAATACCAATAAGTTACGACCTAGCTGCAAAGTTTTACAAAAAGGATATATCTCCAGTTTTTGAAGTTATTTTACCTTTTACTACAAGCTCTTTAGAGCTTATCCTCGTAGCTAAATATTATGAAAAAGTGATAGGAGAGAGGGAAGAACTAGAGCTTTACGATGGAGTAAAGATAAAGGACTATTTAGGATTCTTCAACCCTAAAAGGATTGAGGTGATCCCTCTAATTGAGGATAAACCCTCTATGGTTAAAGCCGATAAGATAATTGAGGATTATATAAAAGTCATAAAACCCCAGTATATGAGGGTTTTTCTTGCAAGGTCTGACCCAGCGATGAATTATGGGATCATTCCTGCTGTGATTTCCGTAAAGATAGCTCTCAGCAAATTAAAGAGGATTTCTGAAAAATATAATGTGCCAATATTTCCAATTATAGGCGTTGGTTCATTGCCTTTTAGAGGACATCTAAATCCCTTAAACTATAAGAATGTGATCGATGAATACAAGGGAGTCTACACCTTTACTATCCAGTCAGCTTTCAAGTACGATTATGAGCAGCCAGAAGCGATTAATGCTATAAAAGAAATAAATGATAGCAAGGTTGAAGAGCCATTAAACATAGATGAAAATGAAGAGAAAACCCTAATAAAGATAGTAGACAACTTCACTTATAGATATCAAGGTATAATAGAGAGCTTAGCTAATATCATAAACGAGATAGCAGTCCTCCTACCTAGAAGAAGGGCTAGAAAGCTACATGTAGGTCTATTTGGCTATTCAAGGGGTACTGAGAAAGTATCGTTGCCTAGAGCGATATCCTTTGTAGCTTCGCTTTACTCGTTAGGAATCCCTCCAGAGATATTAGGTATGAATTCGCTATCTTCACTGAGTGAAGAGGAATGGGATTTATTGACCTCAGTATACATACATTTGAAAGACGATTTACGTGAAGCTATTAAATATTACAACCCAGATTCCTTGGACGAGATTAAGGAAATATTTCACGTTGAAGATGAGGTCTTAAAGAAAATTAGAGAAGATATAGAGTTCATTGAAAACAATTTAGGACTACACAGTAATGGAAATTATGAAACTGAAAAGCATAAATTGTTAAACTCACTATTTCTTCTCACTTTAAAAAACAAGAAGATAAGCGAGGCAAAGAAGTATATTTATGAAATGGCTGTTTTAAGAAAATCGCTAGGATAAATTATAATAAATATCTTTTATTTTCTAAAACAGTTATTCACGTCATAATTTGAAATTTTATAATCATAAATAAGTTCACAATACTTTCATATCATATAAAACATAAATCCTATTCATAGTTTTTACAGGCTTATTTTCCTAAAATGATTATCTTTTCTTAATTTGTTTATTTTAAAGAAGTAGTTACCGGCTTAGATACCGTTGGACTGATTATCATAAACTGGAACATCGGTTCAATATAAAAGGTTTAAATAATATAATAAACATTTTTAATATAGTGTCCCATATGTTCAAGAGTAAGTCGGCTCTAGTGATAGCTATAGTTATTTTAGGAGTTTCAGTGTTCGCAATGTTTTTCCAAATACCTTATGCACAAACATCACCTACTATTGTAGCCTACAAGGTCGTGGGCACGTCAAATCTAGGAAATCCTGGCTCAGAAAGCTTCTGGTCTAAGATACCATGGGTTAACCTATCATTAACAGCTAACATTCCTAATGCTCCAACATCAGGACTAGTAAAATATGTTTTAGTGAAGGCTGCATGGAACGGCACTGATCTCTTTATTTTAGAAGAGTGGCAATCTCCAAGTCCTGCCTATGGGGCTTGGAGTGATTCTGCAGCTGCTATATATCCAGAGGCTACAGGACCAGACACTTTCAGAATAATTGAACTTACTCCAGGTGTCACTTATAAATTGCTTACTAACTACACGAATTATGTTAGTATAATTAATGGGAAAACAGAGACTGGCAGATTATTGCTAAACTATTCAGGGATAACATTACCTTTACCTAATGATACACAAATACAGACATTACCCAATGGTACAATTTTACTTTATCACTCACCAAGACCACTTGAGGACCTACTTTACAGTGACGGAATGTTTTATGGTTATTACGTAAACTCTACATGGTATTATCCCGATAGAGCTGCTATAATGTGGTATTTAGGTACTGGGGTTCCGTCTCAAGATTGCATGAATCTAGGTGGTAAAGTCCCTGATCAGACTTACGATGGATTTACACTTAAATACGCAGGAGGTTCAATGGCGGAGTCTGGAATAGCTACTAATATATGGATGTGGGTTACTGGAGCCACTTGGAATTCCACAAACGATCCAGCATTTAAGGTTAATCTATGGCAGAACACTTCACTGACTGGGCTAAGTTATACTGATCCTCATAATCACGGCTTTGCAGTACCTTTATACTCTAACAATACAAATCTCTATGAAGTTGATACTGCTGGAATATGGTATACTCCAGTGAAATCCTCAGGCTTAAATGGATCGTTATTCTACATATGGACAGGAGCTACATGGGAAAATGGAACATGGGTATTAGAGTGGGTTTATCCATTAAATGTACCTTCTGACTATCTACCCTATTTCGTTAATATAACCGCAAATAAGATATACTACGTTGCTTTTGCTGTATGGCAGGGAACAGAAGGTGAAACAGCCTTCGATAAGAGCATTTCGCCTTCATTTGTAACACTAGAGTTAGTAAACCAGGCTCCGCCTACTAGTACAACAACATCTACAACTTCTCCTATGGTCTCCACTACATCACCAGCTACAACCACAATAGTAGAAATACCCTTCACTGATATTGTTGTTACAATAGCTGGTGTAATAGTAGCAATAGTTGCAGTAGCAATACTTGCCCTATTGTATAGAAAGTGAAGGGTTATGGAGTTCAGGAATTACGAGACCTTAAAGATATCCGTTTTTTTACTTGGTTTAGGTGTAGTTATTTACCTTGTGTTTGGTGAGGGTATAGCTTACTTATCCTCTCTTCCTGTACCCATCCCACATGCAAACATTTTAGCAGTCTTCAGTAGCTTTGGGTTCGCATTAGAATACTTTTCCCTTATTGTAGTCTCATTAGTACTTTCCAAACTAGCCAAAATAAACTACATATACTCAGGAATACTTATTGGAAGTCTACTGATTACACTAATACCTGGATACTATTCCACAACTTTGTGGTTAGGATTTACGATAACTACAATGTTCCTAGGGGTAGTAGGCTTAGGTGAAGTGACTTATCTTCTAATTAAGAATAAAAGGTATTTATCAACGGTATTGTTAAGTCCTACAGTTGCATTAGTTTTGGTGCTGTATTATACAGCCTACTCACTAATTATGCATCTACCAGCAGTTATAATTTCCTATAAAGACTTCTTATTAGCTTCAGTAATAGGAGTTCTAATTTACACAATACTATGGGGCAAAATCTTTTCTAGAAGGAGCATTGTTGCCTACACCTTATCAATTGTAGGTTTTGTTATAGTATTACCCCTTTATTTCCTAGTCTTGAAAAATAGGTTCTTAGAGATCATAATGGATATGGTGATACCTTCTGTAACTGGAGTGATATT
The DNA here is from genome assembly GCA_026627305.1 of Sulfolobaceae archaeon. Classification (GTDB taxonomy): domain Archaea; phylum Thermoproteota; class Thermoprotei_A; order Sulfolobales; family Sulfolobaceae; genus JAPNVD01. The sequence goes on from JAPNVD010000008.1 coordinate 79,332, forward strand.
GTTTAATCCTTACTCTATAACAATCTTAATACTGACATTTGGTCTCATTCTCTATACTGTCTTAGCCTTAGCAATAAAAGGTAATTATTATGCATCTATAGGATATCTAGCCTTATTGGTGGCAGGATTTAACGCCACTTCAGGGTTTCATTTCATTAGTTTAATGATAGTTCCTCCTATTGGATACTCTCTATTTTTAATAAAAGAACTTCAAGATAAAATTAAATTTTAAATTTAAATTTATTTAATTTAAGATTTTTTGTATTGAGATTCTAATAAAAACTTTATAAACTCCTTTTCTTAAAATATATAGGAGGGAAGTGAAACTATGAAAGAGTACAAAAAGATTAGAATACTAGGCACATCAGATCTATACTTCGTATATAAGCTGCTAAAAGTAATGAGAAATCCGAAAACAAAATTTGACGGTAAAGAGTTCGCTAAGAAAGGAGAAGATTATCTCTTCAACTATGTTGATAAAAATTTAGGAGGAGTTGATGAAAGCAGAAGGAACTTCTTGAAGGGTCTAGTCTTTGGAGTAGCCGCGGCTACAGTTATAGGAATAATCCCAGGTCTTAGAGTGCTAGTGCCGCCTGTACAGAGTGTTACAGGATTTCCTAAAACCATATTGTTAACAGCTTCAGGAACACCATTAAAGGCTTCCCAAATTCCTGTAAATAGCCCTATTACAATGGTATTTGAATACCCACTGTCTGGAGAGCCTAATTTCCTAATAAACTTAGGTGATGCTAGTGGTAAACCTGTTGAAATCCCGCCAACTACTGTTACGATCCCTCAAACCGGTAAGACTTATCAGTTCCCTGGTGGAGTAGGACCTAATAAGTCAATAGTAGCTTATTCAGCAGTTTGCCAGCATTTAGGTTGTACGCCACCCTATATTCACTTCTATCCTCCACAGTACACGACCCCATCTCAAGTTACAGCAGCTGAGCCTAACGAGCTATCTGCAGCAGCCTTAATAGCGGCTAGAAGTGCACATATACCTGCAGTAATTCACTGTGATTGCCATGGATCAACTTATGATCCATATCACGGAGCCTCTGTACTCACAGGACCTACAGTTAGACCATTACCTGCAGTTATACTTGAGTGGGACAGCAGTAATGACTATCTCTACGCTTTAGGAGCTGTAGGAGTTGCGACATATCCAGAAGGTTCCAATGGTGTACCAAGCCAAGACCCCAGGGAGGATTTAGATGAAAGTCAATTTGGAAGTCCAGTAGGTACTAGCTCTAAAATCTCTGAGATAAACACATTTGGCTCGTCTTAGAGGTGAGATCTCACAATGAGCAACAAGAAGAAGTTTTCCATAAGCGATTGGCTTAATGAGAGGTTAAGGTTAGATAAGTTACCATTTTTCAGGACACCAGACTACATGTATAATGCTGCCACTTGGTTAGGTGCTTTAGTAGCTGCAGCATTCTTTTGGCAAGCAATAACTGGATTAATCCTTTTGATGTATTATGATGCCGGTAATGCTTACAACTCCACCATATCTATAATTAATGATGTTCCCTACGGTTCAGTACTGCTCTTCAGTCACCTCTATGGAGCTTTTGCCATGATCCTCTTAGTTTACACTCATATGTTCTATAACTATTTTAGGGGTGCATATAAGAGACCTAGAGAACTTATCTGGATATTAGGAATTATTTTATTACTCTTAACTCTGGGTACAGCATTTTATGGATATTCTGCAATAGGTGATGTATTGGCAGTAAGCGCTCTAGACGTTGGTTCAGGAATACTATCTGGAATTGGATTAGGAAGTCTAGTTCCAGTAGCCTTTGGAGATTATGCAGCGGGAAACTTTAGTAGAATAATAGGACTCCATGTGGCATTAGCTGCCTTAATATTCCTATTCTTCGCTCTACATTTCTTCTTAGCAGAACAACAAGGAATGATGCCGCCTAGATCCGTTAGACCCAAAGCGCCTGCTATATATGCTGAGGAAGAAGAGAAGAACTTCAATCCATGGTGGCCTAGAAACTTCGTATATATGCTCTCCCTAATATTTATGACATGGGGTTGGATCCTAATAATCTCGAATTCATTAGCATATCTATCCCACTATCCTGTATACCTAGACCCATTCCTTAATCCTAGACCAGCTCCTTCACCAACTAGCCCAGCAGCAGCTACTATTACTGCCTATCCACCGTGGTTCTTCCTGTTCTTCTTTAAGATGGCAGATTTCATAAGCAGCTTCCCAGCGTTAGTAGCTGTCGGAGCGATTCCACTAATATGGCTATTGATAACACCATTTATCGATAGATCTGATGAATTACATCCATTAAAGAGAAAAGTATTCACAGGTGTTGGAATATTGATGATAACCTACATGATACAGTTAACCATATGGGGAGCAATAGCGCCAGCGAAGCCTGCTACTCCAGAAGAGATTACATTAGTATTTCTACCACCTGCAATTATCGTAGCAGTAGCTTTACCATTCATTAAACCTAAAGAAGATATAAGAGCACAAAACAGAGGATTGGGCGGCAATATGCAATTCACTTATCTAGCAATGGCTTCGATATTCCTGCTTTCAGCAGTGCTAATGTTCCCATCACCTACACTTTTAGGAATCGTAACTTCCCTAGTACTACTTACAGGAATCGCAGCATATAGCGATAAAGTTTTTCCAACAATGAAGGCTGCAGGGACTTCTGCAGAAAAAGCAACAACGATTAATGTCTCATTAGAGAGAAAGAAGAAGTTGGCCGAAGTGATAATAGCTATCCTGTTCGCTATGTCAGTAATAATAGCGTTTAACATGTGGACTGTACCGCCTAAGGGATTTTACTCTAACCTATTCGGCATAGATCTAGGATTGATATTCCTAATGTTAGGGACCGCAATATCGCTATACCACTACGTTGTTTATAAGAAATAATTTTACCTTAAGATTTTTTCGAACTAGTATTTTCTTCTTTATTTATTATAAGCTAAACTTTTTAATTATCGACATATACTAATTTACATATGATACACGTAGGGCTTTATTATAGAGTAAAAAAGGGTAAAGAAAGTGAGTTTGAAAAGATCTACTATGATGTGCTGAAATATCTCAAAGAAAACGTTAGTGGGTTTATAGATGCAAAGTTATACAAAAACGTGGAAGATCCCTTAGAATACTTGATCTACACAGAATGGAAGGATCTAGATTCCTTCAGACAATTTGTAACAAGTAAGGCATTTAAAGATACTACAACATATGGCAAACAGGAAATCTTAGATGGCATGCCTAAAAATAAAATATTTCAAGAAATTAACCTCTAAACTTTTTACTTTAAATTTAACAGCATTTTATTATGATCAAGTTTAAATATTTCTTACTATACATATTATGATAGAATTTAAAATGAGTTGATCATTCATCTGTTATAGTTATTATATTATTAATGATTTCTTATTTATTTTAGAGCGAATTTGAGTTTGATACCGATTATCGGCTATTTATTGTTAGGTAAAGATAGAAGATTCGTAACTTTATATTTCCTTTACAAAGAATAATTATGACTTTACAAAATTTCAAAACATTATATTTTGTTTATCTAATAAATTCATTTATTTCCAGAGGCTAAATATACTGTTAGATCAGTATGGTATTAGACCCCAACGTGACGAATCTAACAGCTCCAGTCCCTCCATTCGCATATCCAAACACATTTGGACCCTGGATGCCACCAGCGTTTCAGCAAGTATGGGGATGGAGAATAGCACTAGCCTACTTCCTCATAGGTCTTGGCGGTATGATAGTTCCGGTATCAATAATTCAAGACTTCTTAGTGTTAAAACAAAAGGTACAAAAAGACGGTGGCTCATTAGTCATCAACAACTTAAGGTTAGCTACAGGCCTCACAGGAATAATAGCAATAGCACTAGGCTTACTTTTCCTAGTAATCGATGCAGGTAAGCCAGCTACAGCATGGAAGATCATCACTTACGGTCTAGCTAATGGCAGATGGGAGAGCTGGATGTTCCTAGGTACTGGTATTCTAGCCTTTGCTGTAATACTTGATATCCTCTATTCAGCAATTTGGTTCGGTCCTACTTCAAAGTTCTTCACATGGTATTATAAGAGATTTGGAGGTTATATGATAGGCAATTATATATTCAGTGCCCTTGTTTTTGTTTTTGGTGTAATGAGCGCTACATACGGAGGAATCTTATTTAGTCTAACAAATATTCCTCTGTGGAGAGATCCTATAATCATAGTGTTATACCCAGTAGGTGGATTAAGCGCTGCTGCCGCTACACTACTCATACTAACTAGTTTATTAGTTAAGGATAAGGATACTAAGGAGTATAATATTAAAGTATGGTCTACTCTTGACTTTATCGCTCTATCGCTAGAAGCAATATTAACAGCTGCATTCCTATACTTTGGTTTGATCTACTACCACGCCTATGAATCAATGTACCAAGTCGTTTTCGGAAGTTATGCCAATGAATTCTGGACTTTCGTAGTTACTTTAGGCATAGCAATACCTATGGTTGCAGAAATTGCACTACATAAGGTTAATCCTAAACATTACATATGGATGATCCCGCTGATCTTCATACTTGTCCTTATAGGAGCGTTTAGCTTAAGATATTTTGTAGTTATAGCCCCCGCATATTATTATCCACCTCTAAGTCCCTTCACACCTATTCAATATCAATTCCCATGGGGAACCACATGGTAAGGAGGTGAAATCCAGATGCCTATCTCTCTTACAAGAAGAGATTTCCTCAAGTTAAGTGGAGCAACTGCAATAGCAACCACTGCTGCATTAGCTGCTGAGAAAGGAGGATTCCTATTTAAGAAGGTATTCAGCGAGACCTCTTCTACTTCAGATCAGCAAGGAGATGTCATAGCCTTTACAACATGCTATATGTGCTTAGGAAGATGTACTTTAATGTACGTAATCTCATCAAATCAAATAATAAGGTATGCAGGTGGAGATGTATATGGACATATAAATAATGGTGCCACGTGCCCCATAGGTCCTACTGCTGCTTTACACTATCTTAGCCCAGCTAGAATGAAATATCCATTACTAAGAGTACCTACAGCAGAAAGAGGACAAGGTAATTTCATAAGGATAAGCTGGGATGACATGTTTGATATATTGATAAACGGAGATAATGCGAAGTTCTTACAGGAAAGAGGTTGGAAATATGGCTTCTTAGGGCTTAAGCAGATAAGAGAATGTTGTCCATACAAGTTAGTATTTACAACAGGTAGGGATCAATATAACCCCATTGAAAACTACTACTGGGGTGCAATGTTTGGAACGCCTAATGTATATGCACATGGAGGTTTCTGTGCAGTAAACGTAGCTGCTGGCGGTGTATATGTTGCTGGTTCAACGTGGTGGGAATATGGACACTTCGATTCCGATTACGCCAAAGTATTGATACTAGCTGGAGTAACACAGGATCACTTCCCAACTGGGTTTAGAAGATGGATAACGATGGTTAAGGAGAGAGGAGGTACAATTGTGCTATTCCAGCCAGATAGACAGCCAAATCTAGGTCCAATTGCTGACATATGGGTACCAATAAACCCTGCCACTGATGGAGCAGTAATCATGTCTATAATGCATGAACTGATCAGATTACATGAAGAAGGAATGAAACAGACACCACCTAGACCTTACATCGATGAAGATTTCCTTAAGTGGTACACTAACGGACCATGGCTAGTGATCACCAATCCTGATGGAACAATTGATGTTCCATCGGCATCAAACGTTGGACTGTTCGTTAGGGTAACTAACAAGAATGGAGAATGGGTACCAGCAGTAATGGGTTCTGATGGAAACATATACGCATTTACTGATATACCATGGCAAAACGGTGTCGAACCTGTACTCGAGTATGAGGGTACAATAACAGTTCCTGTAAAGCCAAACTCTTCAGAGACCATAACGCTTCATGTCAAATCCGCGTTTAAACTATTAAAGGAGAAGATAATGTCTGATGAATGGAGTCCTGAAAACGTATCTAAGATTGCTGGAATTCCTGCAGAACAAATAACACAATTAGCACAACTATTAGGAGATACAGCGATGAGAAGTCCAGTAATAATACAGGCGGAGTGGGAAGATTACTTAGGTAGAAAGCACTCACAATTCATTGGAAGACCAGTAGCTATATATATAATGAGGGGAATTTCAGCACATACTAATGGATTCCAAACCGCTAGAGACTTCATGATATTAGAAGCATTATTGGGTGCTGTTGATAGTCCGGGTGGCTATAGGGCTAAAACTCCTTATCCCAAACCTATACCTGACGGAGATTACTGGCCTGCCTATGCAGGTCCTGCTGATCCTAGATTGAACATAACTGAAGAGGATATACAAAGCGGTGAAGTTCCGGCTACTGGAGCTAACGGAGAGAGTTTAGTGGGAACTATCGGTGCACTAAATGTAAACGAAAGAGTATATAACGATGGTACAGTAGAAATATTGAACGTTAAGAAAGTTCCATGGCCAGCTGCAGTGCCACTAACTACTGCTCCCTTCATGTACACTCCAGATCAAGTAGTCATTGATGAAAACGGTAGACCATTATTAATTGATAGAGGATTTAGCTGGGAATTCCCGTTCAGCCTACATAGATCCTATACCATAACGAACTTCGACGCTGGCTTAGAGTTTCCATACAGAATTGAAGCGTTACTATGGCACATAACAAATCCGTATTGGGACAACAGCTATGATCTTGATAAAGACTTAAGATTACTACTAATGAAAGATACTGATGGCAGGTATAGAATACCTTTCGTGATGATTGTTGATGCATTCTACGGAAATAGCGTACCGTGGGTTGACCTAGTAATTCCGGATACAACATTCCTAGAGAGATATGGCGAACACAGCTTACTAGATAGGCCAATAACTACACCAAACTACGCCGCTGATAATATCGAACATCCAATATTACCACCATTATTTGATGCAAGACCATTTAGCGATACTGAGATAGAACTGGGATACCTGTTAGGGATATCAGCATGGGTAAATCCTGATGGAACGCCTAGATATCCAAACGGAATGGGAGACTTCTTATGGAAGTGGCAGAACTCACCTGGTGTTGGAGTATTAATAGGTGCTAGGGGAACTAACGGTACTGAATGCTGTAAAGGAGCACCAAATCCGAACCAATTAAAGGCTTATACTGCACCAATGCCTAGTGTTGCATTTGGTTACTTACAGGCAAACGCGTATGGTAATCAACCAGAATATCCAGGATTACAGGAGATACAGGTAACTAATGGAGAATTACCCGAAAATGTGCCCAGAGGGGTAATGAAGGTAGGACATGCTGAAGCCGTATATGAGTTACCAGTGAACATAAGGTATATGAGGGCTGTCAACATGTACTATCTAAGGTGGGCTCATAGTGTCGGCTTTATACCCTATGTAAAGCCTATACCGACACAGATATATTCAGAACCAATAGCAAGATTTAAGCTAGCTACATATGGGTTATGGAAAGGATATAACGCTTACTTCTACTACATGTACAAGAAGACAGGAAATTCACAGTACCTACAACTAGCTAAACAGAATGCTAACTTACCTTCCGATACTTATGGTCAATACTTACAGAAGAGAAATATAATAGCTTATGATCCAAGACCTCACTGGTACTATCCATTAACTTGGACTAGTGATGGTAATAACCCATCAGAATATCCATTATTAACTGAACACAGGCATGTTACACCGTGGTTCTATCATCATTGGGAGAACCATCATCCATGGTTAAGACAAATACTACCATTCAACCCAGTATTCATGAACCCACAGACATGCCAGCAATATGGTATATCATCTGGAGATTGGGTAGAGTTCGAAAGCTGGCAAGGAGAGTCTGGAAGATTTATGGTCATCTGTGACGAAACTACAAGACCTGGAGTAGTGTGGTATTGGAAGGCTAGGAACATAAGACCTGGAGTACTTGCAATAGATCCAGAATCCCCAGAAGCTACGATAGGAAGCATGTTCAATGATCTGTACTCACAAGTATTACCTCCAAGTTTAGGAGGTGTAAGCGTGCAAGATTACGTAAACCTCAATATTGAAGCTCTAACAGCACAGCCAGCACTAGCAAACTACGACCCGTTCACTGGAAAGACTTCATGGGGAGATCTAAGGTTAAGAGTGAAGAGAGTGCTAGGTAAAGGACCATATACAGTAAGCTATGGTCTATCGGATCCATATGTGCTGACCCCTGCTATGGCTCCATATAATCCAAAGCCCAACTTACCATACTTGATATACAACGCATATCAGACACCGAGTGAGATGGGGATGAGCTGGTATTTCCAGAACACTACATATTACAACATGGAGAAATCGTATGATGTAATATACCAGATAAGCGGTTTAGGACCAAATAGCTCTAGCACCTCCTCTTCTTCATCCGCAAATCCATTAGTTAAACCAGTTAAGAAGGGGAGTTCAAAGTGAATTTCTCTTTTTTATTAATTGTTAACTCAAATGGAGGTGATCCCTCATTTCCGTAAATCCAAGTCCACCCCAACCCTTACACAAACTCGTTATACTAACTGACCTCAACAAATGCTTTGGATGTATGGCATGCGTGCTAAACTGTAAATCATGGCATACTAGCTCCATATTTGGACCAATGCCTGATCTAGATCCTTATGGTAAGTTCCCATGGTCAATGTACTTTATGAGAGTAGTTAGAATTGAACAAGGGAACTATCCTGATGTGAGAACTATACCAATTCCGATTAGCTGTTTCCACTGTGAGAATGCACCATGCGTGAAGGTTTGCCCAACAGGCGCTATATTTAAGAGAAGAATTGATGGAGTTGTGGTCATAAACTATGATATATGCCAAGGATATAGGTACTGTATAACAGCATGTCCATATGGTAATATAACATTTGATCCTATTGAAGGAGTATCTAAGAAGTGTATATTATGTGTTGATAGGCTATATGATGATAGCTTACCTATTTATGAGAGAATTCCCGCATGTGTTAGAGGTTGTCCAGCAGGTGCTAGGATATTCGGAGATTTAAGTGATCCAAATAGTGAAGTGAGCCAGATAGCTGCACAGTACGGTGCCTTCGTTTTAGGGCAAGGTTATGGAACTGAACCTGAAGAGATGTATCTACCAATCAGAGGACCGAGTAAGGGACCTTTCGCTAATGAGCCTGAATTAGATATGTTAAATAGGTTCGCAGAGAGGACTGGGGCTATTGATGAGGCTCCTATCAAAATAGAGCAAGAAGCACAAGCGATGGGATTAACAAGTGAAGATTTAAGAACGGCTAAGAGAAATCCAAAGAATGTACTTCCGTTGTGATCTATATGATGAAGGAGTTACAGTCTAAGATCCAAGAAAATAATATTTTTTTCAAGAAATCTATTTTATTTGATTTTTTAGCGAGATCTTATTATTACCCATATAAGCTGATGGATTTAGATATATTGAAAGGAGAACTTGCTGAGGTAGAAGAGATCCTACCAGAAGTTTGTAAGTGCAAAGAGACACATGACGCATTGTTAAAATTTAAGGAAGTAATAATGCCAATTAATGACTACAACAAACTTACAGAGCTAGAAGTGCAATTCGTGAACCTAGATAAGCCATCCTTCATAAAATATTCTTTATATGAAAGCGTGCATAAGGTTGGCTATCATGACCTAATTAATGCCACTGATCTAAAGAGATTATATAGAAAGCATGGATTGGAACCAACTAAAGGGGAATTCCCTGACCATATAGCATTATTGATTTCTTTCCTTTCATATCTCTACCTCAAATTATCTATAGAGTTTGACGAAAAGACAGTGAAAGATCTAGAGGACTTCAAGAAGAAACACATATATGACTGGATTCCTAAACTTGCAGAATCCCTCATAGATCTCCCATATCCTTACTTTAGCTCATTAGGTTATTTGACTATTAGACTGTTAGAGTGTGAAAAAAGTTGAAGATAAGAGTATTGCTTTATGATGTCGAGAAACCCGAGGAATGGATAGAATCTTTCATTAAAAGTTCTCCATCCTTTTTACCTAAACCTGAATTTATGGTTATAAAAAAAGGTGAAAAAGTAGAGTGTGATGAAACTTATCCTTATCTTATCGTCTCAAAAGAACCTATTAAAGTAAATAATTGTTTTTCTCTTTGGTCTGAGCCTGATATAAATAAGACAATAATAAAGGCTCTAGAGCTCTCATATTCTAAACCATTAGAGACAGTATCTAGAAGGACGTTATTGACAGGCAAAAAAGCCATAGCCTTCTCTAAAGTACCTATTGTTGATGAAAGCTTATGTCTATCTAAATTTGGATGCACTAGATGCCAAGATTCCTGTCCTAAGAAGGCAATAAGTATAATAGAGGGAAAAGTTAATATCGATCCTAAGGCATGTGATCTGTGTGGATTATGCGTATCAAGCTGTCCAAAAGGTGCTATAACCCTTACATTACCTACATGGAGTGCTATCGCATTTATCTCAAACTTCATAAGGCAGAAACGTATTGAAAAGGTATCTATTGGTTGTGATGAAAGCAGCGATATAGTCGTAAATTCGTTAAACGCTATAGGATTTGAAGAACTAGTAGTCCTGATCTCAACAGGAGCTAAAGTGGAATTCAGATGCGAGAAAGAGAAGGAAATGATAAGTAAATTAAACGAAATTATATCAAACCTTTATAATAACGTCCATAATCTTCTGTTAACAGAGCTTATTGGAGTAAAAAGGAAAGATTACGTAAGAACTGTAAATAATATTAAACTTGATGTAGACTTCGGCAGGAATATCTTTGATCTAAAGGTTAACGATAACTGTACAGTGTGCGGTGCATGCATGTATAGATGCCCAGAGGGGGCAATAAGGGTTGAATATAATAATGATGGAGCTTTCCTCTATTTTAATCCCCAAAATTGCGTTGGTTGTAACAGGTGTGTAAAGATCTGTGCTGAAAAAGCCATAGAATTGGTTGAGGTCAAAGAAACGTCTAAGTTGTTTATAGATAAGGAACTTAAGTTTAAGGATGAAGCAGTAAGGTGTAAAAGGTGTGGAAGAGTTTTCGATAATAAAAGGCATTTGCTAAAAGTTGCAGGTTTGCTAAACATGAATGAGGAGGAACTAATGTATTGTCCTGAGTGCAGAGCTCAGCTTACTGCAAATAAAATATTGGAAAGTTTCAAAAACAAAAAATAAATACTATAATATTTTTAGTTTAGATTAATTTGTTAACATATTTTTTATAAAAATTCTAATAGAAAGTTATAAAAGATAGCTTAATATATTACCTCAACAAATCTTATATTAGATGAAGTAGTATGTTTGCAAGTATTACAGATATTGGGATAATAATAGTAGTAATAATACTATTATTCTTTGGTGCTAGCAAGCTTCCAGAAATATTTAGATCCTTAGGCAAAGCTACTGGAGAGTTCAAGAAGGGCCAGATGGAAGCTGAAATGGAACTAGCAAAAATGCAGCAGTCATTACAACAACAGCAAGTTAAGCCATTAAATGGGCAAGTTACAACTACATCTAGAGAGCAGGAATTAGAGAACAGGATAAAAGAACTAGAAAAAGAGCTAGAAGAGTTAAAGAAACAAAAACAGCAAGGAAATCAATAATAACTAAAAACAATTGAAGATCCTTTTTTATGGGTGAATTAAATGTTAAGTTCCCTTTCAGATTTTTTAATTATAGTGATAGTTGCAATACTACTTATGGGTGGAGAAAAGGATATAGCTAACACTATTAAAAACTTTTCAAGAACCCTTAATGAATTTCAAAGGAGAAGAGCCGAACTAGAAAACGAATTGAGGAGAGAGCTGGGGGAAGTTACTGGAAATTTAAACGAAATAACTAATAGCTTAAATGAAACTTCTATAACCTTAAACAACGAAATGAGGAGGAATTTAGTTACACCAAATCCTGATAATGAAGCAAGAATAAGGGAATTAGAGGAGAGGATTAGGATTTTAGAAGAGGAATTGCAAAGATTAAGAGGTAGTAAAGATGGAGACGGCAAAACAACAGGTTGACACTGAAAGACCTCTTCTTGAGCATATAAAGGAGCTTGTATTTAGACTAAAGAGGATTTTAATCTCTATTGGAATATCCTTTGTTATATTTTTCGCCACAGGGCCATCATTTATAACCCTTTACGGTTATAAAATTCCAATAATAGTTCCCAGTTTGTATGCTAGTTTCTCTGACTTTGTGGTTAGATATTTCATAAATAGAGAATTACCTACGGGAATGAAGCTGATAAGCCTTAACCCCTTAGATCCTATATTCGCCTCTATATATGTCTCACTATATCTTGCGATCTTTATAAGTATGCCAATCATTCTGAGGGAGTTATGGGCTTTTGTAGCCCCAGGACTTTATGAGCACGAAAAGAAGTTAATAAAGAAGGCAATACTACCAGGATTTGGATTGTTTGCCTTAGGTTCAGCGTTTGCGTATTTCATAATAATTCCCTTCATGCTAATCTTCGTTTACAGATTTGATCTAGTCTTAGGCGTTGAGCCTACGCTAAGCGTTAGGGCATATATCAATACCATAGTTATTCTAATGTTCGCAACAGGTTTAGCCTTTGAGCTCCCATTGATTATGGCTGGCTTAACTTATTTAGGATTGGTATCTTATGATGGTTGGAAAAAGAATTGGAGGTGGGGCGTTTTAATCTCGTTTATAATTGCTTGGCTAATATCTCCTGGTACCACTGGTGGATTAATAGAAACTACTATAGGGACAATACTTTCTTTGCTTTATTTTGCAGGAGTACTAGTCGCGAGATATATTGAACGTAAGAACAAGTCTAATAAAAATCAAATTATAACTCCTTTATCCGCTAAGTGATCCTTCCATTTTTAAAACTAGCAAACCTGTATCCACCATCTTTATGAGTATTGTTACAAAAGGGACTATCCCTAACCCTATTAGGAAAAGAGATAATGAAAAACCAAAAATCCAGGCTGTTATTATAAATAATTTGGAATATAAACCGAAATTCTTTATTCCTAAAAATAAGGATATTCCTGCAATTGGCTCAAAGAAGTACCCTACAACGATAAGATAGATACTCAAAGGATTATTTAAAAATAGGAATACCACCCCTATACCTTCAATTATTAGAGCAAAAGGTACAGGGTATTTCATTAACCATACATTTGGTAGCCTGCTTGAAACGTAATAATAATATGCAGGAAAAGCTGTAATATAAATCAAAAGTATCATAAACTTGGAAAAAGGTGTAAATACACTCTGAAAACCGTTTAGTACTAGGTATCCCATTTCAGCTATTATAAATGAACCCGCGAATAGGCTTATTGTCAGACCTCTAACTAATGTCAATAAGTCTACTTTATCCGCCACATATAATTAAAGATACAAAGAATTATAAAAATTTCCTATTTTTATAAACATTCATTTTCTACTTATCATCTTTTTAAGTATGAATAGTGTTACAATGACCTTTTCAGCGTCTGCTAAAAATGGGACTATTCCTAAATTTATGAGAAATAGCGCTAATCCGAAAGTATATACGAAAGCACCTATTATGAAAGCCCACGCTAGGGCTTGCATATCATCCTTAATTGTATAGAAGAGTGAAATACCGGCTATAGGTTCAAAAAAGTAACCGCCAACAATCAAAAAGACTCCAAAGAAATTATTTAAAAAGAGAATATATAATCCTATTGCTTCTATAACTAATGCTATAGGTATTAAATATTTCATAAGATACTCTTTATCAAGATCTGCCTTGATGTAATTTACATATGCAGGAAACGCTACTATAAATATAGCTAGCATAAGAATTTTTGAAACAAGAGAAAATACAGCAGATAAACCATAAAAGACCAGATAAGCGAGTTCAGCCAATATGAGAATTCCTGCAACTTCACTACTTATAAATCCATTTAACATATGTAAACGAGTATAGGGATTGCTCACATTTATAATGTATGTTTTAAATCAAATAAGTTTTAGCTTATATAAAGGTCTCATCAAAGATCTTTTTAAACACATCATAAGCTTCTTGATTATAGAGACAAACTATTGCCCTCTTTAACGTTTTAGGCTTGTAATCTTTTAGCACTTTAGCCATTATCCTGGCGCAGATCTCATAAGGATAACCATAAATTCCAGTAGATATAGCGGGAAGTGCTATAGACGTTAAATTTAGCTCCTCTGCTTTTTGTAAGGATTTTAGAACAGCAGATTCCAGCTTATCTTCGCCTTCAACACCATATCTTGGACCTACAGCATGGATTACATATTTCGCTTTTAACTTTCCCGCACTTGTTACAGCTACGTCACCAACTGGCACTGGACCATGTTTCCTGACATATTCATCACTCTCCTTCTGAATTACATAACCACCTTTTTTGACTATAGCATAAGCCACACCGCCACCATGTTGCAAGTATGAATTAGCTGCATT
>JAPNVD010000028.1 GCA_026627305.1 Sulfolobaceae archaeon
TCGGACATTTAAAAAAATGAGAGAACGAGAAAATAAAAATAAAACAGTTGTGTTTTAAGAACCATGCACTTTTTTGCACGCTTCTATGAAATCTTCGCCTTCGTCGAGAATATAGTGAATCAGCAATTCATTCTTTTTGATTAGCTCCTTGAGTTCACTTGATGGGACTGAATATCCTGTTGGTGTTTCGAGCCCTTCATTTCTGAGATAAAAATGCGTCATAGCTAACGTAAAATCATATGGATGTTTTTTGAGAATCTTTGCCTGTTCAAACGCTTGTCTTAACTTGATACAATCTACTGTGATCATTTTCTCCCTCTCTCTTTAATCTTTTCTCTCAACTTAAAATATTCTTCAGCAACCTCCAGCGTATGACTCCGCATTATATGATTGGCGAGTATTCCAAAATTCCTATAGTAATTCATCTTTGAGATAAACTTTATTATACTTCTTACTAAGTTAAACGTATGACGGCAAAAGTGCTAATAAAAAACATGGATGAGCAGCTTTATAGAATGCTGAAAGCAAAGGCTGCACTGATGGGAATTAGCGTATCTGAAGCAATACAACAAGCAATATCCCTATGGCTTAACCTCACAGAAGGAATATACGATTACAATTACATCGTACTCAAGACAAATCCGGAGGCATTGAAAGCTTATAAGGAAGGGAAATATGTCTTGGCTTGTGATGGAGAGTTCATTGGCGCATTTGACAGTGAGAAAGAAGCTATTGAAATGGGAAAGGGGCATAAAAAGTGTATGTTAGGAAGTAAAAATTACGAGCAAGAAGTAGGAGAGTGGGGATGGTCCTCGATTGCTTTAGAATAAATGATAAACCTATTTTACCAGTTGACAGATCCTTATAATTCTGATTCCTTGTAGATTTATTCTATCCTGATTGAATGTTAAAGTGACAGATCCTTATAATGGAAATTGAAGCTTTAGTGGATACTGGTTTTTCTGGTTATCTTTTAATTCCTCCTTCTGTTTACAATATTGAACTTGAAAACCAGAGAGTTTATGCAACGCTTAACGGAATTGTTAAAACTAGAGTTGCTAAGGCTATTATAAAAATAGAACTAGACACATTCGTTGAAAGCACAATCATGGTTAGGGAAATCTCCCTCCTAGGGAGAGAATTACAAAAGATGTTACATATGGAATTTAAAAGGGGAAGGAAGTTTGCTTAGAAGATCCTTAATACTCTCCGCTTCTCTGAATCCGAATTCGTATTAACGTTTAGCTCATGCGAGGCTGCTAAAGTTCCTAGTCAAACTTGCAATTATTAGCCCCTTCTTTCATATTCAACAAAACTTAAGCAGCCTTTCATATCAACTAAAGCACCAAACATTCAACAGTAACTTTTCCTCTTTTAGCAACTTATCTTTATTAATCACTTAAATATTATTTTGACAAGTATGCTAATAATATTGATGATCTAATAACTGCTCTCAAGAATAGTGAAGTTACGAGGATTACCCCTAAGTTGAGCCACGGGTAAACTTTTATAACCAACGATGCGTAATATCTTTCACCTAACATGAACTGAAAGATGTGAAGAAATTTGTGACTTATTTCATCAATATGTGTCCAATAATGAGAAATTTTTTACCTTCGTCTTTTAATTCCTAAAGAAGAAGAGTTAACTTTAAATAAAAGTTTGAAACAAGATGTTATGAGGTGAAGAGTATGGATGAGATAAGACGCAAGTCTTTAATAAATATTTTACAGCTATTTCTAGTCGAATATAGTATAACGGCAGATAAGAAGAGAAACTAAAGAGAGGGTGATATAAAGATGATCCCTCATTCTAAAAGTAGTGAATACTATGTCGTAGATGGCATTAGCTTACTGCCAATATTGGAAAAAGAGATAAGAGTAGATGAAGAAGTGGAACTAAGGAGAATAGAACCAAAGAGTCCACTTGTTAATTCTGTATCGAGTATAGCTAATGACATTTGCG
>JAPNVD010000030.1 GCA_026627305.1 Sulfolobaceae archaeon
TTGATTATTGGTAAGATGAATAAGGCCTTTGATGAGGTTTATGCTATGGCTAATAAGCTTAATAGTGATTTGAGGACTGCTGCTATGGCTATTGCTGTTGATAGGGTTGTTAGGGCTATGAAGGTAAGAGGAATGCTATAAAATGTATAATACAATTAGGATTATGGCTATAATTAACGCTATTATTAGCATCCATTTGGTTATTTCTTTTGAAGAGCCGAATACAATTGGAATAGGTCCTATGAATATAATACCGCCAGCTTGTGTTTTATTTTCTTGAGTGTTCGAACTATTTTTTTCACCTTCTATTAAGGCTCCTATAAAGATTAAAATGAAACCTATAAATATTATCAGTATTCCTCCTAAGAGTAAAAGGCTGACATAATTCATAGTCTACTATTTATATTTGAGCTAGCGCTTTTATTTTATTTGCTAATATCTCTATTTCCTTTGGTACTTCTAGAGTGTCTCTCGCAGTAACTAAAGTGCTAAGTGTACTTCTCATCTTTTCAAATTCTAGTCCTCTTTTCTTTAGAACGTTTGATAACCATCTATATGTGTCATCTCTATATAGTTCTTTAAGCTCTTTTTCGTCAGGATAAACACCTAGAGATTTTAGAACTTCTAGTAATTCGTTCTTATTGTAATAGGACTCCAGGTCTCTATTAAATGGCACGCATATTTCTTTATCATTTATTCCTAGCTTATCACAAAGGCCAACGAATATCAGATTAAATCCTAGTTTGTCTCTTAACTTCAGCCAATTTAACAATTCATAATCTGATTGTATTTTATACGCTTTAATACCATTTTCTTCAGGAGATATACCTATCCTTTCCAGCCAATTAAGTATAGCATTAGGTTCTACCAAATCATTTACTAACATTATAATTTTGCTAAACAGTAGTTCATCAAGATTTACGTTCAATGCGGCCAGGAGAGTTTTAAGCTCCGCAGTTACAGGTACTTCGATAGCATTTGTGCTCTCTTTCTCTCTCTTTAATATTATAAAGTTGTCAGCGTGTTTAATGATGTATGGAGAGTGCGTTGATATAAATATTTGAATAAAATTATTAGATGCCCACTCCCTAAGCAATTTCATTATTTTTACCTGCAAAATAGGGTGCATATTAACTTCTGGCTCCTCTAATAACAGAATCTTTCCATTACTTAACCATACTGTAAACAATAACAATATGACCCTCTGAAAACCACTAGCAGCCAAATCTATGTAAATGGGTAAGTTATATACATTTAATACCAATCTTCTTGAGTCCCAGAATTCTATACCTTTTATTTCAGGGACAATACTGCTTATCAGATTTGAGAATTCATACCACTTTTTCTTAAGATTTATTGGAGAGTTAGAAAAGGAATTCATCGCTTTCAATAGTTCCTCGAAATATGTTTGATCAAAAATAGGAACGTATTCTACCTTACTGCTGGCATATGATAATAGCTTTTTAGTATCCTCTAATGACTCCCTAGTTGGTGGAGAGTTATTAATTAATAAGGTATCTAAGCTCCATTCAATATACCCATTATTGTAACTAACATTATTAGTTATCTCAATAACAAACCTCTCCTTTTTACCTAGTACTCTTTCTGAATCGTTTTCATCAAAGTAAATTTTTCCTCCTAATTTTATCGGCTTTGAAGAATCATAACCATACCATAATAGTATATACTCCTGCCTTGTGTCTTCAATTCCTTTTCTTTCAATCCCTGCATTAAGGTTTCTTATGAATGTATAGATAGAAGTTAGTAGATTGCTTTTTCCATAGCCATTATATCCTAAGACGATATTAGTATTTTCAATATTTCCTAATCGAATATTACCAATACTCCTAAAGTTGCTAGCGTAAAACTCCAGTAATTTCACATTTACCCACGGTATTATCATTTAGACTTATTTTCATAAAACTATTAGCCAGATAACTATCGTTATATCTCTAATATAAGAAAAACGTGGGTATTATTTGCCAAAAGGTCTTTAAAGTGTTGACTTAAGAAGCCCACCATCAACCGGTATTAAAGCACCATTTATATAAGTAGCTAAGTTTGAGGCTAAGAATAATGCGACATTTGCTATTTCCTCAGGCATTGCTGGTCTATTTAATGGGACATCTTTCACTATCTCATTTCTTATTTCGTCTTCAGTTCTATTCTCCCTCCTACTCCTATCTTTTATTAACTGTTCCATCCTTTCCGTTAATACCCAACCTGGCATTATACCGTTAACTAAAATTCCCTTTCTGCCTAATAGCTGAGATGCTGACTTAATTAATCCCGCTAACGAAAGTCTTACTATATTGGATAAATCAAGATTAGGAAGAGGCTGCTTTAATGTAAAAGACGTTGATAGAATTATTCTATCTCCCTCTTTCATGTACTTAGCAGCTTCCTTTATTGCAACCACAGCGCTCATTAAAAGCAAATTGAAGCCTGTATACCAATCATCAATGGACAGTTCTAGAAAACTACCTGGTTTAGGGCTTCCTGTAACATAAACTAATATATTCAAACCATTTAGTATTTTATATCCCTCATTTATCAGTAATTTGACATCTTCGACGTTGGCTAAATCAGTCTTCATGTAATAAACGTTGTCACTTATCTTTTTGAGGTTGTTATAGGCTTTGACTAAATTTTCCTCGTTATGCGAGGAAATTAATACATGTGCACCCTCTTCAAGAAATCTCTTGGCTATGGCGTATCCAATTCCTTTACTAGAAGCGGTTACTATAACTTTTTTATTTTTTATCCCCAGATCCACGTTTAGATAGGAAGTCTTCAATACTTAAAGGCTTTTTGTTTCCTATTAGTTGCCTAAGAGTTTCAAAGTCCTTCTCTAGTAATTCCTTCATGTTTGGATTATACAATGCTGTAGCAGGGTGTAACATTGGTAACACCAGAACTTCACCATAATCAGACTTCCATTTAAAAATTTTTCCTCTCACTTTTGTTATACTAGTAAATTTTATGTTCATTTTATTAAACATGTAATTTGTAGAATGCCTACCTAACGTCACTATAATCTTAGGTTTGATTATACTTATTTGACTATCTAGATAAGGAGAGCAGGCTATTATTTCATCTGTCTCAGGATCTCTATTTTCAGGAGGTCTACATTTAACTACGTTAGTTATATATACTTTGTCTCTACCAATTCCTAACTTCTTATTTATTAGCTCAGTTAATAGGCGACCAGCTGCACCTACAAATGGCCTTCCTTCTTCGTCTTCTGTAGCTCCAGGAGCCTCTCCTATAAACATTATTTCTGCGTCAGGGTTTCCCTCTCCTGGAACTGCATTCTTCCTACCTTCCCACAATCTGCATTTTTTACAACTTCTAATTTCTGCTGCTATCTTGTCTAACTCTTTTATTTTATCACTCATCAGCTTATCGACCCCTCCTCATTCCTCAGATTATGTCGACCTCATCACAATTATTGTGCCCCACCCTGCTGAGGACCTTCATTACTTATTGTTTTTTCTGGTCCTGGTGGGAGGTGGGGCTTTCTAATTCTTCTATACGCTCTATAACCTAATAAAATTATTACGATTTGGCCTAGATCTAATTGTAAAGACTTTATTCCATCAAACTTGATTAAGATAAATAAAGGTAATATTGTCATACTAGGCTTCCATACGTACCATATCATGAAGTAATTTGTATAGTTAAGTACTACGAATGAAAGTCCTAAGCCATCTATAATTGCTTGTGTCATATTAATTTCATTTGAGCTAAATAGAATGTATAAGATTATATAAATGAAGAAATCTATTGCAGCAGAAAACGATATTCCTACGGGGAATAATAAGGAGATTTCCTTTCCTTGATATGCATATGCGACTGGCTCATTTATTGGCGTTAAAGGTACTAAAAATAGAAATACTATGCTGAAAATGAAGCCTATGAAAGCTACTGTCAGATAGTAATCTTTTAAGTTCATTAGCATAAATCTTAACATTTTAAGTATAAAGTTTATGGTATGTCCATTAACAAGAAATTTTATGATATGCAAACCCTCATATTAGCTAGAACCTCTATTGAGAAGTGTATTCTTCATGTGGATTCGAGAAAAGAAAAAACATTATATAGTTGGATTGAAAGAGAGCTTCAAGTCTTTATTAGAGAGTTCTCGGAAGATAGTGAAATAGGTCCTAAGATTAATGAGCTAAAGAAGGCAATAGCTGAAAGGTCATTTAAAAATCTACTCGAAGAACTTAAGGAGATAAAAAACATCTTAGATAATAGAATAAGTTATCTATATTCTTCAATAAAGAAAGAAGAAAACAGATAACTTTGATGGTGTTATCGCATAAGTAAAATAGATAATTTAGATCATACTAACTAAAAATATTTTAAATTAGATGAAGTAGCTGAATCAGTCCTATTCTATTTAGATATGCTTGATATATTGCCACAAGAATTATAATTATCGCAAACACTTTTCTTAGTGTTTGTCTTGGCATCTTTGAGGCTATTGTAGACCCAGCATATCCTCCGCCTATTCCACCTACTAAATATAATAAACTTATTATTATGTCGATATCACCATATACTGCATAAGTCGCAGCACCAACTACTCCAAACGTTCCTACAGCTAATAACGAAGTTCCTACAGCCTTTAACATATCAACCCCTGTACTAAATAGTAGACCAGGGACAACCAAGAATCCTCCACCTATTCCGAAATAACCAGATGCGAATCCTACTGCGAATCCTACTGGGATTACTCTTTCTAGCCTTACTCTCTGTCTTAAGCTTAGATGTCCTTGTTTTGATGAATTTACTGAGTTCTCAACTGTTTTAGGATTACATTTTGAGTTCCACATTTTTATTGCAACGGCTATCATAAGGAAACTGAAGAGAAACAGTATTATTGCTCCACGTGTTAAGTGGCTTACATATACTCCTAAGACATCACCTACAACTCCTGGAATTGCGAAAAGTCCTCCTTCTAATAATTTAACATTGCCTCTTCTCCAGTGCATGAATGAGTTAATGTAGGCATTAAGTCCTACAGCTAATGCAGTAGTTCCTAGCGTTAAATGTACTATATAAGTATATTCAGGAGATTTTGGAGGTATACCATTAGCTAGTCCTACGAAGTAGAGCAGTAGTGGGATTGCTAATATTGATCCTCCTCCGCCGATTAATCCTAGACTAAAACCCACTAGAACACCTGAGACTATCGAGAGCAAGTATTGAACTAATGTTAGTTCGACCATATGTAGTTACTTAGTTTCCTTGTATATAAAATTTTCTTAGTTATAATAACATAAAGTTTAAAAAATTCAAAATCATTATTCAGGAATTTTCTCGCCATGAGGACATGTCTCAGGTTTTCCCAAATTCACATATAATTTTTCGATAACCTCTAAAGGCACCATGTAATCAAATTTCTTAGCGTAGTTGCACGCTTCAGCGGCTCCAAAACCTAAATTGAAGAGCCAATATTCTACAACTCTGTGTGCTTTTATAGCTTTATTTAACTCTTTTTCACCTTCTTCAGTTAATTTTATACCCTTATTTGTCTTTTGTACGAATCCCTTTTTGATCAGATGATTAATTTCCTCATATGCACTTGCCGGTGAAATGCTCATCTCTTTAGCAATTTTAGAAAGTCTAGCGAAGCCTTCCTCATCAGTGAGGTGCTTTATAACAGTGAGGTATGTTCTCTCTCTTTGCGATAACAATAATTCCATGATTAAATTTTATAGAAACTGATATATTTAAGGTCTTCTACATAAAAATTAGATGATGATGGTCGATGGCATGACTTGTGATTTCAAGTTATCCCAAGCTGATCATATAACGAAAATTTCTATGTAGGTTGTATAGCCATAATTGTTATCCCATACAGGAATCATCAAAATCGAATCAGCATTTACGTTGTAGATCCTCATGGTTATATTATAGTAATATATGTTACCATTTGAATAAATCAACTCTCTAGATGTGATGTTGTACAGGGAAACATTAAGACTAGCTATCAGTATGTTATCTGGAGTTGTATTAGTTATAACGATAAGAACAAACCATGTAGTTGAGTTTGGTTGAGCGATTATTAATGACGGATATGTTGTAATTACTATTCCCTTTTTAGATAACCAGCTAATATCTCTTAGATTTTCAGTATAGCTATTATAAAACTGATAAAGGTAATTAGTTGACGAGCTAGAAGATTGAAGTGATGTTTGGACGGTTAAAGGAATAAAATTTACATCATTAAAAAGGAGTATATAATGTACTTTCTTGCTCTCGTTATCAATATTCATAACCCCAACTGATGGCGGTTGTTTAGGTATATTCATCATACTAATTATGTATAAGACGGCGAAAGCAAGAATTATAGAAGATATTATTCCTAATGCGATCATTAGTAAAGTCCTATTCACAATATTAAACAACTCTTATCATTGCTTAAATATCTAATCCAAACATTTACAAGGTAAACATTTATCTTTCTGTAAAACATATTTAACTCAGATGGTTGAAGAATTAACAGGGACATCCAAGAAGATCTACTACTACATGCTAAGGAAAGCTAGGCCTATTACTCCTAAGGAGATTCAAAGGGAATTGAATATTAGTACGATTTCATTAGTAAAATATCATCTACAAAAACTTGAAGAAGCCGGGCTTATAAAGGAGACTGATAAAGGTTATGTCGTAGTTAAAGTACTTGATGATTACGCTAAAATGCGTAATCTAGTTCTGCCAAAATCGTTCTTCTTCGCTTCATTCTTTATATCTTCTCTAGGTTTAGGCATATATTTCTTTATTAAGGGAGATTATAAAGCGGACTCTGTGTATCTTTTACTTCTTCTTGGGATCTCTATTTATTTGTTTGTTAGTGATACTTTAAAGAAGTGGAAAAAACTTTTTCAAGAATGAGTTCTATATGCTGTCTTTGCCTAGTTCATAGTAGAGATAAAGGATTATTGAGTTATCTGTTGAATCTATTTTGGAGATTAGAAATCCCATATCTTCAGATATCTTCTTTATTGTTTCAATTACCTTATAATCAATAGGATTTATAATTGGTTGTATATCAATAACTAACGATATACTATATTCATAACTTTCATCATCAGAATCATAAACTTCCGCAGAAAACCTTACGCTTACATCTACGTCATTAAGTTCTGAATTACTTTTAATTTGTGAAAGTAATTTGCCCATGATTTTTAAGGTATCCTGTAAGCTGTTTTCCTTCAAATCTTTTACCATTGTACCATGAAGTTATGAAAATTTAGAGTTTACTAAAATAATTCTTGCATATAGTTTATCAGAGGAAAAGAGTTTATCTTCAGTTATTAAGAATAAACTATTGATGGAAAGAAGAATTAAAGTATTGATAGCAAAATTAGGCTTGGATGGCCATGATAGGGGTGCAAAAGTGATAGCTAGAGGTTTAAGGGATGAAGGCATGGATGTTATTTATACTGGACTAAGACAGACACCTGAGCAAATAGTTAAAGCAGCTTTACAAGAAGATGTAGATGTAATAGGTATTAGCATATTAAGTGGAGTTTATATGGAACTTGTTCCTAAAGTTATCGAATTGATGAAAAAATATGGTCTAGAGAATGTAGGATTGGTAGTTGGAGGGGTAATCGTTCCTGATGATATTCCTAAATTGAAAGCCCTAGGTGTTGATGAAGTATTTTTGCCAGGAAGTAGTATTAGAGAAATTGCTAATAGTATTAGAGATGTAGTGAAGAGGAAAAGAGGAATTAAAGTTGAATGACCTGTTAGACAGAGCTCTGAGAGGAGAAGAAATAGCCATATCAAAGCTATTAACTAAAATAGAGAGTTTAAGTGATGAAGGTTTATCTTATTTATCTTATTTAATGAGAAGGCCAACTAAAGCTCACACTATAGGGATTACAGGTTTACCTGGTTCAGGAAAGAGCACTTTAATTGCTGAGCTGATAAAAGAATATTCAAGGAAAGGACTAAGAGTAGCAGTAATATTAGTTGAGCCCTCAAGTCCATTTACTATGGGTTCGTTTATGGGTAACAGGATAAGAATGCAGGAAGTTGCGACAGAGGGTAATATATTCATAAGGAGCGTTTCCACTGAGGGAAACCTTGGAGGGTTATCTTTATCTGCATTGATGTTCATTGAGGCTTTTGACGGATTAGGCTTTGATAAGATAATAATTGAAACAGTAGGAGCAGGTCAAATGGATGTTGATCTTAAGGATGTTGTACATACAAAGGTTGTCCTAAATGTTCCAGGCACTGGAGATGAAATACAGGTATTAAAAGCAGGTTTGATGGAGATTGGTGATATATACGTAATAAATAAGGCTGAGAGACCTGATGTAGCTCTATTAGAGGATGCTATAAAATTCCTAATAGATTCATCTGAAAGCAATAATGATGAAAACTGGAAGCCAAGAGTGGTAAAAACAGTAGCAATTAAAGGTATAGGTGTAAATAACTTGATAAGTGATATTGAGGATCATAAAAGATATTTAATTGATACTAAAAGGTATGATGAAGTCGTGAGGAAAAGAAGAATAAAACTCATAGAAATCTACTTAAGGTCTTACTTTAATAAAATAATTAAAAACTTATTATCAACTAACGAGAATTACATGCTTATTATCAATAATAACGAGTTTGATTTTAGAGCAATTATCAATTCTCTATTAGGTAAAATTAAGGAGAGTTTTTAAGATACTCTAAGATTTCATGAGATGCGGTATATTCTGCAGGATAGATATTGAAGGTTTTAATTGGTCTTATGTATTTTATTAATGTTGAAGTTTTTATTAGCCATGGTGGCATCTGAAACAATGATAGTCCTTTTCTATATTCATCTCCTTTATACAATAATGCCTTACCTGGTGTAATAATAAAAGCGTAATTTACATCAACACTTGCATAAGTAGGGCTAGCAGCATCGTTGTAAGATTCTATAATTATATTCTCGTACTTATCGAATAAGTACTTTATGCAGTTATCTACAAAATACGGAGAATTATTAATAAGTTCTTTCAAATTATTCATATTTATTTTTTCAGCATTTATCGTGTTTCCAAGCTCTTTGATTGGTTCCTGAAGACCCTGAGGTAATAGCGTTAAGATATTTAAGATGTAAGACTTTGTAGTTATATTATCACAATCTATTGTCATCCTTACTAATACAGGATATCCGTCATTCATAATCTCCCTGTATAGCGTAATATCATAGTTTATGGGCTCTATATCTATAGGTGCAAATAATGTGGCAAAAGGATTTATGAGATTTATATTAAAATTAGTCTCATCGAAATATCTTATAGCATCATTTCCTGCTAACGTTTTCATTTCAAGGCTTCTCAGTAGGGTTCCATAACTATACCATGCATTATGTCCTGCTATAGGTTTTAGTGGAAACGCTGTAACATTTACCTCTTTTAATGCTCTTATGAGGGAAATGGCAAAAGAGGTTTTACCCGAATCATAAGGCAGTAATCCAGCTATTAGTATCCTCATATCTATTTAATAAAAATTATTTGCGTTAAAAATTATTATTGTAAAACCCTTTTGTAAACCTTCTTTTTAAATGCTGATAAAGGATCCTTTATTACGTTAGGTATTTCGAGGATGATATCAGTGGGAAGTATTCTATCGCCATATTTTTCATAAGCCAATGCTCCAGCCAATCCGTTTATAACAGCTCCAGTGACAGCAGCATCAAAGGGATCTATGTTTTGTGCTAATAGAGTACCCACTATTCCCGCTAATGTATCACCTGTACCACCAACTGTCATTCCAGGATTTCCAGTTTTGTTTAATTTAAACCTTTTTCCATCGCTAATTACATCAAAGTAGCCTTTTAATAGAACCGTGCAATTTGCTTCCCTCGCCTTTTCCATTACAGTTTTAATCCTTTCCTCATAGTTTTCTGGAGGCTGTATATTAAAGAATATCTTGAACTCACCAGCATGAGGTGTTATTACCACATTATTATAAAGCTTATAACCAGCTAGGGATTTAAGTGCATCAGCATCTATTACAGCCCTTTTATTGTTCTTATGTAGATATTCATAAATCTCTTTTACAGCTTCTATTGTTTCCTCCTGTAATCCTAAGCCTGGACCTATTACTATTGAGTCGGCTCTATCTATCCATGGTTTTAATTCCTCTAGATTTTTAGGGTTGAGATTCTTACCACTCAATTTTACCGCTATGATATCTGGCGAATAAGAGGCTATTGTAAATGCTGTTTCCTCTGGTGCAGCTACATATACCAAATCTGCACCAGTTCTCAGCGCTGCTAGGCCAGCAAGTGAAGGTGCACCGCTGAACGTGTAACTTCCTCCTATAACTAGAACTCTTCCATTATCCCCTTTTTTACTTTTGATAGCCTTTTTCTTTACGTTCATTATTATTTCTCCAGGACCTCCGAAAACTTCAGCCTCTGGAGGTATTCCTATTTTTTTAACAACAGTCTCGAAATTATATTTAGTTAATCCTGCTTTTATATCGTGAAAGGTCACAACTAGGTCAGGTTTTACATAATCACCAGGTGCTTCACCTGTATCTGGGTCAATTCCACTTGGCAGATCTATAGAGACTTTAAACCCTTGACTATCATTAAAAACCTTTATTGCTGTTCTAAAGGGTTCTCTAGGCTTTCCATGGAAACCAGTTCCCAACATGGCATCTACTAATATATCCCCTTTAACTGGTTTCAACTCCTCTGGATCTTTTATAGTAACGATCTTTATACTATAATCCATTTCAGTAATAGCATTCATGTTAAAAACTGCATCTTGGTGTTTGTTTTCTCCTAATATAAAGATAATAACCTTCGCTTTATCACCTGCCAAATGTCTAGCAGTAACTAATCCATCACCACCTTTTCCTCCAACACCAGCAAAGACATAAATTACTTTACCTGAGATATCTGGAAACCTCTTTTTTATTTCTTCCCATACGGATCTTCCTGCATTTTCCATTAATAGTAATGTAGGCACACCAAAAGCTTCAGAATTAATTTCGAGGATACGCATTTCTTTAGTAGTAATCATAGTTTGTATATACAATCAAGAACTAAATATAATTTTCAGACTCGGGTTACGATTTCATCAAGATCAAACATTGGAGTCACTCATCATCGATCTAATATTTTTAGTTTGAGAAATTAAGATTAAGGTTTGATATTACTTGTCAACCTTATAGGATAACTTAAATATGTGAATTAAAAAGATAATGTTGAATGATTATCGGATATACTATTGGATCAGCTACAACTCAAGAAGCCTTAATGTTAGCGGAAAAGAAGGTTAGAATAGGAACTTATGTTGTCTTAGAATATGATGATATGAAGGTCTTAGGAGTTATCACTTCAGTCAACAGAGGTAGCCCGATGTTAGACGAAAGCGTTAACGATGTGGAAATAGTTAGCAGACTTCAACAGTTAGATAGCAACATACCCCACTTCCTTAAAGCTTCGATAAAGCTATTATGTAAACTCGATAACGAAAGCTTTGATCAGCCAGATTACCCACCTGCTGCAGGAACTAAAGTTAGATTGGCAGAAGAGGAGGAGCTAAAGAAAATCTTTTCAGAAGGAGGTGATATAAGATTAGGCACATTAGTAGGGACTAATGTTGAAGTTAAAATAAAGGTTAATCCCTTGAGCAGACATTTAGCCATATTAGCTGCTACTGGGTCAGGAAAGTCGAATACAGTAGCGGTATTAACTCAGAGATTAGCTGAAATAGGAGGGACTTCTTTAATCTTTGACTATCATGGAGAGTATTATAATAGCGATATACAGAACATAAATCTAATAGAACCAAAAATTAATCCCCTTAAATTAATGCCCACAGAATTTGCAACATTATTGGAAATACCTAAAAACGCTTTTAAACAGTACAGATTATTAAGACGGTCCTTAAAATCTCTAAATCAGGAATTTATTGAACAGCTTAAGAGTGGAGGGGACAAGGGAGATATAAATTCCTTATTCTTTGACGAGTTAGAAAAGAAGATAAATGAGGAAAGTGCGAAAGAAAAGAGCGATAGAAAGGACTCTAAGGATGAGCTTTTGAATAAGATAGAGGAGTTTAGGGATAAATACTCAAATGTTATTGATGTTATGGCTCCAGACGTAATTGACAAATTAAAGGTTGGAAGTGTAAATGTAGTAAATTTAAGCTTTTTAGATGAGGAAGCAATGGATGCTATAATTTCGCATTATTTAAGGAGTATACTAGAAGCAAGGAAAGAGTGGAAAAACTCAAATCATACCAAAGGACTTAGTTATCCTATTGTTACGGTAATTGAGGAAGCTCATGTATTCTTATCAAAGAACGATAATACACTAACTAAATATTGGGCTTCTAGAATAGCGCGAGAAGGAAGGAAATTTGGTGTAAGTTTAGTAATAGTAAGTCAAAGACCTAAAGGTTTAGATGAGAACATATTGAGTCAAATGACTAATAAGATTATTCTAAAAATTGTAGAACCTAACGATAAGAATTATATTTTAGAGTCCAGTGATGACCTAAGTGAAGACCTTGTTAATCAATTGCCCTCATTAAATGTAGGAGAGGCAATAGTTATAGGCAAAATTGTGAAATTGCCCGCTATCATAAAGATAGATAAATTCCCAGGAAAATTAGGTGGTAGTGATCCTGATTTAATTGACGAGTGGAATAAAGCCTTAAAAATGTCAAAGGAGAAAGAGAATCTAGCGAGGCAAGTACTTGATATGGGTGTGCCAGATGATTTTGCTTCACATATCTGACACGCATTTGGGAAAACGACAATATAATTTAGATTCAAGAGAAAAAGATATTTATGATGCCTTTCAACAACTCATTGAAGTAGCGATAAATGAGCATGTAGATGCTGTTATCCATACTGGAGACCTATTTGATGTTAGCGATCCTCCAGTGAGAGTAATCCATGAGGCTTATAAATACTTAAAAAAATTGAAAGAAAAGAACATCCCATTTATTTCAATTCCTGGCGATCATGATACTCCAAAGAGAAAGGGGAATATTTACCCCCAATTCCTTCTTTACGAGTTAGACCTAGTGAAGCTACTTCTAGATCCCTTAAAGCCATATGTTATGAATAAGGGAGATGTGTCCTTAAACATATTCGGATTTAGACATTTCCCAAACCTAGCTAAGGATGAACTTTTAAAATTATTAAATTCGTTAAAGACTCAACCTAATAGAAATATTATCATGCTTCATCAAGGTTTTAAGGAAGTTCTACCTTATGAGGGCGCTTGGCAACTATCCTTTGCTAATTTACCTAAAGGATTTAACTATTACGCTTGTGGTCACATTCATACAAGGTATATGCATAAGAATAATGATGGTTCAGTAGTGGCAATAGCTGGTTCGCCTGATATCATGAGAGAGGAGGAGATAGAGGGATATCTAAAAAACAAGAAGGGTGCATATTTGGTAGATATATCAAAACAAGAGCCTACAATACAGCTTATAAACACTGACATAAGACCACAAGAGGTGGTAGAATTGGATACGAGAGGGATTGATAGCACGATTAACGAACTAATCGCTAAATATAGATCTTATAGTAAAAAGCCCATACTTCATATAGTTATTAAGGGGGAACCAATAAAAAGAGATTTGCTCTATTCTAAACTGCAAAAGTTGCAAGAAGTAACAGAACATTATAGAATTTATAAAGATTTAACAGTAATGTCCAAGGAAGATTTAAAGAAATTAATTAATAATGATGTTAATAACGTTAATAATATAAATAACTTAATAATCAATTATCTCACTAAGGAGTATACCTATAAGTTTTCTGAAGAGGATGCGAAACTCGTGATTGAACTAATAGAGAATGTTGATAACGATACTAAAGTTGAGGAATTAATCAAGAAGATAGCGGGTGTTTGATTTGATAAGAATAGATGAGATAAGACTGAATAACTTCCTCAGCCACTCTTCATCTAATGTCAAATTTAAAGGTTCCATAAACGTGATCCTAGGACCTAATGGTGCAGGAAAGAGTTCAATAATCGATGGCATATTATTTTCACTTTATAGAGAATCTACGCGAGGTAAACAGGAGGAACTAATAAAGAGAGGTAAACGATCCGCGAGCTTAGAGCTAGTAATTGAAGCCAAGAATAATAAGATAAGAATAAAGAGGAACATACCCATTTCCCAAGATGATGTTATTTTTGTTAATGAAGCTATAAGTAGTAGAGGGGCTACAAACGTAACTAAAAGAGTACAGGAATTGTTAGGTTTAAATAAAGATTTAGCTCTGTCTACAATTTTTGTTGAACAAGGAAAGATTGAAGATGTTTTCAAGGATTTAGAAGACGTTTTTAAGGCTTTGTTAAAGATTGATAAGATTGAAAAATTAGTTGAAACTAACGGACCTATTAAACATTATATTGATACTTTAAAAATTAGATTAGAAGATCTAGAGAAAGTTGAGCTTAAATCTCAGGAAATAAGAAAAGAACTCGAAGAGTTAAAAGAAAATCTTTCTAAATTAGAAGAGGAATTAAAAGGTAAGCGGAGTAAAATTCAGCTGATAGAATCACAACTGCAATCGCTAAAAGATAAGTTAACTGCGCTAGACGATAAGAGGAAGAAGTATCTGGAACTTACCTCTCAAAGGAGTAGTATTCTAGGGCAATTGGAAGACCTGAATACTGAGATAACTAACCTGGAAAAAGAGACCAAAGATATCGAAGAGTGGAGGAGAAAAGTTGATGAGCTAAGAATTTATAGAGATTTGTTACCTCAATATATTGTTTATTTGAATAAAAAAGAAAGTTTAGATAAATTAAATAAGAATATAGAAACCTTACTGAAAAAGAGAGAGGAAGTATATAACAATCTAATCAAGAAAAAACAATTAGAACCTATTTATAACGAGTACGTTGAATTGCAGAGGCTGTTAAACGAAATCAATGAGAAGTATACGAGGTATGTAGCGTTAGAAAGTAGTATAGAAGAACTAAAAGGAAAACTAGAGGAAAAAAGAAGAGAACTCGAAGGGCTAAAAGAACCCGATCTAGAAAGCATAATCAAACAATTAGAGGATAAAAAAGCCCAAAGGGATAGGCTTAACGAGACATTAGGAGGGATAAGGGCTAATGAACAACGTCTTATCGATAGTATTAATGGGTTAAATAAGGCCGCAGGAAGAGGAGTATGTCCAGTTTGTGGTAGAGAGCTTAGTGAACACACTAGACAGCAGTTGATAGACGAATACAATAAACAACTACTAGATTTGCGATCTAAGAAAGACAAGATATCTGAACAGCTAAGACAGTTAAGTGGAGAATTAGATCGCTTAGAGAAACAAAGGGATCAGGCACAGAAGGTCTTGAGCCAAATACAATCATTAAGAGAAGATATTAAGAAGTTAGAAAAAGAGATCGATGAGAAGAAAAAGGAGTTAAACTCGTTAAAAACGTATTATGATCGTTATATCGATGCTAGGAAAAAGCAAGAAGAAATGGAAAGTAAAGCGAAAGAATATCTAAAATACTCATCGTATAAGGATGAAGATCTGAAGGAGCTAGACAATCAATTAGAAGAATTAAAGAAAGAAAAAAAGGATATAGAGGATAGTCTGAAAGAACTGGAGCAGTCTTTAGGAAATTATAAGTCTCTTACTCTTAACTATATAAACGCTAAGGTAAAAGAATTAGAAGAAAGTGAAAAGATATTAAAGGATAAGAATGAAAAAGCAGTTAGACTGAATTCTCTTAAGGAGCAAGTAGAGAGGTTTAAAGAGCAATTAAATGATGTAGAAAGTAAAATAGCACAATTAGGTTATAATGAGGAAGAATATGATAAGGTAAAGCAAGAGATAGATAAATTAACTCAACAATATAATTCGCTAAACGCAGAAATAGGGAATATAGAAGGACAACTTAGCTCAAAGAAAGATATGATAGCACAACTTGAAAAAGAGCTTCAGGAATACGAATCTGAACTGGCGCAGAGAAATAAAATAGAACAAGCTATAAATAAGCTCACGAATTTAAGGACAGCCTTAGGAGATAAATACTTACAAAGATATCTTATTTACACTGCTAAGGGTATAGTGGAAGACTACTTAAATGATACCTTATCTAAGTTCGATTTATCGTTTTCAAGGGTTGAACTAGACTTTAGTGAAAAAGGTGGTCTCGTTATATATTTGCCTTCAGGTCAAAAGATTGGAGTTAATTCTCTCAGTGGTGGTGAAAGAATCGCTTTGGCCCTTGCCTTGAGGTTATCGTTAGCTAGAATGATGATAAGTGATATAGGCTTTATAATACTAGATGAGCCTACGATATTTTTAGACAAGCAGAGAAGAAGCGACTTACTAGAAATTATACGCTCAGCCGTTGATGTTGTGCCTCAGATCATAGTTGTAACTCATGATGAAGAGTTACTAAATGTTGCTGATTACGTAATCGAAGTTAGTAAAGAGAACGATACAAGCATAGTAAAGGTAGAGGGCGAGGGTGATGATAAAAAAGGTTTATGAGGAAATTGGAAAAGATTACGGAAATATAATTAACAAACTAAGGTTCTACTACGAATCTATAAAAGATATTGTAATGCCTTCAATTAAAAACGTTTGGAATGTTTATGTACCAACGTCAAAGAGTACTTCGATCAAGTACGTGGCTGTTGATGGAGGGATGTTTATGAAAAGTATTAGAACTGGCACTGTATATGTGGTTAATGCGGAAGCCCTTCTTTATACTGATAATAAGTCAACTCCACTATCAACTTTTTCGAAGGTTGGTGTGTTTCAACCCGGAAATCTAGACAAAGAAAGAGTGGATACTCTTATGGAAATAGGAGAGTTGAAGGTTGCTCTCGAATCGGCGGCAAATAGTGACCTACTTCTAATGGATGGAAGTATAAAGAAGAAAGCTGAAAATCTAGAAGAGGTAATTCAATCAAATCAACCATTAGAGCTAATTGAACAACTAGATACATTAACGTTCAATTCTGAAAAAGACATGCTAATTTATTTACTTAGTGTGAAGGAGAGCTTATTAAATAAGTTAGTATCGTCTTATTCTAATAAATTATTATGGATTTCTAAGAACAGTAAATCTAGAGATCTTGTCAAAAAGTACATTTCTGATAAGATAGAAATCTCTGATGTTTCTGTACTAGAAGCATTTACATCAGAACCTGGATACTCATTGCCTTTACTTTCGGAAGTTGTAATAGGAGATAAAATTTACTCAGTCGTGACAACATATATCAGGCTATGTAAGGGATGCAAAGTACTCAGGGTAGATATTGTAATTGATAGTTCAAAATCGTTTAACGAGAACGATATACGAGGGATATTGGATTCGTTAGAGCCTTCCAGTGTTGAAGGTTATCCCTATCCTCTAATAAAGGTACATTCCGATGTTAAAGTAAATAAAGAAGATAGGAAGAGGATATTAAGCATATTAGGATTTAACACTTTACCTTCAGCGCACTGGTGGCCCAGACAATTTTTATGAAGAAGCTTTATTTTTCCTAGTGCAAAACAGTTAATTAGCGGCAGGATCACTCTCGTGAGTGCCTATAAAGGCTCGATGATCGAGAGTCCGTTAAAGTAATCCTACGATGGTTATGAGTTCCTTTAAGATGTTCTCTTTCTCTTTTAGATCTTCTAATAATACCAAAAGTTCTTCTCTTCTTCTATCTAGTCCTAAAGTGCCGAAGAGGAAATAGTCTTTTTTCCTAGATTCGAGGAATTTTAATTCCCTTTCTATGTTCTTTTCAATTTCTTTATAGTATAAGTATATGTCTAGCAGATCAAGTACCACTTCTCCTTCATCGTCTCTTGATGAGAAATATGGGCAAACATAACAAAATACGGGATGTGGATCCATTTTAGAATTAGATACCCAGGATGCGGGTGCATTATTCCCTACTCTAAATTTGACGCAGAAATTTCCATTGTAAAATATACAATTTCTCTTCTTTCTTTCACCTATACTAATAATTTTATCGAAATTTTGCAATTTTTTAGAAAGTAGAGCGTTTAATGTAATTTCCCTGAATGATTGCTTCATTTCTAAAATATCTTTAGTATTTTGTAGGTTATATATCTATGAGAAGTCTAGATTTTCTGAAATTACTGTAGTTTCCTCTTTTTATCTATAAAGAGCGGTATTTACCATCTGGTAATTCTTTAATACCTCAATCTCAGTTATCCATATTTCAAATTAGAAGAAAAATTTAAATCAATGTTTCTTTGAAGTAATAATTGGTATAAATGGAAGAAAAAGAACTTGTGGAATTCCTTAGACAGAAAGGATTAAAAGTTACTCCACAAAGGTTAGCTGTATTAAAGCTATTGAGTAAAGGGGGGCATTTTACAGGAGAGCAAATATATGATGAAATTAAAAGGGTTGAGCCCAGCATTAGTCTTTCAACAGTATATAATGCTCTTGAGGCATTAGAAGAAGCAGGGCTTATAAATTCATTTGAGGCTAATGGTGTAACGTGGTACGAATTAAGGAAAGAGCCACATATTAATGTTATATGTTTAGATACTAATGAAATAATTGATATAAACACGAAGCTAGATACTATATATGAAATTCTTAAAAATCAGGGGATTAATGTAAAAGCGGTTAACGTTGTAGCTTATGCGGAATGTTCTAATTTGCAGAAAGAGTCTCAAACAGCATCTTCTTAAACTTGTCCTCAAAGGCTTCTAGTACCAATTCAACGTTACTCTTTTTATTCAATAGTTTATACCAGTCAATTAACATTGCTCCTCTAGATTTTGAACAAGTTTCAACTTCAGCATAGACCTTTTCAGATTTTTTTATTATATTAGAATCTATAGATATTGAGACGGTTAAACTATCTGGATGAACACTACCCCTTTCGCCAGTTTTTAGTGAGTATTCTAATAACTGCCTATTAGAATATACGAAAAACTTTGCAGCCTTAGTATTGATTTTTTCTATTTTATCCCAATCTTGTATAGTTAAAGTTGCCGCGTTCTCTGCAGTTTCCCACGGTACAACTGTTATATCAAATCCTGCTTTCAAAACGATATTCGCCGCTTCTGGATCGACCCAAAAATTAAATTCTCCTAAAGGAGTAGTATTTCCCCTACTTAGAGCACCTCCCATAATCCAGACCTTTTTTATTCTCTTAACTATCTCAGGATCTTTCAAATATGCTAACGCTAGATTTGTTAATGGCGATACGGCTAGGATCTCTAGCTCGCCATTATATTCTTTTGATAACCTTATTATCGCATCAGCAGCAAACTCACTTTCTGGCTTTTTAGAAGGCGTTTGGTAATTCCAATCGCTCATTCCATTTTTACCATGAACTTCTTCTACTGTTCTCCATTCACCCATGATAGGTCTTCTAGCCCCAGGATATACAGGTACATCATTATAACCAAAATATTCTAAAGTGAAGAGCGCGTTCTGTATTTCTTGCTCAAAGTTCACGTTTCCAGCTACTATAGTTACTCCCAATACCTCATAATTTTTTAAAGCTAATAATAGAGCAATTGTATCATCTGTAGCGGTATCAGAATCGAAGATTACCTTTCTCATTTACACCTTCCACAAATAAATATCTCTAGAATATTATATACCTAATCCCGAAAAGTCTCGATAAAAGATTTATAAAAGAGAATATTAATGCTATGTTATCTAGCTTGTATACTTGGTTAAATGAGTAGTTGATTAGTGGAGATCATTAAGGTTCATATTCTTGAAAACGCTAGGCTGAAGTTATAACTATATTTTCTATTTTAAACAAAATCTTTCCATAGAGTGATCTCTATGAAATGGTTAAATTTATTTTTAACAAAGTTAGTAGTATAGATTGTAATGAAAGTAAGAGTTAGTAATATAGGAGGTATAACTAGCGAGCTGTCTCTACAATTAGAGAAAGGAATATTTTTATATAAAGCTCCTAATGCATATGGTAAGACATCTTTTGCAAGAGCTTTGGTATCCTTGCTTACATCTGAAATAAAAGCTGAAGATCTACTTAACGTGTTTTCTGATGCAGGATATATTGAAGTAGAAATGGATGGTAAAGAGTATTACAGAAGGATTAAGAGAGTAAAGAATAGTATCGTTGAAGATAAGAAGCTAATAATTGATGATGATAGAGCGCTCCTATTATCGTTTTTCTCACCTGAGAATAAGCTTGTTAGTCATATAATGAGCGGAAATGATGATCTTGAATGGTTCATAGCGGCTGCTTCAAGAGTTGAAGAGATAAAGAAGAGGAAAGACGAGTTAACTAAAAGATTAGAAGAAATAAAAAGCCAAAGGGATGAAATACAGAAGAAATACAAATCAACAATATCTCTCCAGGAACAAATAAAGAATATAGATGAGGAGATAGAGAGACTTGAAAAAGAGAAAGAAAGTGTAAATATGATGCTAAAGACTGATACTAGCCTGTTGATAACTAAACAAAATAAACTTAACGAGTTAAATAGCAAAATAGAATTAAAGACCGAAGAGCTAGAAGAAACAAAAAGGAAGTTAAACGCTGTTGAAAAATCCATTAAAGATATCCAGGAAAAGATAGGCAATATCAATAAGGAAAAGCTAGAAAGTGAATTGAACGAAATAACTGCTAAACTGCAAGAGATGACTAAAGAGAGAAATGAAATAGAAATCGAGTTAAAGGCGTTAGATAGAGTGCTTGAGGAGGTTAGAGAAGCAGATCAGCATCATGCGGATACATGTTATGTATGTGGAAGCAAGGTAAGTCCAGATATATGGAAGGTCAGGATTGATATAATTAGTAGTGAGATCAGGAAGAATTCTGCTAGATTGTCCACTCTCAATAACGAATTAGCTGAATTGCAGAAGAGGAAAACTGAGATAGAGAATACAATTAAGGAATTGACGAGATTAAATAATGAACTTGAAAAATTAAATGCTAGAAGAGAGGAGTATCAAAATAAAATAGAATTCTTGAAATATCAGATCGAAGATCTAGAACGCCAGAAAAGAGAGATGGAAGAGAGATATGATAAAACTACAGTTAGTGTTGTATCTGAAACTAATAATATAGTTGTTCAAAGAATAGAGGAGCTTAAGAGGAAGAGGGAAGATCTATTCTATGAGTTACAGAATTTAGGTATGCCATCATCATTAATGGAAGAGTTAGAGCTAAAAGAGAAAGAGATTAAAGAATTAGAGGCAGAAATTGAGGAATTACAAAAGGAATACATAAGAAGACTAACAGTTGTAAAAGAAGAATTTATCTCGATAGCTAATAGCCTATTAAAGGATTTAGAATTCGAAATAGAGGCTGAATTAGATAGTAATTACAGATTAAAAATTAGGAAGAATGGTGCTGAGTTGTCAGTGAAGAAACTATCATCTTCAGAAAAGATCACGTTGGCTTTAATACTAGTAGTGATAGCATTAAAAGAGTATTTCAGATCTCCGTTCTTCATAGTTGACGAATCATTCATGAGCTTTGATCAAACAAGATTTAATAAAATACTAAATTACCTTAAGAATGTAACGGACTACATCATAGTGACGAGGAGTGAGGACGTTATTGAGTTTTTGAAGGTGTCCACGGCTCCTCAAGCCTCTTCATAAGCAATTTATTTAGATCAGTCTTAACGGCTTCACTAACATCGCTTGGTATATCAGAGATCGGCTCAAACCAGCCGACGTTAGCTATCATGCCTAGCTCCTCAGCTTTCGCTTTTAGCCAAAATGCTACAGCTAGAGCGGCTTTAGTAGGTTTAAATATTACTACTGAGGGTCCTATAGAAGAACTAGCAATTTTTATCGCGTGTTTAGATACTGTTTTCCATCTTGTCTTTGTTATTATTCTAACAAGTTCTTTTGCTCTTTCCTTCTCACCTACTGCATAAAAGATTATCATATTTTAAATAATAGATATAGACTTTTATAAATCTATAATTAATGTCAGGTCTTAGCTATTTTTCACTTAAAAAATAGGCTAGCCAATAATAAACTGGTAAGCTTTAACCTTTTCGTTTTCTAATATTACTAAGGCAGCGTGTAATATTCCTTCGCCGTATTCACTACCTGGATTAATGACTATTGTCTTTCCTATCTTATCAAACGCTCTAGATTCGTGTATATGTCCGTGAAGTCCTAATAATGGTTGATATTCTTCGATTATCTTTCTAACGCCTTGAGATCCTACATGTTGCATTACTATTTCTCCACCTCGGACGACAGGTTTAAGATCTTTATCTAGCAACGGAGCTAGATCTAAATTTGTGTTGAAAGGAGGAGGATGCACGTTTAGTATTGTAGTTTCAGGATTCTGTACTTTCTCCATTTGTTTCTTTAATTCTTCATAAATCTTCTCATCTTCCATTTCTCTAGGTGTGTGCCAAGGAGTAGGATTTGCATATCCAAACGAGATCATTTCATACTTATCCTTTATCCTTATTATCTCTCCTTCGCACTTCTTCATAACCTTGCTTTCGCTGATCACATCAAATAGATATATTGGATCATCATTGCCTAAGTTTATATAAATTGGTATATTGGAATCAGCGTATCTCTCATCAGCTATTTTAATCCATTCGCGTAATTTGTTTATCATAGCCTCTTTAAAATATTTCCTTACAACTTCTTCATTTTCTTGCATTTCTTTATATTCCTCTTTACTTATGATCACGTAGTATAAACCTTGTTTACTGAACTCTCTTATCTTCTCTGCTAAAAATGACTTGTCTATCACTTTTTCCTCTATCTGGTAAGTTCCATTCCCTAGATCCACTATAGGTACTAATGCTTTACCTGCAACATCTCCGCCTATAATAAGTACATTCGCATTATACATTTTACCGGCATTCAAGAATTTCCTAAAAGCCACGTCAGAGCCATGCAAATCTGATGTAAAAAGTATCCTCACTTGTTCATTTTTTTGCTCTTTCTCTTTCCTCTTAAATAGTGATACCACAAGTTTAACTTAATTAGCTACTATATTTAAGTATATTTATAGAATCCATTTAAGTGAGGAAGAAATGAGCATAATAATTTTAATTAGACATGGTCAAAGCGTGATAAACGTTAACAGAATTTTAAGTCATGATATAAACGGAAATCCCTTAACAGATGAAGGAATCAAACAAGCAAAGAAAGCTGCACAGGAATTAAAGAAGTTGCCTAAGATATCTGTTATATTTACAAGCCCTGTTTGTAGGGCATTACAAACTGCAAAATTGATAGCGGAGGAATTAAACATGGGTGAACCAATAATTGATGATAGGCTAAGGGAGAGGTTTATGGGTGAACTTAACAATAAGAAAATAGATCTCTCAGATCACTGGAAAGTAAAGCTAGAAAGAAATGAAATAAAATATGAAGGTATTGAAAGTTGGCTTAGTTTAGAACATAGAATGGTTGATTTTACGTCAGAAATAGTCAGCAAATATCCAAATGAAGTTGTTATAGCTGTAAGTCATTATGATCCTATAAGGGCATTATTAGGATATATCCTTGATTTGGATGATATATCTGCATGGGGTATATCAATACCTAATGCTAGCTTAACAACCTTAAACTGTAAAAGCACTCGAGTGGAGGAATGTAAGATCTTAAGTGTTGGAGCACCTATCTTCTCTAAAGAACTGTTATACAGACTCAATAGCTACATCAAAGTTCCTAATAGTGCTTAGCAACTTTAATTTTAACTCCTTATTTACGTTATCAAATATTACTTTATTTATTCTTTCAATTGAGTTAGTAATTGCCTGGGCTATCACGTTTTCATTGGTTTCAGAAAGAACATATTTTGATAAAATATGTGAAACACACGAACTTTTGCCAGCTAATTTAGAAAATAGAGGAGCATAATGTGGTCCACCAAAGCCTGAGACTATTTCATTACATTCTATTTCCCTAAATTTTTCTACACCTCTTAATGTAGCTTCAACTAGTGCTTTAACCAATTTTTGATTACTCCAATATTCAATACTGCTTCCAATTTCAACAAATATTATTGGAGTTCTTTGATAAGTTGGACCATGATGTGTTGCTTCTAAGGATTTATTTAGAGCGTTTTCCGGTATTTTTAATAATTCTCTATATATAGACGTTAAAAGTCTAGGATATGCCATCCCAAGCTTATACGGTTCACCACCTAATGTTTGTGAAGTAGGATTTCCAGGATAGTGAACAGTATAGCTCGGAATTTTTGACTTGCTTTCGTGCCTACTGAACACAATAATTGCATCACCACTATCGTACTTAAAATCTGTAACATCCTCATCAACTTCCTCAAACTTGTAACCAAGATCTTTTATTGTCTTTCCAACGGGATCCTGTTTTGATATAATAAACCTAATATCCACGACTATTATAGGAGGTTAAGCAATTTTAAAGCTTGATTAACTAATACTGGGGCTACTGCAAATCCAAACCTATATCCTGTTATGACTACTGCATTTTCATAGACCTTTTCAACAATAGGTTTACCATCTTGTGAGAGATATCTCAATCCTGTTTTTATCGTAATATTAGTTGTGTCTAAATTTTGAATAACTTCGCTGAAGCTATTTACTATATTGTTTACAATAGTAAAGTCTATACTTAAGTTGTCAGTTTGTTCTACATCACCATTTAGATATAGTTGCTTTCCTTCTGTGGCCAGATATCCTTTATATAGCAAGATGGAGCGTAATCCTGACTTTTTGGTTATCACCATGTGGCCCTTTAATGGTGTTAACTTAATTGATGGAAATAATTTAAAAGTTTGATATCCCGTAGCAAAAACAAAGTAATCGCCTTTTATGATTTCATCACTACTCTCTACACTAATAATTTTATTATTTTCAGTGTTTAGTTTAACTATGTTCGTTTGTAATAGAATTTTATTATCTTTAATTAACTCACTTATTAGTTCATCTCCCTGAACAAAAAGTCCAGTATCCAAGAGTTCAGCTTCTGGCAAGTTGCTTAAGCTAGGATCTAATTCCAATATTTTTTCTCTAGTTATCCTTTTACTTGCATCTTTCACTGGGTATCTTAATATCGGTAGTTCTTCAGAGTAAATTCCTAGTTCATCACTTATTTGCTTATAGTACTCAACAGCTTGCTTACATAGATCTACAAAATTATCACAAAGAGGTGGCATAACTGCCCAATGGCTAACTAAGGAATTCTGTGAAGGATTTTTCTCTTTTTCCAAAATTGTTATATCCTTTATTATCCTAGAATGCTTTCTTGCATAATATGCTGTTAGCAGTCCAGTTATTCCTGAGCCGATAATTATTAAATTAGCCATATAGAAACTTTTAATTTTGAGTATAATAAGTTTTTTAAGATCGAGGTAGAAGAATTATACCTATGGATTCTGGAGATCCTGAATTACAAAAAATCTTGGAAGAGAAAGCTAAGCAACTTCTTAGCAAAGAAACTAGCGAAGAAGAATTTAAGAGCGGTATAGTAAACCATTTAGATTCTAAAAACTTTGATAAATTTATCAAGAGATTTAAAGTTGCAGTAGTGGATTTTTGGGCAGAATGGTGTGCTCCATGCTTAATTTTGGCACCAGTGATCGAGGAATTGGCATCTGAATATCTGAATGTTGGCTTTGGAAAGATTAATAGTGATGAAAATCCGGATATCTCTGCTGCATATGGCATAATGAGTTTGCCCACTGTATTGATATTCAAAAACGGCGAAGTAGTAGATGAAGTTATAGGTGCTGTGCCGAGGGAAGAAATAGAGGAAAGATTAAAGAGATGGTTAGAATGAAAGCCGTATTATTAGGAATTGATGGACTAAGCTATACAAGCTTTATGAAGTGTTCTCCAAGATTCTTATTTACGTTGTTTAGTAGCACTTTTAGGGGAGTAGTATCAAATAAGAGGCCACAATTTCCTTATTCCTCATGGCTTTCTATATTGGAGATGCAGGATGTAAACCAGAATGGCTTTTTACCTGTGGGCTCAGTGATAAATACTAAATTATTAAGTGAAACAGGTGCTATCCCCATTAATTTACCAATAACAGACCCCACATTTGGCAAATATTCAATAAAATATTCTTCGGATGTTGATTTTGAGGAAGAGATAAATAGTGTTGTAAAAGCTATTTTAGAGAACGTGAAAGAGGCACCTGTAATAGCAGATATTACAGCAATAGATAGAGTATTACATCACAACAGAGATCCTAATCTAAAATGCAAGATTTATCAAGCTGTAGATCATGCAGTGAAAAGAATAGTCAGTGAAGTTGATGATTTCATAATCTTTTCTCCATATGGTGAACCCTTATCAGAGGAGGAAGGAAATCATGAAGACTATGGTGTTTATTTATCGACGATGCCGAGACCAAAAGAACATGACGTTGTTAAACTGCCTGAAATAGGAAAGCTATTCCTGCAGTTAGTAAAAGGTTACTAAAGAACCTCAGCGTTATAAAAAGGATATA
The DNA here is from genome assembly GCA_026627305.1 of Sulfolobaceae archaeon. GTDB lineage: Archaea > Thermoproteota > Thermoprotei_A > Sulfolobales > Sulfolobaceae > JAPNVD01. The sequence goes on from JAPNVD010000030.1 coordinate 26,411, forward strand.
AAGCCATAATTACAGGTTGGACATATAGATCCTTTCTACTTATAACTTTAGTTAATATACCTACAGCACCTTCATTAAACTTGCTATTCGTTTTATTATATACCTTGTCTATAGCGTCCCCTAGTTCATATCCTTTATTAATCATTTCCACCACTTTATTAGGTAATGCAAAAGCAGCAGAATACGCGAAGTTTTCTAATCCATCATTTCCCTTAGCGTAAACGACAGCATAAGCTAATACTTTTTCATGTTTAGTACATATGCCTCCTTCTATTCCTATTCCAATATTGGCCTTAACTTTCGCAAGCGCATTATAAGCCCTATTCCTCGCACCTATAAACGTCTCCTCGCAATAGGGCTGTTTAGAAACTCCGGAATCTACGTTTACACTTTCTATAACAGCATTTATATTAATCATTTTTATAGCTTCTCTTACTGCATCGATTTTAACTCTGTTAGTACTTCCCACAGCGATTTTGATTGATGAAGAGGCCATAAATGAAATAAATACAAAGTACAAATTTATTTGTTTAGTCATTGAAGAAGATATGTATTTGTAAAATAAAATAGGAAAACTATAAAAGGTATTAAACAAATGTTAATATGAAGAACTTGACTAGGATCAATGTGGCAGCTGATTCGGAAATAGTTAAGGAATTAGAACAGGAGGCAAAGAAGAAAGGCTATACCATGTATGCAATAACTAACCTAGCGTTAAAATCACTAGTAAAGTTATTAAAAAGTGGCGAGGATGCGACAACTCTAGAAAAACTTGTTAACCTTTATTTATTGACTAAATCTATTGATACTTTACCAGTTCCATTGTGGTTTCTAGAAAGCGTAATTAAGCTATTATATGAGAAGGATAAGAAAGCCTATACCGAGTTCTGTGAAGCTGCTGGTACCCAGTTGGCTATATTCTTAAAGTCTAGAGCGCACGATATATATGAGCTTATAAAGCTATACTCTGACGTTAAAGGTGTTTTTCCGCTGAAAGAATTCTATATAAGTGAAGAAAATGGTGGAAATCTAAACATTAGAATTACTGGAACGGGTTTCAGTCAGGAATCTACAGAATGTGCATATTATGCTTTAAAAAAGATCCTTGCATCTTATGATATTCAAGTAATAAAGGAAAGCATTAGTCCAAGTATAATTTCACTGACAGCAAAGTATTATGGCCAATTAAGTAACATATTACATGCAGATAATACTCTACATACTACTTGATGTGTCTCTAAAGTGTATTTACTGATGGAGAATACTTCATCAGCATTTTCCAATACTTCTTTTGAGAAATCGCCGTGCTGAAACGCTCCTACTCCTATTAACCAGTCATCTCCAAGCTCACATAGCTTTTCTGGAGAAATCCTCTTTCCATTTTCTGAGAGCAAAGCTATTTTGTACCTCGGCTTCAGAGTTTTCAAGCCTGATCCTACTATTTTCATTAAAGTTGGTTCCTTATTAGTTGGAACTTTGCCATTTTTTAAAAGCTGTTCCATCAGCCCTACAAACCTATTATAATTTTTGGGTGGTCTCATTTCAGGATTTACCCATATTATTTTAGAATCTATTGTATGGATGTAGAACTCTCCTTTTATTTCTGGTATTTCAGTAAGAAAGAGTATCATCGCCAAATGGATAATATCGGGTCTTCCTCTCTTATTGAAGTCTTTCAGGTCTTTCATAGCGTAGTAATGTAAGGAAATATCAAGTAATGTCTCTTCAGGTTTCTTTCCTCGTTTACTTGCGCTTTTAATTACTGCAGGATGCTTTACAATATCCTGTGGTACTAATTCTAATGCTGAATCTAAGAGCAATAGGTTTACTCTCATAGGTGTGTTAAGTTATTATTCCTGTGATTATATATAAAAAGTTGTGAAAGCGAAGAGAAGAATAATAGAATTGATAGAGATGGCTGAAGAATTAGCGAGACAAGGTGAGATAGAGTTAGCTAGAAAGTATGTCAAGTATGCAATAGTTTATTCCAGGAAGACTAAGACTAAAATCCCTCTCGAGTTTAAAAGGAAATTTTGTAGAAAATGTTATGTTCCTCTGATACCTGGCTTAACTGAGAGGAGGAGGATCAAGTCAAAAATTTTAGTTAGGACATGCTTAATATGTGGTTGGGTGAGAAGGTATCCCCTCAGAAATAAAGGAGTTAATAAAGATTACAAAAGCGAAACACGCTGATGTTAGAATAGGAAAAAATGGGGTCACTGATGGTGTGATAAATGAGATAAAGAGGAGGCTAAAGGAACATAAAGTAGTTAAGGTAAAAATCGGGATTGAAGTAGAAGATAGGAAGAAGTTTGCAGAAGAAATAGCTAATAAAGTAGGAGCTAAACTTATAGAAGTTAGAGGATTTACATTTATATTAGTTAAAGTTGATAAAAGTTGATGTAATAAGAGCTAAAGGTCATCAAAATGTAAGAGCACTACATAAAACAACCCTTGAAGTTACTAGAGAGGACTTCTTAACGCCAAGAGGAGATTGTATAATCGGAGTCTCTTCAGATAAGGGAGCTAAAGATTTAGATGAAGGATTAAAAGAGTTGATAAAAAAGGACAATACATATGTATACTTACTGATTGTGGTAGATAATCTGTATCAGCTTATAAAAGCTAGAGGTAGTTCTAAATTGACGTTAACAAATGATACAAAGATAATTTTACGCAAGTCTGATTATATATCTGATGCCACAATCGGGATTAGGGCTAATGCGTCAGCGAAAGATATAGATAGGAACATCATAAAGCTTTTAAAGGATCCAAATAAGGATCTATATGTGTTCATTTTAGCATCTGACCTTCCCCTTAAAGATGAAGAGGTTCTTAGAATAGTCATTAACTCTTATCCAATCAGTCTCTCTCTCAATAATATTTGAGGCTTCTTTATTATCATGGGCTAGCACATAAAATATTGTCTCTTTTCCAACCCTGCAAATTTCGGATTTAAATAACGATATCATTGTTGGATTATCTGCTATTACAAGATCAAATGATTTTTCTCTAAATGGTAAATATCTAGCATCATATTGTATGATATCTATTAGTCCCTTTAAGTTTTTGTTTAGAGTCAAGGATTCTTTAAGAAGATATAAGCCATCTAGGTTAAGATCTCCACTTACTATATAGACCTGCTTTATTTTTGCAATGTTCAGAGTTATAGCACCATATCCGCTGAACGCATCTAGGATTTTTATATGGTCATCTACTTCAGCAGCTAGCTTAGCCCTTTCATTCGACAGTGAGGTATTAACATATACTTTACTTATGTCAACTACGAATCTTATTCCATTTTCCTTATAGATGGTCCGTGTTCTTCTTTCACCACCTGCAAAGATTATTTCATTAACTCTTAGCTCTCCAGAAACTCTTTTACGTATATAAACAGCTTTTACATTTTTTGTGACTTTCATAATGCTCTCAGCAAGTTTTTCTGGATCTATAGATCTTTTAGGACTTACAAGCGCTATATCTCCAACTATTTGAAAACTTCTGATGCCTTTTATTAAATCACTAAGTTTTAATCCACGTTTCTTTTTGCCTTCAACTTCTTTACAGTCTACTATTTCATATTCTATATCCGCTTTGGGAAGTTCTTCTAATTTTACAATTAGGCTATTTTCGTCAATGGTATAGAATTTTAGCGGCTTAGTCTCTAACAACTTCTTAACATCTTTTTTGTTAACCTTCACACAAATCATTAATATGTATTCCCTCTAGATGACTTTACAATTAAACATATATTATTCACTCATTTAATGAGTAACGATTATTTTGAGCATTTTGGACATCTTGCTCATAAGTGTTTTAATAATACCTCTTATTTTCATCTTTATAGCTTGGGCATTTCTTTTTAGAAGCTTTATTAGAGATGCAGCAAATTATGTTGGAGATAAATACGTTGAGAAGAAATATGTACTAAAGCCTAATGAAAGGATAAATGTAAAACTTAACGGTAAATGCGTAATAATTGTTCAAGGCTCTTATGGTTGGGTTATATTATCTAGAGCTTCCAAAATCAGACAAAGAATTTACAGGATAAAATTATTAGATACCCTAAACGAAGACGTGGAAATAATAAATTCCAGTAGGGTATTTAGTGTAATAGTGCTTATTAGATGTCAGGATTCAATCTCTTCACCTAATAATTATTAAACTTAATAGGAAATATGCTAAGAATATTTTAGACATAGATTGAAGGTAAGGATTGTTAAAAAACATTCACAAGAAGCTGAAGAGATTGCAAAGAGGGTTGAAAGCATAGGTAATAAATACGGATTAGAGTTTGTTGATAGTAACGAAGACTTGATTATAGCTATTGGTGGAGATGGAACATTTTTAAGGGCTGTAAAGGAGGGCAAACCTGTAATAGGGATTAAAGCGGGTAAGAAATCTATTCTGTTAGATGTTCCACCTATTGAAATAGAGGAGACTATGAGAAGGTTGGTAAAAGGAGATTATAAGGTTGAAGAATATCCAATGCTTCAATATAGGACATGGAAGGTTTCAGGTATTTCGTTTAATGAAGTAGGAATTTTATTAGAGAGGCCTATAACGATTTATGGCAGTGTAAGTGTAAACAGTACAAGAATATTATTCGAAGGAGATGGAGTGCTCATAAGTACACCACAAGGAAATTGGTCCTGGGGATTCTCTATAACAGGTACATTTATTTTAGGCAATAGTAATGTGATTCAAATTTCGTTTATGAACTTAATGAAATCGAATCTTAAGTCCCTAATTGTACCTATCGATTCAAAAATCACTATTAAGTTGGAAAACAAAGGTATTCCTCAGTCAGTCCAGTTAGTCAGTGATGGAGAGGTTGTGGCACATTTAAGATCAGGTGAAGATGAAGAACTATTCGTAGAGAAGAGCGATAAAAAGGCAATTATATACAGATTTTATGAGATAGATCCCATAACAGGGGTGGTTTGTTACTGAAAATTATTTTTGATACTGCTGCGTTCTTAGCTGGGCTGGAAAAATACTTTGATAAAGTGTATACAGTACAATCCGTAATTGATGAGGTTAAGGATCAAAGATCTAAGGAGATCTTTGAGCTGAGCCTAGCTGCTCAAAAGATTATTGTACTTCAACCATCATCTAATAGCCTAAATGAGGTTTTGAGTTTAATAAAAAAGTTAAGTGAGTATACGCTTTCAAAGACTGATATAGAAATAGTAGCATTGGCACTAGACTTTAAACGAGAATCTATAGTCTATACTGATGATCTCTCTTTACAGAACGTACTAAAGCATTTAGGAATTAATTATGAATCAGTAAAATTGAGAGGAAAGCTAAAGGTGCCAATAACTCAATTCGTTTACGAGTGTGTAAACTGTCATACAATATACTTTAACTATGTCCCATATTGTAGCAAATGTGGTGGAAGAGTGATTAAGAAAGTATTTAAGCATTGAAGTATATTTCCTCTAAAACTTCTAATATTCTAACTAGCATTCCGTATATCATCTGTGGTTCTTGTGAATTAATATTCTTTATGAAGCTTATAATATCAAAAACCTCTTGAATTGTGACAGCAGGGATTTTATTTTGCATGAATAAGGAATATAGAATTTCATTCATCTCTTTACCCTTATATTTCTCCTTCAACTTATTGCTTACAATAGAGAATAACTCGTTTATTGCATTTTTTGTGGTCTCTACGGCTTTTTTATCCTTTATGAATTCTTCCATCCGTAAGCTCAATGCAAGTTCTACTTCTCGATATGCTTTCCAGAAGGCTTCATCTGTCATAATCAAAAATATTTTAGAGATTTACCTTTTATGTTCTATCATGATAAAGGATTATCTTGGGGCTGACTCATCAAGTTTAAAAGGAAAACGATTTGCTTTCCTTCTAGTTATAGCTACAACAGATGTGAGTTTAATACCAGGTATAACAATAGCTGGTGCTTCTCCAGAAATGACTCATTATACGCCAGCAGCAGATGCCGAATTCTTACTAGAAGGCAAATGTGAGGTCATAAAAGGTATACCCGTTTCACCAGAGGGTATCCCAACACCTGCTATAATCTCTAGAGCTTCATTATCTCTTGTTAACACAACTAAGCTAGTAGTTGATGCTGGCGCTAAAATAAAGCCTAATGTGCCATTTATTACCCTTCATGGCACTCACGGAAGAGATATAAGAGAAGGTTCTTTAGATGTTGACGTTGCTAATAGAATTATTAAAAATGGGATTAAATTAGGAGAGGAGCTATCTAACAGTTATGAATTATTAGTTATAGGCGAATCGGTACCAGCAGGAACAACAACAGCCTTATCCGTATTATTAGCCCTAGGTTATGATGCGTTGAATAAGGTTAGTTCAGCTTCACCCAGAAATCCTCATGAGTTAAAAAATAAGATAGCGCTAGAGGCAGTTAAGGGCTTGGAAGGTAAGGATTTGATCTCTAAATTAGCTAAAGTTTCGGATCCAATGCTTATTGGAGTTGCTGGCATAGTAATAGGGTTTAAAGGTAAGGTATTGCTAGCTGGTGGTACACAAATGGTTGCTGCAGCATCCATTATTAAAGAAATTGATAAGTCTAGACTCTCAGAGGTTATCATAGGTACTACACGATGGATTATAGAGGATAAATCTGCTGATATTTTAGGCTTAGCAAAACAAGTTGGAGTTTCTGTATCGGCTGCTATGTTAGATTTTTCTAGCTCAAAATATGAAGGATTGCGAATGTATGAGAAGGGTTATGTTAAGGAAGGAGTTGGTGCCGGCGGTTCAGCGATAATGGCTATGCTTAATGGTTATTCTAGTAAGGACATTTTAAGAAAGGTTGAAGAGATATACTCTAGCCTAATATCTGAGAAAAGCATTTTTTCAAGTTGAATTATAAACAGTATATTGAGTTTAAGTGAACTCTGAGTGGCTAACTACTAGAGAAAAGTTATTTTTATTGCTTTCCACATCCTCTAAGCCCTTAACTTCTAGGGAAATAATGAGAAAGCTCGATATCAGGAGAGAAAAAGAACTGTATGAACACTTAAATCATTTAGCCCTATCCCTAAAACGAACAGAATTTACATTAATAGTTTTTCCACCTAGATGTGCAAATTGCGGATATGTTTTTAGCTTAGAAAAGATAAAGAAACCTAGCAGGTGCCCTAAATGCAAATCTCAGAAGATAATCCCACCGATGTTTTTAATAAGATCAAAAAAAGATGTATAGATACTATTTTAATAGACTTAGGTGATACATTAGTACATTTTGAACCTAGATTTTATGAACCATATTATGAGGAGCTTAAAAGATTAGGATATAACGTGAAGCGAAAACAGGTCTTCAGGGCTATTGCGAAGTATTTGGGAGAAACTCACTTCCCTAATCCTGATGTTGGGTTGCCTGATTTAGATTTCTCGCAGATATTATATTATTTAGGTATACCTCCTAAAACGGAATTGGTAAAGAGGTTAAGTGGAATAAGCATGCTGTCAGATAGATATTATTTGTTTGACGATTCTATTCCCTTTTTAGAAGAGATTAAAAGTAGGGGATTTAAAATAGGATTAGTTACTAACTCTACTTCAAAGGTTTATAAGATAGTTGAAGAATTACAGATAAAGAAATACCTCGATGTGATTGTCTCCTCTTACGATCTGAAACTTGTAAAGCCCCATCCCAAGATCTTCTATTATGCACTATCTAAATTAGGTGCTAATGATGCGATATTTATCGGTGACCTATATGAGGTTGATGTTAAAGGTGCGATGAGGGCTGGCTTATCGCCTATTTTGCTAGATAGGGAAGGATTTTACGATGATATTAAAAATGTCCCAGTATACTCTAACTTGTTAGAGATATTAAAATGGATAAAAAACAGTTAGAAATAGAACTCCAGAAGGCTCCTCCCCACCCAGCTCCAAAATACGAACTTGAACAGTATTTAACTCCAGCAGAATTAGCGTCTCAGATACTTTGGATCGCATTCTTAAAAGGTGATATAGAGGGAAAGATCGTAATAGATTTAGGGTGCGGAACTGGTATATTTTGTAAAGGCGTTGTACTTTTAGGCGGTGACTGTATCTGCGTAGATATAGATAGAGATGCGTTGAATGTTGCAAGAAATTTTGTAGGTAAAGATGCAGAGTACATACAAGCAGAAGTAAATAGTTTCAATTTAACAAGAAAGATAGATACTGTAATCGAAAACCCTCCATTCGGTGTAGTAAATAGGGGAATTGACCTCAAATTCCTGCTAAGGGCTATGGAAGTAGCAAACTCCGTTTATTCTATACATAAGTCTAATGAAAAAACACGTGAACTTATAATGAATATGGTTAAAGAATATGGCTATTCAGTGGAATTAATTTCACTAAATTATCGTCTAAAATACTATTATAGATGGCATAGAAAGAGAATATACGAATTTCCTGTAGACTTATATTATCTCAAGAAGATGTCTAATTCCTAGATCTCCTTCTTCCTTATCATATTTATCAATTCCAATATACCATCACCATCAGGATTTTTCAACACTATATCAGCTCTCCTTTTAAGCTGTTCTATTGCATTATTCACCGCAACTTTTATGTTAGCTTCTTCAAATAAAGATAGATCGTTTTCTCCATCACCAACAGCAATGATTGTGCCATTGAATTTTATCTCATTAATAAACCTTCTGAGCCCTATTCCCTTGTTAATATCCTTAGGTAGAATCATTGCATCATGCCTGTTGAATTCTATTGAAGCTCCATCTACGTTATTAATTATTTCGATAACTTTCTCTTTGTAATTACTTATATCACCTAAAAATATTATAACCTCGCCTAGTGAATACTTTATATTATTTGCATTTAATAGCTCTATGATTCTTTTTCGGGCTGCACTCCAGGATTCAGGATAATTTCTAATTATGTCATTTTTATAAAAAATGAGGGTACCATTCTCTAAAATCCATGCTGAAGGCTCTAGACCTTCGGATAAAGCCTCTATATCTTTTTTAGTTCTACCGCTAACTATTACGAAAAGGTTATCTTTACAAAATGCGTTTATCGCATCCCTGACCTTAGGTTTTAAAATAAATCTATCCTCTTCTGCAGCTAAGGTTCTATCGTAGTCAGCGGCTATAAGATACATTTTAATCGATTAGAATTTATATCCTAAGTCCTCAAGAATTTTTTTCATTTTAAGTGCGTCTCTTTCCAGTTCTGGACTTTCACAAATCAATGATATAGATATGTCACGCTTTAATATCTCTCTAGCTAAAGGCTCAAAAGGTGGAGCATTTGCATCAATAGGTAAGTGTTCATCCACGTATTTTCCATTTTTAAATACTAGCGACTCGAAGTGAGAGTTTATATGATGTAACCCCAACTCCTTAACTACTCTGTCTATAATCTCACCATAATCTATTTTACCTCCCTGTCTTGCGAATGTATGAGCCCAATCAATATATGGAATAACACCTTTAACTTCTTTTGCTAATGATATAACCTCATCAATTGTACCTAAAGCAGTTTCCTTAGCCATGGTTTCGACTCCGAATTTCACATTCTTTATACCCATTTCTCTTGCCTTATCCACTGTTTCCCCTAGTTCTGCTCTAACTTGTTGATAACACTCCTCAGGTTCCATTTTTCCATAAAAGGCTATATGAATTGCTATTGTATCGGCTCCCATCCTTTCAGCCCTATCAGCACTATCTAAAATCCTCTGTTTTGACGCTTCTACTTTTTCCCTCTCTTCAGAACATAGGTTGATGAAATAAGGGGCATGAACAGATAATCTAACTCCTAGCTCCTTTGCTACTTGTCCTGCCTCCTCTGCAGCTGATTCTGACATCCTAACTCCTTGCACAAACTCCACTTCCATGGCGTTCAATCCGAGTTCGTGTACTGTCTTTATTCCTTCAATTGTATTCCTTTTTTTAGCAGAGTGGGGAATTCCTGCAGGTCCTAAATATATCTTAGGCACAATATTATTTTTTAAGATTAGGGATAAAAACGGTATTTGCTAAATGAGTTGCAACTTTAGTAAGTTGTCTATCTCTTCTTTTATAATCCTAGCGGTCTTTTCATAATATTCCTTTGGTTGCTCCTTTCTAGCAATAAAGTTTTCATAGCCTGAAGGGTATGATAAAGACCAACTAGGGATTAAATGTATATGTGTATGGAAGATCACTTGTCCCGCGCTTCTTCCCACATTTGTCAAAATCCTTATTCCGTCAGCCTTTAACGCTCGCATCACACCTATACTTACGATCTTTAATGGCTTAGCTAAGTTACTCAAATAATCGTTGGGCATTTCTAATATGTTATCATAATGTCTTTTTGCAACTAAAAGAGTATGCCCAGGAACGGCTGGAAATTTATCTAGAAAGGCAACGAAATTATCATCTTCGTATACAAAATATCCAACCTCTTCTCGATTTATTATCTTACAGAATAGGCACATTGAAAAGTAGAGAATCGATTTAACTTAAAAATTTTTATCATAATTGCATATGAGTTAGATAAAACAGTGTTGCAAGAGTTTTAGCATCTTCTATTTGTCCACTTTTAGCTAATTCTATAACATCTGTAAGCTTTAACTTTAATACTTCGATTATCTCTTCTTCCTCACGATTTGGCTTTTCTTCTATTAAATCTCTAGCAAGGAAAATATACATCTTTTCGGTACTGCTTCCAGGTGCAGGATACATTTGTCCTACTAATTTTAAATTCTCACTTCTATAACCCGTCTCTTCTAGTAGTTCCCTTTTTGCAGTATCTTCGGGCTTTTCTCCTTCTTCAATAGTTCCAGCAGGAAATTCATATAACCACTTTCCTATAATGTATCTGTATTGATGTAGGAGTATTACAGTTTCTCTATCTAGAAATGGAACTATTAAAACTGAACCTCTGTGTAAAACATAAGGACTCTCGACAACTACACCATTAGGTAAATTGAACTTATCTATATGCACTTCAAATTTCTTAGAGCTTAGGATTCTCATACTTCTTAAGATACTTCATGGCTAAAGATATATATTTTTCCCAATCGATCTTGAGTAATATAAAGCCAATTACTAAAAATACGATAAATGAAATTATGCCTATTTCTAAATCCGATAGGCTAGTAATGTAGTGTATAAAAGAAATGCCCTTGCTCTCAATATAAATTTCTATGAAACTTTTTAGGATTTTTGCGATGACTGCTACACCCTCCATCTTTTGTAATGAGGCTCTAACAGCACCGCCTCCAATAAATAAATAGTCGTCAAATGGCAAACCCGGTAAGATTGCTAAGATAAACAATGCTATTATAAAGTATTTAGTTTTAGCAGAGATAAATTTTGAAAGTAATTGTATATTTTTATTTCTTTTTAAAGGATTTTTTAACCCATAACCTACGCCATACATTATAATTTTTGCAGCCGCTGCAGAAATCCCTGTTATGACGCTTATTATGATATAATTAATTGGTGTAAAGCCTTGCTTAAGCAGAATAATTGAAGCAATGATCGTATATGGAGCTCCAAAAAACGGAGTTGCGTTAGAGACAAATGTGATAATGGTCAAAAATATGATACTAGATATATTCATATCTTGTACTACTATCATGTATGCTTTAATATGTATTATCCTACCAAACTAATAATATGTGAAGTTTAAGTTAGATCTTAATAATAATTTTGTAAGTAAGGAGAAAATAGTCGCGATTAGAATAGACAATAAAATGTCATATAATTTCGAACCAACAGAAATAGTGCCAAATACAAAGTATCTAATCCTTAATGTCTACGATGTATACCCCATACCTAAAACAGCAGAGCACATGATCGAAATTATAACAGAGAAAGGTAAATATCTAAAATACTTTTCAAAAGAATTTATATGATGATCAAGAAATTTTTAATAACTGGTAATCCAGGAGTAGGCAAGACAACGCTTGTTCTTTATATCGTTAATAAGGTTAAAGGATTAGGATATAAGGTAAGTGGCTTTTATTGCCCAGAGGTAAGGGAAAATAATGTAAGAGTGGGTTTTAAAATCCATGATCTAGTCACAGGTAAAGAAGGATGGCTAGCTAAGGTTAACGTTAGTAGTGATAAGAGGGTTGGAAAATATGGTATAATTAAAGAGGCTAGCGAGATAGCGTTATTAAGTAAAAACTCTATGTCAGATTCGGATTTAGTAGTTATAGATGAGATTGGACCTATGGAGCTTTCAGTATCAGAAATAAAAGATGTAATATATTATGCATTAAACTTAGATAAACCCTTAGTTGCCGTAGTTCATAGGAATATAAGACTAAACGTTAGCAATGCTAAACTCTATAGAGTAACTATTGAAAATAGAGACAGATTAAGAGAAGTGATATTAAATGAAATTCTATCTGTATTGAAGTAAAAACTAATATTTTTGTTCCTATTCATTAATTATTGAATAACAAATGCATGAGTATGTTTTAAAAAAGATGATGGTAGATTTTGAGCTGGTAACAAACTATATTGTTGAGAGGCTAAGAGAGTATTTAGAGTTCAGTGCTAAAAAGGGAGGTGTAGTAGGAGTTAGCGGAGGGATAGATTCTGCTGTAACTGCAGCTCTCTTGGCTAGGGCAACTAATAATTATTTCTTTCTCATAATGCCCTCATCCACCACTCCTAAAAAGGACATAGATGATGCGTTAGGGCTTATTAAGATGTTAGGTGCCGAAGATAAGTATGCCTATATCGATATTGATGAAATAGTTAACAACATAGCCTCCCAAGTTAAGACTAATGATCACTATGTTATAGGTAATATAAAAGCCCGTGTAAGAATGGTGTTGCTTTATGGCTATGCTCAAAAATTAGGCTACTTAGTTATAGGGACTGGTGATAAGAGTGAACTACTTTTAGGGTACTTTACTAAATATGGGGATGGTGGCGTCGATGTTTTGCCGATAGGAGACCTTTATAAGACTCAAGTAAGGATGTTAGGGAGGTATTTAGGTTTACCAGAGGATATAGTTACAAAACCTAGTTCTCCAGCGTTATGGGAGGGTCAGACTGCTGAAGGAGAGATAGGAGTAGATTATGATACTATCGATTCAATACTATATCTAAGGTTTGATGAAATGAGAACCCCTGAAGAAGTGGCTAACTTTCTAGGAATAAATATAGATATTGTTAGAAAAATCGAGAACATGGTGAGATTTTCTCAACATAAAAGATTAGCTCCTGAGATTTTTAGGTTAAGCGGAAGAGCTATAAACTCGGATTGGAGGTATCCAAGACAATGGGGATAAAAGTAGAACTTGCCCAGATTAAACCTAAACTTGGAGATATAAATTATAATTTAGAGAAGCATATTGCAATACTTTCTACCTCAAGCGCAGATTGTGTGATCTTTCCAGAGCTTTCGTTGACCGGTTATGTACTTAGAGACCTTGCTTTTGAAGTATTTAGGGAAAGCGAGAAGGCTATAAACAAAATAGCTGAAGTGGCCAAATGTGCAGTATTTGGTACTGTAAAGGAAGTCAGGACAGGAATATTGAGGAATACTGCGGTAGTAAGTATAAATGGTAAAGTAGACTATGTTTATAAGTTCTATTTACCCACCTATGGTCTATTTGAAGAGAGGAGGTACTTTCAGCCAGGAGATCCACTAAAGGATCTAAAAGTGTTTGAGATAAATGGGATGAGGTTTGGAGTTGTAATATGTGAAGATGGTTGGCATCCTGAGCCTATAGAAGCTTTAGCGATGATGGGGGCGGATACAATTTTTATTCCTGCAGCATCGCCGTTAAGAAGGTTAGATAGAAGATTATTAATTCAAGATAACTGGGAGGCATTGGTAAAAGCGCATTCATTAATGTATGGTATATGGACAGCGTTTACTAATGCTGTAGGCAGCCAGGAAGAGGAGTTCTTCTGGGGTGGGTCTATGATAAGTAATCCTAGAGGTGAAATAGTGGCTAGAGCTAAATTATTTGAGGAAGATAGGATATCGTATTATCTAAATGAAGAAGATATAAGGATTGCTAGATTCTTCAGCAGTTTTAGAGATCATAACAATGATTTTCATAAGATATTATCCAACATATAACTTTTTATAAGCTTTAGATAAATTATTTATGATAGAATGTTACAAGAACGCTTTGATTTCGCTATACTGCTTATCTTGTTGTTATTAATATTTCTGATCTTATCAATTATTAACCCAGTCTTTATATTTGGTGCTATAGGATTATATTTTGTAACAGGATATTTATATAATAGAGACTCAAAATTATTAATTCCAATTGGATTACTTTTGTTTTTATCTTACTTTTTAAGAGGATTTATGTTTTACTTATCAATCAGTTTATTAATTGTTTTGTATGGAATAATACTTTTTAGAATTATGTTTAGGTATTACTTTATTCGATAAATATTAATTAAATATATATTTACATACGCAATATGTCATATGTATAGAATAATTAATGTTCTATTGATATTAAACCTAATATTTTCTATCACTCTATCTAATTTATTCCTAATTCCTTTAACATTAATTGTAATAAAAAGAGTTTTCATGAAGTGAGAAGTAGAATTTTTGTAATTGAAAAATCATTAGGTCTAAATCTATCTTAGGCTGAATTTATCATATGCTTAGGAAATTAGATGAAATAATCGCCTCTAAAGGATGGGATACTAGAAGAAAGATTTTAGAAGAGCTATCAAAGAAGCCATCTACTGCTTATGAGCTCGCTAAGAAACTAAACATGAACTATTCAACAATAAGGTATCACTTAGAACTTCTCGAAAGAGCTGGACTTGTTACAGCTGATAAAGGAAACAGATACGTTTACAAGATTACTAAAAACGTTCAGTTCCTACTAAATGATAATGTTTTCTACAAGCGATAAGATTATTAATTTTTATATTAGAAAATAGATATGTGTTTTATATAGATAGTGTAATTTTTATCGGATTATATGTATCGGGTATATTAGTTGGAAAGAACAGATATGTTAAAGTTGCTGGCGATTATTTTCAATACGTAGTGTTTTCGTTGATATTCATAATGGCTATGTGGGCTGGATATAGTTTATCTACATCGTCTTTAGCTAGTTTAGCTTTATTTTCATTAATATATTCTATAATCATAATATTTACAACTTACATTATTGGTATAGCTCTCAACTTCTCTCTTACTTTCAGAAATTATAAAGTCGAGAAAGTAAAGACGCAGTTTCAATGGAAATATCTATTAGTTTTCATCTTAGGTTTAGTGGCAGGAGTAAGTAAACTGAATTTGCCTTACGATCTATTAATACAATATATGTTGTATATCTTAGCTTTTGTAGCCGGTGTCAGTATAAGAGGATTTTTAACAAAAGAGATCCTATTAAAATCGTTGACTTCAAGTATCTATTCTGTAGTTATTGCCTTTTCAGGTGCAGTAGTAGCTTCAGTCCTATTATATTTTTTAGGACTAAGACCCTTTCAACTGTCTCTAGGCGTGTCAATAGCTAATGGATGGTATAGCTTTGCTGGACCCTTTTTAGGATTATACTATGGTTCTTCGGCAGGTGTAATTGGTTTTTTAACTAATTTCTTGAGAGAGCAATTAACCTTCATAATTGTACCTACACTTGCTCGAATTCTTCCATTGCCTGAACCGTTAATTGCAATAGGAGGTGCGACGTCTATGGATACTACATTAGGAGTATATATGGGTGTTTTAAATAGCAAAAAAGATTCAATTACTGCAATAGTAAGTGGCGTTATAATTACAATTCTAGTTCCCATTGTTTTACCTATAAGTGTGATTTTTAAGTGATGATAAAAAGGGACTGAATTTATGATGAATGCACGTCAGTCTGATTTATTAGATAATTCTTATATGTCTTTTAATATAGCATGAAAGAGGAAAAAAGGAGATTTTCAGTTATAGGTGGTTTATTACCAGTCTTAGTAGCGTATTTGCTGTATAGATATGGTGATATGTATGGATACGAGATTAAGAAGAGAATTGAAGAGCGATATCCTAAGAAGCTACCTCAAGGTATGATATATGTGGTTCTTAAGAGGTTAACAAATAGTGGAATTATATTAAGCTATGAAAAGGATGGTAAAAAATATTATAAGCTAACTGAAAATGGGAAGGAGTTTTTGGTGTATCATTTAATTGTACTCTCAAATGCAAAATCAATTATTGAAGAAATCTTAAATTACTTTTCAGAGGAAGGATCAAAAAGCCATAATTCATAAATCTGAGTGGTATTATTAAGTATAATACTGTGGTAGACGTATTATATAATGACGTTTTTTCTGAAGAGATTGAGGAATGGTTTGCGAGTAATGTGAACGGATATCAGTTGTATCTCACATCTACTAAAAATAGGCTAAATAGGGTACTCACTACTAGCGGTTGGTTCGTTTCTTCATTGCAGCTAATTGCTAGTTCATCTGTTCCTAGGAAACTAGAAAAGGAATTTGAAACGTGTGAAACATTCAAATTTGAAGGTATAAATGAATGGGATAAAGCATCACAGGTCTTGTCAGATCTCCTCAACAAATATCAACAGCTTACCGTTAAATCAAGAAAAATAAGGAGAGAGATCAGGAGCAAGGATTTTACGTGTACTGAAGAAAAAATTATACATATAGTCGAATTGAATGATATAAAATACGGTTTTATGGGAACCTTCAGCGAACTAAAGGATGTCGTGGATTATTTAAGTAAGTTAATGCCAACTCATAGGTTTGTATCATTACCTAAAAGGATTTGGAATCTCTCAAATAGGGTAACTGGAATATTAAGTCCAGAAGTTGTAGCTCATGTATTCAGCTTTTTCGTAAAGGAATTTTTAAACGGCAATAACCCAAGGGTGAAACTAGAAGAGAAAGTCTTGCCAGAAATTAATTTATTTGATGATCCATCATATAAGTGGTCTCCTTCATTTTCCGTTTTTGATGATGAAGGTGTAAAAACCGAGAGAAAGGAATTAATAGGGGATGGGTTCGTAACAAACTATTTAGGCACTATTTTCTCGAAATATGGTAAACCTGGTAATGCTAGGGGCTATTTACCTTTACCTGATTATTTTACTCTAGTATTAAACGGTGGGGATTGGAAATTGGACGAGTTAATAGAGGATACAAAGGAAGGAGTATTAGTAAATGGAGTGAAGAGAACCGAACTTGTTGATGGTAGTGTTAGGATAATGCCGAAAGTTGTTAAAACACTGAAAGGTGAGGAAATAAAAGTGAGGGAAATTGCAATACCTTTTCAGGAACTTCTAAGCTTAAACGGTGCTACTAAGGATTTATTAAGTACAATTGTTGATGAGAGTCATGGTGCTGTTGTACCTTACATTAGAATTCCTATCAGATTAATGATGTATTAATCGTTAAAGCTAATTTTAAAGGTTTTAAATGAGAGCATGTATAATAGCGGTAATAATGATGAACGCGCCCTTATCTGATTGTTGTGAAGAGGGTCAGAGATCCTGAATGGTGACAAGCATGGATTTTATAGGATTAGCTGAAAATATGGGAATTGACAGAAATGCCGCAATAACCGTCTACAAAAGATTAAATGGTGGTTATTTTATAAAGATGTATTATTCAAGAATTCCAATGTTATATTCTTTACACGATTGGCCTAATTTGTACCTTAGAGTTTCAAAATACTATCCCATATTTGCTAAGCCGCAATATAATGAAGCTTTTGTATTGATGGTTTACTTAGATGTTTATAGTATATACGGAATGTCTGCAGGTGTTCTGAATTCTGAAATACCATTCAATTTAATAATTAATGAAATCTCGTTTATCTTTAAGAATGTAGAAAATTATGCAAATCAAAATAAGATATTTCCATATCCTCAGGATTTATCTTCTATAAATATAACTAAGGATTTTGATAGTTTTGTTAGAGATCTTATTAATAAGAGAATGCAGGAAATAAATACTGATATAGAGGTAGTATTAAATGATTTAGCTTACGATAGCGATCTGATGTCAGAAATCAAGGCTAAATATCCTTGGGCTAAGACGATAACTAGGGATAAAGCATTAAGAGCTATATCTTTAGCTAAAAAACTAGATGATTTCTTGACTAAATACATGGATAAAATGGCTTTTCTAGTAGCTGGTACAACAAAGTATTTTGACGAGCTTGTTATAACGCAAGGGTTATACTCAGCAATAACCAAGATAAACGAGGAATATAAAGCACTACAAGAGGGTAAAGTAAAAGAAGAGAATATTGCATTAAGTTCCTTTTATTCTAGACTTATGGAGATAATAGATAAGGTAAAGAACGAGGGTAAATATTTTTAAACTTCATATATCATTGGCTTTCCTTCTAAACCTCTCCTAAGGTTTTCTACAGCTATTTCTGCCATTTTATATCTCGTATCGTATGTAGCGCTCCCAATATGGGGTGTTAAGACTATATTATTAAACTTTAATAATGGGTGGTCTTTACTTATCGGTTCCTCTTCAAAAACATCTAACGCTGCCCCAGCTATCCACTTTTCTTCTAAGGCTTTTACTAAGGCTTTTTCATCAACTACTTTTCCTCTAGAACCGTTAATTAAAAAGGCTGTTCTTTTCATCTTTCTTAACCTTTCTTCATTTATTAAATGATAAGTTGAAGGATTTAGATCCACAGTTAATACTACGAAATCAGACTGTGATAATAGAGTATCTAAGTCTACATATTCAGCATCTACATCTTCTTTCCTTGTTCTAGAATAGTAAATAACTCTCATGTTAAAGCCTTTAGCCCTCCTAACAAGAGCTCTGCCTATCCTTCCCATACCTATTATTCCCATTGTTTTCCCATGTATGTCATAGCCTAGTAGGAAATCTGGAGTCCATGGTATCTTCCATTCTCCATTTCTCACTATTCTATCTCCTTCAACTATCCTTCTTGCGACAGCCATCATGATTCCAAATATAAGATCGGCAGTGGTCTCTGTTAATACTTCAGGAGTATATCCAATTCTTATTCCTCTATTCTTAGCATAATTTATATCTATGTGATCATATCCTACGCTAAGGGTACTAATTACCTTTAAATTTGGCGAGCTATCAATTATCTCTTTATCTATCTTGTTTGTTAAGGAGACTAATAATCCATCTTTATCACGTGCGTGCTCTATTATCCAATTTTTATCTGGCGGTGTTTCCTTATCCCATAATTCAACTTCTGCAAACTCTTTAACTTTGTTTACATATTCCTTGAAGAGATTAAAGGTGATAAGAACCTTATATTTCATAAATACATTTATTTTAAACGGATTTTAACGTTATCATATGGATTCCAGTAAAGCAAACGTTATACCACTAGTGGTTGATCAATCTTATCACCCATTACCTATAGGCAAACAGTTAACTGTCGCATTGCTCTCAGCAGATCTAGAAAGAGGGGAAAGCTTTGTAGCTGCTGAATTGATAGGCTGGCCTTTGTTAATAAAGAAGGTCAATGAAGGAAAATACCTAATCTTTGATAAGTCAGAGGTATTATTTTCTAAATTTACAAAAAAAGTATATCCAGATCTTTTCAGTATAGCTGAAGATTTGAAGAAGATCGAAAATCTCGATGATTTCATTAAGAGATTGGAACAGTTGAGATTAGATGAGATAAAGAGCAGCATAGAAATTAATATACCTTCGCTTATAAACGTAAATCTTTCTTATATAGATAAGCTAGAATTAGATAAAGAGTTCACAATTGATGAAACTTTACCTGAGAAGCTTACTATGGAAGATATTAAAACATATCTTAACATATTTATGGGATTGTGCAATGAGATTAACTCTCTAAAAAGTAACATATCTAATTTCGTAAGTGTTGTAGATTCTGTATATCTTAAGTTTAAGGAAAGGTTAGAGTCCGAAGCTGAAGAAGTGAAGAAAAAGTATTCTGAAGTAATAGAATATAAAAAATCTGAGATAGCAAAGAAGATTGAAGAGTTAGAGCCTAAACTAGAGCAAGAGTTGAGAGAGAAATATGATAGCTTTCTAAAAGAACTTATCGATGCTGAAGTAAATCTAAGCAAAATGGAGGTAAGGTATGAGGCTGGACTCGTTGAAGAACCAGAAGTCAATGAGTTGAAGAAGAAGGTTGATGAAAAGATTTCACAATTAATTAATATGAGAAAGGACGTAGAAAGCCCTTATTTAAAGATTATGAAGAATGAAAAGGAATTTATAAATTCTCAGTTGAACGAGATGAATAACTACTTATCAAACATAAACTCAAAGATCAAACTAGTGTCTGAGGCAATTAAAAAGTTTAAGATGAGAATAGATAAAGTAATGCAGGATTTGGATAACACTGAACGCTATTTAAACTCATTCTACAATTCATTTGAGAAGTTTAATGATGACGAAATAGAGATAATAATTCCATTTATCGTAATAAGAACTAATAAGAATAGAAACATAGTCATAAAGCCTATGATTTATAAAGGTAAAGCTCAAGGAATGTTAAGTAGATTATTCAAAAGAACAGATTTATATCTAGAGCATCAGATCAACCTTAGCATATTCTTAAACTATCTTAAGAACTATCAAGATGTTAAAGATAATATAAGGGAAAAATATTCTCAAGAAATCAATGAAGGTCTTAAGGAAGTTGAAAAAGATGGCTGGAAAAGTAGGGATGATATAAACGAATTTTACTCCTAGAGATACTCTGCTATGTCCTTTATCTTAACCTCTTTATCGTTAACTTTAGACAAATTAGCATAGCAAAATGGACAGGCTACAAGGATGTTTTTAGATACCTTCTTTAATTGTTTTAATCGTACTTCAGCTATTTTTCTACTGATTTGAGGATTAACTACCTCCAGTGGAGCACCGCAACATAAAGAGTTCTCTAAGCTTGTAACCATCCAATCGTCAACTATCCTTATACCTTCCTTTTTAGCCAAATCCCTATACTTTTCTCTTCTATTTAGAAATTTTGAATACAGACAAGAATCATGTACCACAAATTCATCCGTTATTCTAACCTTACCTCCAACATCCTTTATGAGATCTAGATAGCTATAAATCTCTATATCAAAATTATTTATGAACTCCCTATATCTTTCAAATGCATTTAGACTATGAGGATCCACAGTAATTATTTTCTTTACTCCTTTTTCCCTTAGTTTTAATGTAACCTTTTTGGCATATGTAGAGAACTCATCGTAAAATCCAGCCTCAAGAAGTAATGCGCCACTATAGGGTTCATCCTCATAAAGGTAGCCGAAATCTATTCCGTTTCTCTTTAAACTATTCGAAATGTTTCTCAAGATATTATATGCTCTATCTAGTTCAGCTTTTGGTGGTTTATAAAGCTTTAGGAAAGGCGTTAAATTTAGGGCATTATATATAAAGTTTTCAGGCAATTTTTCCAAAATTTCTGCTAGCCTTGAAGATAAGTATGCAATCTGATACATGCATCCAGTATAAAGAATGGTATCTCCTCCATATCTTATATTGGAAGAAGCCCAGCCTGTACATATTGACTTTTGAATAGGAAAAGGGACAAAATCATTATTAAGAGTAGGTATTATTACCCTCTTGAAAAGTACCCTGTAATCATACATTTTAAAACACCTATGAATGATATATTTTTTATATATGCATAATAATTGTTACTTGTGGATATAAAAACTAGAGAGAAAAATCAGAATAAAAGGAGGTTATCCGCTGAATCAATACTTGCTTTCAAAAAAGAGTTGAAGGCATTAGCTTTTGAACCAATATATGGAGAGTCCATAAAGGAGATAGCAGCAAAACTAACAGCGCAAATCGAAAAGTTGGCTGAGGAGTACGGGTACGAGATTATATTCTCTGAGAAGTCTGAAGTAGAGATAGAGGGAGACATCTACTACTTCGACTATATAATAAAGGTGAAAACAAAACATAACGGCGTTAGAAAGATGAAGGTCAGGGTTCAATACATTATGTACGATCAAAATTACTGGGTAGGCTTAATAACTGAAGTTAGGTAGAGGTTCTCCTAAATAGTATAAATAACGCTATTATACCTATGATGAAAGCTACGATCTCATAAGTTAGGAATGTCATTTTTAATGTTAAATTTTTAGGTGATATATAGCTGGTAATGTAAGTTACTGTCTGGGTTTGTATAGTAGTATTACTTTCTTTTGTTATAGTATAGATTTTTGAATTTATAACGTATTTATGGATGACCTGAGAATTAATTAGATATGCCGTACCATTGACTACAGTTAAGTTTTCTATTAGGGAATCAATAAATGTTGCGTTATGATTGGTAATAACTGCGTCTTTTATATACATATCGTATGCGACAGTTCCGTTAAAGTAATTAACATAAACATACGGAAGAACTATTATTTTAGAATTATAGTTAACAGGATATAGATTTAACGAGCTCCAACTTAAATAAGTATTAGTATCAGTAGGGAACCAATTTGCCGATATGCCTTCTATTAGTATGTTCCACTCACCGCTGATTCCATAGGGCGAGTATCCTAATAGGTTTCCTTCTAGTCCACTAGGTATCTGAACGTAACCAATCCAAGTACCATTATGATAGCTTAACGGTACAACGAAATCTGAAGATAACTGATCATAGTAATAATTGAGATACGAAGGAATAACTATAGCTACAAAAGTGCCTAAGGTAACCGGTGTTCCATTAGCATAATCAATGTTAGCCCTTATTTCAACAGTTTGGTTTTCATAAGCTAATGGTTGAACTAAGACATTAACGTTTAGCGTTGAATTTGTCACATAGATCTGTGTCTCTCCTTCTCCTTCACTGACATAGGTGCCATTATCATAAACAGCCTTAGCAATTATATAATAGTAGCCTGGAGGTATATCTTTAGGAAGTGATATCTCCGATACGTAGTAGGATAAACCATTGTATGAAACCTCATTTACAGCAGTAGAATAGATAGGTTTTCCTTGAATATTTACAAGCTCTACTGTTATGTTAGGGTTGCCGTATCCCTCCTCAAACACTACAACTGTGAAGTTCTGTCCTAAAGCTATTATTTGTGGTTCAGTGATTATAGAGGGATAAACGTATGGCACTACGTAATAGCCTAGAACGAACTCCGAGAAACCAAAGGCGTCCTTTAATTTCAGCATATAAGTGCCAGCTAACGTATGTAGATTAGAGAAGTTAATGTAACCAGTAAGCACTGCTGTAGAAGGTTTAATCGTAATTCCATACTGTGTGATGTTAATTATTATCCCTGGGCTTAAGTTATATTTATAAGTTAAATGCAATTGTGTTTGATTACTTACCCTATAGACATAAAGGGTAGTTGTGGGTGAGGAATTGGCTAGTTTTCCGTTAGGATAAAAGGTCTCTATTAGTACTGGTATATCCTCAGGAACAGGAAACACTGCAATAGGTGGTAATAGGAACTCCACTTGATATCCTACAGTAATATAAGTGAATCCTGAAACGCCTGATGCTGACACTATAATCTCTTCTACACCTGAACCTTGGGCTCTAAACTCTCCTATCCAGGCAGTTCCATTAAATGTAAGAGGAAATTCTTCTATAATGTTGCTCCCATTATACACATAACCTCTTGGTGTTCCCTGTACATTATGCAAATATGCGACAACTTTT
Organism: Sulfolobaceae archaeon; assembly: GCA_026627305.1. Taxonomy (GTDB): domain Archaea; phylum Thermoproteota; class Thermoprotei_A; order Sulfolobales; family Sulfolobaceae; genus JAPNVD01. The sequence goes on from JAPNVD010000030.1 coordinate 49,980, forward strand.
ACCGTCTGGTTGTCTAGATAAGTTGTATTCGTAGCTGCTACTGTGATATAACTATTAGGTTTTGAGATTAGGTATACAAAATAGCCTGCATTTATATACCCTAAGCCTGTAACCGGATTTAAGGTAGAGTTAGCGATATATGGTGTGTTATATCCTAATTTTACGGGAACTATTGCTTTTGTTCCTTTAAGATCATATATTAATGGGTTTATAAATCCAAACCTACCGCCAATTTGTGAGGCTAAGGCTATTATTCCACTAACTATCGGTGATGCTACAGATGTCCCTCCAACTAAAATAGTTTGATTATAGTAATAAAGTATTGATATACCAGTGTAAGGGTTGGCATCTGCAACAACATCTGGAACCATTCTAAATCCATTAATTCCTTGATAAGTGGGTGCAGGGAAAATTGAACTATAACCTCCTGTTGTAGCTCCAAATATACTTTGTCCTGCCCAAGCGGTCTGATAGGTCTGATTGTCGTTTGCAAACAATGAGGTTCCTCCAACTGCCAATACATAAGGAATACTCGCAGGTATATTCAGATTGCCGAAAGTCGATAGGAAGAAATTGTAACCATTCCCTCCAGCATCACCACTAGCGGCTACAAATGTAATTCCTTCTACTTCACCTAACCAGTATTCATAAATTAGGGACTGAACAAATGAGAGAGGTAAATATCCTAAATCCACATATAGTTCAGGTATACCAAAGCTCTGTGATACCACACTTACGTTGTCTTGAGAGTCTATGTATGCTATAGCAGCCTGAAGAGGATAATTGAGATTTACTACATAAAGAATTATACCTGCTCCTGGAGCTGTAGCATGTGCAACTTCAACGTCTAGAGAGATCTCCATTGCCCAACCTGATGCTATTCCATCGTTAGGATTGTAAGGTCCTATTGGGGAAATCTCGAAGAATGGTGGATTAGGTAAGTTATTCGCTTTATCAAATGAATAAAGTTGCTGGATGATATATGGGTCCCCTCCAAAATCTATTATGCCTATATTAACTCCGGAACCGTTAATACCTTTTTGTAAAAGCGGTGTTATATTGTATGCCCTCCAAAGATCTTTTATGCTAACACTGTTATAAGCAGCGGCCTGAGTTACATTGATTAAGAACTGCGGTCTTTCGAAGAGAAGGGATGTAATGTTAGTGCCTATGACTATTGCATCAAATGAAGGAGATCCTAAGAATTGATAAACTGTTTTACCTTGTACTCTTGTAATTATAAATTGACCATTAAGTGCGCGTTCAAGTGTACTAACTTTACCCGAGGCCACTATAACATTTAGATATGTTGTAACGTTCAGTCCAAATTTTTCCAGATAATTAGTAATATTTTCTATCTGAGCTTCGGGTATGAAGAGCTTTTGAACCTGAGATTTGTCTAATACTGTATGGTTTTCCACGAGAGTCTGCAGCAGTGGCAAATTTTTAGGGGGAACTACTATGCTAGCTGATATTATTGCATTGGGAGAAAGTAGTTGTGAAGAGTTACCATGTAGTCCTAAAGGTAAAGAGGCAATCTGTGGTAAAAGTAATAAGATGATAAGGGCTTTCCAAATCATTATGGCTACATTCCTCTCACGATTTTAAAAATTTAATCACATTAAAGGAATTAACACAGTTAATGTGCGTATAAAAATATAAGTTTAAAAAGATGAGTAAATGTTGATGGTAGATTACAAAGTTCCTGAAGATGGCGAGCCTATTAGATTTGAGAACGGTAAATGGATCACCCCTAATAAGCCTATCATACTTTACATAGAGGGGGATGGAATAGGACCAGAGATAACACAGTCAGCAATAAAAGTTGTAAATAAAGCTGTTGAAAAGGCTTATGGTTCATCAAGAGAAATAAAATGGGTTGAAGTTTACGCTGGCGATAAGGCATTGCAAATAACAGGAGATAGATTTCCTAAAGAAACCCAAGACATGCTTCTTAAATACAGAGTGGTCTTAAAGGGTCCTCTAACTACACCTATAGGTGGTGGCTGGCGTTCAATAAACGTTTCTATAAGGTTAATGCTAGACCTCTATGCAAACATAAGACCAGTTAAGTATATTCAAGGGTTGGAAAGCCCATTGAAGCATCCAGAAAAAGTAGACCTTATAATCTTTAGGGAGAACACAGATGATTTGTATAGAGGAATAGAATGGCCAGCTGATAGTCCAGAAGCAAAGAAAATCAGGGAGTTCCTAAAGAAAGAGTTTAATATAGAGCTGGAGGACGATACAGGGATTGGAATAAAGCCAATGAGCAAGTATAAAACCCAAAGAATAGCACGTATGGCAATAAGATATGCGATTGAAAATAAGAGAAGAAAGGTCACTATAATGCATAAAGGTAATGTCATGAAGTATACTGAAGGAGCTTTCAGAGAGTGGGCTTATGAGGTTGCCCTTAAAGAATTTAGGGACTATATTGTGACAGAAGACGAAGTAAATAAAGCTGGAGGGAAAGTGCCAGAAGGTAAGATAGTTGTTAATGATAGGATTGCGGATAATATGTTTCAGCAGATAATAACTAGGCCAGATGAGTATGATATAATATTAGCTCCAAATGTGAATGGTGATTACATATCTGATGCAGCTGGCGCATTGATAGGGGATATAGGTCTTTTAGGAGGAGCTAATATAGGCGATACTGGAGGTATGTTTGAAGCTATTCATGGTACCGCTCCTAAGTATGCTGGAAAGGATGTAGCTAATCCAACAGGGATTATAAAGGGTGCGGAAATGATGTTAAGGTTCATGGGGTGGATAGAGGCTGCTGATTTAATAGATAAAGCGCTGATGACTGCTATGGAGCAGAAGAAGGTTACTCAGGATATTGCTAGGTTTCTGGGTGTAAAGGCTTTAAAGACTTCAGAGTTTACACAAGCTTTAATAGATATTATAGATACTCTTAAGTAAGATTTTTATTTTGTTTCTTGTATATTTTAATAAAATTTTAAATTAATTTGCAAATAGCTAAATTTATATATTCCCTTCATATAAAATTATGTTAGGTAGAGAATATATGGTATTTCCGTTTTATGTAGAGCAGGTATCAGTAAGTTCGGAGTTATCGTCACTAGAAGCGGAATTCATAGCTGCTATACCGTCTATTATCCTTTTTGTAGTAACAATTATAGTCGGTTATATCGTGGCAATAATAGTTTCTACAACAATAAAGACATTTTTGGTGAGGTTTTTCCAAAAGGCTCATGAAATAGTTAGTATAGATCTTATCGCAGGGACTATTAAAGCATTCATCATACTAATTAGCCTCGCTATAGCTTTTTCTTTGCTTAGTATAGGGCCTGTAACTAGCTATATTCAAGCGATAGCTAGGTACCTACCATATCTCGCTGGTGCGATTTTGTTATTAACCCTTGGATTAACTCTGATAAATACATTAGTAGATTTTATGCAAAAACAACTATCATCTTCAGATGAGTTAATACAGGCTATACTTTCGATACTAAGATTCGGTCTGTATGCAACAATAATAGATATTGCCGCTGTTTTAGCGATATTTTATTGGGTACCGTTTGTGAATCAATACCTCTTCTTAAGTATAATATTGGGTTCTGTTATAATAATGTCCACTATAACCATAGCAGATAAAGTCCTCAATAACATACAAAAAGAACATCCTGATCTCACATTCCTTGTAGGGTATGGCAGATTTTTACTATACACTATATTCATAATCATAGGTGTAGCTATAATTGTACAACCCTTTGTAAACGTGACCTCAATTCTATACGCGATATCTTGGGGTTTGGCTATAGCGTTCGCGTTAGCTTTAGTACCACTTATTATCTACATATCTAAGAGATTCTTGAGTGAGGTCAAATAAGAGGGTTATACATTATCCAAAATATACTGTAACCACAAACTTATTTCATCTTCAGTTAATTCTTTTTTCTCTGTACCCCTTTGAATATAAGCTCTCTTAAAGAAGACAAAATCTCCTTGCCTAGTAAATTCAATAACGTATGTAGAATATATAGATTTTACATCCTCATCAATACCAGCTGCTTCCCTTAATGTTGGTGGAGTAAAGAAGAGTATGACATTATCGGAATCTTCTACAAGTCTGTAACTACCAACTCCTTGAGCAAGTGACTTTATCTTATCATATGGGATTGCTAACATTTTCCTCTTTTCTTTTCTTTCGTACTATTAATGTTAAATCTTTCCTATCTAATACCTCTACTTCATCTCCCTTCTTTATATCCTCTAACGCTCTAGCTCTCCACCATTCGCCATCAACTATAATATACCCTTCTCCGTTCTCTTTTATATCCTCTAATGCTCTTCCAATCTTTCCCTTATAACTGTAATACTGTAAATGTCTTGATTTTATTAAGGTCCTTGTTGTTCTATACAATAGAAAACCTAAAATAAAAAGTGTAGGGATATCTATTATAGGATCACTAATATAACCTGTTATTACCAATATTGCAATTAAGATAACTATAATAATAATCGTAATAACAACAGGATGAGCCATCTATGAATATATTTAATAACTCTAAATTATAAATATTAGCTGATTATGAAGCATGCTAAGTAGTAGTAAGAAGTATATTATTGCAATATCCGTAATTCTCTTACTAATATTTCCCTATTCGTTTAGTTATATCAATGTTAAAGGTCAAAGCGTTAATGCTTATCCTATGGGTCTAACAGCTTTCAGTCTCTCTAATAAGATAGTAACAACTTACGTCCAAGGCAATATAAATATAAGTGGGCTAAAAATAGGTAGTAGTTACTTGCCTAATGGTCAATATTTTACTACTGGAAATGCTTCCCTTCAACTAAATGCAGTCCTTGACGCGAATTATTGGGAGCAAAACGTAGCATTATTTCATCAGATTAACTCCACTACATTTCTAATAACATTTGTGATAAACATTTGGAACTTCAGTGGTAATTTCGTAAACTACTCTTCAAATAATAGTATAGTGACTAACTATAACGGTTTTGGTGTAGTTTTATACACAGGCCCTACAATAATAGTTTCCTTACCCTTACATTTAGCATTATTTATTGAGAGCAATAAAACATCAAGCATGTTTGGATATATCGTAAATGGTAAAAAAGAGATCTATTATGTTGCGCCTATAGGAGGTGACTTTATCATTGGTGGTCTTTCAACTGCATTATTACCTAATGATCTAGAGTTAGTTTGGGGTGGTCCTGGTGGTGGAAGCGTGGTATATATGTCTGTTAATGCAACAGCAGAACTTTATTATCTATCTGGGGGTTCGTTGAAGATCTTCCCTGAGGTCTTATCTGTGGGGCTAGATACTGCAGAGGCTGCAATAGGCGTTCATGTAAGTAGAAGTGTTTATCCGCTTTTTGATCCTTATGGTATTGAATACCCTGGTAATGATAATTTGGGGGTTTTATGGCCCACTCCTCCATCAATAAGTTATACCTTAAAGAACGAGACGCTTTATATCAACGTCTCGTTAAATGGCGTCCCTTTAGCTAATCAGAGAATTTATGTAGAGGTTTTAAAAGGGTTTAATTTGACTCCTATAGCGAATATAACGACTAGTATTAACGGTAGTGCTGTAGTCCCTAATTTATCAACATCATATTTTATAATATACTATCCAGGGAACTATACACTTTCATCAACTTATGTTATATCCATTCCTTCCCTTCAGCATTTCATATCTAAAATAAAGACTGAATACGAGGCTTTAGTAAGCTATCTTTCTAGTTATAATTTTAAAAAGGCTTTAGCGTCCTTCTTTTCTAACGCCAAGTATACTAATACAGTGACTTCCCAAACTCAGGTAAATATTACTATAATAGAGTACGTATTGGCTTTTGTTCTTGGAATTTTATTTGCTGCGTTCATTATAAGAGAAAAGACTTAAAATGTTAAAATTGTACTATATAGTATGATATCAATAGGCGAAATAATAGGTATAGTGTTCTTAGTGATCATAATAATTATATTTCTCTCACTCTCGATGAGAGTTGTAAGGGAGTGGGAAAGGGCTGTAGTTTTACGATTGGGAAGGCTTTTAGGACTTAAAGGACCTGGGATTATATTCTTAATACCGTTTGTTGATAGACCCTACGTTATTGATTTACGAATAAACACTGTAGAGGTTCCGCCGCAGGTTATAATAACTAAAGATAACGTTACAGTCTCTATTGATGCAGTTGTTTACTACAAAGTTGTAGACCCTATTAGGACAGTGACATCTGTTTTGAATTATAATGCGGCTGTACTCAATTTAGCTCAAACAACATTAAGGGATGTGATTGGACAGATGGAATTGGATGAACTCCTAAGCAAAAGAGAAGAAATAAACAAGAGATTACAAGAGATCTTGGATACAGCTACTGAAGGGTGGGGTATAAAAGTTACCGCGGTGACAGTAAGAGATATAAGATTATCGCAAGAGTTGTTAACCGCAATGGCAAAACAGGCTGAAGCAGAGAGATTAAGGAGAGCTAAAGTAATATCTAGTGAAGGAGAAAGACAAGCTGCATCGATATTAGCTGAGGCTTCTAAGTTCTATCAAGCGAATCCAACAGCTCTTCAGTTGAGGTTTTTAGAAGCCCTTTCAGATATATCTACAAAAGGGGGTTTAATTATAGTAGTTCCTGCAGGTCAGGAGATATATCCAACAATATCTACATCTGCAGCATTAACTAGTGCACTGATTAAAAAAGAGGAAGAAATTAAAAAGTGATCAGCTGGACTAGGATAAATCATCTACTATCATGGTTTTTATACTACTCATCACATTATTATTAGTTTTATCCTTCACACAGTATCTTAAAAATATTCACATTAAGTACGATTTTTATGAAAAAGAGCGGCTATACCATAGTTGTTAGTATTATAATGATCATAGTGCTGTTCAGTTGTAATTTATTAGCTTCAGCCTACTCATTGCATATAATAACCAATTCCACTAGTGTAGATTTTATAGTTTCGAATGGTAACAGAACAATTTTCGTTATAGGTAATACTACAATAAATGGACTTTATGGAAACATTACTATTGTGGCTATAAGTCTAAATCCAGGCTATTACGTGAAACCATCGAAGTTGAATATCAGCCTTTTAAATAATTTAACTTTATACTTCTACGTATATCCTATCAGCCTAAACGTCACTCTTAAAGCTATAGGTCCTGGTACAGTAATAGTAAAGCTTCCTAATGGGACTGTTCTTAACGGTTCATATCTATCCTTTAACATACCCTATTATTCAAGGTTAGAAATAACAGCTAAACCTTATAAAGGCTACACTTTCTATGGTTGGTCTAATGGCATATCTTCAAGGTCTCAAAACGTTTTAATATTAGATAACTTTAGTTTAACAGCTACGTTTGGAACGTTAAAAGATAATAATGGAATAACTTCTACTGCCAGATCCTCTAAAGGCTTAACTGCCTTAATTGCCTCATTTTTGTTGTTAATAGCTATGATAATCCTCTTCAGGAGTACTAAAGGGAGCAATGAGGCTAAAATGTAGGGGGAAATTATTTTATTTGGCTATCTAGTAAACTTCTTTTATGATTCCTAAGCTAGGAAAGATAAACAGAGATATATTTGATAAAGTGATATATCCTCACTTAGGTTTTACACATGAGGAAGTAATAGTGCCACCTACTCATGGTGTAGATACAGGGGTAATAGATCTAGGGGATGGAAGAGTATTAGTAGTGAAAACTGATCCCGTATTTATTGTCCCACAATATGGTTTTAAAAAGTCCGCCTGGTTTGCTGTACACATCTTAGCTAGTGATGTGATGACATCTGGTATACCCCCTAGATATGCACTTATAGATCTAAACTTGCCTGTAGATATGAAGGATTCTGAGTTTGAAGAGATGTGGCTTGGAATAGATGAGGCTCTTAAAGAGATCGGAGTAATGGTAGTTGGGGGTCATACGGGAAAATATGAAGGCACAGGGTATCCAATGCTGGGAGGATTTACGATGATGGGAATAGGACCAAAGGATAAATTTGTCACGTCTAAAGGTGCTAGAGTTAATGATGATATAGTTGTAACTAAAGGACCAGCAGTAGAGGCTACTGCCCTATTGGTTAATACATATCCAGATTATTTTAGGCAAAAGTTAAGTCCAGATGTGTTTAAAGAGGCTTATGATATGTATTGGAAGATGAGCTGTTGGAAAGATGGTTTGATAGCCTCAAATATTGGTGTTCATGCTATGCATGATGCAACTGAGGGAGGGTTATGGGGAGCTCTAACTGAAATCGCAGAAGCGAGCAATAAACATTTGCAAATTTATGAAGATAAGCTCTTTATGTATAGGGCTGTACGTGAAGTAACGTCTATAGTTAACATTGATCCTTATTCTTCAATAAGCGAAGGGACTTTAGTGATAATTACGCCTTATGGAGATAAAGTAGTTGAGTCGTTAAAGAAAGAAGGAATTGATGCAGGAATAATAGGCAAGGTGATTGATGAAGGTGCTAAGGTAACGCTTGTGAAAAAAGATAGCTCTAAGAGCGAAATTAGGCACCCAGAAGAGGATCCGTTCTGGTCAGCCTTCTTCGAGTTAGCTCAAAGGGTTAAGTAACCCAATACTCTAGGTTTTCCTGGTTTTACGTTAACATTTATAACAGGTATTTTTCCTGCCCTTATGGGTATTGGATTGTTGAGAGTAACTTTAGTTTTATCGTTCTCCTCTTTTATTTCACCAGTGAATGAATTTCCATAATATATTATATGCGTCATAGATGTAGCTTGAGACCATGGATATTTTGTGAAACTAGCTTCAAATTCCTTAGCAAACTTTACCTCTGGCTTAACCAAGAAATACGTATCTTTAACCTCCTCCTCTTTGACGTTTTTAAGGGCAAAACCTATCCTTGTCCCGCTTTTCACCTCCTTCTGATCTTCATCAAGAACTTGTATGCTCTTTACTTCAACTTCTTTTCCGTAAGGTAAGGCAACTAGTTTCTCATGAACTTCCACTGGGGTATATGTAAATCCTGTTACTACAGTACCTACGCCTTTTACAGTGAATACTCTATCAACATATATTATTCCTAAATCGTCTTCAACATTTTCATTTGAAGGCTCAACAATTTCATTTAATATTTCTGGTTGTACTGATAGCTTTACATCTTTTAATAGTTTATTTATCATTTCCTGCTGAAGCTGTGAAACTATAATTATCTTCTTAGTGTTAACAGAGTTTGCTAGAAGTAATAACTCTCCATCTGTCCACTGCAAGTTAACAGGTAAATGAAGTATTATGGTTGAAGCTAACGTGGCTGATTCCGCAGTATCTAATATGCTTTCAGGATATTGTGAAGGAACTAGCACTGACCTTATATATTCTCCATGCTTTCTATAGTAAATTCTTGTTTTCTCTTTTTCATGTAACTTCCCTAACTTTTCTGCTATACTCTCTCTTTCTTTTTCATCACTACCTATAACTGCAAATATTTCTCCATAGTACATTTATAATCTCTCTTCAAACTAATTGCTTGAGATTTATGAAACTAACCTATTAAGTAGAGAGTTGTTTAAGCTTTAACTGCTAATACTATTATTTGTGAAACTATTCGTAGGAACCTCTGGTTGGATGTACCCCTGGAATGAGGGAAATAGTCTAAAATGGTATTATGAGAGGACAGGGCTAAACGCTGTGGAGCTCAATATGTCATTTTATCGTTTTCCCAATTCTAGGCAGATCAATTCGTGGTCTAAATACAAACTGTCATGGTCTATAAAAGTTAACAGGTTAATTACTCATACGTATAAGCTTAACGAAAAAGGAATAGAACTATTGAGGAAGTTTATTGATATAGTGAAACCCCTAAACCCCGATAATTTGCTATTCCAATTACCCCCATCTTATTCCGCAAAAAACGCTGATCATGTTATAGATGTTATAAATAGTCTGAAGTTGCATGATATCGCGGTAGTTGAACCTAGGCACTTATCTTGGTTTGAAGAAAAAATATATTCACTTTTTAGAAAAAATGATATAACTTTAGCCAGTATTGACTCTCCTCTTGGCGTATATATCGTAAATACTACAGGTAAGATTTATTTAAGGATGCATGGAAGAACTGAGTGGTATATGTACGATTATTCAGTTAACGAAATAGTTGAGGATATTAATAAAATCATGGATCTAAAACCTGAGGTCACTTACGTGTTTTTCAATAATGATTTATGGATGTTAGAAAATGCTAAAATTTTGGTAAATATGTTTAAAAACAGAGGAATAGAGTTGACACCATTAAGAGGTGATGAAATTTAAAGTAGTATTATGTAGCCTCAGTAGTGATGTAATCTTAAAGTCAGCTAGAAGTAGGGCTAGATTTCAAAACATATTACTCAAGAATGTAAAAAATGCATTACAGCGTAGAAACATTCCGTACTCTGGCATATCATATGACGAGGCTAGGCTGGTTATAGTTACAGAAAAAGTTGAAGAGGTAAGCCAGATTATGACAAGAATATTCGGTATACATGGTGTTACAATAGCCGAGATGTTTACATTTACTAATGTCCAAGATCTCGTAAGTAAAGTTACAGATATAGCTAGAGAATGGGTAAAAGGGAAGAAGTTTGCTGTAAAAGCCAGGAGAAGTGGAATCGAAGGTATTACTAGTTTAGATCTAGCTAAGCTAATAGGAGCATCACTTTATTCCTATTCTTCTGGTGTAGATTTAGATAATCCTGATGTTGAAGTCCATGTGGAAGTCAGGTCAAATAGAGCTTACGTACATAAGGGTTTTATAAAGGGTGCAGGTGGAAATCCCATAGGTGTGGAAGGAAAGGCTCTAGTGCTGTTTTCAGGAGGAATAGATTCTCCTGTAGCTTCGGTTTTAGCGGCCAAAAGAGGTCTAAAGGTTGATTTTCTTCACTATATCTTAGCTTCAGACAAGTCAAAGGAGGAGGCGTTGAAGGTAGCAAAGTTAGTTAAGGATAATTGGCTTTTAAGCTATGATCCAAAGATGTATTTCATTGATTTAAGAAATGTAGTATTGGAAATCCTAAATCAGGTCAATTACACGTATAGGCAAGTAGTCTTAAGGCTTAGTATGTATAAGGTTGCTGATATATTTGCTAGAAATAAGGGGTATGATCTAATCTATACAGGTGAAAGCATAGGGCAAGTCTCTTCTCAAACGGCTAAGAATATTAAGGCCATCCACGCAGTGTCTCAACCCCTATTGCCCATAATTAGACCTTTAGTAGGAATGGATAAGGAAGAAATTATTGATCTAAGTAAAAAATATGGTTTGTTTGAAGAATCCTCTAAAACTCACGAGTATTGTAGGATTGCATCTAGAGGTCCTGTTGAGACAAGGGCTAGTATTGATAAACTTAAGAAGTTTTATGAAAAATTGAACCCCATTATAGAAAAAGTTGCTCAAGAATATGAAGAAGTAGACGTTTAATGAATAATATGAGAAAAATACTGTTGATTCATTCTTCTAATAACTTGAATTGCTTTAACACGTTTTCTCTCTCAATTAATTTTACTGTGTCCTTTGGCACATATACTGTACCATTACCTCTACCTAAAACTTTTCCTATTATCATGGGTTCTTGACCTTCTTTCTTAAGCTCTTCATACACCTGGTCTACTACTTTCTTATGTGCAAAGATAACAATAGCACCATTTGTTCCTGCTGTGGAGTTAGGTATTATGAAGTTTTCAGTAGCGAACTCGCAAAGTCTTCTGTCTATTACTGGGATTTGGTCAAGTTTAACATCAACGTTAGCCTTTTCTGCAAATTCCTTTACTACAAATATTCCAGGCCCTGTTACATCAGTTGTCATAGCTATATGTTCTTTTTCGTCAAAGGGTTTTCCAAACTCTGGCAGGTGATTGTAAATTATTTTCCCCACAGCGATATTAGGTGTTTGCATATACCTAAGTGCCCTTCTCTTGATCTCCTCTAACTCGTTGTAACGGATTCCATAATTGTTCTCCATCATATCTAATAGCTCAGTTACTGACAATACCCACATGTTGACGTTTATCGGTGTTAGCTCACCAACAGGTCTACTGACTAATATTTCCATTCCTTCAGTAACTCTATTATAGAACATGGGCAGTTCGTGGTCTGATTTTCCAATGACTGTAGCACCTATCATTAGGCTGTTTGTATTAGGTTGTATTTCATTAACCAAGTTTACATTATATTTTTCTGCAAAGTTTCTAAATCCTTGAAGCAGTTTCTCCTTTAGTTCTTCAGATGGTGCATCAGCAACTGGTAACATTGCCAAATCCTGTATGGCACCTTTTGTGAATAAGTCATTTAAAGCATTAGAAACGGCAACATCTACTTGCATTTGTGAACCAGGATCCTCCATAGGATCTACTATTTGTATAGTATCATTGTTCATTACTGTATAGGAATTCTGTTCTTTGCCATTAAGCTGAACTAGGTCTATTATAGCTACTTCCGCAAAGGGGTTAGATGTAACTATCGAATGTCCTTTACCTATTGTAAGTTTTCTCCTAGTCTTTATGGAACTGTAAACCTTTAGTAAGAATTTAGAGAAATACTCTGGATTGTTTGCGGTCCTCTGATTAACCTGGATTAAGCTAATAGCTCTATCAGCATCGAATTCTCCTCCATTGATGATCCTTTTTATCTTCATCTCATCTCTGGAGACAAAGTAATCAACGTCTTCTCTAGGCGATATCTCAATGTTGATCTTTCTCAGCTCTTCCCTGATTTTTTGAAGGGCTGGATAAACTGTATCTATTAAGTCCACTTTTACTGCACAACCAGTAGCTAAGGAAAAGGGGTTTAAACCAAGTTTTTTATACTTTTCCATGTTAATTCTGAATTTTTCAATTAGTTTGGTAGTATCCATCAAAATCTACTATATCTCTACGCTAAAAATAAAGTTTGTGTTTATAAAGTACTAATGTATAATAGACAAATATAAAAGATAAATAATAGATATGATAAATTAAAAAATTTGTTTAATAAATTTTCCTATTTGAACTATGAAAGACTATATATAGTTTTAAAGTAAACAAAATATAGTAAATTCTATTTAAACTTTTTTACAGTTTAAGAATTGACAGACTTTTAAGAGTTCAAAGGAAAATTTTAATACGGATATGTCTGGTTTAAAGATTGTCGTTCCGGTTAAGCAGGTGCCTGATGTCGCTGATTTGAGGATCGATCCAGTTACTAATAATCTTATTAGAGAGGGTGTACCTGCTGTTCTTAATCCCCCTGACTATTACGCAATAGAAGAGGCTATAGAATTAAGGGAGAAGTATGGTGGTGAAGTTATAGTAATAACTATGGGTCCCCCACAAGCTGAAAGCGCGTTAAGAGAAGCGATTTCTATGGGGGCTGATAAGGCTTACTTAATAACTGACAGGATGATGGCTGGAGCTGACACATGGGCTACATCTTACACGATATCCAAGGCTATAGAAAAATTGGGTGGTGCTAATCTATTATTATTCGGTAGGAGAGCCACAGATGGTGAAACTGAACAGGTTCCTCCTCAAACTGCGGTGTGGCTCGGTTTACCTTTCGTAGGTTATGTAAGTGAGATTAGAGAGATAGACTTAGACAAGAAGAAGGCGATAGTGAAGAGGACTACTGAGTTCGAGGAAGAAGTAATAGAGGTACCTATTCCTGCAGCTTTTAGCATTTTAGAGATAGCTAATAAACCAAGGATACCTGATATTAAGAGTTTAATTAGAGCAAAAAAGGTGGAAATACCAAAGTTAACGAAAGATGATATTGGAGCTGAGCCTGAAAAAATTGGTCTGAAAGGTTCTCCAACATTAGTCGTTAGGGTATCTCCTCCTCCTAAGATTAGAAATCCTGAAGTGTTTGATGCTAGATCTAATCCTGAAGAGGGTGCAAAATGGTTCTTAAATAAGATGTTAGAGTCGTTAAGAAGTGCTTACGCAGAGTTAGAAACTTATGTTAAACCTCAACCGAAGACAAAGGTGGAAGGGGAAGTATGGGTTTATGTCGATCATATAGGTCCTAAGCCAAACCATACATCTTGGGAAATAATGAGCGAGGCAAGAAAGGTAGCTGACATGCTATCTACATCTTTAGCTGCTGTAATTGTAGGGGATGAGTTAGATGAATTAGTTGAGGAAGCTTTTGAATATGGAGCTGAAAGGGTGTATTATGCCAGAGTAAAAGGGTTCCAAAGATACAATAACGAGGTTTATAGGAGGGCTTTAAAGACGTTAATTAAGAAGTACAACCCATACGTTATGTTCTTCCCTGGTACTAGTAGTTCTAGAGAGTTAGCTGCGAGCACAGCTATAGAAGTAGATACTGGTTTAGCTGCAGACTGTACTGCATTTGATGTCGATAATAAAGGGATAGTCTATGCAATAAGACCAGATTTTGGTGGGAAAGAACTATCAACTATCATATGCCCAAAGAAGAGACCATTCATGATAACTGTAAGATCCGGTGTGTTCTCTCCATTAGCAAGGGTAAAGGGTAGAAAAGGAGAATTAATAGTTGAAAACATAGAGGATACTAATACAAGGATAAAGACCTTAGAATATAAACCGTTAGAGAAGAGAAATATACTTACTGAGAGCGATATAGTAGTAGGGGTTGGAAGAGGTATAAAGAAGCCAGAAAACATTAAGCTAGCCGAGGAATTAGCGAGTGTTTTAGGCGGTGTGGTTGGCGTAAGTAAGCCATTAGCTGATCTAGGTTGGTATCCGAAGGAGAGACAAGTAGGTCAGACTGGGACATCTATAAGACCTAAATTATACATTGCGTTAGGAATATCTGGCGCAATACAGCATTTAGTAGGAATACAAGGAGCTAAAAAGATAGGTGCTATAAATATAGATCCTCAAGCTCCAATATTCGAAAACTGTGATTTCGGAGTAGTTGGAGATCTATTTGAGATAGTTCCGATACTTATAAAAGAGTTAAAGGAATTAAAGGAGAGTGGGAAACTTGCCTGAATTTGATGTAGTAGTAGTTGGTGCGGGACCAGCGGGTTCAGCTGCTGCTCTTTCGGCAGCAAAAGCAGGAGCTAAGGTGCTTGTTATCGAGAGAGGTCCAGAGCCTGGCGCTAAAAACGTTTCTGGTGCTAGAGTAAGGTTAAACACTGTAAAGAAAGTATTTGATATAGCATCTGTTCAAATTGAAAGGAAAGTTGTAAATGAAAGATTCCTATTCGTATCCCAGGGAAGAAAAGTTAGTATAGATATTCAGACTAAGCCCGATATTTTGGCAACTGTTAGTAGGCTAAAATTTGATGGATCTTTAGCGAGACAGGCAGAGAATGCTGGTGCTTTAATAGTTACTAAAACAACTGCCTTAGGTTTAGAAAGACAGAATTCTGAAGAAATATCAGTTGTAACGGATAGGGGCAATGTAACTGCAAAGTCAGTTGTTTTAGCAGAAGGAGCAAATGCTTTAATCTCAATGAGTTTAGGGATAAGGCCCGAGTTCTCCCAGGATGAGGCAGTGGAGGTTGCTAAGGAAGTTTATTTGTTAAATAAAGATGAAGTAAACAAGAGATTTGGTTTGCCAGATGATTATAGTGGTACGAGTTGGGAGATACTCATAGATTCTCCAATACCTGCAATGGGTTTCTTATATACCTATAGGGATTCTGTTGCCATTGGCGTTGGCGCTACTATAAGGTCTTTAGTAAGCGTTAAGATGAAGCCTTATATCTTATTGGAAGAATTTAAGAAGGCGATAAACTTCGGAGAGCTTGTAAAAGGAGGTTCACTTAGAGAATATTCTGCTAAGATAATTCCAGAAGGAGGATATCCGGAATGGAGCATATGTAGAGAAGGTATTTATCTAGTTGGGGACGCTGCTGGTTTAGTTAACGCTCTAGTATTAGATGGAATAGGCCCTGCAATAGTTTCTGGCGCTTTAGCAGGTAAGGCGGCTGTTGAAGGTTACGGTTGCGAGAGGTATGAGCAAGAATTAGCTAAGTTGCCCGAGATTCATTCAGTAGCGGTTTCAAGACCTGTTATTAAAACTATGCTTTCAGATACATCTAATTTAGCTCTATATGCGAAGCTTATTCCTGACATATTTGATGCGTGGTCAGCTAATGATTTAAGCTCTCTGAGCTATATAAAAGGCAAGTTACCAGACTTGTTAAAATTAGGACTCAACTTGTTAAGGGTGATATCATGAGTATAAAAATAGAGGAAAAACTATATACGTTAAGGTATAAAAGAGATGATCAACCTCATTTAATAATAGCAAATCATCAAGTGTGTTTGAAGTGCGAATCCACATATGGGGTTCCACAGCCTTGTGTTAGCATATGTCCTGCTGATGTGTACTCTTGGGATGAAAACAAGATTGTGGTTGCTTACGAGAATTGTGTTGAGTGTGGGGCTTGTAAAATAGCATGTCCTTATAATAACATCATCTGGAAGTTTCCTAGATATGGACAAGGAGTATCGTTTAGATACGGATAAGTTTTTCTTTTTAGTTTACTTATTCCTTTAGATTATTCGTTGAAATTTTTGATTAGTGGTAGATAAGTATGTTTGGAGAGACTAAGAGAACGTTACAGATTGTTATAAAACTTCTTCCTAGATTTCTAAAGTACCGTGATATAAGAAATAGAATAATAAATAAAAAGCCTATAGATGAGAATGAAATTAGAGAAGAAGCTAGAAAGTTGGTAAAAGCGATAATGGACTTAGGTCCTACGTTTATTAAGCTAGGGCAGGTATTATCTGTTAGACCTGATATTTTTCCTCAAGAATACCTTGATGAGTTAGCTAAACTACAAGATGAAGTAACTCCAGCGCCTTTTGATCAAGTAAAAGATGTTCTTTATAATGATCTGAAGGATTTAAACATCATTAAAGTTGAGGAAGTACCTATAGCTTCAGCTAGTTTAGGTCAAGTTCATATAGCTTACGATAGAGACGGGAACATGTATGCTGTAAAAGTAAAGAGACCTAATATAGAGAATATAGTAGAAATGGATTTAAAGATCATTAAACGTTTTTTACCTACCTTGAGGATACTTTTTGACTCTTCCATTTTAGAATCGTTAAGGGTTACAATAGATGAGTTCCATAAGACGTTGATAAAGGAGATGGATTATGAAAGAGAAGCTTCATTTCTTGTAAAATTTAGAGAGCAACTCTACTCAGATTTTCATAGAGTTAAGGTACCTAAACTGATTAAGGCTACAAAAAACGTGATAGTAATGGAGTATTTAAAGGGATATAAGGTGACGTCTGAGGAGGCTAAGAAGATAGTTAAGCCAAATGTTCTAGCATTTAGAGTATTTCAGTTGTTCATGACAATGCTTTTGGAGAAGCCATATTTTCACGCGGATCCACATCCAGGTAATTTGGCAGTTGATGAAAATGGAAATATAATACTCTATGATTATGGTATGGTGGGTACACTTCCTGAAGATACTAAAAAGAAACTATTACTAATATATGGTGCTATCGTTAACAGGGATTCATATACCTTTGTGAGAATTCTTGATGAATTAGGTGCTATACAACCTGAGGCTGATAGAGAGGTATTAGCAGAGGGGATCGATTTATTTTTAAAGGAGATGACTGGAGTTGAAGTTTCAGAATTTCAAATAAGGGATTACTTAAAGCAGGCTAATGAGGTATTTTATAGATTTCCTCTGAGGCTTCCATCAGGGTTATGGTTACCATTAAGGATGATAAACGTTTTAGAAGGCACATGTACTGAAATCGATCCTAACTTTGATTTCATGAGGAACCTGGCAGAATTTTTACAGAATGAGGGATTATTACAACAGTTATATATGGAACAAATAAGGGATACAGCCAATCAGTTATTAACGAAGTTTAGAGCTTTTCTTTTAAGAGGTAATAATATCCGACGATATGAGAGGAATGGAAATAATATAAGGAGTACAAAAATCATGGGTGTAGTTATAATTCTGATTTCAATAGTATTGTATTTATTTCAAAAAGATTTTACCTTATCCTTGCTCATTGCTCTTTTAGGTGTAGTAATAAGTTTTATTCAATCTTAACCTTTACTCTGCCTTCTATAGGTATCCTTAATGTAAGGATACCATTCTCGTACTTTCCTATAATTTCGGCATCTTTAGGAACTTTAACAGGCAATCTTATTCTTTTCTCTATCTTTTTAGGTCTTTGTGCTAGATAGACTGGTTGTGTTGTTTTAATCTCTCTCTCTGCAGAAATTGCTAATGTATTATCAGCCATTATTCTTACGTTTATTTTGTCCTTGTCAAATCCTGGCATATCTGCAACAATAACTAACTCTCCACCTTCTTCATACATGTCTATGGGTGGCGAGATTACTTCATAAAAACCTCTAGTCAACTCTTCAAGCCTTTTAGAAACTTCCCTTGTTATAACATCTATTGCTAATGCCATTAATATATGATATTACTTGGAAAAATAAAAACATTTCATTAAATTCGATCTATACTCTATCCTTTATGTAGTACCTTAGCAAACAATCTATATAACCGGTATAATAGATATATCCACGCTAACCTTCTCATAATAGTATTTATTTTTGTGGAACTTTAAAAGTATTTAGCTTAATCTTGTATTATGCGTTTCTTATATTGTTTTTCCATTTGCTTTTATAGTTATGAATGACTGAATAGAAAAGTATTTAAACTAAATTTTCAGAAACGAATTTCTGATTCTAATATGGAAGCTAAATGGATTGCCTTATCTAACACTTCTATAGGAATTTTCATGGCTTTCGCTAACGCTAACATGATATTGATAGCTTTACCTGCTATATTTGCTGGTATTAAATTTAATCCGTTCAGCCCCTCAGGTATTATTTACATGATGTGGTTATTAATGATATACTCAATAGTTACCTCCGTAATAGTTCTAACTTTTGGTAAGATTTCTGACATGTTCGGTAGGGTTAAGCTGTATATACTAGGCTTTGTCATCTTCACTATAGGTTCCATACTACTTTCGATAGTCAACGCTACTGGGGTAACAGCAGCATTAGAGCTGATCATATTTAGAGCGGTTCAAGGAATTGGGGGTGGCTTCATGATGGTGAATAGTGCTGCAATTCTAACTGACTATTTCCCAAGGAGCGAGCTAGGAAAGGCTCTAGGGACTAACCAGATCGCTGGTCTGATAGGCGGAGTAGTAGGATTAGTACTAGGTGGAATTTTAGCGGGTATAAACTGGAGATTAATATTCATAATAAATATCCCTATAGGGATCGTAGGTACGATATGGTCTATTATATCTTTAAAAGAGACAGGTGTTCGTAAGAAAACTAGCATTGATGTAGCCGGTAATGCAACATTTATAGCAGGTTTAACAATTCTTCTAATCTCTTTAACTTACGGGTTATTACCATATGGTGATTCTCAGCTGGGTTGGTCAAATCCATTCGTATGGGCAGGTATAGGAGTTTCTTTTGTACTAATATTAGCGTTCATCTTTATAGAACTAAAAGTTCAATCACCCCTATTGGAATTAAGGTTATTTAAACATAGAGATTTCGCAACTGGAAATTTATCTAACATGCTTGCCTCTTTAGCTAGGCAAGGTATAACATTTATGTTGATCCTTTGGTTACAAGCTATATGGCTTCCACTTCATGGCTATAGCTGGTCTTCAGTCCCATTTTGGGCAGGAGTTTACATGATCCCTAATTTAGCTGGCTTTGCAATATTTGGACCTGTTAGCGGTTATTTATCAGATAGGTATGGTTCTAAATGGTTCACCGTTTTAGGTTTATCAATATCTACCATCAGCTTTGCATTATTAGCGATTTTACCATATGATTTCAATTATGCTGAGTTTGTCATAATTATATTCCTTATGGGTGCAGGTATGGGATTATTTACTTCACCGAACACAGCTGATATCATGGCGGCAGTACCTCCGGATAAGAGAGGAGTAGCTTCAGGTATAAGAGCTACATTAATGAACGTGGCTAGTACTGCAAGCTTGGCATTATACTTCACAATAGTTTTAACAGGTATGGTAGTCATGTATCCCGTTTACGCTACTAAGGAGCTCAATGCACTAGGTCTACCAAGTAGTGTAGTCAACTTTATAGCTAGCCTTCCTGCGACTGCTGCATTATTTGCTGCATTTCTCGGATATGATCCGTTTAGTCTAGTGGCTAACAAATTGCCTCCTGCTCTGTTTCATGAAGTCGATAAACCAAGTGTATTTGTCAACGCTATAGCACCATCATTTACCTATGGTCTAAAAGAAGCTATATATATTTCAATCATATTATTAATAGTAGCAACTGTAGTTTCAGCAATAAGGACAGGTGAAAAGCGTGCAGCAAGACTGGGAAACGATCCTGAAGGGAATAAGAGCGTTCAAAAAGATGCTCAGACAACAGGCTGAAAAAGTTGGGCTTAATGCTAGCGAAGCGCAAGTGTTAAGTTTCGTCGCTGAAAATGGAAATAAGAGCATTACTGAAATCGCATCCTCCCTTAATCTTGGAAAATCATCAGTGGCAGATATAATAGATTCTTTAGAGAGGAAAGGATTAGTGAAGAGAGTTAGAAGCTTAAACGATAAACGTGTTGTTTATGTGGAGGTAACTAACAAGGGCAAAGAGTTGTATTCAAGTATAAAATGTTCTTATAGAGATTTAATACTTAATTTACTCTCACAAGTTAAATCGCCTGAATGCGTAACTTCCTTTTTCGAAGTAGTGATTAGATATTCAAGTGAGGGAGAGAAAGCATCTGAAACAGTAAAAATTGCAAATCCTGATAAAAATAACAAGTAACAATAAAACAAATGAATTTCCCTTTTATTTCCTGATTAACAACGCATGCTACAATAATTCTTGTCTTGAATTACATAAATGCTCTCATAGCCCTTTGTTGATATGGAAAAGGATTCTGTAAGAAATCGTCAGGTAATTCAATGCTTTTCACCTTTCCATTGCTAAGCTCTACTGTTCCGTTAGATAGAGCTGTGATATTCAAAAGCCCTAATGTTATCTGATCATCATCTCCTCCAATTCCTATTATCTTTTTGCTTTGTATATCGTATAGAATTATAGTGGGATATTCCTTATTGGGTTCTGTAGTGACCAACAGTACCTTCACTTTGCTATTAATATCAGAGAGAACACCATTTAATCCTTCCCTTGCCACGATATACCTGTATTCTACGTTAAGCTCCACAATAGTTAATTGTAATGATAGTATATAAATTATTGCTGGTTATATAGTCAAGGAACAGTAAAAATAACGTTATCTATTTAATTTTGAAATTTAATCACATTCAAATACGTTTTATGAAAAACTTTAATATAGTGAACTTAAATGCTTAACATATGAATCTGACAGTTGCCAAACTGAAAATTGAAATGCTATTTGCCGCTTTAGGTATAATAATCTTAGGGTTTGCTGTAGCATATGCAGTAGTAGGATACTTTTTTGGTTATACAGTAGCTCCATCACTGATTACTGGTCTATTGATATTTGTAGCTTTCTTCAACATAATACAATGGCTATTTGGTCCATATTTAATAAATGCGATGTATAAAGCAACTGAAGTGACACCTGACGATCCACACTATGGCTGGCTTGTTGATGTTGTTAAAGAAGTTGCTCAAGCCAACGGATTATCTACTCCTAAAGTCTACATAGCAAATGTTTCATTCCCTAACGCTTTCGCTTATGGGAGTCCAATAGCAGGAAAAAGAGTAGCTATTACTTATCCCTTATTACGTATGTTAAATAAGGACGAAATTAAAGCAGTTCTAGGTCATGAGTTAGGTCATCTAAGACATAGGGACGTAGAGGTGTTGATGGCAGTGGGATTAATACCAGCATTACTATATTGGTTAGGGTATAGTCTAATGTGGGGAGGTATATTCAGTGGAGGAGAAGGTAGAGATAACGGCGGAATAATGATGTTATTTGGAATCATATTACTAGCTGTTAGCTACTTGTTCCAGTTCTTAGTATTATTCCTCAATAGATTAAGAGAGGCCTATGCTGATGTGAATTCTGTTTTGACTGTGCCTAATGGTGCTATTAATTTAGAGAGAGCACTCGCTAAAATAACGTTAGCGGTAGATCCAAGTGCTTTAGATAAGTATAGGAAGAAGAATCAAATAGTCTCAATGTTATTCTTTACAGGAGTAAATTATGATATTCCTGATACCGATGTGGATAGCTTAATAGAGTATTGGAGAAATGAAAAAGTACCATGGTACGCTGATTTCTTCAGCGATCATCCACATCCTGCCAAAAGAATTCAGTTAATAGAGAAAGTAGCAGGTTACAGATAAATAAAATAAATTTGAGATTTTTTGTAATATTTAAACATTATAAGCTGTTAAAATTTTTAAGCTAGAAAGTAAATAGTTTTTTTATGGAAAAAAGTAATATAAGTGGAAATCTTTTACCCGAAGACCTACATATGCTAAGGTTCGGCAAAAGATTCGATGAAGTAGTATACTTAGATGACTATGTGTGTCCAATTTGCCATAGTAGAATAGACGAGTTTGGCTATTGTGCATGTGACGCACACGGGGATTAAGTGTTTTTATTTTAATTAAATTAAATAGATTACTTTATTTTCTTCCCTTTAGTTAATCTAGTTTTAGTATATCTAACATAGTCATTCATGGTCAAGAAGATACCGATATTATTAATACTTTCAGCCTGTCGATATTATTAGTTTAGGAATAAGACTTTTATTAATAAGCGATTATAGATCCAAGGGTGTTTTATGATTAAATTAAAGTCTTTTTGAATTAAAGCTTTTTAAAATTGGATCATATTTTTTTATTTAGAATAGTATATGTGTTATTTTAACATAAAGCCATTTATTAATGATGGCTCTAATGATACAAATTTAGTACTATTGCCCTACAGGAGATTTAAGAAGCTCTCTAATGTTAAGATCTTAGATGTTATTTCAGGTTCTAAGGGCGGTATTAGTAAGAGCTATGAATCCAAGATAAGAAAATTACTAAGAGATATTAAGTTATACGATAAAGATGGAAAACCGACATTTAAACTAGTTGTTCCTTATACTTTCAAGGATCTCAATTTAAGACTAGAACCAGCTTTACTATATAGGACTGCAAGTAATGAACTGATTTATATGGATCTTAATAGCAAATATTATACACATTGTGAGACTTGTGTTGTTAGAGAGGATTGTGTTAATGCCTTAAAGTTAATAGCTAAAGAAAACGGAATTAAAGTAACACATTTATCTCCTAATAGAGCATGGGCTGAGTTAATAGAAAAATTAGTAAAGAAGATTGAAGACAAAAATGTAATATTTAAGTCGGAGCTGTTCAACTTTAGACATAAATTAACGAATTAGTTTATCAGTTAAAGTATTTCTCGTTGGACTTATATAATATTATGATATGATGAGTTTAGATTTTAATGATGTTTTAACAATGCTTTATGGATTATCTTGGGTTGAAAGGCAAACTCTCGAATTTATACTCAAAGAAGGTAAGCCCGTGACAGCGTCTAAGCTTTCCGAAACTTTAAAAGTTGACAAAGCTGTAATTTCTAGAGCTCTAAATAATCTTTTGAGAAAAGGATTAATAAAAAGGACTAGAATAAAGGAAAAAGATAAGAGAAGTTTATTTGCGTATTATGTAGATGATAAGGAATTCAAGAATAAGGTATGGGAGGATACAGAACGTTTTTTAGAATCAATAAAGACTAGTGTTCAGTCCTATCTTAGCAACCCTTAATAGTTTAGGGGCTAGTTTTTTGTTCTGTCTTTTAATTATATGTTGAATAGATATGAGTAAAGGTAAAAATCCCTCTTCTGAACCTCAAGAAATTGAACCCTGGGGAGTAAATGTACCTTACATTTATTTGGCTATGATTTTCTGGGTTATAGGTATTTATTCTATAGTAAGATATAATGTTGTTCAACATGGATACTTTATGATGTTAGGCGCATATTCCTTATATGCTGGTATGGTACAAAGATTATTTTTTCCAGCTAAGAAATATATAGCCTTGCATTTAACCACTCTAACTCTCTTAGCGATTCCGATACACTATTCTCAAGCCTTGGCATTTGTAGTGTTAACCATTACTGAAATATGGTCCTTATACGATTTAAAAACCTACGGATATAAGCTAACTAAGTTGCCATTAAACTTATTAGTACTTATCTCAGTACCGCTTTCTGCTGTGGCGTGGGGATTATATGGTATTTATTCATATTGGATTCTTGTTCCTCCACTCCTATCTTATCTATTAGGAGTTAATATAGGTGTCTACTCTGCTACATTAGGTAGTAAAATGTATCATGGTGTTAAACAAATCCCTCTCATTATCTTGGTGCTTTTGACCTTTTTTATTCACTTAGTACTACCAATAACTTTGATTGTCTACTTGGGTTATATACTTATAAAGAGATATAGAAAAACTTTCAATTTATCAGCATTTTTAACCCTTATGGTTAGTATAATATTGCCACTCACCTCAATATACTTAGGAGATCTACTTCACGCTTTTACCCTAGGGGTGATTCTATCTTATTTCTCTTCATGTATAACATATTCAACTTCAGGTTATAATTATTCAAAGGAGTGGATTATACCGATATTATTAGTTCCAACATTCTATTTAAGGTTCATAAACTTTCTATTTCCTTTAACTATACTTTTTGGACTTATCGCTGTGGTCTATTTTATTTACCTTAATTTTGACAGTTTAGGCTGGCTAGCGATAAAATATGGGATGTCTAAGAAGTATTTAGAACCTTATTTTAAAGGAAAGGGTATCACAAAATAAATAAAAATCCCATATGTATGTATGATTAACTAATTAGCTAGCAATATCCTTACGTCAACTGCATAACTTCCATTCTCGTTTACTATCAATGGATTAATATCCATTTCTTTTATATTTATTTCAGACACTATTTTTGACGCTTTGACTAATGTGTCTACTACTGAATTTATATCATAATTCCTCTTTCTCGCTTTTAGTATGTCATATATCTTAGTCTCTTTTAGCAGATATTCTGCTTCATTATAAGATATAGGGGCTACTGCATATGCAACCTTATTTAGGATTTCTACTAGAAGTCCACCAAGTCCAACAATTATTACAGGACCAAATGAATTATCAATAAATCCTCCAACGAAAATTTCATATCCGCTTATCTGCTCCTGCACTAATATTCTTGGCGATATTTTAGATAACTTATTATAGGCATTCACAGCTTCTTCTACGGAATTTATATTAAGGATAACACCACCTATATCAGTTTTATGGATAGGACGATCCGATGATATCTTTAGCACAATAGGAAAGTTTAGTTCTTCTGTCGCATTCCTTAGGTCTTCTATATTCTCTACGATTCTATATCTAGGAGTCTTTATTCCATATAACTCCAGTAATTTGAATGCTTCGTAATCTTTTAAGTATTCTTTACCTTTTATTAGTTCCCTGACCAGAGTTGGGGGCTCTAGTATTTTAGGCTTCTTAAAGACATTAATTTGCTTGAACAGATAGCTAATTACTCTAACTGCTACTTCAGGGTAATTAAATGCGGGCATACCATTCTCTGTTAATATACTTATGGCTTCTCTTTCATCAGAACCCATGAAAACGCCTATTACACTTTTTCCCTTATATCTAATAAGAACCTTGGCGTCTTCCACGCAGGAGGTTACTGGCGAATACTCGCCTATTACTATCTTTGTACAATCGATATCTTTTGTAGCTTCTAGAGCTTTATCGTAAACTGTGCTAGGAGCTTCAACAGATAAGTCTAATGGATTGTTTGGCTTTAAATATGGCGGTAGTAACTCCTTAAGCTTCTTCTTGGTTTCTTCATCTAACGTACATAACGATAGGCCGTATTTTTCAACAGCATCTGAGGTTAAAACTCCATGACCTCCAGAATTAGTTATTATCAAAATTTTATCTTTAATTGGTTCCTCAAATGAGTATAGTTTCATAAGTTCTAGGAAATCTTCTAGGTTTTCTACTATAATTCCGCCTGCAGAGCTAATAGCTGCTTTGAACACTTCATAGGAACCAGCTACGCTACCTGTATGCGTCATCGCAGCTCTGCTTCCGCTTTTACTTATTCCACCTTTGAGAAATATCACAGGTACTTTAGTGGTTATGTCAGATAGAACGTTCAAGAGCCTTCTTCCTTCTGAAACTCCTTCAAGATAAACAAATATTGCCTTATTTCTTGGATCCTTTGCTATGTATTCTAGCGTATCTACTTCATTTATATCAGCCTGATTTCCTAAACTCACAAAATAACTTACACCAGAGCCATTCCGTTGAAGCCAATCAAGAACATAAAATCCTAGGCCTCCACTCTGTGATAAGATGGCGATTTTACCTCTTTTTACATCGAAGGGTGAAAAGGTTGCATTGAATTCAGGTGTTATTAATCCGAATGTATTAGGTCCCAGAAACCTTATGTCATATCTTCTAGCTATTGCTTTTAATTCTTCTTCAAGTTTAGCACCTATTTCGTCAAGCTCTCTAAAACCTGATGTTAATATTATGGAAGCTTTTATTCCTACTTCTCCTGCTTCTTCTAAAGCCTCAGCTACAAAATCTCTAGGTATCGAAATGATGGCTAGATCTATACTTTCATTGATATCTTTAACAGATCTGTAAGCCTTTAGACCCTCAATTCTAGATTCGTGTTTATTAACTGGAAAAATTTTTCCGTTAAAAGTAGCAATCAGGTTTCTAAGTACTATATTACCAACTTTATTTCTATGCGTAGAAGCTCCAATAATAGCGATGGATTTGGGGTGAAAAAGTTGCTCTATCACAATAAAAAGTTAATGTAAAATAAATTAAAACTACCTTATTTACCCTGAGGTATAGCTTGAGCAACTCTCTGTAAGTATTTCCTTGCTTGCTCTGCATCTTCTTTAGGTGCTGGTGTCCAGGTCAGCCACCAGTCTAATCCCTTATACTTCTGTAACCTTTCACCTATTTCTGCTATATTATGAGGTGGTGGAACAATGAAGTTGTCACCCATTATCTCGTTGTTTGGCCAGTTAGCGGGAATCGCTACTTTATACTTATCTACCATCTGCAAGCCCTTTATAGCTCTTAATATCTCGTCAATATTTCTACCAAGTTCCATGGGATAATACATTATTAATCTGACAATCGACTTGTCATCAACTATAAATACAGCACGTACTGTTGCAGTGGCTGATTGTGCATGGATCATCCCTAGTTTTCTTGCAACATAACCCATGGGATCAGCTATTATGGGGAATGGAATATCAACTCCTACTTTATCTCTTATCCACTCAATCCACTTTATATGTACTATATCACTATCTACACTTAAGCCTATTAATTCTGTATTTAGAGCTTTAAAGTCTTCATATCTTTTAGCAAAAGCTACAAACTCTGTTGTACATACTGGTGTGAAGTCACCAGGATGACTAAATAGTACGAACCACTTGCCTTTAAAATCATCAGGGAGTTTCATTTTGCCTTTACTTGTTTGAACCTCTAATTCAGGGAACTTTTCACCAATTAAAGGAAGTCTTTCTTCTGACATGCTCTCTAAATAAATATGTGTGCTCCAGCTATTTAAAATTATTGCTAAATAAAAGACATTCTGATTTCAAAAATTCTTAAAAAATGAAGATATTATTAATATAAAACTAATTTAAGCCAATATCAAATTCATCATCAATGAAAGAGAGATAAATACATTGTTTTAGTAAATATAATATTTTTAAAAAGTTAGAGTATTTAAGGATAAACTATAGTACCAAACTTTTCATCAATCGACTCACGTGCTCTTTCTAACGAACTTATTATAGCAGTTTTTCCTGTGTTTTCTACAAAGAGTATAGCAGCCCTAACTTTAGGACCCATAGAGCCCTCTGGAAAATAACCCTTATCTAAAAGCTCTCTTAATTTTTTAGCACTTATCTCCTTTAATGGTTCTTGGTTAGGTTTCCCATAGTTTAAGTAAACGTAGTCTACATCTGTTAGTATAACTAGCTTGTCAGCACCTATGGAAATAGCTAATACAGCTGATGCAAGATCCTTGTCGATAACTCCTTCAAAGCCAGCTAACTTTGAATTTGAAACATATACAGGGATTCCTCCACCACCCACAGCTATAGGTATATATCCTAAATCGAGAAGTTCATTTATTATATTAGCCTCTAGAATTTTCAAAGGATATGGGGAGGGTACAACTCTTCTCCAACCCTTTGTGCCCTCCTCCTTCATTACCCATCCTTTCTCATGTTCTAACTTCTCAGCCTCTTCTTGTGAATAAAAAGGTCCTATTGGCTTTGAAGGCTTAGTGTTTGCGGGGTCGTTAATGTCTATCAACGTTCTAGTAATTATCGCCACAGCGTCTTTCTTTAAATTTAGTTTAACTTTTACATTCCAGTATGATTGTAATAATATATAACCAATGAGTCCCTGTGACATCGCTACTAACGAATCTAAAGGATAACGTGGAACTGAAGATAGGGAACTTTCATTCATTAAGACTATATCGCCCACTTGAGGACCATTTCCATGTGTTAGCACGATTTTGTACTCATCGAAGTATGAACCTATCAACTCCATTGCTTCCTCTGCTCTTTTAAGTTGTATTTCGAATGTCCTAGGGTCATCTTTTCTCAATAAAGCATTTCCTCCCAATGCAATAACTATTTTCTCGTTGTCCTTCATAGTTTTAAATTCGAACTTGTAAAATAAAAAACTAATATTATATTAATCTCTACCCTTATTATATGGTTATGTATACAATTTTTGCTCTCTCTATATTAACTTCCTTTAAGCTTTACCCTTTACTAGTAAAGTTAAATGAAAGGGTTTAACTGCTCTTTTTAAAAATATTTTCCTTATGCTTTTACACAATCCTTTTTTGATTAATATACTCGATAAACTTTTTTAAATCTAACATAAAGAAGGTAAGCTTGATATAGGTGGAAGAGGCAGATCTCTCAACAGAAAAGTCACGTAACCGCTTGTTTCCTCCTTTAAGGACACACTCAATTCTTTCAACATTGGCACAAAATTTGGTTTCGCCATTTATAAGTTTCTATTCAGCTTCAACTGGGATAAGCGGGGAGATGCTCGCAATAATCACTTCAGCAGGGACTACCTTGCCGGGTGTCACTCAATTTATATTATCTTTCATAAAATCAAGGGCTAAAATGTTACTATTCATTTCTACTCTTGTAATAGGCATATCTTGGCTAATTATAGGTAGTCTGAACATCTTAGGTTCCCTATTTGTAGTCATGTATATAATAATAGAGGCGGGTCTAGGAGCAGCTAATTTAGGGTGGCTACTAATAGTGGAAAAGATCAGCGTTTCAAAAAGGGGATCAACTCTAGCATTGTATTCATTCTACGGTGCTATTGGTGGCCTTTTTGCTACGTTGATAACAGGTATAATAGTAAGAGGGAATCTATATTTAATGAGGTACTTCTTTATTACTGCTGGGACAATACTTCTATTTGATGCTTATGTTATATATCAATTCGATGTTGATGCGTACTATAAAAAGGCAAAAGTTAGTTATGACTTGTTAAAATTAAGAAAGTTCCTTATGATCAACTCCATTTTTACGATGATATGGTCTATGGCTTGGCCCCTATTTCCCCTCGCTCAAATATATAAGTTCCATATGACCGAATTAGATGTAGGCTTAATTTCTATATCCGGTTCAGCTTCGACTATTGCCCTTCAAAGACTAATAGGTAAATTAACTGATTCTAAAAGGAAATACATAATGTTCGCAGGTAGATTAGGCTTGGCTACATTTCCTCTTGCATACGCATTAGCTACAAATGTTACAGAAATCATAATTGCAAACGCTGTTTCTGGCTTCACTAACTCTGCCTCTATTTCTTACTATGCATATCTTTTCGATAATTCTCAAAACAAAAGGTTTTCGATAGCATTATATAACTTTTTAAATGGAATTTCAGCCCTAGTTGGTTCTTCACTTGGAAGTTTTTTACTTTATGTTCTAATTCCGATATATGGTATTGAAGGAGCTGTAGTGAGATTATTGTTCATGATTGGAATATTGAGGATTCTTGGTTCTCTTATGTATTTGTTAGTCGGCGATGTACAAAGGAAATGAAGATATAATGATATATTATTCGAAATTTGTGTAAGTAATTCACTTAGGTTTTTAAGAAATTAAATATTCATGTAGGAAAAGTTTATATTCAAATAATGAATAGGTAACAATGATACCTATGAACAGGACCCAGGCTTTAACTATAACGTCATTAGGACACTTCATTAATGATGGTAATCTATTTCTTATGCCATTGGCCTATGCTTTCATGGTAAAGTATCTGGGAGCTTCAACTTTTATTGCAGGTATTGCAGCTGGAGTATTTTCCATAATTTCGATGATTGCGTCAATTCTCGTTACTAGGACTAGTAAACTAATTGGTAATACTAAAAGTATGGGTTTAGGTTTAATATTATGGGGTCTTAGTTTAGCATTAGTAGGTTTTTCGCTAAAGGTGGGCAATTATCCAATCATATTTCTATCAATAGTCCTTGCGGGTATAGCTTCAGCTTTCTATCATCCGCTCGGTGCTGCTATTTTATCTTCAGCATATGGCGGTACAGCAGGGACTGCTTTAGGTATCAACGGAGCTATGGGAAGTTTAGGTAGATCTATCTATCAGTATCTGTCAATGCTTCTATTTGCTTTATTAAGTAACAATATTTTCCTCGCATTTCTTGTCTTGGGGGTAGTATCAATTGCTTTAGGAATTCCACCTATATTTTTAACAGATCCACCTCATTATGATCAAAAGATAGTCGCTAAACAAACTGTAGACGCAAAGTACTCATTAATATACGTAGTAATAATACTGACCGTTATTTCACTATTGAGAGGGATATTCTTTCAGGGAGTCATACAACTCTTACCCACCTTATTAGTGAAATTCCTAAATTATTCATACGGTACAAATCTAGGATTAATGATGACTATCATATACTCCGTAGCAATAGTAGGACAATCAATACTAGGAGTCTTATCAGATATATCCGGAAGAAGGTTAATATTTGGAATAACTTCTATAGGGGCTGTTATTGGATATGCCCTATTTTACTTTACCCATGATATATGGTGGATATTGCTTTTCGCATTCTTCGCACTTAGCTCATTTCCGTTAAGCATGGCTTTGACTAACGATCTAGTACCGAGGAGTTCAGCAACACTAGCAAGTTCAATAGTGTGGAACGTAGGCAACTCTGGTGGGATGACTTTAGGACCCATAATAGTAGGAATCTTATCCGCTTTTATGCCATTACCAAGAGCGATGCTATGGATTTCGATAGCAGGATTGATAGCATCATTACTCACTATCGCTATACCAAAGCCTCCAAGAAAGAGTAAAGTACCTCTATTTGGCTGAGGCGTATCTTGGTAGTTCCCAATTCCTCTTTATCGCTATTATCCTAACTGCAATCGTTGCAATAGAAGCTGTTATGCTAGCTATATTCAAATTCGTAATTATGGTGAACATGTAAAATATAATGCCTCCAATTAATGATGCAGTAGCGTAAAACTCTTTATATAATACTAATGGTACTTCGTTCGCTAACAGATCTCTAATTACACCGCCCCCAACAGCCGTTATCATACCCATCATTATTATTAATAGTACGTTCTTGTAAGGGAGTGAAATTATAGCGCCGCTAACTGTAAAAGCACCTAAACCTATAGAGTCTGCATAGAGGAAAAGGTCTGAACTAATGAGCCTCTTTAATTTATCATAAAAAAGGAAAACAAATATTCCAGTAATTATTGCAGTTAGTGGATAAGGCAAATAAGTTAAATTAGTTGGAGGATACCTTCCAAGCAAAACGTCTCTAGTAATCCCTCCTGCTAGTGCAGTTACAAAAGATAGTACAAGTACACCAAATAGGTCCATTCTTTTCTCTATAGCCTTTATTGCTCCAGAGGATGCAAACGCTACTAATCCTATATAGTTCATGATCTCTAGTATTAAAATCATCAATACACTCTTAACTGCTCAACTATTAACGTTAACTTCAACAAAAAATTATCACTTAAAAATGTTTTGGCTAAAAATTTAGGGCAAGGTTTAATACGATTTAAATAAAGTAAAAATTGTGTTTACGACAAAGCGTAAAGTTTTGGATTTTCTGAAATTTTTTGGTCCTGCATGGATAACGATGATTGCAGATATGGATGCTGCAAGTATAATAACTGCGGCACAGACAGGGATCTCTTTTAAATACTCATTAATATGGTTTTTAGCGATCCTTACAATACCTTTGTTCTTCATACAGGAAGTTTCAGGAAGGATAGGTGCAGTTACTAAAAAAGGTCTAGGCGAAATAATAAGAGAATACTATTCGCGTAATATAGCTTTACTGATGGTAGTTCCAATGATCATAACAGATGTGTTAAGCTATGCAGCAGAGTATGCAGGTATTGCAATAGGTCTAACTTTGCTCGGAATACCAATTGCAATAGGTTTGCCACTAGTCTTTGTCTTCCATATAGGTTTAGTTTACAGGAGGAAGTATGTTGAAGTAGAGAAAGCTTTAATGTTCGTTTCTCTAGTATTGATAGCTAGTTTCTTTATAGGATTAGTTAAGGTAGGAATAAGGCAATACCCTATATTTCAAGGCATTGGTGGTCCTAATATTAATTTACTATTCCTATTGGCAGCTAATGCGGGAGCTGTGGTGATGCCTTTCATGTTATTTTATCAAGCTTCAGCTACTGCGGAGAAATCTGAAGAGCCCTTATGGGTATCTAGGCTTGAGACACTAATAGGTGCCATAGTTACTGAGGTTCTAATGATAGTTGTAGAGATGGTAGCTGCGCCTTTACCATCAGGCACAGATTTTATGTCAGCTGAGTCCTTAAAGAACATATTATATTCAGTAACCGGTCCTTATTCATCATCCATATTTGGTTTAGGATTAATCTCAGCTGCGTTCTTAGCATTGGTTGTTATATCCTTATCTAGCGCATGGGGATTGATGGAGGCATTAGGTTTAAGGAGAAGTCAAGGTTTTGCAGTATACGTTGTCGAGAGTTTACCTGCATTAATAGTTCCCTTTATCTTCAAGAATTTAGTAAGTTACATCTTGAATTTAATGGTAGTCTTCGTTTTTGCGTTAATAGGTCCTGCATTTATAATGGGTATAATAGCTCAAGATGAGAGGATAATGGGACATAATAAATTATCTAAGGGTTGGAAGGTTGCATATTGGTCCAGTGTATTTTTCGTTTTAGCTTTTGGATTTCTATCGTTGGCATACATGCTATAAATTATTTATTTATGACGAGAAGTTATTAAATATGTAGATATGAAATGGATTATTGTATTTATGCTGACAACGTATCTAAGTCCTTTGGATATGTAAAAGCTTTAGACGGTCTATCATTTAAGGTTCCTTGTGGTTCTTCTTTCGCATTACTAGGTCCTAATGGAGCTGGAAAATCTACTACGTTGAGGATATTATCAGGATTGTTGAGACCAGATAAGGGACATGTTGAGGTCTGTGGTACTGATGTGTTTTTAGATTCTGGCATAGCGAAGAGCTGTATTGGGTATCTGCCTGAAGATGCTCTTCCTTTTTTAAATCTTACTGTTAAGGAAAACTTAGAGTATGTAAGCATCTTAAGGGGATTAAAGGATTATGAGCAGAGAATCATAGATATCTTAAATGATTTAAATCTGAAAGAATATGTTGATAGACCCGCAGGATCTCTATCTAGGGGTAACAGGCAGAAGTTAGCTATTGCTATGGCTATTATTCATGAACCTCGGGTTCTCCTCTTAGACGAACCTTTAAACTATTTGGACATTCCTACACAAGAGGAAGTAATAAATTACATTAAACAGTTGAAATCGACCATGTTAATCTCCACTCATATAATGTCTATCGCTGAGAGGTTGACCACTGGTGTAATTATAATAAATAAGGGAAGAGTTGTATGGGAAGGAGATATTGATGGATTGAGAAAGTTAGCTAACCCTAATGAGAGGATAGAGCAAGTAGTAGCGAGGATAATGGGTGGATATTTTGAGAACGCTTAGAGCTATATATCTCTATATAAAATCTAGGTATTCCAAGGGATTTATGATCCTCATGATACTAACGTACTTTATAATACTTCTAGATCTAGATGCAAAACTACACATGTCTTCCTATCCTAAACCTGCTAGAGAGGTAGTTGATTCGATTATAATAGCTGGATCTTTTAGCATTATATTATTTGGGCTCATATATCCTTCACTTCTAACAAAATCCGAGGTTGATTTCCTGTTACCTACTCGTGTAAATCCCTTTAAGTTACTTCTAATTAAGCAGATAGGAGATTCCGTAATCCTTATCTTATTCTTCTTATATCTGATTATACCTGTAACAATTTCAGTAACGTTAGGCTTAATAAATACGCTAATATTCGCATTCTCCCTAGCTGGGATATTAATACTCAGTGGCACACTAAACTCTCAGAAAAGGCTATTACTTAACCTTTCGCTATTGGGCTACTTAATCTTAACCTTACTTTTGTATCCTAAGGCTAACTTAATATATTTGATAATCTACCCATCACTTGATTACTCGATTATCATAGTTGTGTTTTTCATAATTGTCGAACTACTTCTCTATATGGTAAGCAAATCGTTATACCTAAACGCTTATTCCCTAAGTATTTCTCCTGTGGCTTATAAAAGAGGAATAATTGAGAGAATTAAATTCCCTAGAACTTTTTTAGGTGTAATTTTTTACACAACCTTTCTAACATCTATGGTTAGATTCAGGTTTTATGGAGGTCAAAATTATAGAAATGTAAGGGTGCCAACTATCTTAGTTATTTTGCCCCTCTCTATAGCTGGCTCTCTAATAATTGCCTTTTCAAGATCATCTTTTCTATTGGATTTAATACTAATCTATTCTATTGCCTTTTATATCCCATTTGTTGGGCAATCCTTTCAAAACGAGAGATTGTGGATCGATTTCATAGGTGTTGATGTGTTAAAGTATATAAGGGCGCGAATGTTAGCTAGGCTAGCCTTGTCGATTATCGCCTTTACTCCTATAGCGTTAGCAGATTTTCTAGCTAACGGAAACCTATCAGCTATGATAACATTCTATGCATTGCCTTTTAGTTCAGTGCCACTAACATGGTTCTTAATGGCGTTTAGGCCCCCTCCACAGATTAAGGACGTAGAAGGAGAGCAGATAGCTTATAGATTTTCCTTAACAGGTTTTATCGTATTTATACTTATTGCATTGGTCATTTGGATTCCTACATTAATAGCCTTATTCCTTAATAGTATCTTCTTTTCATTAGGAATATTTATAGCCTATTTACTTATATACGTAATATTACTTTATATTCCCAAATATTCTAAAAAGATCTGGAGGCTTTTCGTTGAAAAACTAGCAGTAAACGGCTATGTTTGAATTTCAGAAAAAGATTTATTTTTATAATTCGAAATTCGTACTAGGAATGATGTTATGAGTTCGTATTTAAAAGAAAAACAGAAAAACGATTTAATTATTAAAGAGAGTGAGGAATTCTTAGCAACTACTACACGCGAAATTCCCTTAGTTATTGATAGAGGAGAAGGGGTTTGGATTTATGATGTTGATGGTAATAAATACCTAGATTTTACATCTGGCATAGGAGTTAATAACTTAGGATGGCCTTCACATCCTGAAATAATACGTGTGGTTGAAGAACAGGTAAAGAAACTAGCACATGCTGCTGCAAATGATTTCTTTAATGTGGAGCAATTGGAGTTGGCAAAAAAGTTGGTTAATATCGCACCTGGTAACTTTAAGAAAAAGGTGTTTTATGGTAATAGTGGTACAGAGGCTATAGAAGCAGCTATAAAACTAAGTAGGACTACAGGGAGGAAGTACCTTATCGCTTTTTTAGGTGCATTTCACGGAAGAACTTTTGGTTCGCTCTCTCTAACTGCTAGTAAAACAACTCAAAGATCACAGATGGCTCCATTATTGAGTAATGTTATTCACGTACCTTATCCTAATCCTTTCAGGAATCCATGGCATATAGATGGTTATGAAGATCCTAAAGAGTTAGTAAATAGAACTATTGAGTTCATAGAAGATTATGTCCTTAAACAGTTGGCTCCTCCAGAGGAGGTTGCTGCAATCTTTGCAGAACCCATTCAAGGAGAAGGAGGTTATATAGTTCCACCTAAGGAGTTTTACCCTGAGCTTAGAAAGTTGGTTGATAAGTATGGGATACTCCTGGTTGATGATGAGGTACAGATGGGAATGGGTAGGACGGGTAAAATGTTTGCGGTCGAGCACTATAATGTCGCCCCTGATATAATTACTTTAGCAAAGGCTTTAGGAGGAGGAATTATGCCTATAGGTGCCACTATATTTAGAGCAGACCTTGATTTTAAGCCTGGACAGCACAGCAATACATTTGGCGGTAACGCATTAGCTTGTGCAGTTGCGTTGAAGTCTATAGATCTAATAGAAGGGTTGTTGCCACATGTACAAGAACTGGAGAAAGTTTTCAGGGACGAACTCCAGGGGATAGCTGATGATGTAAGGGGTATTGGCTTAGCTTGGGGTATTGAGTTTGTTAAAGATCTAAAAACAAAGGAACCTGATGCCAAAACTAGAGATAAGGTTATAGAAGAGGCGTTAAAATTAGGACTTGTATTACTGCCTGCAGGACAGAGTGCAATAAGACTTATACCCCCATTAGTTATATCCGAAGAGGATGCGAAAGAAGGGGTAGAAAGGCTAAGAAAGGCAATAAATAATGTTAAGAAATGACGGTGCTTATCTTACTCTAATAGCTTAATTAATTTTTATAGTCTATACCATTTTCTTACATCTTTAGAGAATATTAATAACAATATTATTATTATACCAACAACGGTGCCTATTGGAAATATCAACAGAAGTGGAATAGTTCCTAAGAAGTACATTATATAGCCTATTATTGATCGCTTAGATGTAAAGAACGCTGTTATCCCCCACCATATTGCTCCTAGGAAGAACAGGAAGCTTAATGTGAATGAGCCTAATGCAATTAAGGGGGAAAATATGGTCAAAAACGCATGAAAGAATGCAAGAACAGATCCTATGAATAGAATTATTGCTATTATTATTGAGAGGACATAAAGGAATTTTGATATTTCATACATATCGTTAGAACCTATAACTTACTATTATATAAACCTGGTTTTTCGTTAGTACATTGAGGTTCTTCACTATTATGGTAACGTTTGATGTAGTGACAGGGATGATTATATCTAAGTTGCTCTTTAATGGCGTTGAAATGACCTTACTTATCACCATATATAGCCCTATTTTTGAATTATTTAATATAATTGTAACATTTATTGGATAAAACGCTAGGAGTATATCAATATTTAAATAGCCTGAATATCTTAGAAAGTGGTTTTCAAGTAATGGTTCACTTCCATTGGGCGGGATAGTTATATTTTCTACAAGTAGGTATTCTGAGACGTTGTTTGTGATTATTTTAGTTATATTGGAATACTCTTCTAATAAACCGTCATATCTTGTTAATAATGCAGTATAATTCTCATATAGTTTCATATAATCACTATTGAGCAAAGAATACTTTTGCTCCAAAAGATTGTAAGACGAATTTAATTCCGTATAGGCTTTCATAAGTGCATTATAGCCTGCCATTATTGATTTCAACGTACTGTTAATCTGATCCAGTTGAGCTGAAATATTCGATAGACTTCTCTCGTAGTTTGATTTTATGCTATTAATTTCGATTTGGTACATATTTTTTAAACTAGAATATGTCAAAAAGTATCCAATTCCATAGCCTACTATAACTCCTGACACAATGAAAATTACGAGCAATATCGCTATCGTCTTATTTAAAGACATATTCTCCTCATCTCCCTTGATTATTTTAAATCTATTCCAAATGCGTGGCTTCTTTCATAATGAAAATATAAAACATAATATAATTAAGAGATGTATATGACAACAAAAATAGTATCCACCGAGGAGTTGCCCCTAGAGTGCAGGAAGCTGTTAGCCAACTTCGGACTCAAGGAGGTTAACTTCAATGAGTATGATTTAGAAAGCACTGAAGTGATAATGGCATGGCCACGTCAAATCACTAAGGAAATTGTAGGTAAAGCTAAATATCTGAAATTCATTCAAACGTTTTCTGCTGGCGTGGATGATCTAGATTTTTCTGTAATTCCTGAAACAGTCCAAGTATTTTCTAATGCAGGGGCTTATGCTCTTTCAGTAGCAGAGCATACATGGGCTTTGATACTAGCCTTGGCTAAGGGTATTGGATTAAGGAAGAGAGTAGAGAGCTATCAAATTGATGGTAAGGTTTTATTGATTTTAGGAGGTGGAGGTATTGGAAGCGAGGTTGCTAGAATAGGTAAGGAGGGATTTAATACCTTCAATATTGGTCTCTCTAGATCTTTTAAAAAGCCAGAGTATTTTGATATTAGAGATTCAATAACAAAGCTAGGCGAGTACATCACCAAGGCTGATATAATTGTGGATGCATTGCCTTTAAATAAATATACTAAGGGAATATTAAATTATGATATTCTAAAATTTGTGAAAAATAAGGTTATAATTGTTAACGTTGGTAGAGGAGAAACAATTGATGAAGATGGCATTTACAGACTCTTAGTAGAAAGACCCACGGTTAGGTTCGGTACAGATGTATTCTGGAGACATAATGGCAAGGAGGATTTTGAAAGCAAATTATGGAACTTAGAAAATTTTATTGGCACTCTACATACTGCCGGTGGTTATGCTTCTCAAGAGGTTCTAGAAAAGGCTAAGATGAGGGCATGTGAGAATGTATATAAACTACTTACAACTGGCAACGCCGAAAATAAGGTAAAAAGAGAGGATTACATATAGTTTTAAAAGGCTCTCCATTTAGATTAATCAGATTTAGCAAACCTTATTATTAAAAGTGTAAGAATAATTACTATGCAACAGGATATTATTGTTCCTATTGTTACATCTTTTACTAAAGATAATAAGATAGATAAAGTTAAGATGAAAGAATTAGGGAAAACATTGATAGAGAGAGGAGTTGATGCTCTATTTGTTAATGGAACTACCGGAGTTGGCCCCATGTTAACAGCTGAAGAGAAGAAACAGACTTTAGAGGCATTATATGACGTTACTAATAAACTGTTATTCCAGATAGGTGGTCTAAACTTTGACGATGTAAAAGAGCTAGCAAAATTTTCTAAAGACTTCGATATAATAGGTGTAGTTGCTTATCCACCATATTATTTTCCCAACTTTCCTGAAAAATGGGTCATAAGATATTATCAAGAATTAATCGAGATAAGCCCACACCCCGTTTATGTTTATAACATTCCTGAGGCAACGGGATTCGATGTAAATGCATCAATAGTTAAAAAAATCAGTGAAAATGGCATGGCCGGAGTGAAGGATACTCATCCTGAACTTGCCCACACTCTTAAATATAAGATGATGTTTCCACAGATGAAAGTATATAACGGAAAGCAAGCATTAGTAGTAGCTACATTAGCTTCAGGTTTAGATGGAGTTGTATCAGCTATAGGTAATTATGCGCCCCAATTACTTATAAAAGCTAGAGAATTAGTTAATAGCGGTAAAGTGAGGGAAGCTCTTAAAGTCCAGGAAATGATCGATAGTTTCACTGGTTTACTTTCAAAATACGGATCTCAATCTGCTATATATGTCGCAATAAAGGAGATGCTTGACGTTGATGCAGGCTTACCAAGGCCGCCAATATTCCCCCTTACAGATGATGAACAAAAATCGTTTGTTAACGAGATAAGAGTATTAAAATCTAAAATGAACGAGTTATTAAGTAAGTGAATTTAAATGCAGGAAATAGCGGCATTAGGAGAGATTTTAATTCAATTCAATTCTTTTACACCTGGACCTCTAAGATATGTGAATTATTTCGAGAAGCATATAGCTGGTTCCGAGCTAAATTACTGTATTGCAATAACTGTGATTGGTAACAAGTGTTATTTTATTGGAAGAGTTGGAGATGATGAATTTGGAAGAAATGCGATAGAGTATGCGAGAGGTAGAGGAGTTGATGTTTCTCATATAAAGATAGATCCAGAAGCTCCTACCGGGATTTATTTCGTGCAAAGACATTATCCAGTCCCTGACAAGAGTGAAATGGTATATTATAGGAAAAATAGTGCTGGAAGTAGATTATCTCCAGAGGATTTACCAGAGGAGCTATTAAAAAGGGTTAGGCTTGTCCACTCCACGGGCATAACTATGGCTATTAGTGAAAGCGCAAAACAAGCGGTATTACGCGCTTTTGAGCTTGCAAAATCTAGAAGTTTTGATACGAATATTAGGTTAAAACTATGGAGCGCTGATAAGGCTAGAGAGACAATTA
This sequence comes from Sulfolobaceae archaeon, assembly GCA_026627305.1. GTDB lineage: Archaea > Thermoproteota > Thermoprotei_A > Sulfolobales > Sulfolobaceae > JAPNVD01. The sequence goes on from JAPNVD010000030.1 coordinate 90,393, forward strand.
CGAAGGTTTTAGATAATTTGGAGTTCTTAATTACAGATGCTGATGATTCAAAGATTCTTATAGGAGAAAGTGATCCAGATAAAGCTGCAAAGATCTTCACTGAAAAATATGGTGTAAAATATTTAGTTTACAAGTTAGGTCCTAAAGGTGCCGTGGTGTATCATGAAGGTAGAAAATATTACGCTCCAGGTTATAATGTTAGGGTTGAGGATCCTACTGGAGCAGGAGATGCTCTAGGTGGTGTTTTTGTTTCTTCAATATTAAATGGCTATACCCCAGAAAATGCAATTAAGTATGCCGTAGTAGCGGCAACGTTAGTTGTAACAGTTAGAGGAGATAACGAAAATATTCCAACGTTAAAAGATATTGAAAAATTCTTAAACGAGTTTTAGCTTAATACTAGTATAAAAGGTGTTAGTTTTATGGAGCCAACATCTATTAAATTATCCTCTTCTGAATTTTCAGAAATTTATGAAATTAAAAATGGAATACCGTATTTCAAAAACTATATTGCAGGAGAATGGATATTCGCTGGCGCTCCTAGGGATGTGAAGAGTCCTATAGATTTGAACGTTATTATGAGGGTTCCTGATTTACCTGATGATGTAATTGAGAGGGCTATTGATATAGTATATAGTAAAGGTAGATGGGCGATAAGGGATACGCCAGGAGAAAAGAGAGTTTTAATTTATCATAAAGCTGCTGATCTATTAGAGAAGTTTAAGGAGGATTTCGTTAATGCATTAATGATAGGTAATGGTAAGACTAGAGCTGCTGCAGAGGGAGAAGTTAACTCATCTATAGAGAGGTTAAGAAGGGCTGACCTTGATGTAAGAAGACTTTATGGAGATTATGTACCAGGAGATTGGAGCACCGAAAGTTTAGAAGCTGAGGCAATAATAAGGAGAGAACCGTTAGGTGTTGTGTTAGCTATAACACCATTTAACTATCCCTTATTTGATGTGGTAAACAAGATAACATATTCCACAGTTGCGGGTAATGCAGTAATAGTAAAGCCAGCTTCAGCTACACCCTTACCTGCTCTCATGTTTGCCAGAGTTTTGGAGCTAGCTGGATTTCCAAAATCAGCATTAGCAGTTATTACTGTTCCAGGAAGTAAAATGGATAAAATATCAGCGGATAAGAGGATTAGCGTAATATCATTAACCGGAAGTACGGAGACAGGAGAGAAGGTAATCAAAGCTGCAGGAATAAAGCAGTTCGTTATGGAGTTAGGAGGTGGAGATCCTGTTTTTATCTTGCAAGATGCTGATTTGAAATTTACAGCACAAAGGGTTTCTATCGGAATGACCAGTTATGCAGGTCAAAGATGCGATGCAATAAAATTCATTCTTGTAGAGGAACCTGTTTACGAAGAGTTCAAGAAGTACTTGCTTGAAGAGTTGAGTAAGATAAAGGTTGGAGATCCTAGAGATTCATCTACAACTATGGGTCCACTAATTGATGAGAAGACTGCAGATGAGGTTGAATATGCAGTAAAAGATGCACAGTCTAAGGGTGCTAAAATACTATTTGGTGGTAAGAGGTTAGGTCCAACATATATTGAGCCGACGCTAATTGAGGCTGATAGTTCCAACATACGTAATTTATATGTTTATAATAAAGAAGTATTCGCTGCGATAGCAGTTATTATGAAAGTTAAAAGCATAGATGAAGCGTTAGATATCGCAAACGGTAGAAGATATGGGTTAGATGCCGCAATATTCGGTAAAGATGTCGATAAAATAAGGAGAATAATAAGATTTATAGAAGTGGGTGCAGTTTATATTAACGATTATCCAAAACATGGCATAGGTTACTTCCCATTCGGTGGAAGAAAAGATTCAGGCATTGGAAGAGAAGGAATAGGATACAGCTTAGAATATGTTACAGGCTACAAGTCAGTGGTTTACAACTATAGAGGAAAAGGAATCTGGGAATACTCATAAAGGCGATTTTGCTTTTTTATTTTTGCTTTTTTAATTATTATGAGTATATTTCCCCTTAGAGAATTTATATCTCCTTCAACTATTTTTCTATCATTTTTACATACTTCAATTATTACACTGTTTGAGAAATCGTCTGTTATTATTGCATATATATTCTCTCCTTCATCAGTTATATATCCCTCAAGCCTTTTTAGCACTGATGAAATCCTTTCAGAATTCACATACAGTATATCTAATGTCTTTCCATCAATGACGAATAGTGGATCATATATAAAATTTTGACTGGTAATATCATGTAGTTTTGTATTATCGTTTACATTTTTCTGATTCACGATAATTACTTTGGTATTATTATATTAATGTTTTTAGATTGTCGTTTAGATTGTTATTTACGTTTTTAAAAGTTGCCTAAGAAAAATCCTATTTCGATATTTCCATCTAAATATATTTTTCTGTAGAAACTTTCCGTGATTAATTTCTCTACCTCATTTCCTCTCCTTAAAAATTCATATTCTAATGTTTCGAGATCTATTGAGGATAAGTTCTTGAGATATACAAAGATTTTTGTGGGTTTATGGTAAATTATAGCTTCATTATTTTTTAAAATCAGTAGTATAGCTTTATCGTTCTCTTGTCTTCTAATGTACTTGACCTTCGTAAGATCAATAAAACCTTCTTTATCCTTATAAAGATTAGCCAAGATTCTAGCTTCTTGCTCATCTCTATTATCTAGCTCTCGAAAGAACTTTTCGAGTGGAGAAGTCACTTCGTATATTATACTGTAGTAGATAAGATTTATAGATTTTGTAAACATATACTTCCTACGTTAAAAAGATGATACCACCTCATGGATTTCATAGAAAGTTTAGAGGCTTTGGATTGAAGTACTGGATACTTTGGTTATTATCTAGGAAAGAGATGACTGGTGCTGAAATTATGGATGCGATTGAAGAGGCAACACTAGGTTGGTGGAGACCATCACCTGGAAGTTTATATCCAATATTAAAAGAGTTAACAAAGGATGGTTACATAGAGTTTATAGAAGATAAAAACAGGAAGATTTACAGGTTAACTGAAAAAGGTAAAGAAGTGCTAAACGAATTTAACGCTTTCACGCCAGTTATTGGTAAACCCGTATCTTATACTATAGATGAAGTACTAAATGAAATGGAAAGTTACGCTGAATTCCTTAACGATAAGGCTAATGAGGTAAAGTCTAATGAAGACTATAAGAAGAGAATTCTGTCGATTATCAATTCTTTAAAACAACTTGTAGACGAAAAATAGAATAGTTTTATTAATTGAAAGAGTAAAAATAATTTTATGTTAGAAGCACTTTTTAAACCTAAGAGTATTGCTGTCATTGGTGCCTCTAAGAATAGAAATAAGGTTGGAAATATCATATTGAGGAATCTCCTCTCCACATACTCAGGTAAAATTATACCTATAAATAACAATGCAGAGAAAGTTGAGGGACTAAATGCTTATAAATCGATAAAAGACGTAAAGGATCATGTTGATTTAGCGATAATAGCTATACCTAGAGAAGAAGTGCCAGGAGTAATGGAAGAGTTAGGAGAGTCTAATGTTAAGGCATCAATTATAATTACTTCAGGTTTTAGAGAGTTAGATGAGAAAGGTGCAGAGCTAGAAAACGAAATAGATAGCATAGCTAAAAAGTATGGCATTAGATTTTTAGGCCCGAACACTTTTGGGATTATTACGCCTTCATTCAATGCGACTTTTGCCTTTTCTGATGTTAAAAGAGGAAATATAGCTCTAGTGGTGCAGAGTGGTGGTATAGGAGTTTATATGTTAAATTGGGCACAAAGGAGTAGAATGGGAATAAGCTATTTTGTCTCTCTTGGTAATCAGGCGGACCTTAAGGAGACTGATATAATAGAGTATTTAGCTAATGATCCAGAGACAAAGGCGATATTTTCGTATATTGAAGGAATATCAGATGGTCAGAGGTTCTTAGAGGTATTACCAGAGGTTACTAAAATAAAGCCTGTAGTTTTCCTTAAAGGCGGTGTTAGTACTCATGGTTCTGCTGCTGCTAAGACACATACTGGTAGTTTAGCAGGCTCCTATGAGATTTTTAAGGCTGCGGTTAGAGCTGTAGGTGCTATACTAGTGGAAGACTTAAGCGACTTCTTGGATTTAGCTAGGTTAATCTCAAGTGATGAACCAATTAAGAGCTCTGTTCTAGTTATAACTAATTCAGGAGGTCATGGTGTTTTAACGTCAGATGCTATTGATAAATATGGTCTAATGCCTATAGAATTACCAGACAGTATTGTAGCTGAGTTACAAAAAGTTTTACCGCCCCAAACGTCACCACACAATCCATTAGATCTTTCAGGTGATGCTACAAGTAGTAGATATGACAACGCTTTAAATGTGGTTAGGGATCT
>JAPNVD010000037.1 GCA_026627305.1 Sulfolobaceae archaeon
TGTGAAGTATTTGGAGGTAAAATAGTAACAGTGGAAACAGAGGTAGTTGTTGTATTAGTAGTCGTTAAAGAGGTTGTTATACTTTTTGTAAATGTAGTAGTAACAGTAGAGGTAACAGTAGAAACAGAAGGTTTATGTGAATTTAAGACGGCAACTATACCTGCTACTACAGCTATAACTACAATTATAGCTATTATTATAGCGAGTGTAGTTGATATAGCTGAAGAGTTTTTCATTGTGATCCAGGTTAGACATATCTATAATGTTAATATAAAAATTATCTCCATTATTTTAAGGGTGCTTTTATCTTAGAAAAAAATTAAATACAGCTTATCGTTAGATATAAGTCATAAATAACAGAATCTATACAACGTATTTAGTGTTGCTTATACATAACTATAAAAGATCTAAGATGTAGCTCTGAAATGTTTTTAGTTAATATTGTTCTAAATATATGTATGTAACATTATTGTTCATTTAAAAAGATCATTTATGTAAGTATCTTTTAAAATCTAATAGCGTTACGAAATCATACAATGAAAATAAGAGGTTTCGTGATTTTGCTTTCACGAGTCATATATAGTATAAATTGGTTCTTTCTATCACCTGTAATCCCATTTTTGCTCCATAAATACTCCCTTCCTCAAAATTACTCTGCACTAATTCCAATATCATTTTTTATAGGAGCAGCAATTATGCAAATTCCCTCGGCTCTAATCTCAACTAAGATTGGCATGAAGACCACCTATTCCTTAGGATTATTAATAATGGGTATTACAGATATTCTCATTGCATTTTCGAATTCCTTTTTACAACTGTTGATATTTTATGGTTTAACAGGCGCTGGTGCAGCTTTTTTCTTCTCTTCCGCTGGAGGTACTCTTGCTTCACTATATTCAAATAAAACTGCAACAATTATGGGAATATACAATTCATTATATAGCATAGGTGGTGCTATTGGATTAACATGGGGACTTCTTGACGAAAAAATAGGGTTCGTTCCATCAACGCTAATATTAGGTTCTTTAACAATTGTACTTGGTCTAGTAAACCTTTTTTCAAACTATGAAAACTACAAGCCCAAGTTGAGGGTAATAACTAATAGGAACGTCTTATTGGTAGCCTTAGGTACAGCTGGAGCCTGGGGGGAATTTTATGCTATAAGTGAACTATATCCTTCTTTCGCTGATTTCATCTTAAAGAAATCGCCAATAACTTATGGGCTATTCTCTTCCATTTTACTATACTCTACTATGATAGGAGGATTTCTAACATTCCTCATGGATCTCTTTAAAAATAAGAGATTTCTTGGATTAGCGATATCTACTATCCTGGGGATCATCCCAGCTTTAATGTTATATACTAATTATTTTCTAGTAGGAATGATAATATTAGGTTTGTTTAATCAGATCTCCATTTCTCTAGCTTACGCCATGGCTATAGACTTCGTTAGTGCCGAAAACTCTTCTATTTCATTAGGAGAACTAAACGCTATTCAAATAGGTACGGGGACTCTTATAGTCTTTATCTCTTCACTTGATTTAGCGCTTAGTTGGTATATATCAGTAGTTATTGACTTATCGTTGCTAGCATTTCTCATACCTTTTTTGAAGTTAGATAATAGAAGATAACTCTAGCATCATTTATTATATTAGAGATTTTCACTCTTTCATTAGGTTCGTGAGCAGTTCCCTCCGTTGTCATCCATACTATTGTTGGTATTCCTTTTTCTCTAAAGTATTTGGCTACAGTACCACCACCAATACCTATGGGTCTTGCTTCAATATTCCTTATCTCTTTTAATGATTTTATAAAGTTCCTAACGAATTCTGAATTAGGATCTGTTGGCTTGGGTGCTATGTCTAAGCTCACAACTTCAACATCTATCTTACATCCCCTTTCTAACGAGAAATTATAAGCTTCTTCTCTTATAAAATCTAGCACTTCTTTAGGGTTATAGTCTGTTAAAATTCTACAATCCATATAGACTGTATCAACACCTGGTATGGTATTGATATTATCTATGTTTTTCTCTTTTTTAGTAGGTTCACAAGTAGTAACGGGTGGATCAAACAATTCATTATATTTATTAAACCTATCATGGATTTTATTGTATACGCTCAAAACGAATTCCATATTAAGTCTATGCGCATTTATACCCTTCTCTGGAGTAGACGCATGAGCTTGCTTACCTAAAGCTTTAATCTTTAACCATAATATATGCTTCTCCGCTACCTCGATTTTATCTCCCTCAGGATAACCTGCATCTGGAATTAGAATTTCATCAGATTGCTTGAACACATCAGTATTAAATGCTAGATACTTAGCACCATAATTGCTTCCTGCTTCTTCGTCAGAAACAAATGCTATACCAAGGTTTATATTTGGCATTATATCATAGTCTCTTAACATTTTTAGAACAAGAAGTCCAGTAGCTATGCCCTGCCCATCATCTTCTGTACCTCTACCATAAATATAATCCCCACTAATATTAGCACTCCAAGGATCGTATAGCCATAAAGACTTATCACCTTCAGGAACTACATCCATATGGCCTATAATCCAAAACGTTTTATCGGTATTCCTTCCATAAATATACGCAATTATATTAGGCCTAATCCCCCCTTTAACTCTTTTATCTGGTACGTCATAGTGCTTTATCTCATCTACCCCTATTTTCCTAAGCAAAGACTCTAAGAACTTAGCCCTCTCAGTTTCTCCTTCACCACCAAAATCAGGATTTACAGCTTTAATTGGAATATAATCTTTATAGAAATCTACAAGAAATCTTGAAAACGAATCGTAACCACTCATAATGTAAGGAAATGAAAAGGCAATTAAAAATTATTTTATATGAGATTATAGCATTCCTCTTACCTTCATAGCCCTAACAACCCTATCAACAGCAATAGCCATAGCAGCAGTCCTCAAATCACTATTAAGCTTATTAGCCATAGCATAAACCTCATCAAAGGCCTTATTCATCTTACCAATAATCAA